>JAHJOK010000011.1 GCA_018820205.1 Alphaproteobacteria bacterium
AACGAGCCTCCAGGCGCCCGCGCCCGCGTCGCCCTGACCGGCCTGGCCCAGGCCGAGTATTTCCGCGACGAAGAGGGCAAGGACGTCCTGCTGTTCGTCGACAACATCTTCCGCTTCACGCAGGCCGGTTCGGAGATGTCCGCACTGCTGGGCCGTATCCCGTCGGCCGTGGGCTATCAGCCCACGCTGGCGACCGAGATGGGCAACCTGCAGGAGCGCATTACGTCGACCAAGAAGGGCTCGATCACCTCGATCCAGGCCATCTACGTTCCCGCCGACGACCTGACCGACCCGGCCCCGGCCGCATCCTTCGCCCACCTTGACGCCAAGACGGTTCTGAACCGCGACATCGCCGCCCAGGCCATCTTCCCGGCCGTGGACCCGCTGGACTCGACCAGCCGGATCATGGACCCGCTGGTCATCGGCGACGAACACTACCAGGTCGCCCGGTCGGTCCAGGAAGTGCTGCAGTCCTACAAGGGGCTTAAGGACATCATCGCCATCCTGGGCATGGACGAGCTGTCGGAAGAGGACAAGCTGATCGTCTCGCGCGCCCGCAAGATCAGCCGCTTCCTGTCGCAGCCCTTCTTCGTGGCCGAGCAGTTCACCAACTCGCCCGGCAAATTCGTCGAGCTGGCCGACACGATCCGCTCGTTCAAGGGCATTGTCGCCGGTGAATACGACCACCTGCCCGAAGCCGCCTTCTACATGGTCGGCGCCATCGAAGAGGCCGTCGAGAAGGCCGCGAAACTGGCTGCGGACGCCGCATAAGCATGGCCGGCAAGCTCAACTTTTCGCTGGTGTCGCCTGAGCGTGAGGTCTTTGCGGGCCTCGTCGATCAGGTCGACGCGCCGGGTGTCGAGGGCGACTTCGGCGTCCTGGCCGACCACGCGCCGTTCATGACCGCCCTGCGGGAAGGGCCGGTCGTGGTGTTCGACGGTTCGTCGAAGCGCACGTTCGAGGTCAAGGGCGGCTTCGCCGACGTGACCCCAGCCGGCCTGACGATCCTGGCCGAAGCGGCGGCCGAGATCGCAGCGGCGTAATGACTTTGATCGATGCAGCGGGCGTCTTCGGCGTCCTGCTGATCCTCATCGCCTATGCCGGCGCCACCGCCGGCAAGCTCGATCCCAAACAAGCGCCGGCGCTGGTCCTGAACCTCGCCGGCGCACTCCTGATCCTGTGGTCCCTGACCGTAGACTTCAACCTGTCGGCGGCGCTGATGGAAGGGGCTTGGGCCCTGGTCGCGATCGCAGGGCTCATCCGGCTGGCCGTCAGTCGACGAACCGGCTGAACGCCGCCACCACCTGTTCATAGGCCCCACGCTTGAACGGCACGATCAGGTCGCAGGCCTCGGTGAGGTCGCCCCAGCGCCAGGTGTCAAACTCGATCTCGGCGTGTTTGTTCAGATCGATCTCGGCCTCGTCGCCGGTGAAGCGGAAGGCGAACCAGACCTGTTTCTGGCCGTCCCACGGCTTGCGTCCGTCGCGCAGGTGTCTGGCCTTCAGTGGCTCTGGAAAGTCATACAGGATCCAGCCCTCGGTGCGGCCGATCAGCTCGGCGGAGGTGACGCCGGTCTCTTCTTCCAGCTCACGCCGGGCGGCCGTCTCGACGTCCTCGCCCTTGTCCACGCCGCCTTGCGGGAACTGCCAGGCGTGATCGCCCGCCTGACCGGCGCGATGGCCGTACCACACCTTGCCGTCCGCATTGAACAGGACGACGCCGACGTTGGGGCGATGGCGGGGATGGTCGGTCATCGGAGGGGCTAGGGACCAGGGATTAGGGACTAGGGACTAGGGCAGTAGCGAGTAGCGAGTAGCGAGCCGGGACTAAAGCAGGACAGGCGGGTGCCTAATCCCTAATCCCCAATCCCTCAGCGCCCCGGTCGCTGCGTCATCGCGCTCGCCGGCGCCAGTTGCAGGCCCCGCGCGTCCAGACCGGCGGTCCAGCGGGCGGCGGCCTCGACGGTGACCGGATAGGCGAATCCGGTTCCCAGCGCCGCGCCGCGCGTCTTGGCGGCGGCTTCGAGGCTGTTGAGGCGGCCGATGATGGCGGCGGGGGTCTGGGTCTCGTCGACCACCACGTCGGCGCTGGCGCGCGCCCAGGCGCCGGGGCGACGACGGGCGGAGCCGTCATCGAGGAAGGCCACGCCGCGCTGGCGCAGGACGCCGAGGAAGCTGGACATGCCCGCATCCGAGGTCACGAACCGGTCGCCCAGATAATTGGTCACCCCGAAATAGCCGGTCGCCCGTCCCAGCAGCCAGGCCATCTTGGCCTCCACATCATCGGGCGTGGCGTTGGCCAGCAAGGTGTACGGGCCGGGATCGTTGTTCGGATAACCGGTCGGCTCCATCGGGATTTCGATCATCACCTCATGGCCCTGGGCGCGGGCCAGGTTGATCCAGCCCTGAAGGCCCTCGGCATAGGGTACGAACGACAGGGTCACCTCGGCCGGCAGGCGTTCGATGGCGGCGCGGGTGGTGACGGCGTTCAAACCCAGTCCGCCGACGATCAGCGACACGCGCGGCTTGCCGTTCGACTGGAACGGCCGGGCATAGGCCTGGGCCGGGACGCGCCCGTCGGTGGCGATGACGGGCAGCGGCCCCTGCGGGCCCGGCTGGCTGAGACCGGCGATCGGGGCGGCCGTCAGGGGCTGGGCGGCGAGTTGAGGCGCGGCGATGGCCGAACCGCCCGCGACGGTGGCCCCGTCCGGCAGGGTGATCAGGGCTTCGCCGCCGGCCGCGCCGGACGGATCGGCCGAGGGGTCGGCGCCCAGACCCTGCCAGGCGGCGAAACCGCCCATGCTGAAGGCTTCAAGCCCTGTGGGCGCGGGCGCCTCGACCGGGGCTTCGCGATGCAGGGCGACGCGCGCCGACGGCGTCCCCGCGCGGGGATCGCCCAGCACGGTCATGAACAGCACGACCGCGGCCAGCAGCAGCAAGCCCGCCGCGCCTACGGCGACAGGCGGCTTTTTCAGCAGAGCCGCGACCGGCTTCAGGTCGAGCCGGGGCCCCTTGCCCGAAGGCGGGGCGCCGGCTGTGGCGGCGAGGGCGGACTGGCGCTTGGCGAACATGGACGAAGGACGCTCGGGATTGCGACGACCGGACGGATTCCGGACGACGATCATCACCTGCGACTATGAACGGGCGGCGGTTAAGAAAGCCTAACGGCGCGTTAGGCATGTTTCGGTTCTCCTCCCTGTTCACCGTTTGGCGAACGGGGCGGTGGCTCGAAGCCGGCTATTCCCCTTCGGGTTCTTCCGTCGTGTCGGTCAAGGCCACCTGGATGGTCCCGTCGCTGACCACGACGCCTTCCGGCGCGGCGGCCAGGCGAGTCAGGTCGCCACCCGCGCGCAGGACGTCGAGCGCCCGTTGCAGCTGATAGTCGGCGTCCTTGTCATAGTCCTCGCCTGGCGCCTCGTGCGGCGTGTGGGCGCCCTTGCGCTCGGCCCCGATCGAGGCGTCCAGGGCGGTGGCGTAGGCGGCCTCGGAATAGATGAAGCTGGAGCGTGAGACGATCCGGGCCTCGGCCTCGGTGCGGGCGACCTCCAGGTCCGGCTCGATGCCGATCTTCTGGATCGAGGAGCCCGACGGCGTGTAGTAGCGGGCCGTGGTGATCGACAGGGCGCCGTCGCGGCCGGCCCCCAGCGGAATGACCGTCTGGACCGACCCCTTGCCGAAGCTGGTCAGGCCGACCAGCGTGGCGCGTTCCTGATCCTTGAGCGCGCCGGCGACGATTTCCGACGCCGAGGCCGAGCCATAGTTGATCAGCACCACCAGCGGCAGGCCGCCGATCTGGTCGCCGGGACGAGCGGCGTAGCGTTCGATCTGTTCGGGTTTCCGGCCGCGCTGGCTGACGATCTCTCCGCGCTCCAGGAAGGCGTCGGACACGTCGATGGCGGCCGTCAGCAGGCCCCCGCCGTTGTTCCGCAGATCCAGTACGAAACCCTTCACGCCGGGATTCTCGCGTTTGATCTTGTCGATGGCGGCGGTCAGTTCGCGGCCCGTATTGGTGTTGAAGGTCGAGACGCGCAGATAACCGAACTCGCCCTCCATCCGGCCGGTCACGGATTCGACCTTGATGACCTCCCTGGTCAGGACGACGTCGCGGGGTTCTTCGCCGTCACGCAGGAAGGTCACGGTGACCGAGGTGCCCATGGCGCCGCGCAGTTTGTCGGACACGTCGGACACGCTGAGGCCGGAGGCGTTCTGGCCGTTGATGGCCGAGATGACATCGCCCGCCTGCACGCCCGCGCGGCTGGAGGGGCTGTCGTCCATCGGCGAGATCACCTTCACCAACCCGCCCTCGGCGGTGATGGTCAGGCCGACCCCGGAGTATTCGCCGCTGGTCCGCTCCTGCAGATCGGCGAACCCGTCCGGCGCCAGATAGTTGGAGTGGGGGTCGAGGGCGGTCATCATGCCCGCCAGGGCCGCCTCGATCAGCTTCTTGTTGTCGACCGGGACCACATAGGCGGTCTCGACCACCGCCAGCACGTCGCCGAACAGCTGCAGCATCCGGAAGGTCTCGTTCCGGGGCGTCTGACTGGCGACGGTCATGCCGCTGAGGCCAAGGGCCAGGACGGCGCCGCCGGCGAGGAGCAGTTTACGCATTCGGTCTCTTTCGGAGCCGCCGGTGGAAGAATTCCGGGGCGGCCGGGAGGGCTAAGGCTGCGGACATCACGATGAAATCGTGGCGACCCCGCGTCGGGACGATAAAATCAGCGTCATGCGGGCTTGGGAAGGACTTTCCCCATTTGTCACAGATAGGGCGCCGGATCGACCGCCCGGTCGTCGCGGCGCAGCTCGAAATAGACCTCGTCCCCGGCGGCCGAGGCCCCCAAGGCCTGACCGTCCGCGACACGGTCGCCCGGCGCGACCGAGACGGCGTCGAGACCGGCCACGACGGCCCGCCAGCCGCCGCCGAGATCGAGGATCACCACCTGACCCCACCCGCTCAGCGGCCCGGCATGGTCCACGACGGCCGCGGCGGGCGATGCGACAGGCGACGAAGGGGCGGGCCAGCGCAGACCCGACGATCCCGACCCGAAGCGCGACGTCGGGGCGCCGGAGACCGGCGAGGTCAGGCGGCTGCGACCGGCCGGAAGACGGGTGACGACCACGTCCGACGCCTCCGCCGCCTCGACCGGTCGCGCGCCAAGTGCCCGGATGCGCGCCTCCAGAGCGGCCGCGGCCCGCTCGGCCCGAGCGGCGTCGGCCCGCAACACCGCCAACAGGGCCGTGCGGCGAGCCGACAGAGTCTCGACCTCCGCTCGACGGTCTCCTTGGGCGCTTTCGGTCGTCAGCAGACGCTCCGACGACAGCACGGCCAGACGCCGGATGCGAACGACCTCGGCCTGACGCGCGGACAGGACGGCGGCGCGGCGTTGCAGCTCGGGCGCCATGGCCTTCATCAGGATGGCGGCGCGGACCGTATCGACGGCGCGATCGGCCGGGATCAAAAGCGGCGGCGGCGGTTTGCGGCTCATCATCTGAAGCCCCGACAGCAGGCGCCCCTGGCCGTCGCGGGCCTGGGCCAGTTCGGCGACGATGGCGGCCTCGCGCCGACCGAGCTGGCGCAGGCGCTCGCGCTGGGCGGACAGTTGCGCGTCGTCGGCGGTCTGGTCGCGGCGCAGGGTCGCCAGCTCGCGGTCCAGGGCCGCCATCTCGGCCTGAGCGTCGATAGCATCCGCACGCAGCCGCCGGGCGCGAACCTGTTCGTCCCGGTACTGGGTCTGAAGCTGCTGCAGGTCGTCCTGAACCGACGCCGTGGCGGGCAGTGCGGACAGGGCCGCGAGGGTGAACAGGATGGCGGCGCGGGTCATCAATCCCGATGATAGGGTGATCCGGCCAGGATCGTCACGGCCCGATACAGTTGTTCGGCCAGCATCGCCCGGGCCAGGGCGTGGGGCCAGGTCTGGGGGCCGAAGGCGAGCGTCGATCCGGCGGCCTCCAGGACCGAGGCGTCCAGCCCGTCCGCGCCGCCGATGGCGAACGCCAGCCGCCGCTCGCCGCGATCCCTCAACAGGGCGATATGGTCGGCGAAGGCACGGCTGGAGAAGGTCTTGCCGCGTTCGTCGCAGGCGATCAGGTGAGCGCCCTCGCCCGCCGCCAGGATCAACTCGGCCTCCGGGGCCTTGCCGGGTTTGCGCGGGTCGAGATCGACCAGTTCGAGCGGGCCCAGGCCCAGGGTCCGACCGGATGCCGTGGCGCGCGCGCAGTAGTCTGCGGCGAGCGCGGCCTCAGGCCCGCGACCCGGCTTGCCGATGGCGATGATCGCGAGCTTCACCGGCCTCGACCTGGAGGTCAGGCGTTGGCGGTGCGGTGGGCGCTGTCGACGGCCCAGATCTTCTCGATGTTGTAGAACATCCGCACTTCGGGCCGGAACAGGTGGACGATGACGTCGCCGGCGTCGATCAGAACCCAGTCGCAGTGGGGCAGGCCCTCGACCTTGGCGCGGCCAAAGCCCTGTTCCTTAAGCGTGCGCAGCAGGTGGTCGGCCAGGGCGCCGACATGGCGGTGCGACCGGCCCGAGGCCACGATCATCGTGTCGGCCATGGGCGATTTGCCCTTCAGGTCGATCATCACGATCTCCTGGGCCTTGTCTTCGTCCAGCTTGGCCAGCAGCGCGATTTCAAGGGGGGTCGTGCCGGTGGGCAGCGGTCCCTGCTGGTCGAAACCCGCGGCCTCGTCGGCGTTGTCCGCATCGTCGCCGAACAAGGGCAGATCGGCGGCGCTGTCGTCGGAAAGGTCGTCGTCCTGACCGTCTTCGGCGTGGATGGGCGCGATGGGCTCCATCTCATGGGCCGTGTTTGAAACGGCCTCCTCTCCAGCGAGGGTGTCTTGCGCGTCGTGCGCGGGCGAGGGGGTCAGCGGAGGGCTCCGGGAGGGTTCACTAAAGAGGCTCCATAGCACGAACCCGGCCGCTGGTCACGCGGGCGGGGCCGAAAGCGCGCCGACGGCCCTCAGCGCCGTCGAAGAGCTCGGATTGAGGGGGGCGGTCAGATAGGTCCACGCCGGCGCCGCCATCAGAGGCAGCAGCCGCGCCTCGCGGGAAGACACCCGGTCGCCGGCGAAGCGGCGAGCGGCGGGGGCGGCGCGACTTTCCAGAAGCGAACCGGGTCGCGCCACAACCGCGACGGGCATCATCCGCATGATGTCCGTCCAGCCGCGCCAGCGGTGAAAGGTCTCCAGATTGTCCGACCCCATCAGCCAGACAAACCGCACGCCGGGATGCCGACGCTGAAGTTCTCGCAGGGTGTCGATCGTGCGGTTCGTGCCGACCCGGCTCTCGAAGTCCGAAACAATCATGCGAGGGCCGTGTGCGACGCCTCTCGCGCCCGCCATCCGCTCGGCCAGGGGCGCGGTCTGGGATGAACTCTTCAGTGGGTTCTGGGGAGAGACGAGCCACACCACCCGGTCCAGGTCCAGACGACGCATCGCGGTCTCGGCGACATGGGCATGGCCGTCGTGGGCCGGATTGAACGAGCCGCCGAACAGCCCGACCTTCATCCCGGGCGCCAGGGCGAGACCGTCTCTCAGCGCCCCGGGACGGGGGCCGCTCGTCCTGGGCGCGGGTCCGGCGTGGAAGAAGGACAAGGGCTCGGCGCTCAGGCGGCTTATGCTCACGAAGGAGCTAACGAAATCGCAGCTAACACGGCCGCCCGGCCCTTGTCGCCTGTGATCAGTCGCCGGACGTCTTGAACGTGTCGCCGACCACCGTGGCGTCGGGTCCGTCGGGACCGGCGGAGCGTCGTTCCTGACGGCCGGTGCGACGCACAGCGTCGTCGGATGTCGCGCGATCCGGCTTGCCTCCGGGCATGGCGCCGTTCTCTTCGCGACCCTTCGTCTGATCCCTGTCGGTCATGTCTGTCTCCCTTTCGGGATCAGCGAATGGAACGCCGACCAGGTTCCGCGAGGGCCGTTCGGAGCGGTCAGGGCCGCGTCTGGCCCTTGCCGCGGATGGCGTATTTGAAGCTGGTCAGTTGTTCGGCGCCGACCGGACCCCGCGCATGCAGGCGATCGGTCGAAATGCCGATCTCGCCGCCGAAGCCGAACTCGCCGCCATCGGCGAACTGGGTCGAGGCGTTGGCCAGAACGATGCCTGCGTCGGCTTCGGCAAGGAACCGCTCGATGACCTTGTCGTCGCTGGCGACGATCGATTCGGTATGGCCCGAGCCGTATTGGGCGATGTGATCCAGCGCCTGGTCCAGACCCTTGACCACCCGGACGGAGATGATCGGTTCCAGATATTCCGTCGACCAGTCGGCCTCGGTCGCCTCGACGGCCTTCGGGACCAGTGAGCGGGTGTCGGCGTCGCCCCGCAGTTCACAACCCGCCGCGATCAGGTCGGCGGCGATCAACGGCAACAGATCCTGGGCGACAGAACGGTCGATAAGCAGGGTCTCGGCGGCGCCGCAGACCGAGACGCGCCGCATCTTGGCGTTGACGGCGATGGCGCGGGCCGCCGCCGGGTCGGCGCTTTCATGGACATAGACGTGGTTGACGCCTTCCAGATGGCCCAGCACGGCCACGCGCGCCTCGGTCTTGACCCGTTCGACCAGCGATCGCCCGCCGCGCGGGATGACCAGGTCGATGGAGCCGTCCAGTCCGGTCAGTATGTGGCCGACGGCGGCCCGGTCGCGGGTTGTGACGATCTGGACCGCGTCGGCCGGCAGGCCCGCCTCCTCCAGCCCCTCGACCAGGGCCGCGTGGATGGCGAGGTTGGAGCGCAGACATTCCGATCCGCCTCGCAGGATCACGGCATTCCCGGCGCGTACGGCCAGCGCCGCCGCGTCGGCGGTCACATTGGGTCGGCTTTCGTAGATGATGGCCAGCACGCCGATGGGGGTGCGGACGCGGGCGATGTCCAGACCGTTCTCCGGCGTCCAGCGCGCCGTCTCGGCCCCGATCGGATCGGGGATGGCGGCGATGGACTCCAGCGCGCCGATGACGCCGTCGAGGCGTTTTTCGTCCAGCGCCAGACGGTCCATCATGGCCGACGCCATACCCTTCGCTCTGGCGGCCTCGAGGTCGGCTTCATTGGCGGCGATGACCTGGGCGGCGCGGCGGCGCAACGCCTTGGCCATGCCCGCGATCGCCTTCGTGCGGGCCTCCCCGCCGGCCAGTCCCAGGGTCCGCGCCGCCCGCCGCGCCCGTGATCCCATGTCAGCCATTTCGGCGGCGAGAGGATCGGAGACGGCGGTGGCTTCGGGGCGGGTCTGGGTCATTGTCATGCCCTTAAGGTTGTGGCCAAAGGCGAAATTTCAAGGGTGAGCGGCCTATCGCAGGGCCAGATCGGCGGCGTGGACGACCACGGGACCGGCCTCGTAACCTAGGGCGGCCTTCAACCCGGCAGACTGCATTCCCACGATCTTGGACAGGTCGCCTGCGTCGAAACGGACCAGACCGCGCGCGATCTCTCCGCCCTTTTCATCGAGGATCTCGATCGGGTCGCCCTTGCTGAAATCGCCCCGCGCCGACAGCAGTCCGACGGCGAGCAGCGACTTGCCGCGGCCGATGGCGCGGGCGCATCCCTTGTCCACGACCAGCTCGCCACGCGTGGCCAGCGATCCGCCGATCCACAGCTTGTAGGCCGCCTTCACCGTGGTGGAAGCGGCGATCAGAGTGCATTTGCGCCCCTCTTCCAGGGTCAGGGAGCCCTTGGCCTTTGGGCGGCCCGCGGCGATCAGGGTGGCGCAACCAGCTTCCGCCGCGATGCGGGCGGCCATCAGCTTGGTCGCCATGCCCCCGGTGCCGACACCGGCCGCCGCGTTGGCGCCGGTGGCCATCGCCTCGATCTCGGGCGTCAGCGTCTCGATGTAGGGGATATGCGTCGCGTCGGGATCCACACGCGGGTCGGCGGTGTAGAGGCCGTCGACGTCGGACAGCAGGATCAGCAGGTCGGCGCTGATCATCTGGGCCACGCGAGCCGCCAGCCGGTCGTTGTCGCCATATTTGATCTGTTCGGTGACGACGGTGTCGTTCTCGTTCAGAATCGGCACCGCCCCCATGTCCAGCAGGGCGCCGACCGTGGCGCGGGCGTTCAGCCAGCGGCGGCGGGTTTCGGTGTCGTCGCGCGTCAGCAGGATCTGGGCGGTGATGACGTCGTGCGGATCGAAGACCGATTCCCAGGCGTGCATCAGCATCGACTGGCCGGCGGCGGCGGCGGCCTGTTTCTTTTCCAGACCCGGCCCGCGGGCGGCCCGGCCTAGGCGACGGCGGCCCAGGGCGACCGCCCCGGACGACACCACCATCACCTGTTTGCCCTCGGCCTTCCAGGCGGCGATGTCGGCGGCCAGGCCCTTCAGCCGGACCATGTCCACCGCATTGGTCTTGGCGTCGACCAGCAGGGACGAGCCGATCTTGACCACGATACGTTCGGCGGCCGCGATGGCGGTGGCCGCCAGAGGAGGATCAGACAGGGTCATGGGGCCCACTCTGCTTGTGTTCGGTCCAGAATGGCGCCCTCCTCATCGATTTCGCCGCGTGTCTTTCGGACCTCCGCCCAGGCGGCGCGCAGCAGTTCAGGCACGCCCTCGCCCGAGACGCCCGAAACCAGCATGGGGCGACGACCGGCCACGGCCTCAAGCTCGGCCGCCTTGGCCTCGCGCGCCTCGGGCGTCAGGGCGTCGATCTTGTTCAGGGCCAGGATCTCCTGCTTGTCGGCCAGGCCTTCGCCATAGGCATCCAGTTCGCCGCGGATGATGCGGTAGGCCCCGGCGACGTCGTCCTGGGTTCCGTCGATCAGGTGGATCAGCGAGGCCGAACGCTCGACATGGCCCAGGAACCGGGTTCCCAGACCCGCGCCTTCCGACGCACCCTCGATCAGTCCGGGGATGTCGGCGATGACGAACCGCTCGGACGGGCTCAGGTCGACCATCCCCAGGTTGGGGGCCAGGGTGGTGAACGGATAGTCGGCGATCTTGGGGCGGGCCGCGCTGGCCGCCGCCAGGAAGGTCGACTTGCCGGCATTGGGCAGACCCGCCAGGCCGATGTCGGCGATCAGTTTCAGCCGCAGCCAGATCCAGCGTTCCTGGCCTTCCTGCCCCGGATTGGCGTGGCGCGGGGCCTGGTTGACCGGCCCCTTGAACCGGGTGTTGCCCCAGCCGCCGTTGCCGCCGCTGAGCAGCAGTTCCTTCTGTCCCGCCTCGGTCATGTCCAGCACGACCGTTTCCTTGTCGTCGTCCAGCACCTGGGTGCCGACCGGCACCTTCAGCACGATGTCCTCGCCCTTGGCGCCGTGCATCTGGCGGCCCTGGCCGTGGGCGCCGGTGGGGGCCTTGAAATGCTGCTGATAGCGATAGTCGATCAGGGTGTTCAGCCCCTCGACCGCCTCGACCCAGACATTGCCGCCGTTGCCGCCGTCGCCGCCGTCCGGGCCGCCGTTGGGGATGAATTTCTCGCGCCGGAACGAGACGGAGCCCGCCCCGCCGTTGCCGGAACGGATATAAATTTTGGCCTGGTCGAGGAACTTCATCGGGGAATTTCTAAGTAGGGGCGCTACCGCTCCCCCCGGATAAGGTCCGGGGCTCGCTGTTTGAGCGCAGGCTATAGGCGAACGGAGCGGCGAATTACAGGCGGGGGCGGACGTTCGCGCTTAAGCCGATCGAAAGCCGAGCCGGTTCAGGGTGTGTGTGAACACCCATGGAGAGGTCAGAATGATCTCGATGACGACCGCTTCGCCCCAGCCGCTTCCGTTCTGGCGCACGCCCCTGCCGGGCCAGGCAAAGGCTGTCGAGGGCCAGTCGCCGGGCTTCGGCCTGCCGTCGCTGGCCGAGATGCGCGACAGCCAGAGGGCGATGAAGAAAGAGATGGCCGCCAGAAAAGTGCAGGCCGTCCGCGAACGCCGGGACGCCCTGATGCTGATGGTCAGGATCGACCCGAAGGCGGCGCTGAAGATGACCGTCGAGATGGCGAAGGCGCTGAAAGAGGCGGTTGAGGACTTCGTCGATGCCGGGGGCAAGAACCCTACCGATGGCGAACTGGCCATGATGCACCGGGATTCGAAGGACGCGCGCGAGGCCGCCAACGGGGCGCTGGAGGCAGCGCCGGCCGATCCGATGGAGGCCGGCCTGGACGGCGCCGGGGTCGAGGCGCCGACGGCCGAAGCCGCCAAGGTCGATGCCGAAGTGAAGCGGGCGCAGATCGCCTATGCCGCCGCCTTTGCGGTCGCCGATATTCGCGACGCGAAGGCGGACCGGGCGGAAGCCGTCGAGAACGCGGCCAATGCCGACCGAGGCTTCTTCATGCAGGTGAAGCTTGCGCTCGGCGAGCTGAAGGAAGCGCGGGAGAAGATCAAGGCCGACTGGGCCAATCTCAAATCGCCGCACGAGGACGACTGGAAGGTCGCGGACAAGGCCATGGCCGAGCTGGAGAAGGCCATCGACATAGCCCCTACCGGGGCGCCGGAGCTTTCCGACGCCCCAAGGGCTGTTTCAGCCTAGCCACAGCTTGGCTGGCCTGCCGGACGAGCCGTCAGGCGCGGGCCCAGACGCCGAACGGGTCGGACCACGGCATACCCATCGCGTCCGCCACCGCCGGATAGGTGATCTCGCCTTTCAGCACGTTCAGGCCGCGCGCCAGATGCGGGTCCTTTCTCAGCGCCTCCAGGCCGTGGTTGGCCAGGGCCAGGCCGAACGGCAGGGTGGCGTTGTTCAGCGCTTCCGAACTGGTGCGGGGCGCGGCGCCGGGCATGTTGGCGACGCAGTAGTGGACCACGCCGTCGATCTCATAGGTCGGGTCTTCGTGGGTCGTGGCGTGGCTGGTCTCGAAACAGCCGCCCTGGTCGATGGCGACATCGACCAGCACCGAGCCGTTCTTCATCGCCTTCAGGTCTTCGCGCTTGATCAGTTTGGGGGCCTCCGCGCCCGGCACCAGGACGGCGCCGATGATCACGTCGGCCTTGACCATTTCCTCGTCGATCGCGTTGATCGAGGAATAGCGGGTGATGACCCGGCCCTGGGTGACTTCGTCGATATAGGCCATGCGCGGGATCGAGCGCTCCAGCACCACGACCTCGGCCCCCAGACCCATCGCCATGCGCGCCGCGTTCAGCCCGACGACGCCGCCGCCCAGCACCAGCACGCGGGCCGGCGCCACGCCCGGCACGCCGCAGAACAACAGACCCATGCCGCCGTTGTGTTTCAACAGTGTCTCGGCGGCCGAGAAGACGGCGATCCGGCCGGCGACTTCGGACATCGGCGCCAAGAGGGGCAGGCCGCCCTTGGCATCCGTCACGGTCTCGTAGGCGATCGCGGCGCATTTCGAGGCCAGCAGCCCCTTGGTCTGGGCGGGATCGGGGGCCAGGTGCAAATAGGTGTAGAGAATCTGATCCTCGCGCAGCATTTCCCACTCGACCTTCTGGGGCTCTTTCACCTTCACGATCATGTCGCTGTCGGCAAAGACCGTCGCGGCGTCGGCGGCGATCGTCGCCCCCACGCGAGCGTAGTCGTCGTCGGTGAAGCCGGCGCCCAGTCCGGCGCCCGTCTGGACGCTGACGCTGTGGCCGTGGGCGACGTATTCGCGGGCGGCGGTGGGGGTCAGACCGACCCGATGTTCGTTCTTCTTGATTTCCGTGGGAACGCCGACACGCATCAGATCTCTCCGGTTCAGACGATGGACCCCGCGTGCCGAAGCGGCGGCGGAGGCGATGGCTGCATCTTCTAGCGAGGGCAGACCGGCATGTTCCTGTTCTTTTCGTCGGGTGAACGGCGTAAAGTCACGGAATCTTGCGTCAGGAGTCGGTATGCAGACCATTTCCGCCGTTGCTCTGGATGCGACCGACAGAAAGATGCTCCGCGCCCTGCAATCGGACGGGCGGATGACCAATACCGATCTGGCCCGTACCGTCGCTCTGTCCGAGAGCGCCTGCCTGCGCCGGTTGCGGGCGCTGGAGGCGGCCGGGGTCATCAGCCGGTACGCCGCCATCATCAACGAGCGGGCGGTCGGCCTGCCGATCAGCGTGTTCGTCACCGTGACCCTGTCGTCCCAATCCGAGAGCGCCCTGACCGCGTTCGAGACCGCCATCACGTCCGTGCCTGAGGTCGTGGAATGCTATCTGATGACCGGCGGGTCGGACTATCTGCTGCGTCTGGTGGTGCGCGATGTCGACGATCTGGAGCGGGTCCATGCGAGGGCGCTGACGACCATCCCCGGCGTCACGCGCGTGTCCTCCAGCGTGGCGATGCGGACCGTGGTGAAGCGCGGGGCGCTGCCGGTTTGACTCCCAAACGGACTGGCCGGATCATCAATCCATGAGCTTTCAGGAATCCATCGCTGTCTGGACGGATCGCGAGCCGACGCTCGACGAAGAACTGCTTGCGCTCGGAGAGGATGACCTCGTCGAAATGGCCTATCTTCCGCCCGACTGGACCGGCGTCCTGGCGCACATCTTTATATCGACGGCCTTGGGTCAGCACGGCCCCCGCGTGAAAGTCTACCTGAAGAAGGGACGTCATCAGCCCAGCGCGTCGATTTCGATCGGGCCAAACCCCCGCGTGCTGGCGAGTAGTCTTGACGATCGGGATCTCGGCAGAATCGCCCCGCAAGCCATAGCCTGGGTCGCGCTCAATCACGAGGCGTTGACGAATTTCTGGTTCGAAGGCGAGAGCCTGGACATCGCCGACGTCGCCGACTTCGGACGGAGCCTGACGAAAGTCTAGCGCTTGAACTTCACCACACGAACCAGTGCCGCGACCAGCCACACCACCGCGATCACCAGCACCAGATCGCTGACCAGCTTCACCACGCCGTAAAGGGTCACGGTGTCCGCCGACCGCGTGGTCGCCTCGGCCAGAAGCGCGGTCAGACCCGCCGCGATCAGCAGGGCGGCCGGCCAGATGAGCGGCTTCAGCCGACCCCGCTTCATTTCAGCGCCCCCTATTTCAGCGCCAGTGTGACCTGTTTGATGTCGACATATTCCTCGATCCCGTGGGTCGAGCCTTCCCGGCCGTAGCCGGACTGTTTGACCCCGCCGAACGGAGCGACGGCGGTGGAAATCAGGCCGGTGTTGATCCCGATCATGCCCGCCTCGATATGGCGGGCGATCCGCATGGCCCGGTCCAGATCGCGGGTGAACAGATAGGAGGCGAGGCCGAATTCACTGTCGTTCGCCTTGCCCAGCGCCTCCTCCTCGGAGTCGAACGGGAAGACGGGGATCAGGGGGCCGAAGGTCTCCTCGTGGCGGAACAGTTCGTCGTCGCCGCCCAGGGTGACCGTCGGCTGGAAGAATCGCCCGCCCAACGCGTGGCGTTCGCCGCCGGTCAGCACCCTGCCGCCCGAGGCCTGGACCCGTTTCAGGTGATCCTGGACCTTGTCGACACCCTTGTCCTCGATGAGGGGACCGACCTTGACCCCATCCTCGAAGGCCGGGCCGACCGGGATTTTCGCCACCGCCTCGGCCAGCTTCCTCGCGTATTCGTCGGCGACCGACGCCTGGACATAGACGCGGTTGGGACAGACGCAGGTCTGGCCCGAGTTCCTGAATTTGCCCTTGATCGTCTCGGCCACGGCGTGGTCGATGTCGGCGTCGTCGAACACGATCAGGGGCGCCGCCCCGCCCAGTTCCATCGACACCCGCTTCAGGGTCGGGGCGCATTGCTCGGCCAGTTTCCTGCCCACGGGCGTGGATCCGGTGAACGACAGTTTGCGGATCAGCGGCGACGCGGTCAGGACGCCGCCGATGGTCGCCGCGTCGCCGGTGATGACGCTGAGCGCGCCCTTGGGCAGGCCCGCCTTGTAGGCCAGTTCGGCCAGGGCGATGGCGGTGAACGGCGTCTGGGACGCGGGCTTGACCACGGCGGTGCAACCGGCCGCGAAAGCCGGGCCCAGTTTCCGCGTCAGCATGGCCGCCGGGAAATTCCACGGGGTGATCAGGGCGCACGGCCCGACCGCCTCGCGGAAGGTCAGGATGACATGGCCCAGCGGGCTGTCATGGGTCTCGCCCAGAATGCGTTCGGCCTCGCCCGCGAACCATTTGATGAAGCCGTTGGCGTAGGCGACTTCGCCCTTGGCCTCCTCGAAGGGTTTGCCGTTCTCCAGCGCCATCAGGGCGCCCAGGGCCTCTGCGTTCTCGTCGATCAGGGCGGCCCAGTCGCGCAGGAATTTCGCCCGCTTGTGCGGGTCGGAGCGCGACCAGTCGGGGAAGGCGTCATGGGCCGCTTGGATGGCGCGTTCGGTCTCGGTGACGCCGAGATCGGGGATATGGCCGATGATCTCGCCGGTCGCGGGATCGTCGACGGGGATGCCGTTCGCCCCTGCCGGGACGGCCTCTCCGGCGATGAAGGCATGCTCGCGCAGAAGCTTCAGTCCGGCGTCGCGGGCGGCGGTGTTCATGGCAAGACCTTTCGTCAATCAGCCTGCATAACGCCCTGCCCCCGCGTCAGGTCACGCAGAAAATCGTGACGGTCTCAGTCCTGGCCGATCCGGTCCAGATCCCGCCCCCGCGTCTCCGGCAGGAACAGGATGGCGACCAGCGTGGCGACGGTGGTGAAGCCGACCGAATACCACAGGCCGAAATAGATATTCCCCGACCAGGCCACCAGGGCGAAGCTGGCGGCAGGCAGCAGACCGCCGACCCAGCCCGTGCCGACATTGTAGGGCAGGCTCATGGCCGTATAGCGCACCCTCGTCGGGAACAACTCGACCAGGGCCGCGGCCTGGGGGCCATAGACGGCCGTGGCCGCGACCATGAACACCATCAGGATGGCGAACACCGCGATCAGGTTGATCCGGTCGGGATCGGCCGTCGTCGGATAATCGGCCTCGGTCAAGGCCGCCTTGATCCGTGTTTCGACATCGGCGCGTGCGGCCGACAGGGCGGCGGGGTCCAGGCCGGCGCCTTCGACCGAGGTGATCTCGATCGTGCCGATACGCACGGCGGCCAGCGAGCCCGGCTCGGCCGCCAGGTTGTCGTAGCTGACCCCGGCGTTGGACAGGACGTTTTTGGCCAGGTCGCACGACGAGGCGAAGGCGGTCTTCCCGACCGGATCGAACTGCACCGCACAGGTTCCGGGATCGGCGATCACGGTCACGGGCGCCGATGACTGGGCCTGGGCCAGAGCAGGGTTTGCCGCCTGGGTCAGGGCGTGAAAGCCCGGGAACACCGCGATCAGGAACAGCACCATGCCGCCGACCATGACCGGCTTCCTGCCGACCCGGTCCGACAGCCAGCCGAAGAAGACGTACAGGAATGCCGACGCCACCGTGATGGCCAGGATCAGCATGTCCACGGTCGCCACCTCGACCTTCAGCACCCGCTCCATGAAGAACCGGGTGTAGAAATAGCCCGCGTACCAGACCGCCCCCTGGGCGAACATGATGCCGACCAGGGCGATCAGGACGAATTTGCCGATCTTCCAGGTGGCGAAACTCTCGCGGAACGGGGCCTGACGCTCGGTGCTTTCGGCGACCATCCGCTTGAACGCCGGGCTTTCGTGCAGCTTCAGCCGGATCCACAGCGAGACGACCAGGAGCACGGCCGACAGCAGGAAGGGGATGCGCCAGCCCCATTCGTCGAACGCCTCGGTCCCCAGCACCGCGCGCGTGCCCAGGATCACGACGAGGGCGCCGGTCAGGCCAGCCGCCGCAGTGGTCTGGATCCAGCCGGTAAGAAAGCCTCGCGACCGCGCCGGGGCGTGCTCGGCGACATAGATGGCCGCCCCGCCATACTCGCCGCCCAGGGCGAACCCCTGCAATATCCGCATCAGGAGCAACAGGATCGGCGCCGCGATGCCGATGGACCCATAGTCGGGCAACAGGCCGATGGCGACGGTGGCCACGCCCATCAGGGTGATGGTGACCAGGAAGGTCGTCTTGCGCCCGGTCTTGTCGCCGAACCAGCCGAATGCGAGCGCGCCCAGCGGCCGGACCACGAAGCCCACGCCGAAGGTCAGCAGCGCCAGGATGTACGACGTCGCCTCGCCCACATCGGCGTAGAAATGCCGGGCGATGATCGTCGTCAGAGAGCCGAAGATGAAGAAGTCATACCATTCGAAGGCGGTCCCCGCCGCCGAGGCGCCGACGACGGTCCTGAGCCCGGGGCCCTGGGGGTCTGGACCGTCGGCGTCGGGGGCCGGAACTGTGGTCTGGTCGGTCATCGCGTCCCCCTGGCGTCGTCTGGCGGACGCCTTTTCGGGAACCTAGCTGCGCTGCGCGAGGCCGGACAAGCGAAAACCCCGCCGGCGGACCGGCGGGGCTTCCATTTTACGGCGACGAAGGCGGCCTAGTTCTTGGCGTCTTCAGCGGCGCCGGTCACGGCGGAGCCTGCGGCCGAGGTGTCGCGACCCACGCCGGCCACGGTGTTGCAGGCTGCGGTGGTCAGAGCGGCGGCGGCGGCGACCAGAACGAAAATCTTGCGCATGGGAGGCTCCTGGAAAATCGGGAGGCGGTGGGTAGGCCCGCCGTTACGCTTGATCAACGCGGCGAGCGAGTCAGGGTTCCGGGTCTGACGACGGCGTCGCTCCGCGCCAGATCGGCAGCGTCGGTCGGGGCCACGGCCTCGGGCGTTGCAAAGGTCATCCGGGCGATCGTGCCGCCGCCCGGCGCGGGCAGAAGCTCGACCTCGCCCCGCAATTGTTTGGCGAAGGCGCCCATCAGCGTTCGACCCACGCCCTCGCGCGCGGCGATGTCCGACGATCCGGGACCGTCGTCCTCGACCTCCAGGACACTGGTGTCGCCGTGGACGCGAAACCGGACCTGAAGCGCGCCGCCGCGGCCCGCGAAGGCATGCTTCTGGGCGTTGGTGACGGCCTCGACCAGCCACAGGGCCAAGGGCGCCAGCTTGTCCGGATCGACGATAAGGCTGTCGGCGTCGATGGCGCTGGTGACGGTGAAGCCGCGACCGGATTCACTGGCGACCAGCTGGCCGACCAGCTCGGTCAGGAACTCGCGCGCGTCAGCGTGGCGGATGTCGTCGGACTGGTAGAGGGTGCGATAGATCAGGGCGAGGGCTGAAATCCGCTGGCGCGTGTCGCCCAGGGCCGCCTTGGCGGGGGCGTCTTTCAGCGCGCGCTGCTGCATCGACAGCAGCGACGAGATGATCTGGAGGTTGTTCTTCACCCGGTGATGGATTTCGCGCATCAGCGCGTCTTTCTCGGACAGACTGTCGTTCAGGGACCGGTCGCGCGCGGCGATGGCCTCGGCCAGTTCGTCCAGCGTGCCGGCCAGAACCCGGATCTCGGCCGGGGCGTTGGCCGCCTGGACCGGACGCACGGAATAGCGTCCCCGCGCATACAGGGCCGCGATCCGCTCCAGATAGTCCAGCCAGCGGACCACGATCCGTTCGGACACCAGCATGACGGCGGCGAAGGCCGTGATCCAGGCCGCAATCGGCAGCAAAAGGACCCCGATGGGATTGAGCCGGGCCCACGACAGCAGACCCGGCGACGGCGCGGAGATCACGACATAGACATCGCGGCCGGCCAGGGCGGCGCCCGCATAGTCGCGGTGTTCGCCGCCGGCGTCGTCCGCCTCGAACGCGGCCGATCCCCCGTTTCGGGCGCGCTCGACCCAACCCAGCAGTCCCGGCCCGTCGCTGAAGGTGAAGGCGCGTACGTCGGTCGCGACCAGAATATCACCCTCAGCATCGGTCAGGGCCGCCTCGGCGCCCTCGGGAAGGGCCGGATCGGCGATGTCGGGCTGCAGATCCGCCAGAGGCAGCACGGCGGCCATTGCGCCGGCGAAAACGCCGCGAGGACGCTCCCAGCGGACGCCGACCACCAGGGCCGGAGCCGGGCTGGTCTGGGGCAGGGCTCGCGACAGGGTCACCTGTTCGCCTTGCCTCAGCCGCTGGAACCAGGGCGATGCGATGCGACGCGGCGCGGCATCGGCCGCGGGCGGCTTGGAGCTGCAGATCACCTGTCCGCCCATGCCGATCCTGTAAACGGCCTCGTAGCCGTCCAGACGATCGACGAGCGCGGCGAGACGCGGACCACAGGCGTCGCCGGTGGCGTCCGGCGCCATCGCTCCCAGCAGGACCGTCGCCGTATCCAGTCGTGACTTGGCCGCTGCCGCCGTGCGCTCGGCGGCGAACTGCAGATCGGCGCGACGTTCCTCGGCCTGCTGACGGAATTCCGCCTGGGCCTGGAAGGCGCCCAGCAGCAGGATCGGCAGCAGGGCGATGGACATCGCCAGGCCAAGGCGAAACCGGATCCCCTGCACCGCGGGCGCGCCCACGCCGCGCGCCCACAGACGCTTGACGGAATGGGCGCCTCGCCCCATCGGGCGGCCGCGGCCTGGCCCGGAAGTCGGCATTCTTCAGCCTTGCCGGGCGCCGCTCAGACGGTCTGCATCCGCGAGGATGGATCGCATGGCGTCGCCCGCCGCCCGGCCGTCGCGACCATAACCACCGCGTTCAAGCGTGGCCTGAAGCGCCTTTCGGGCGCGACTGACGCGGCTCTTGACCGTGCCGACGGCGCACTGACAGATTTCGGCGGCCTCTTCGTAGGCGAACCCGCCTGCCCCCACCAGGATCAGCGCCTCGCGCTGCTCTTCCGGCAAGGTGTTGAGAGCCAGCCGCAGTTCGTCCAGGGCGACGGGCGCCTCGGGATCGTCGACGGCCACCAGGGTGCGCTCTGCGGCCTCCTGATCCAGCTGGGTCGAACGCCACGAGCGGCGCTTTTCGGAATAGAACTGGTTGCGCAGGATCATGAAGGTCCAGGCCTTCATGTTGGTGCCCATCTGATAGCTGGCCCGCGCGTCCCAGGCCTTCATCATCGCGTCCTGCGCCAGGTCGTCGGCAGCGGTCGGATCACCCGTCAGGGTGCGGGCGAAGGCGCGCAGATGCGGGATCAACTGCACCAGTTCGCGCTTGAAACCTTCGTCGTCTGCGGATGGCGGTTTGGGAGCGGTCGATCGGCCAGAGACGCTCACGTCTTGCCTCCGCTGGCCTTGCGTTCGTCCGCACGGCGCAGGATGTCGAGAAATTCGTCCGGAACCGGCTCGTTCACCACCTCGTCGAACATGTGACGCAGCTTCACGCCGATCGCCTGCTGGCGCAGGCGCGCCTCTTCAAGAGGCGGGTCGCCTGCAGCCGAACGGGACGCCGGAGGTTTTCGGCGGGAGTCAGGGGAGTCGATCATGGAATTGGTGGCCGCCAGTCGTTGATCTCATTCGGGAGGACGCGCCGGCTTGAGGGCCGGAGTTCATTGTTCAGCCCCGTCAACGTCGAGAAGCCGACACAGTTCCGTATCGAAACCGATTTTATGGCCAAGCTGTAAAAATCGGAGGGAACCGTGACGTTCGTGATACGTTTGGCCCCCATCGCGCGCCCGGAACGACGGACGCCGACCATGTTTAGTCGGGGAACTACCATATGAGCCTTCTGGCCAGACTCGCGCCGCACCTGCCCTATGTCCGCCGCTATGCGCGGGCGCTGACCGGAGATCAGGCGACGGGCGACAACTACGTGCGCGTGGCGCTGGAAGCGCTGGCGGCCGGCGAGCGTCAGCTGCCGGCGGACATGACCCCGCGGGTCGCCCTGTATCACGTGTTCCACGCCATCTGGTCGTCGACCGGCGCTCGGCTGGAGGATTCCAGCGGCATGGACGGGCAGGACGATGCGTCGAGCCGGCTGATGCGGATCGCGCCGCGTTCGCGTCAGGCTTTCCTGCTGACCGCCCTGGAGGGGTTCACCCCGTCCGAGGCCGCGCAGATTCTGGCGGCGGACGCCCACTCGGTCGAACGGCTGATCGGCGACGCACAGGCCGAGATCGACGCCGAGTTGGCCACCGACGTCCTGATCATCGAGGACGAGGCGATCATCTCCGCCGACATCGAGAGCCTGGTCAAGGAACTGGGCCACAATGTCACGGCCACCGCCACCACCCATGACGAGGCCGTCGATGCGGTCGCCCGTCACAAGCCCGGCCTGGTGCTGGCCGATATCCAGCTGGCCGACGGATCGTCCGGGATCGATGCGGTCAAGGACATCCTGAAGCGGTTCGACGTGCCGGTGATCTTCATCACCGCCTTCCCCGAGCGCCTGCTGACCGGCGAACGGCCCGAGCCGACGTTCCTGATCACCAAGCCCTTCCAGCCCGAAACGGTGAAGGCGGCGATCAGCCAGGCGCTGTTCTTCCACCCGACCCGCCAGAAGGAAGCCGCCTGACCCCACGCGGATCTGATCGCACGGCAAAGGCCCCGCCGGTTCGCACCGGCGGGGCCTTTTTCTGCGTTGCGGCGTCGCGCCTCAGTTGGCCGAGGGTTGCGCCTGGACGGTCGGGGCGTTGACGTTCGGGGCCTCTCCGGTCGGCGGCGAAGTCGGCTCGCCGGTTGCGGTCGTCGGAGCGTCGGCGGCGGGATAGTCGGCCGCGCCGTCGAAGGCTGCCGCATCCACCGCCTGTTCGCCGTTGTTGGCGTTCTGCGCCGCGAAGCCGCCATTCGACACGAACCACATGCCGAGCAACAGGATCGCCGCCGCTCCCGCAGATACGATCAGCAGCAACAGGATGCGTTTGCCGGGCCGGGCCCCGCGCACATACTGGGCGTCGACGGGTCGACCCTCGTGCACTGCGTCGGCGGATTCAGAATGGGGATCGTGCTGGGTCATCGGGGCTCCAACCTTGAAATGTTCAGTCCCCACAACGTCCGCGCCAGCGTGGCCGTTCCGCTCCGCCGGTCATATCGCGCGTCGAGCGAAAAAAGTTTCGCGACGATGGAACGGCTTCCGGAACACGCCGTTCTCAGTCTGCGGAGGCGGCGACGCCCCCCCGACTTGGACCAGCGCTTGTTGGTCCTGCCGCCTCCGCGCCTCATTCTCGATGATGCCACTTCAAGGCGGTCCCCTCCGGACCGCCTTTTTCTTTGGCTCGCGCGACTGTGTGCGCCATGATGGGTCTGCAAAAGAAACCATCTGGAGACGATCATGGCCCTGACCAACCGACAGTGGGTGCTGCGCCAGCGGCCGCAGGGCCTGATCAAGGACGGCGACCTTGAGCTGGTCGAGACCTCGGTCCCGGAGCTGAAGGACGGCGAGGTTCTGGTCCGGACCATCTATCTGTCGCTGGATCCGACCAACCGCACCTGGATGAACGACGCGGTCGGCTATCTGCCGCCGGTCGGCCTGGGCGACGTCATGCGCGGCCTGACGCTCGGCGCCGTCGAACAGTCGAAGTCGGAGCGGTTCGCCGTCGGAGACCTGGTGACCACGGCCATGGGCGGGTGGGGCGACTACGGATTGGTCCCCGACAGCGCCGTGTCGCGCGTGCACCGCGCGCCCGGCATGCCGCTGACCGCGAACATGTCGGTTCTGGGGATGACCGGGCTGACGGCCTGGGCCGGCGTCACCGACGTACTGCGGCCCGAGCCCGGCCAGGTGATGGTGGTGTCCGCCGCCGCCGGCGCCGTCGGCTCGATCGCCGGCCAGATCGCCAAGCAGAAGGGCGCCCATGTGATCGGCATCGCCGGCGGCCCCGAGAAATGCCGCTGGCTGGTGGACGACCTCGGCTTCGATGCGGCCATCGACTACAAGGGCGAGGACGTGGGCGACGCCCTGGACCGTCTGGCCCCCAACGGCGTGGACCTGAATTTCGAGAACGTCGGCGGCGACATCATGGTCGCGGTGTGGAACCGGCTGAACATCCACGCGCGCATGGCCGTTTGCGGCATGGTCTCGGCCTATAACGCCACCAAACGCCCGCCCTCGCCCGATCTCAGCCGCCTGATCACCCACCGGATGACCATGCAGGGCTTCCTTGTCATGGACTATTCGCCGCGCGCCAAGGAGTTCGTGGCCGAGGTCGGACCGTGGCTGGCCTCCGGCAAGGTCCAGTGGAAGGTCCACGTCGACAACGGGCTGGAAGGCGCGGTCACCTCGCTGAACCGCCTGTTCACCGGCGATCATGACGGCAAGCTGCTGGTCCGTGTCTCCGAAGAACCGGCGACCTGACCGGATGGCGGATCCGCTCCACGTCCATTTCGAGGACCTCGAGACCGGCCAGGTGCTGCAACTGGGCGCCTGCGCCGTGGACGAGACGGCGATCCAGCTGTTCATCGATCATTTCGCTCCCGGCTGGGACCCGGCCTACGGCGCGCCGGACGCCCTGGTCTATGCGTTGTGGAGCCGACTCGCGACCGACAAGGCGGCCGGCTGGGCCCAGACCAAATTGCTGGCCGTCGATGGTCTGCGCTTCATGCGCAACCCGCCCGCAGGCGAACTGCTGCGGGGCCGGATGACGGTGATGGGCAAGGATCCGGTCGGCGACGAAAAGGGCATCGTCATCGCCCAGCACGACCTGCTCGACGAGGGCGGCCGGCTGGTGTTCTCGTGCCTGACACGCGGGGTGTTCGTCCGCAGGTAGGCAGGGATCAGGGACCAGGGATTGGGGACTGGAGGGCGGATCCCTCATCCCTGGCCCTAATCCCTGGTCCCTGATCCCTCGCTTCAGACGTTCGCCGCCGTCGGCATTTCGCTGGCGCGCTGGAAGGCCAGGGCGATCAGACGATCCCAGCCGAGCAGCGACACCAGATGGGCGTAGATCTGGCCCAGGGCGCCGTTGTCGCGCAGTTCTGCCAGCTTCTCGGCCGGCAGGGCCTTCAGCTTGTCCTCGGACACGGCGTGATAGTCGGCCAGTTTCTGCGGTTCGCCGGGCTCGCCCTTCTCGTTGCGGGGCGTGAAGACGGCCTCGCGCACGTCGAACAGGTCGAGTTCGGTCAACAGTTTGACGAAGCTGTCGGTGCGCTGACGCTCCTGTTCGAAATTATTGCAGAACTCCATCGCCTGGGTGACGTAGTCGCTGGGCTGGCCGTCGACGAACAGCGGCGCCTGGGCGCCTTCGGCGAGGAAGGGCGCGGCCCGGTCGATGCACAGGATCATCCGCTGGGCCTGGGCGTCGTTGGCGAACACGAACGGATAACGACGGACATAGGCCGGGATATAGGCTTCGGGGCGGAAGTCGCCGGCGGCGCTGACGTACAGGTTCTCGCCCTGACGCAGGCCCATGACGGCGACGGGCTGTTTCGCGTCGCCCAGGAACACGACGGGGTAGGACAGGGCGGCCGGTGCGAACTCGGTCACCGTCAGCGGCACGACGTGCGACGCGGCGACGAAGGCATAGGGCTTCTCGACCGGGTTCACGCCCAGCTTGCCGTGCACCTCCATGGAGAGGGGCTCAGGCTTGCCGTAGAATAGGACGGAGCCGTCCAGCTGGCCGTTGGCGCCGGCGTCTTGGGGGGTCATCGTGGTGTCGGTCATGGACGCGAAGGCTCTGGAATGACGGAAAGGCGGGCCTTCTAGCGGAAGCGGCCCGCCGCCGCAAACCGAGACGCGCGATCGGACGCCCCCGGCCTCGACGGCGGCCGCCGGCGATGGTCTGATCGGTTGCGAACCGCCCCGGTCCGCCCTAGCTCTATCGCATGGCGACGCACTGCGATCACGCGCACGATGGGGCCGGCATGAGCGCTGGCGAGGTCGGGCGCGCCCTGACCTCGGCCGAGCGCCGCTGCGCCGCCCAGGGCGAACGGATGACGGCGCCGCGTCGCCGCGTGCTGGAACTGCTTCTGGAGGCCGGCGAAGCGGTCAAGGCCTATGATCTGATGGCCCGCTACGGCGTCGACGGCTCCGCCGCCAAGCCGCCGACCGTCTATCGCGCGCTGGACTTCCTGGAAAAGGCCGGTCTGGCCCACCGGATCGCCTCGATCAGCGCCTATGTCGCCTGTTCCGTCGGAGACCGGGACCATGCCGCGGCCTTCCTGATCTGCGATTGCTGCGGCGCGACGCAAGAGGTCACGCCACCCGAGGGCGAGGCCCTGCATCGCGCGGCGGATGCGGCCGGCTATGCGATCGAGCGCACCACGATCGAGGGCCACGGCCTCTGCCCGGCCTGCCAGGTCGTCGCATAATTCGATCGCTGCTGGCGTCCGGGTGCGCGCCTCCCTAGGTTCGGACCATGGACGCCGCCCGGCTCTCCCCGCCCCGCCGCCTCAGCGTGCCCATCGCCAACCGATGGGGCGACGGGGTCATGTCCGTGCTGGATTTCGGCGACGCGAAGCGGCCGGTCGATCTGATCTTCTGCCACGCCAACGGATTCAACGCCCAGACCTATCGGTCCATCCTGGCGCCCCTGGCATCGTCGTTTCGTATTCTGGCGCCCGATCTGCGCGGGCATGGCGAGACCCGCCTGCCGACCGAGACGCGGGGCCGACAGGGCTGGAGCGACCATCGCGACGACCTCGTCTCCCTGCTGGAAACCCTGGACGGCCCGCCCGTCGTGCTCGCAGGCCATTCGATGGGCGCCACCGCCGCCATCCTGACCGCCGCCGAGCGGGCCGAGCGCGTCTCCCGCGTCGTGGCCTTCGATCCCGTCATCTGGCGCCGACCCGTGGTGATGGCCCTGCAACTGCCGATCCTGCGCGATATGGCCCGGCATATCCCGCTGGTGAAGAACGCGTTGCGCCGTCGGGTCCGCTTCGACACCCGTGAACAGGCGGTAGCCGCCTATCGCGGCCGTGGAGCGTTCCGCGGATGGTCCGACATCATGCTGATCGACTATCTCGCCTCCGGCCTGACCGAGACCGGGGACGGCCTGACGCTGAGCTGCACGCCGCAGTGGGAGGCGTCGAACTATGCGGCCCAGGCCCACGACCCCTGGCGCGCCATGGAGCGGTTCGACCGACCGATCCGGATCCTGAAAGCCGAGACGAACTCCACCTGCGCGGCCGGACCGGCGTCACGCGGCCTGCCTCAGGTCAGCGTCGAGACCGTACCGGGCGGGACGCATTTCTTCCCGATGCTGAGACCCGACATCGCGCGCGACGCCCTGTTCGACGCAGCGGTATAGCGGCGGGCTATTTGCCGGTCTTGGCGGCGTAGTCGGCGCGGTCGCGTTCGGTCGCGGCGGTGCGGGCGGCGCGCTCGGCCGCCAGCCGGTCCTCGATCGCCAGAAGTTCGCGGTTCTGTTCGTCGGAGGCCTCGGCGCGCGTCACGCCCGCCGGGCGGCCGGTGATGTCGGGCAGATAGATCGGCTGCACGCATTCGCGGCCCTCCGCATACCACCACCGCCCGCTCTGCTCGCAGGCGTCGGCCGGTGCGACATAGAACCGCTGAAAGCCGATGGCGCCCAGCGCCAGAACGGCGAACAGGCCGAAGAACAGGATCGACAGGCGACGCATGGTCAGGAAGCGGTTCATCGATTTTCCATTCGCGGCGACGCCTCAAGTTCACGTCGCGTTACGTTGACAGGCCGGTTTGTGCGTTCCATTCCCTGCCGCAACATTCCGGCGATCCTAGGACTGGCATAAAATGAAGGTTCTCGTCCCCGTCAAACGGGTCATCGACTACAACGTCAAGGCCCGCGTGAAGGCCGACCAGACCGGCGTCGATCTGGCCAACGTCAAGATGAGCATGAATCCCTTCGACGAAATCGCCGTCGAAGAGGCCGTTCGTCTGAAAGAAGGCAAGGAACACCACGCCGCAGGCACCGCAGACGAGATCGTGGTCGTCTCCATCGGTGTGCAGCAGTCCCAGGAAACCATCCGCACCGCCCTGGCCATGGGGGCCGATCGCGGCATCCTGATCCAGTCCGACGCCGACCTGGAGCCCCTGGCCGTCGCCAAGCTGCTGAAAGCCGTGGTGGACGAAGAGAAGCCCGACCTGGTCCTGATGGGCAAACAGTCCATCGACGGCGACAACAACGCGGTGGGCCAGATGCTGGCCGCCCTGCTGGACTGGCCCCAGGCCACCTTCGCCGCGAGGATCGAGATCGCCGACGGCAAGGCCAAGGTCACGCGGGAGGTCGACGGCGGCAACCAGACCCTGTCGGCGCCCCTGCCGGCCGTGGTCACCGTGGACCTGCGGCTGAACACGCCGCGCTACGCCTCCCTGCCCAACATCATGAAGGCCAAGAAGAAGGAGATCGCCATGAAGGCGGTCG
The DNA here is from genome assembly GCA_018820205.1 of Alphaproteobacteria bacterium. Classification (GTDB taxonomy): domain Bacteria; phylum Pseudomonadota; class Alphaproteobacteria; order Caulobacterales; family Caulobacteraceae; genus Brevundimonas. The sequence goes on from JAHJOK010000011.1 coordinate 27,863, forward strand.
CCGACTACGGCGTCGATGTCGCCGACCGGCTGAAGGTCGTGAAGGTCACGGCCCCGCCGACCCGTTCGGCCGGAATCAAGGTGGCCGACGCCGCCGAACTGGTCGCCAAACTCAAGACCGCAGGAGCCCTGTAGATGGCCATCCTCGTTATCGCCGATCATGACGGCTCGGCCGTCCGCGACACCACCAACAAGACCGTGACCGCCGCCCTGGCGCTGGGGTCCGACGTTGACGTCCTGGTCATGGGCCAAGGCGCACAAGCCGCGGCCGACAGCGCCGCAAAGATCGCCGGTGTGCGCAAGGTGCTGCTGGCTGAAAGCGCTGAGCTGGGCCACCAGCTGGCCGAGGCCGTCGCCGCCACCGTCGTCGCCCTGGCGGACGGTTACGACGCGATCCTGTCGCCCGCCTCGATGGACGGCAAGAATTTCATGCCGCGCATCGCCGCCAAGCTGGACGTCGCGCCCATCTCCGACATCGTCGAAGTCGTCTCGGCCGATACGTTTGTACGCCCGATCTATGCCGGCAACGCGCTGGAGACGATCCAGTCGTCGGACGCCAAAAAGGTCATCACGGTTCGCCCGACCGCCTTCGACGCGGCGGCGGACGGCGGCTCGGCCTCGGTCGAGACCGTGACGGGTTCAGACGCCGGCAAGGCGGCCTTCGTCGGCGAGGAGATGGTCAAGTCCGACCGCCCCGAATTGGGCGCCGCCAAGATCGTCGTGTCCGGCGGTCGCGCTCTGGGCTCGGCCGAGGAATTCCATGCCGTGATGGATCCGCTGGCCGACAAGCTGGGGGCCGCCGTCGGCGCCTCGCGCGCGGCCGTGGACGCGGGCTACGCCCCGAACGACTATCAGGTCGGCCAGACCGGCAAGGTCGTCGCACCGGGTCTGTACATCGCCATCGGCATCTCGGGCGCCATCCAGCACCTGGCCGGGATGAAGGACTCCAAGATCATCGTCGCCATCAACAAGGACGCCGACGCCCCGATCTTCCAGGTCGCGGACTATGGCATCGTCGGCGACTACAAGACGGTCGTGCCCGAACTGATGGCCGCCCTGGGCTAAGGCCCGACCACAGACTGCGAACGAGGGCGCGGACCGCAGGGTCCGCGCCCTTTTCTTTTGTCTTTCGTCATTCCGGGCGGAGGCGCTTCAGCGCCGCAGACCCGGAACCCAGCGGCGCCGTAGCGAAGCGGAGGCGATGGTTCCGCATCACAGTCGCCAGTGTCCGCGACAGGTTCGCGCTCGCGTGCGCCGCCGTGTTCCGGGTCTCCGCTGCGCTTCGCCCGGAATGACGAAAGTGGAAATCAAAGACCCGCTTGAATCATTTCGATGATTAGCTAATTATCGCATCATGAGTTCGGTTTTCAAAGCCCTGTCCGATCCGACCCGCCGCCGGGTGCTTCAGCTTCTGCGTCAGGGGCCGATGAGCGCGGGCGATATCAGCGACCGGTTCGACGTCTCCAAACCGACCATGTCAGCCCATTTCGCGGTGCTGAAGGAAGCCGATCTGGTGCACGCCGAGAAGGCTGGAAAGTCCGTCATCTACCATCTGAAGCTCTCGGTTCTCGAAGAGGCCCTGCTGGGCTTCGTCCATTCATTCGGCCTTGGCGCGGACACGCCCGAGCCTGACGAGGAGTCTGCGAAATGAAAAAAGACATGATCAACAGCTTTGCCTGGGCCGGTGGCATCATCGCCCTGGCGCTGGCCGCCAGCCTAGCCAGCCGGCTTGGCTATATCGACCATGACACCACGACCCGGATCGTCCTGGGGGCCACCGGCCTGATGATCGCTTCGTTCGGCAATCGTATTCCCAAAAAGTTCGCCCCCAGCGCTGGCGCCCGCAAGGCCCAGCGGGTCACGGCATGGGCCATGGTGCTCAGTGGTCTCGTCTATGCCGGGGCCTTCGTGTTTGCGCCCATCACCACGGCGGTAGCGATTGGATGCGGCGCGGTCCTCCTCGGAATGGCGGTCAGCTTCGGTTACTGCCTGTCGCTGCGTAACGGAGCAAAGGCTGCGTGACCGGCAGGGGCGTTGGATCCGCGCATGACTTACAGGAATGTAATGTTTCCGCCTTTGACGGACGGCGTGTGAGCCTCTTGTAATCCGCTCTCGTTCGGTGCCGTCGGCATCACAGGGGAGCGTTCCATGATCCGTCACGCCTTGCGCGGGCCCAGCCTCGCCGTCGTCGCCTGCGCGCTTGCGCTTTCGGCCTGCGCCACGACCGACGGCGCGGACGGGTCTTCACCCTCTGACAGCGCCAACGGCGGATCGTCCAGCCGCACCCTGGCTACCGGCCTGGACTATGCCGCCAACCCCGACCCCTATCCGTCGACCTATCAGCCCCTGCCGCGCGACAATGTCGCCATCGTCGGCGGCACGATCCTGACCGGCACGGACCAGCGGATCGAGAACGGTGTCGTCCTGATGAGCGATGGCATGGTCCAGGCCGTCGGCCCGGCCTCGACGCCCGTCCCCGGCGGCTACCGCGTCGTTGACGCACGCGGCCGGTTCGTGACGCCAGGCATCATCGACGTCCATTCCCACCTTGGCGTCTATCCGTCCCCCGGCGTTCAGGGGATGAGCGACGGCAACGAGGCGACCAGCCCGAACACCGCACAGGTCTGGGCCGAACATTCCCTGTGGCCCCAGGATCCTGGCTTCAACACCGCCCGCGCCGGCGGCATCACCACCCTTCAGATCCTGCCCGGCTCGGCCAATCTGTTCGGAGGCCGGTCGGTGACGGTTCGCAACATCCCGTCGATCACCATGCAGGGAATGAAATTCCCCGATGCGCCCTACGGCGTGAAGATGGCCTGCGGCGAGAACCCGTCGCGGGTCTATGGCGGCCGCAACCAGTCGCCGGCCACCGGAATGGGCAACGTCGCCGGCTACCGCGCCGCCTTCATCGCGGCCCAGGACTATCGCGACAAATGGGACAAATGGCGCGACACGGGCGAGGGGTCGCCCCCCACCCGCAACCTGCAGAACGAGACCCTGGCCGGGGTGCTGGACGGCTCGATCATGGTCCAGAACCACTGCTACCGGGCCGACGAGATGGCCGTCATGATCGATATCGCCGATGAGTTCGGCTATCGGATCACCGCCTTCCACCACGCCATCGAGGCCTACAAGGTCGCGCCGCTGCTGGCCGAAAACGGCATCTGCGCCGACATGTGGACCGGCTGGTGGGGCTTCAAGATGGAGGCACTCGACGCGGTCGAGGCCAATGCCGCCCTGGTCGATGCGCCGGAGGGATCCTGCGCCGTCATCCATTCCGACGATCCCGAACTGACCCAGCGCCTGAACCAGGAAGCCGCCGCCGCCCTCGCCGCCGGTCGCAACGCCGGGATGGACATCAGCGAGGCCCACGCCATCAGCTGGATCACCTCCAACGCCGCCCGCTCCATCGGCATCGGCGACCAGACCGGTTCGCTGGAAGCCGGCAAGCGCGGCGACGTCGTGATCTGGAGCGCCAATCCGTTCAGCGTCTACGCCCGCGCCGATCAGGTCTTCATCGACGGGGCCCTGACCTTCGACCGGATGGATCCGCGCTATCAGCCCCTGTCCGACTATGAGCTGGGCCAGCCCGGTTACAACCAGTCGGCCGCCAACGTCCCCGCAGGAGCCCGCTGATGCGCCGTCTCGCCCTGATCGCGGCCGTCGCCGCCCTCATCGCCGCGCCCGCCGTGGCCCAGGACCTCACCGCCATCACCGGGGGCCGCGTCCTGACCGGAACCTCCGTGATCGAGAACGGCACGGTGGTGATCCAGAACGGCCGGGTCGTCTCGGTCGGCACGGGCGCCGCGCCGTCGGGCGCCCGGGTCATCGACGCCTCCGGCAAGGTGGTCACGCCCGGCTTCGTCGCGGTCGACAGCGGCCTCGGACTGACCGAGATCTCGTCCGTCGGCGGGTCAGAGGATCAATCCAACGGCGCCAACACCATCTCGGCCTCGTTCGACGTCTCCTATGGTCTCGATCCCTGGTCGATCGCCCTTCCGGTGGCGCGTCTGGGCGGCGTCACCCGCGCCATTGTCGTGCCGAACCATCCTGGCGGCTCGGGCGGGCACGAGCATCAGGACGACAGCGATTTCGCCGGCGCCGGGAACGGCGGCTATCAGAGCCCCGGCCTGTTCGCGGGCACGGCCTCGGTGATCCATCTGGCCGCCGGAACCGACATCCTGGTCCAGCCGCGCGTGGCCATGGTCGCCCCGTTCGGCGAGGCCGGCGCGGGCGTCGCGGGCGGCGCGCGCGGGGCCGAGTTCACCCTGTTTCGTGAAACCCTGGCCGAGGTGCGGCTGTATGCCCGCAACAAGGCCGCCTACGACCGCGCGGCCCTGCGCGACCTGTCGATCTCGCGCGCCGACCTGGAGGCGCTGATCCCGGTCGCCAACGGGACCATGCCCCTGATCGTCACCGTCCACCGCGCCGCCGACATCCAGCAGGTTCTGCGTCTGGGCCGCGAGGAAGGCGTCAAACTGATCCTGGACGGCGCCGAGGAGGGCTGGCTGGTCGCCGCCGACATCGCCGCCGCCGACGTGCCGGTGCTGCTGAACCCGATTTCCAACCTGCCCTCGAACCTGGAACGGCGCGCGGCGCGGATGGAGAACGCGGCGGCGCTGAACGCGGCGGGCGTGGTCATCGCCATCAAGGGCAATGAAGGCTCGGTCCACCGCGCGCGCGAGGCCCGCTACAACGCCGGCAACGCGGTCTCCCACGGCCTGCCGTTCGAGGCCGCGATCGCCGCCCTGACGGTCAATCCGGCCCGCATCTTCGGCATGGAGGGCCGGTTCGGCGAACTGCGCGCCGGGGCCGCCGCCGACGTCGTGGTCTGGGACGGCGACCCGCTGGAGCCCCTGTCCTCGGTGACGGCCCAGTTCATCAACGGCCAGGAACAGTCCCTGACCAGCCGCCAGATCCTGCTGCGCGACCGCTATCGCAACGGCGGGCGTCAGGCCGGTGGGATGCCGGTCGCGTACGGGCAGTAAGCACAAGCGTCTCCTCCCCGTTCGCTCTCGGCGAATGGGGAGGGGACAAGGCCACCTTCTCCCGCAAGCGGAGAAGGGTTATCTGGCACGCATGCCCGCCTCCCCCCGCATCTTCATCGACGCCGACGCCTGCCCGGTGAAGGACGAGGTCTATCGCGTGGCCGAACGCTACGGCCTCAAGGTGTTCGTAGTCTCCAACAGCTGGATCAACACCCGGCGCGAGGCCTGGATCGAACAGGTCGTGGTCGACGCCGGCCCCGACATCGCCGACGACTGGATCGCCGAGCGGACCGGTCCCGGCGACATCGTCATCACCGCCGACATTCCGCTCGCCGACCGTTGCCTGAAGTCCGGCGCCCAGGCGCTGAAGTCCAACGGCGCCCCCTTCACCGAAGATTCCATCGGCTCCGCCCTGGCCGGGCGGATGGTGGGCGAGCATCTGCGCTCCATGGGCGTCGCCACGTCCGGTCCGCCGCCGTTCGGACCCAAGGACCGCTCGGCCTTCCTGCAGGCGCTGGACCGCGCCGTAGTCATGGCGAAGCGGGCGGTCGGATGACGACCATTCCCGAGAGCGAGCTGGAGTTCCGCTTCTTTCGCGCCGGCGGACCGGGCGGCCAGAACGTCAACAAGGTCTCGACCGCCGTCCAGATGCGGTTCGATGCGAAGAACTCGCCGTCCCTGCGCGACCCGGTCCGCGAACGGCTGATGAAACTGGCCGGCAGCCGGCTGACGCTGGACGGCGTCATCCTGATCACCGCCGCCCGGTTCCGCACCCAGGAGCGCAACCGCGCCGACGCCGTCGAACGGCTTCAGGCCCTGGTCGACAAGGCCTCGGTCGCACCGACCTATCGGGTGCCGACCCGACCCACGCGGGCCTCCAAGGAACGGCGGCTACAGGCCAAGTCGGGCCGATCCGCGATCAAGAGCGGACGGGGAAAACCCAGCCTGGATTAACCGCCCGGCCGATCAGGATTCCGGCGCGGTCTCCGCCTCGGACGATTCCGCCGGCGCCTCGCGGAACAGGACGGCGGCGACCAGCCCGCCCTCCTCCAGACCGATCCTCCACTGGGTCGCGGCGTTTTCGAAGGTGACCAGAAACTGACCGACCTGGTCGGCGCCGCTGCGGGGTTCGATGTTCAGAAGTTCGCCATAGGCCTTGATCATCGGCGTGACCGCGCCGAGCTGGCCGTTCAGCCGCTGACCGGCGTCCGGGGTGAACAGGCTCTCGTCGATGTCGCCGGCCTGCAACTGGCCGATGATCGACCGCAAGGCGGCCTCGGCCATCTGGATGTCGCTCACCTGTCCGGCGGGCGCGGCGGGAAGCGGGGTCGGCGGGGTCGGCGCAACGCGAGGACCGTCGAAGGTGTTGGGCAGGGTCGCGGCCGCGCCGGGCGCGAAGGACCGGCTCTGGGCCGGCGCGCTGGTCTGGGCCAAGGCGGGCCCGGCGAGGGCTGCGACGATCAGGGCGAGGGCGGCGATTCGAATGGAGGCGATCATGAAGACTCCCGTGAGGTCAGCCGACGATGCCGTCCCAAAGCGACAGAAGCAGGGCGGCCGCGGCCATGACTGTGGCGGCCACGACCGACACGCCCAGCCACACCGGAGTGCGCACCGTCTCGACCACCACCGTCTGCGGCTGCGGCGGGTCCTGGACCAGGCGAGACAGGGCGCGCGCCCCTCCGATCAGCTCGCGCAGGCCGTCGCGGACCTGGGCGCGCGGGCCCAGTTCCCGCGTGATCCAGCGCTCGACCACCGGCTGGGCGGCGGACCACAGGTCGTGATCGGGGTTCAGCCGGCGCGCCACCCCCTCGACCGAGACCATGGTCTTCTGCAGCAGGATCAGTTCGGGCCTCAGATGCATGTCGAACAGGGCGGTGATCTCGAACAGCTGGCCCAGCAGCCGGCCCATCGACACCTGCGACGCCGCCCGGCCGATGACGGGTTCGCCGACGGCTCTCAGCGCCTGGGCGAAGGCCTCGACGCTGTGGTGGGGCGGCACGTAACCGGCCTCGAAATGCACCCGGGCGATGCGGGGATAGTCTCGGGTCAGGAATCCCCACAGGATTTCGGCCAGATAGCGCCGCTCGCCCTCGCCCAGGCGACCGACGATGCCGAAATCGACCGCCGTCAGCTCGGCCGGGGCCGAGGCGAACAGGTTGCCCTCGTGCAGGTCGGCGTGGAAGACGCCGTGATCCAGCGCCTGGCTGAGAAACGCGCGCACGACATTGTCGGCCAGGGCGTCGACATCCATCCCGGGCTGGGCGATCGCCAGGGGGTCGGTCATGGGCAGGCCCGTCGCCCATTCCAGCGTCAGCACCCGCTTGCCGACGCCGTCCCAGATGACGCGCGGCGCCGACATATGCATGCCGTCGGCGCGGGCGGTTTCCATCACGTCGTGAAGTTCCGAGGCGGCGGCGGCCTCCAGCCGCATGTCCAGCTCCAGAGACATCGACCGGGCCACGGTCTCGACGAAGGCCCGGGGTTGCAGCCGGCGCGACAGCGGCGCCAGCCGGTGAACCAGTCCGGCGGCCAGGCGCATCGCGTCCAGTCCCTGAACCACGCGCCGCTCGACACCGGGACGCAGCACCTTGACCGCCACCTTGCGACCGTCGGCCAGCCACGCCGGATGCGCCTGGGCCAGCGAGGCGGCGCCGATCGGATCGCCGAAATCGGTGAACAGGCTTTCGACCGGCCGACCCAGCGACCGCTCGATCTCGCGGCGGGCCTCCTCAGTCGGGAACGGGGGCAGTTTGTCTTTCAGCCGACCCAGGTCGCGGGCGAACTCGATGCCGAAGATGTCTGCCCGGGTGGCCATCACCTGGCCCAGCTTGATCGCCACCGGCCCCAGGTTTTCGAAGGCGCGGCCCAGCCGTTGACCCGGACGGCCGTCGCGGCCCTCGCGCCCGGCGAACAGATGGATGAACCGCGCGATCGGCCGGACCCAGGCGGGCAGCAGCGGCGTGATCTCGCGCGGCAACAGGGCGTCGTGCCGGGCCAGGGCCGCGCCCCAACGCAACAGCCGCCAGCTGGCCCCGATCGGATCGCGCACGGGCACGGTCGGCGGCGGAGCGGGCGCGACCCGATATGCGCTGGAAAGGCTCAGACCGCCCACCCGAAATGGATCGCCGCGACGCCGCCGGACAGGTTGGTCACGGCCACGCGGCTGAAGCCCGCATCCTCGATCATGGCCTTGAAGGTCGCCTGATCCGGAAAACGGCGGATGCTCTCGACCAGATACTGATAGCTGTCGCGATCCCCCGCGACCCAGCCGCCGATGCGCGGAATGGCGTGGAAGGACCAGGCGTCATAGGCCTTTCGCACCGCCTCCGCCGTCGGGCGCGAGAACTCCAGACACAGGAGCCGCCCGCCCGGCTTCAGCACCCGCCGCGCCTCTTTCAGGGCCCCGGCGATGTCCGACACATTGCGGATTCCGAAACTGATCGAATAGGCATCGACCGAGACGTCCGGCATCGGCAGGGCCATGGCGTCGCCGACGGTCCACTGCATCTCCGGCTCTCCGCCCTTGTGCACACCCGCCAGGATCATCTCGGCGTTGTAGTCCAGCACGATGACCGAGGCGTCTTCACCCCCTCGCCGTTCCTGAGCCCGTCGGGCCATTTTCGAGTAGCGCCGCGCCATGTCGCCCGTGCCGCCCGCGACGTCCAGAATGGTCTCGCCGGGCCGGGGGTTCAGCTTGGCCGCCGCCGCGTCCTTCCACAGCCGGTGCACGCCGCCGCTCATCAGGTCGTTCATCAGGTCGTAGCTGGAGGCGACGCTGTCGAACACGCCGCGCACCCGGCGCACTTTCTCCGGCGCGTCCAGATCGATGAAGCCGAACGGCGAGGTCTTGCCGGAAGGAGATGCGGTCTCGGTCATCAGCGGCGTCTAGCCTGTCGTCCGCCCCACGTCATCCGCCCGCGTGGCCGCAGGGGCGACGGTTTCGGCGTCCAGAGCGATCAGGGCGCGGTCATAGAGGGCCACCAGCGCCTCTTCACTGGCCACGACATCCCCGAGATGCAGTTGCGGGGTCATGGCGGCGGCCCTAACGCCTTGGCCGGTCTCCAGTCCGGTCAGGACGCCGGGCATTCCCGAGATAAACCCCGAGCTGAGGTCATCCAGCCTGTTCTGGGCCTTGTAGATATCGGCCAGCAGAAACAACTCCTCGATCGGCATCTCGCCCAGAAGGTCTCCGGCCTCGGCGCTGCGCCACACGGCGTCGCGCAGTGGCGGCACATGGATGCCGGTCTGGAATATCTGGGCATAGGCGGCGATGACCTCGGCACGGGTCGCGTCATCGCCCACCGCCCCAAAGACGCTCCGTAGTCGGCGGTGATGCGGCAGGATGGCGTCCGACTGCAGAATGGCGCGATTGGCGCGGATTTCCTGGACGAAATAGGTGCGCACCTCGGCCACCTCGGCGGCGGTGCGCCGACGTTCGGCCCAGTCAGCCAGGGTCAGGGCGAGAACAAGCGAAAAGACGATCAGCACGCTCTCGAATGCGGCCCGGGGCAGCCAGCGCCGCCAGACGAAGCGTCGTCGCCTGATAGGCGCGGTATCGGGATCGCTGTCCATGCGTCGAACTTGGCGCGAAACCCTCAAGCTGAAAAGCCGTCTTCGACGTCAGGGGTGGGGGATTCCCAGATCGCGCATCACGCCCTGCATCGCGCTGTAGCAGCCGCAGGACGCCCCTTCGAGCGCACGACGATCCAGCACCTCGACCCAGCCGCGGCCTCGCCGGATCAGACCCTTGCCCTCCAGTTCGGAGCCCACTTCGGACACCGTGGCGCGGCGCACGCCCAGCATGCCGGCGATGTCGGACTGGGTCAGATCGAACCGGTCGGCGTCGGCCCGGTCGTGCAGCGTCAGCAGCCAGCGCGCCAGACGCTCGTCCAGTCGGTGCTGGGCATTGCATGCGGCGGTCTGTTGCACCTGGGCGAACAGGCCCTCGGTGAATTTGGACAGGGCCGTGCGCATGGCCTCGCTCTTTGCCAAGGCGTCGGAAAAGACATCCGCCGGGCAACAGGCGGCCGATCCTTCGATCTGGGCGATGGCGCGTGCCGAGGCGCGACCGTTCATCGGTCCGCAGGTGACGCCCACCAGACCTTCGCGCCCGATCGCGGCGGTCTCGATCATCCGGTCTTCGGGCAGGACGGTCATCAGCGAGACCACGCCATTCAGCGGAAACCAGACTTCATCCACCTCTTCGCCCGCGTCGTACAGCATCTGGCCCTGGGCGAAGGGTTTCTCGTGCAGGTGAGGCTCCAGCCGTGCACGATCGGCCGACGCCAGTGCGCTGATCCAGAGATTGTCCATGTGAGAGCCTCCCCCTCGTCGAAAACTGCGACGCTTATCAACGTCAAGCGTAACCGTGGGTTCCGTCGGGTGATCTTGCCGACGCCCCGATGGCGGACTAGGCCAGGGCCATGACCAGACCGACCGTCGCCCCCGCCGAAGCCCTGGAACAGCTGCCCGCCTGGAGCGTCGCCCCAGGCGATCGCCCGGCCATTTCGCGCAGGCTGACCTTCGCCGACTTCAACGCCGCGTTTGGCTTCATGGCCCGGGTGGCGCTGAAGGCCGACAAGATGGACCATCACCCCGAATGGTCGAACGTCTACAATCGCGTCGAAATCCTCCTGACCACTCACGACGCGGGCGGCGTGACCGATCTGGACATTCAGATGGCGCGCTTCATCGATGGCGCCGCGAAATCCCTGGGAGGGGAATGACATGAACGGAACCGGGCGCGTGGCCGGCAAGGCCGCCCTGATCACCGGCGCGGCCGGGGGGCTGGGCGAGGCCATGGCCTGGATGCTGGCGCGCGAAGGCGCCAGGGTCGCCCTGACCGACGTCAACCTGGCGGGGGTCGAGACCCTGGCCGCCGCGATCAACGCCGAGATTCCCGGCGTCGCCTTCGCCTACGCCCACGACGTGGCCAGCGAGGCTCAGTGGATCGATGTCGTCGAACGGGCTGTCGAGGCGATGGGCGGGCTGTCGATCCTGGTCAACAACGCCGGCGTCGGCGGGGCGTTGATCTTCGTCGAGGACGACACGGTCGAAAACTGGCGCCGCCAGTACGACATCAACCTGACGTCGGTGATGCTGGGCTGCAAACACGCCATGCCGCATCTGCGGGCTTCGGGGGCCGCCTCGATCGTCAACCTGTCGTCGATCGCAGGTCTGGCGGCCGCCCCCGGCATGGGCCCATACAACGCCACCAAGGCGGCGGTGTGGATGTACACCAAGACCATCGCGCTGGAGGCCGCCAAGATGGACTGGAACGTGCGCTGCAACTCGGTGCACCCGGTTTTCATCAAGACGCCGATCCTGGATCCCTTCATCGCCATGGCCAACGGCGACGAGGCCAAGGCCCACGAACGGCTGGCGCGCGGCATCCCGCTGAAACGCATCGGAGAGCCGAACGACGTGGCCTACTGCGTGCTCTATCTGGCCTCGGACGAGTCGAAATTCGTCACCGGCGCCGAGTTCAAGATCGACGGCGGCATGACGGCGCAATAGGTCAGGGCGTCTATCACTCGACGCGCGGCGCCTCGCTTCTTGAGCGCGTTTCGTATGGGTTCAGAGCAGATCCACCGGCAGGATCTGGCTGCTCAGCAACGTCTCCATGCCCTGCCAGTGATCCGGCCCCTGAGCTTCGACCCAGTTCTGGACCGTGTCGCGGCCCAGGCCGTAGTTGATGATGTAGCTGCGATAGGTCTCGATGAATCGCAGACGCTGGGCCGCGCGCTCTGGCGAGGTCAGCATGTATTTGGACAGCCGGGCGATCGACTCCTCGCGCCCGACCCGGCCCGACAGGAAGTCGTCGGCGATGGTGTATTCGGCCCGCGCCAGCTGACGCACCAGCACGTTCAGTTCGTCCTTGGCCTGGACCGGCGCGCCGGTCAGGCCCGCCAGGGGCAGCAAGACCTCACGCTCGAACCTCGCCAGCTCCTCGCCCGGAAAGGCCAGGTCGATGCCATAGTTGGCGCTGCCCTCGGCCACGAACGACATCGGCGAATACAGCGGATAGACGCTCATCTCGACCCAGCCGCGCTCGCGCACGAAGGTCCGTTCCAGCAGGGCGTTGTAGACGTGGTGGCCGGGGTAACCCTCATGGCAGCCCAGATCGACGGCGCGGTCGGTGAAGATCGGCTGGTCCGTATTGATCTCGATCCGGCTGGACGCGTCGCCTTGATAATAGTTGTAGCCCGACCACGGCTTGTCGGTGACGAAGGCCAGGGTGAACCGCTCGTTCGCGGGCAGGGCGATATGGCGAACGGTCCGGGCGCGGCATTCGGCGATGGCGGCGTCCATCACGGCCTGCAGCCGGTCGGTCGGAATGACGAAGCCGATGCGGAAGGCGTCCACCCGCGCGCTCAGCGCGCCGTCGCCGGGCACCAGGGCGTCGATCTGCGCCAGGATCGGGTCGTAGGCGCTCAGCGGCTTCAGCTCGGGTCGGACGCCGAACAGGGCATAGGCCTCTTCGGCGAAGGACATCCGTTCTCCGCCGATCATGCGCAGACGGGCCGAGGCGGCCGACACATGGGCCAGCAGATAGGCCTTCCTCTGCCTCACGGCCGGATCCGCGCCCCGCGTCGACAGGGCGTTCAGCCGTTCGGTCAGGGACGCGGCGCCCTGGATCAGGGCGGGAACCTCGCGCGGGTTCGCCTTGGCGGCCTCGGCCCATTCCGGCGGGCCGTAATAGGCGTCGACATAGCCCGGCTCGCGCTCCCCGATCTCCAGGATCAGGGCGACGTAATCCCGCGCCACGGCGTCCAGGCTGTCTCCCGACGGGTCCGGCGCGGGACCGGTGGCGCAGGCGCCCACCAGCAGCAGAAGGGCGAGGAACAGACGGGACATGGGCGAACTCCGGCTTCGAACGCCGGCACGCTATTCCCCGTCGAGGCCCGCGCCAAGGCTTTCGAGGTTGAGGGTCGGCGCGGCCTGCTGTATGGCCCTTCGTCCGGCCGAAAGGCCGCGACGGATGCACCCGTAGCTCAGCTGGATAGAGTACTGCCCTCCGAAGGCAGGGGTCAGAGGTTCGAATCCTCTCGGGTGCGCCATTTTCTCTCTTCGCTGGGTTCCCTCCGGGGCGAACCGATCCTGCGCCCGAGGCGCTTGAAGTCAGTCCAGCCCGTCCTCGGAGACGACATAGGCGCGGCCCTCGGTCTTGGCGGCGGCGGCGAGTTGATCCTGGACCAGGTGCCAGCGACGCAGGCGTTCGAAATCGATGGCGTGCTGCGGCGAGGCGTCCAGCCATTCGGTGAAGGCGCGGCGCTGCAGACGAAACTGGGGCGCGGTCGGGTCGGGCACCCGAGGAACCTGGGGTAGGCGCCGGGCGACTTCGGGCGGGATGGGGAAATCCCCCGAACTGGTCGAAAGAATCATCGGCGCCGCTCATATGGAAGGTTCACGCACCAGATAGCCCGTGAATGGCGAGCCGCGCCACCCTTACAGGCGAACCGCGTTCCGCGTTGAGGGTGGTCGGGCTATGGTCGGGGGCCGGGCGCGGGATCGACCGGGGGACTGGGAGGAACGACATGATGAAACTCGAGACCGGCGCCGCGTGCGCCTTGGCGCTTGCCCTGACTTTCGCGGGGCCGGCCCTGGCCCAGGATCAGGTCGATCAGCTGCTCAAACCCACGCCTGCGGCGCCGGCTGCCGTCAACGATGGCGAGGCCTATCATCGCGCTGATGATTCCGAACAGGACCCGGTCGAGGTTCGGACAACCCAGGCGCTGAACGACGAAATCGCCTCGCGCAACACCTTGGCCGAGAACCAGGAACGCGCCGACCAAGTGGCGTTTGAGGCCGAGCGCGCGCGCCATGAACAGCTCGTGGCTCAATCGCTCCAGGCCCGTCTGGACTACGAGGAAGCCCTGCGTCAGGCCGACGACGCGCGCCGCCGGTGGGAGGCGGATCAGGCGCGTTGGGAAGCCGATGTTCGGGCCTGCCAGGCCGGCGACCGGCTGCGTTGCGGCCCGCCGCGGTATTGATCCGCCTGTGGCTGTAACCCGGGCGGCCGGTCCGGCGTATCGATGGCCGTGGCGGTTTGCGCGGGATTGCGGGTCGTGACACCGTTCCGGTCGGCTGGGGAGACGCCTTGATGACGGACAGCGCGGCGGACGACGCCCTTTCCGAACCGACGGAGACGCACGGCGGGCACGCGGATCGCCCCCTGACCGGCGGACGCACCGACGTCTATCGCCATCCCCCGCTGGTGCGGATCAGCCACTGGCTGAACGTGATCGCCATCACGGTGCTGATCATGAGCGGGCTGAACATCCTGCTGGCCCATCCGCATCTGTACTGGGGCCTGCGATCGACCTTCGCCGATCCGTGGGTGAGCATTCCGCCGATCCCGAACTGGCTGCTGATCCCGCAGGGGCGAAACCTGGCCGAGGCGCGGCACTGGCATTTCTTCTTCGCCTGGGTCTTCGTCATCAACGGCCTGATCTATCTGGCCTATGGGTTCATCACCCGCCGGTTCGGTCGACGGATCTGGCCGACCGTCACCGACCTGAAGGGGTTCTGGCCGTCGGTCGTGGAACACGCCCGGTTCCACTTTCCCAAGGATGACGAGGCGCGGACCTACAACGTCATCCAGAAACTGACCTATGCGGCGATCATCCTGGTGATCCTGCCGATGATGCTGATCACCGGCCTGTCGATGTCGCCGGGATTCAACGCAATCGGCGGCGTCCTGCTGGACATCATGGGGGGGCGGCAGTCGGCGCGGACCCTGCACTTCATCTCCGGCGGACTGATCGTGGGCTTCATCGTCGTCCACGTCGGCCTCGTGATCTGGACCGGCTTCTACAACAACATGCGGGCCATGATCACCGGCTGGTTCGTGATCGAGCCGTCCGAGACCCGCAACGGAGAAGGCGAATGAGCGCCGCGCCGATGAACCGTCGCACCTGGCTGGGGCGGGCGCTGGCCACCGCCAGCGTGATGGCCCTGGCCGCCTGCGAGCGCGGCATCGCCATCGGCGACCGGCTGAAGATTTCGGCCGAGGCGCTGACTTTGCGCGCCCAGCGATTGCTCATCCCGCGCGAGGCCCTGGCCCCGGAGTACGAGGTCGGCGACATCTCGCCGGACTTCAAACCCAATGGATCGATCGATCCGGCGGCGTCCGACTATGTGGCGCTGAGGGACGGCGGGTTCGCCGACTATCGGCTGGAGGTCGGGGGGCTGGTGGAGCGGCCGCTGTCGCTGTCGCTGGCCGAGCTTCGCGACCGGCCCGGCCGGACCCAGATCACCAAACACGACTGCGTCGAGGGCTGGACCGCCATCGGGCAATGGACCGGGGTGCGGCTGGAGACCCTGCTGGACGAGGCGGGGCTGAAGCCCGAGGCCCGATATATCGTCTTCCACTGTTTCGACGCCCTGACCCAGACCGAGACCGGGCCGCGCTATTACGAGAGCATCGACCTGGTCGACGCCCGCCACC
Organism: Alphaproteobacteria bacterium; assembly: GCA_018820205.1. Taxonomy (GTDB): domain Bacteria; phylum Pseudomonadota; class Alphaproteobacteria; order Caulobacterales; family Caulobacteraceae; genus Brevundimonas. The sequence goes on from JAHJOK010000011.1 coordinate 43,300, forward strand.
CGCAGACGATCCTGGCCTATGACATGAACGGCGAGACCCTGCCGGTGCCGCACGGGGCACCGCTGAGGCTGAGGGTCGAGCGACAGCTGGGCTACAAACACGCCAAATACATCCGGCGGATCGAGGCGGTGGAGAGTTTCGACCACATCGAGGGCGGTAACGGCGGCTATTGGCCGGATCGCGGATATGAGTGGTACGCCGGGATCTAGAGGGCGACCTCCTGGCGCAGGCGAGCGCTTTCCACGCCGGCCTCGATGACCTCCATCACCGCCAGGGCCTGTTCGGGCGGGACCGGGTTGGGGCCGACGCCGCGCAGGGCCGCCGCGATGCGGGCGTAGAAGGGCGGATAGTCGCCCGGCGGGCCGTCGACGGGCGTGCGTTCGCCGCTGTCGCCCTCGACCCGGGTCGCGGGCGCGGGATCGACGCCCCAGCCTGATGCGCCGACGGCCATGCCCGCCTTCAGCTGATCCTCCTGCGGGTCCAGACCGGACGACAGGAAGCTGGCCTTCGTCCCGTGGACGGCGAAACGCACATCCGGGGCGGCGATCATCATGGCGGCGTTCAGGATGACGCGCGTCTGTTCGTAGCGCAGCACGGCGTGGGCCCAGTCGGGCGACTTGCCGCCGTCGCGCTGGATGGCCAGGTCCAGTGTGATCCCCAGCGGGCGGCCGAACAGGATCAGGGCCTGGTCGATCAGGTGCGGCCCCAGATCGAACCAGACGCCTGCGCCCTCGGCCTCGCGCCAGCGATCGCGGACGATGGGCCGATAGCGGTCGAAACGGCTCTCGAAGGTCACGATCCGACCCAGCCGCCCCGCTTCGATCTCCATCTTCAACGCCAGGAAATCGGCGTCCCAGCGACGGTTCTGGAACACCGACAGCAGCAGCCCCTTCGACCCCGCCAGATCGACGACGCCCCGGGCGTCAGCGACGGTCAGGGCGAAGGGCTTGTCGACCACCACCGCCTTGCCGGCGTGGAGCGCGGCCTTCGCCTGTTCCGCATGCAGGGGATCGGGCGTGGCGATGACGAGCAGGTCGATGGCGGGGTCGGCGAGGGCATCGTCCAGGCTCGGGACGACGCGAACGTCCGGCCAGTCGGCATGGACATCGGCTGCCCGGCTGGAGACCACGGTATGAAGCCTCAGCCCCGCGCACGCCGAAATCAGCGGGGCGTGGAAGGTTTTCCCCGCAAAGCCGTAGCCGACGAGGGCGACGTTGATCGGCCCCGCCACCGCCGGCTCAGCCCGCGACCATGCTCATGTCGCGGCGGGCCATCATCTTGTCGAACTCGCCCCAGACGCCCTCGGCGCCGTGCCAGGCGCCGGTCGTGGCGGCCTTGGAGTATTCGGTGGCGCGGGCTTCGAAGAAATTGGCGTGTTCGACGCCCGACAGCAGCGACTGCAGCCACGGCAGAGGGTTTTCCTTCACGCCATAGAGCTCGGGCAGCTTCAGCTGGCGCAGGCGCCAGTCGGCGATGAAGCGGATGTATTGCTTGATGTCTTCCGGCGTCATGCCCTGGACCTCGCCCGCCTCGAAGGCCAGGTCGATGAACTTGTCTTCCAGCCCGACGACGGTCTCGCAGCACTGGACGATGTCGTCGGCCACGCTCTTGGTGACGCAGCCGGTTTCCTTGTTGAAGGCGTGGTACAGTTTGATGATGCCGTCGCAGTGCAGGCTCTCGTCGCGCACCGACCACGACACGATCTGGCCCATCCCCTTCATCTTGTTCTGGCGCGGGAAATTCATCAGCATCGCGAACGAGGCGAACAGCTGGAGGCCCTCGGTGAAGCCGCCGAACATGGCCAGGGTACGGGCGATATCGGCCTCGGTATCGACCCCGAACTGCTGCATGAAGTCATGCTTGTCGCGCATGGCCTCGTATTCCATGAACGCCCCGAACTCGCTCTCGGGCATGCCGATGGTTTCCAGCAGCAGGGCGTAGGCCGCGATGTGGATGGTCTCCATGTTGGCGAAGGACGACAGCATCATCTTCACCTCGGTCGGTTTGAACACCCGACCGTATTTTTCCATGTAGTTGTCGGCGACCTCGATGTCCGACTGGGTGAAGAAGCGGAAGATCTGCGTCAGCAGGTTGCGCTCCTTGTCGTTCAGATTGGCCGCCCAGTCCTTGCAGTCCTCGCCCAGCGGCACTTCCTCGGGCATCCAGTGGACCTGCTGTTGCTTCTTCCACATGTCGAACGCCCACGGATAGCGGAACGGCTTGTAGGCGGCCGAGGGGGTCAGCAGGCCGGCGCGGGCGGGAATGATCGGGGCGTGAGCGTTCATGGCGAGGACCGGAAATCTGGCGCGAAAGGGACTGGAGCCAATGAACCCCAGAATCGAACCAATTGCTACCGGTTGATGATTAACGATCCCCAGCATCAACATCTTGTGTCGAACCGGGGATGGATTGCGTCATGGTGACGCGAAAAACACCGTGACGGACCATGACGTTTCAGTCCGTCGGTAGTTCGGTGTCCGGCGGCGATTCCGGGGTTTCGGCGAACTGTTCGTGCAGGCGGCGCAGATAGGCGGCGCGGACATAGTCGATGTCGCGAAAGGGTTTGCTCTCCTGATCGATCCGGTCGCCGCAGCGATCGACCAGTTGGGCCAGTCGCATCCAGGCCACGGCCTGCTGGGGCCTGTCCAGGGCGGCCGATTCCGACGCGCGACGAAAGGCGAACCGCCGCAGGATGCGGGGTTCGGGGTCGAACAGCAGGCCGAACCGGGATGTGGCCTCGGCGTCATCCACATCCTCCAGCGCACCGTCGCCCTCGGTCGCCTCGTCCCGGGTCAAGGGTGGACGCAGCCACGGCGGGGGCGACGCCAGTTTGAGCGGCTCGGCGTCAGACCGCCGCCATCCCTCGATCGCGGCGCGTCGGCGCACCTGACGTTCGGAGACGCCATGGCGCTCGGCCACGACGGCGGCGCTGAGCCCCGACAGGAAGTCGGCGCGGGCCTGGGTCCAGATTTCAGCGGTGGGGCGGGGGCGAGGATCGACATGGGGCATGACCGCCATTGTCGCCGGGGTTCGGATCAGGGCGCGAACAAAGGGGTCTGGAACGGGCCGGATCTTGAAAAGGCGGGGGTTTCAGGTGCGGTTCGTCAACGCGGGAGGGTTGGATCGAACATATTCCCGGCAGAAGGCGGACATTGCGGGCCACAGCGGACATGAATTTCTTCCGCCCGGCGCCGGGCGGAGCCCCAGTCGTGGCGAGACGACTGACGCTCAGGCCCAGGTTCGCGCTCCCAATCCAACCGGAACCATGCCAGACTTTCGGTCGGAGGCAGATCGAACATTGCACTCAATACGCAGAGCTTTTGGCGGTCTCGGCGACTTCGGGAACAAGCTTGGTCCAGCGTCGCTTTTGCCCTGGTCGCTGGTGAACCTGTCATGCGACATTTCTCAGCACCAAAAGGAGGTCGCGGATCGATAACCCTTACCGCGAGGCTCCGGATCACGCCTTTTGGTCGCGCGCAGTCGCGGGCCGGCCTTCCGAGGCAGTGCAACCGGTCGTCAGCTCAAGCTTCGGAATTGCTCCCAGCGACCAGGTCGCTACGGCCGGCAGTTGCTTTGCCCAGCATATAAGCCGCGCCCTCCAAGCGGACGGCTATCGCTATCTTGTGACCGAAACTGGCGACGAGACGCGGCAGTATGGTTTCTACCCTGCGCGCTTCGGCAATATCTACACGCCCCGCCAACTGCTTCAGCTGTTCCAGCGCGCCTATGGCCTGTTCGCTCCGGTCGAACAACACTGGAGGCTGGATGCGGCCTACGTCGATCCGTTCCGCCCCCAGGTCGAGCCGGGCGGATTCGTCAGCCTTGACGCGCTCTATGACGACCGTTCGATCCATCTGGCTGCCGTCCGAAGGATGTTCGAGACCTCGAACGTCTTCATCTTCACCCTCGGCTTGACCGAGGCCTGGGTGTCAGCCGACGATGGGGCGGTCTTTCCATCCGCGCCTGGCGTCGCGGGTGCTCCGCTGGATGCATCCCACATCCGGCCCCACAACTTCACCGTCTCTGAGGCGTCGGGCGATCTGGCCGCCTTCGTGGACCTTGTGCGGACGGTCAATCCCGGACTGCGTATCGTGCTGACGGTATCACCCGTGCCGTTGATCGCGACCTTCACGGGCCAACACGTTCTGACCGCCACCACCTATGCGAAATCGGTACTGCGCGTCGCCGCCGCGATGGCGGTCGAGGCGTATCCGTTGGTCGATTACTTCCCCAGCTTCGAGATCGTGACCGGATCGCACAACCGGCATCGCTTCTGGGCCGACGACCTTCGGTCAGTCACGCCCGAAGGCGTGGACGTGGTAATGGCGGAGTTCCGACGCGCCTATCTCGGGGCGCAAGGCGCCGCTGCTCAGACAGCGCACGGCGCGCCCCGACAGGATCGTCGCGCGGAGCATGAGGCCGTCGTGGATATTATCTGCGATGAAGAAGCGAACGAAGGCTGATGCGCGCCTGCGTTGTCGGCAACTGCCAAGCAGATGGGATCGCCGACTGGTTGCGACTGTTTCTGCCTGATGCAGAAGTTGAGGCCTTCAGCATTGCGGGCGTAGATGCCGACAGCGCGGAAGAACGCGCAATCTGGCGTGCGATGCTAGACCGCTCCGATCTGGTCGTCACACAGATCGGCCAGGTCCACCAGGCCCGCTACGGAATCCCCTCTCCTGAGGCGCTGCGATCAGAGGGTCGCCGCGTCCTGCTCGCGCCCTGGATCACGTTTCGCGGCTTTCACCCCGACTGCGTCTTTCTGTTCGATCGGGGCGCGATCGTGCATGGCGCTGCCGGGCCTCACCACTCCGCCATGGCGGTCGCCGCCTGTCTGGAGGGGTTGACGGAAACGCGCGCTCTCGGCCTGTTCAATGGCTTCAGTTATTCCGCGCTCGGTTATTTCGACGCCTTCGCAACCGCCGCCGAGGTGATGACCGATCAGTGGAGCCAAGCCGGTCTGGACGCCGCGGCATGGCTCACCTCCCGGCCGACGCCGTTCATGAGCACGATCAACCATCCAGTCGTCGATGTGCTGGGCGATGTCGCCCGCCAGGTGCTCCGGCGGGCGGACATCGACATGGTGGAGCCTTCGCAACGTCCCATCGATCGGCTCCTCGCGGCTGGGGCGTGGCCGATCTACCCCGGATTGGCGGCGCGACTGGGCGTGCCGAGCTCGACCGCCTTCGCCTATCCTGATCGGCAAGTCTCTCTCGAGGACCTCGTGGCGGGGACCTACGCCGCTCTGTCAGACCTGACCGCGCGGGGTTTGGCCGCTGACGTGGGCGGGGGCCATCCCGCTTCGAAACCGGTGATCGACCGAGCGCGCGCCTTCATTCGCGATCACGTCAGACGCTAGGCGCATGCAAGGCCCGCCCGCCGTCGCAGCGCTGGCCTCCGCCGAACGGTCCGCGGACCTGCAGGGCAACCTTGACCGTGGCCGAACGGTGAGGTCTGAGGCGCCGCGAGGCTCTACTGAACCAGGGAGACGAGGATGACAGGCGAATACACGGTCTATGGCGCGGCGGGGTCGGGGTCGGTTCCGGTCGAGGCGGCTCTGACGCTGATCGGGGCGGCCTATTCGGTGGTCGAGGCGCCGACGTGGGAGGGCGACCGCGAACGGGACAAGGTGGCGCCTGTGAATCCGATGCGGCAACTTCCGGCCCTGGTGACGCCTGACGGCGAGACCCTGACCGAGAGCGCGGCGATCCTGATCTGGCTGGCGGAACGGTATCCCGAGGCGCGGCTGGGCCCGGCGGCCGGCGATCCGATGCGGGGACGGTTCCTGCGCTGGATGAGTTTCATCCCGGCCTCGATCTATTCGATGTACTGGGCGCGCGATGTTCCGGCGCGGCTGGCGGGCGACGACGCCGCGGCGCAGGCGGTGCTGCTGGAGCGCACGGCGGCGCGGATTTCGGACTGCTGGGCGGTGATGGAGGGCGAGATCGAACCGGAGGGGCGGTTCCTGCTGGGCGACCGGGTGTCGGTGCTGGACCTGTATCTTGCCGTCGTCAGTCGTTGGCGGCCGTTGCGGCCCGCGTTCCACCGGGTCGCGCCGCGACTGGGCCAGGTGGCGCGACGGGTCGACGCGATGCCCGAGTTGGCCGGGTTCTGGGCGCGGCGGTTTCCGTTCGAGGGCGACTACCGCGACGAGACGCCGGTCGATTGACCCGGCGCGGGCAGGGTCAGGCGGCGGCGACGCGGGGAAGGTCGGGCGCGTCGTCCTGACCCATCACCGCGTCGATGGCGGCGAACAGGCTGGCGTGGGTGATGGGCTTGGCCAGATGGCCGTTCATGCCGGCGGCGACGCAGCGGGCGGCGTCTTCGGGCATGGCGTCGGCCGTGACGGCCAGGATCGGCGCGTTGGCGTAGTCGCCGGTCAGGGCGCGGATGGCCCGGGCGGCCGCCAGACCGTCCATGCGGGGCATGCGGACGTCCATCAGGATCAGATCGAAGGCGGTGGTCGAGGCCAGTTCGACCGCCTCGACGCCGTCGGCGGCCTCGAAGATCTCGCACCCCAGCGGGGCCAGCATCAGACGGGCGACCTCGCGGTTGGTCGGATGATCATCGACGACCAGGACCCGGGGCACCGCGGCCGCGTCCTGGGCGAACTCGGGTTCGTTCTCGGGTTCCACGCTCGTCGCGACCGCCTCTGCCAAGGCCAGGGGAAGCCGCACGGCGAAGGTCGATCCGGCCGGCGAACTGGCCTCCAGCACGATGTCGCCGCCCATGCCGCGCGCCAGGCGACGGGCCACCGCCAGACCCAGACCCGCCCCGACATGGGCCCGACCGATGGAATCGTCGCCCTGGACAAACGGCTCGAACAGCCGCGCGGCCAGACCCGCGTCGATCCCCGGGCCGGTGTCCGAGACGCGCAGGACGGTGCAGTCGCCTTCGCGCGAGGCGGTCACGACGACCTCGCCCCGGTCGGTGAATTTGACGGCGTTGGCGATCAGTTTGTGCAGGATCTGCCGCAGACGGCGCAGGTCGCCGGCGACGCCGGGCTCGCCCCCCGGCAGGACCACGGTGCGCACGGCCAGGCCCTTGGCGGCGGCGCAGTCCTGACTGGCGGCGGCGGCCTGGTCCAGCAGATCGGCCGGACACACCGCGTCGATCGTGGCGACGGCGCCCCCGTGGGAGACCTCCAGCACGTCCTCGACCAAGGTCAGCAGGGCCGCGCCCGAGCGCTGGATCTGGTCGATCTGGCGGCGGTCCTCACGGTTCATGCCCGCGCGTCGCGAGAGGATTTCGGCATAGCCGACCACGCCTTGCAGCGGCGTGCGCATCTCGTGGCTCATCAGGGCCAGGAAGCGGGATTTGGCGGCGTCGGCGGCCTCGGCCTGATGACGCGCAGCCTGGGCGGCCTGGGTGCGGGCCTGCAGCCGGGCGACCATCCGGCGGCGCTCTGACACCATGGTCGAGACGGGCAGGGCGGTGGCGATCAAGGCCAGCAGGAAGCCGTAGAAGACGTTCATCTGACGCATCAGATCAGGCACGTGCGCCAGGTCCGCATCGGCCGACAACGTCTGCATCGTCACCGGACCATGGCCCGTGATCGAGGCGAACCCGCCGATCACGGTCACCATCAGGACGGCCAGGGCCGAGCCAGCGGGCGACACGCGGAACACCAGCAGCAACAGGGGCGGGAAGATCAGATAGGTGGCCGGGACGTGCGACTGGCAGAAGACCCCGACCGTGACCGCCAGCAGAAGGCCGAACAGGGCGGCCGTCTCCTTCGGTCCGCCGTTCGACCCGATCCCGGCGAAACGGTGGCGTCTCGCCAGCAACAGAAGCGTCGGGGCGACGGTCAGCAGACCCAGCGCCTCCATGGTGAAATAGCGCTGCAGGGTGAAGAGATAGAGGCCGGGCGAATAGCCCTTCAGCACCCCGGCCACGGTGACGATGGTCACGGCGCAGATCAGGACGGCCGGCGTCACGGCGCCGATGGCGAACCGCAGCAGGCGACGCGGACGGCGCAGGTCCAGGGCGGCGCCGCAGACCCGGCGGGCCAGGACGCCGGCGATCACCGCCTCGGCCATGTTCAGGACGGCGTTGAGCCACAGGTACGGCAGGGGATCGCCGCGCACGACGTTCATGGCCAGGTTCAGGCCGAAGCAGACGACCAGGACGCCGATGGCCTGGCGGCGATGCAGTTGCAGGAAGGCCGCAAGGAGTACGCCGTTGGCCGGCCACATGACGACGGCGCCGAACCGTTCCGCGCTCCACAGGCCGATCAGCAGGCAGGCGCCGAACAGGGCGACATAGGTCCAGGCCGGCGGCCCCGCGTCCTTGCCTGCTTCATGGCGGAACATCCGCCAGCGACCCTGCATCAGCCCCTCCGAGAGCGATCTCATTGTCTCTCAGTGACACACGCGGGTTAACGCATTGGTTCCATGGGCCGGTTCAACCGGCGAGCAGCACCCACAGGCCCGTCGCGGCGAAGGCGGCGGCCGCGGCCATGCGGATGTATTTCAGCGGCAGACGGGCGGCCGTCGCCTCGCCCAGCAGGACGGCGGGTCCGTTGACCAGCATCATCCCCAGGGTCGAGCCCGCGACGACGAGGGGCAGGTTCTCGAACCGGATGGCCAGGCCGGCGGTGGCGATCTGGGTCTTGTCGCCCATCTCGACCAGGAAGAAGGCGGCCGTCGTGGTCCAGAAGACGCCGGCGAAGGTCTTTTCGACGACCCCCTGGTCCTCGACGTCCAGCGTATCCGGGATCAGGGCCCAGGCCGCGAAGCCCAGAAAGGCGACGCCGACGATCCACCGCATCCACGGACCATCGAGATACTGGGCCGCCAGCGTCCCGGCCAGGGCGGCGAAGGCGTGGTTCAGCAAGGTCGCGGCGAGAATGCCGAGGATGATGGGCGACGGGCGTCGCCAGGCCGCCGCCAGCGCGATGGCCAGCAGCATGGTCTTGTCCCCGATCTCCGCCAGGGAGACGAGGCCGACCGAGATCAGGAAGGCTTCCAAGCGATACTTCGATGCGCGGGGCCGCGGCGAGCAGACCATTGGCGTTCGCAACCGGGGCCCCGCGTGGAGATTCCCTTGCGAAAGCCAGCGGTCTTGTCAGAAGCACCCTTGATGTCCCTATCGCTCGACGCACGGCGTCTCGCGGCTTGAGGGACGTTCACGGAGGCTGAAGGCCTGACCGTGGGATGTTCCGCCCGCGCCATCCGCTCCGGGAGAGCGGAAGTGTGTTGACGCGGGCCCTGCTGGGAGATGCAGGCGACTACTCCCCGATGACGGCGGCGCGTTTAGCGGGCGGGGGCGCGGGGCGCAAGCGCCGCGCCCCGCTGGACAGCCGGAAATGGTTAATATAACGCTGGTCAGGCGGCTCGCCCGCGCCTCTCAGCGTTCGCCTGAGAGGGGAAATTCTAGACCTGTCAAGGATTTAAGGGGAGCTGAGAATGGATCCGATCACTTCGATCGTGGCGGCCATGCTGATCTCCGGCGCGGCCGCGCCGGTGGACGGACATGGTTGTCCCGAAGCGCCGCATTATGACGACGTGCCCTGCGCCTGCACGCGCATCGTCGACTTCTACGGCCCCTGGACGGGCGGCGGCCCGCACTGGCCGGGACCGGGCGGATGGGGTCCGCCGATCAACTATCCGGGGCCGACGATCCACGTTCAGTCGCCGGGCGTTCGCGTGATCGGTCGACCGATCCACGTCGCCGGACCGACCGTCCACATCTCGGCTCCGCCGGTCTATGTCGACGCGCCGCCGATCCGGATCGCCCCGGCCCAGATCTACGTCCAGCGGCCCGAGGTCCATGTTCGGCCTTCGGAGATCCTGGTCGAACCGCCTGAAGTGCATTTCTCGGACTGCACCGGCGGCACGGTCTGCACGCCCGTCGGCGGTCACTGATCGCCGCTCGAAAGCGCTGAACGACGCGGGGGCCCGGACGATGTCCGGGCCCCTTTTTCATGGTCGATGAGACGGAAGCGGTCTCAGCCCAGCCTGGCCTCGAAAAGGGCCAGCAACCGCGCCCAGCCGTCGGCGGCGTCTTCGGCCCGATAGGACGCGCGGTAGTCGGCGTGGAAGCCGTGCGGGGCGTCGGGGTAAAGCTTGATGCCGCTTTCGGTCGCGCCGGCGCTCTGCAGCGCCTCCTGCATGGCCGCGACGCTGTCGGCGGGGATGCCCTGGTCCTGACCGCCGTAGTTGCCGATCACCACCGCCTTGAGGTCGCCGGCCAGATCGACCGGATACGGCCGCCCGGCCTCGACCTGTTCCGGCGTGGCGTTCGAGGATGGCGCCAGGCGTCCGTACCACGCGACCCCCGCATCAATGGCGGCGAAGCGGGCGGCGGCCTGCCAGACCACCTTGCCACCCCAGCAGAAGCCGGTGATCCCGACCTTGTCGGTATTGGCCCACAGCTGGCCCGAGGCCCATTCCAGGGTCGCGGAGACGTCACCCATCACCTGTTCGTAACCGGCGGCGGCGACGATGGCCTGGATGCGCTGCATGTCCGAAAGCGGAGCCGGATCCTCGACGCGAACGAAGAAGGCCGGGGCGATGGCGGCGTATCCGGCCTTGGCCAGCCGGCGGCAGACGTCCTGAATATAGGCGTGCAGGCCGAAGATCTCCGACACGACGATCACCACGGGAAACGGCCCCTCCCCTGCCGGTCGCGCCACATAGGCGGGCAGGTCGAACTGGTCGGCGGATGGATAGCTGACCATTTCCGTCGCCAGACCTTCGCTGTCGGTCGTGACCGGCCGGGCATCCTGGGCCAGGGCCGCAACCGCGTAGCCGGTGAAGACCGCGCCGGCCGTCAGTCCGCCCAGGGACCGGCGCGAGAAGCGGAAATCGTCGGCGGTCTGGCCTTCGGGGCGGATCAGGACGGTCATGGCGCTTCCTTGAAGTGTTCGCGTGGAACTGTGACCGGGCCGGAGGCGCCCGTCGAGTCACCGCCCCGTGACCGGCTCGCGACGGATCACCGTGCGCGGCGAAGGGTCAGATTGATGCGGCCCCCGCCCTCGACCAGGCCGGACGAGCCGGCCAGAAGCCGGTCGATGCCGTGACGCGCCAACCGCGCCGGACCCGTGAGCGCGCAGACGTCCCCCGACGCCAGCCGCAGCGATCGCGTCGGCCCCGGCCCCGCCGGCCCGATGCGGAACAGCGCCGTGTCTCCCAGGGAGACGGACACCACCGGAGCGCCCATGTCGGCCTCGTCCCGATCCTGATGCAGGCCCATGCGCGCCTCGTCGCGATAGAGATTGACCAGACAGGCGTCGGGCGGTTCGGGCCAGCCGGTCAGGTCGTCCCACAGTTGCAGCAGGACATCGGGGATCGGCGGCCACGGCGCGCCGGTCTCGGGATGGCGCGGCTGGTAGCGATACCCGCCCCGGTCCGACACCCAGCCCAGCGGGCCCAGATTGCTCATCCGCACCGAGAACGGCTTTCCGCCCGGAGTGACGGGACGATAGAGGGGCGCGACGACGAGGGCGGCCTCGATTTCCGTCAGCAGGTCGATCTGGGCGATCCGGTCCAGACGGCCGGGCCAGAGTTGAAAACCGGGAATGTCGGCGAAGGGCTGCATGCCGCTTCTATACCCTGTCCACCTCGCTCGGGGCGGTCAGCGCGTGTAGTAATAGTCCGCGACCTCGCAGGCATTGAGGCCTTCGCGTTCCAGACTCTGGCCGTTCTGGAATTCGGCGCGCAGCGAATACAGACAGGCGCCCGAGCCGTCATCGACGGTCACCACAATGCTGTTGCCCGGCGCCAGGGGGCGCGAACCCAGCAGATTCCCGCCCCAGTCCCCGCCGCCCGACGCGTAGAGATGGGCCATGGTCCATCCGGTCTGGTTGTGGATGCGGACGGCGCGATTCTGATGGTCGGCGGATCGGCTCGCGGCGGCGCGGGCCGGAGACCGGAACGCCTGCTGCAACGCCGTCGCTGCGGCGAGGGCGGTCTCAGCCCTGACGAGGGGCATGGCGCCAACGACCAGAGCAAGGGCGAAGGCGGTCCATCGAAGCTTGCGAGGCGGGCGGCGCATGGGTCGGATCCTGGAGACCGGGTCCGTCACCCGCTGTCGGGCGCCAGATTGCCCCAAGGTCAGGCAAGTTGCACCTGATGAGCCCTGACTCTCACGTGAATCACGGCTGCGTGCCAACAAGGCCTTGCGGGGCATGACGACTTTCCCATATCCCCTCCAACCCGAGAAACCCCGCAACCTGTGGGGTTTCGCGCGGAAATGAACCCATCTGCCGTGCTCTCGCCCCCGAGAGGCGGCGCCAGCAATAACGGGGGCGGTCACGCGCGGCGCTTTCTGATAAGGCCGCCGCATCGCCCGCCAGACGAAAGAGAAAACAGGCTCATGGCCAAGATTATCGGTATCGACCTCGGCACCACCAATTCGTGCGTGGCCGTCATGGACGGCAAGAACCCCAAGGTCATCGAAAACGCCGAGGGCAACCGCACCACCCCTTCGGTGGTCGCGATCCAGGACGGCGGCGACACCCTGGTGGGTCAGCCCGCCCGTCGTCAGGCGGTGACCAACCCGTCGAACACCTTCTTCGCCATCAAGCGGTTGATCGGTCGTAATTTCGATGATCCCGTCGTGGCCAAGGACAAGGGCATGGTGCCTTATGAGATCGTCAAGGGTCCGAACGGCGACGCCTGGGTGCGCGCCAACGGCAAGGACTATTCCCCGCAGCAGATCTCGGCCTTCACCCTGATCAAGATGAAGGAGGCCGCCGAGGCCTATCTGGGCGACAAGGTCACCCAGGCCGTCATCACCGTGCCCGCCTATTTCAACGACTCGCAGCGTCAGGCGACCAAGGACGCCGGCAAGATCGCGGGCCTGGAAGTCCTGCGCATCATCAACGAGCCGACCGCGGCGGCGCTCGCCTATGGTCTGGACAAGAACGACGGCCAGAAGATCGCGGTCTATGACCTGGGCGGCGGCACCTTCGACGTCTCGATCCTGGAGATCGGCGACGGCGTGTTCGAGGTGAAGTCGACCAATGGCGACACCTTCCTGGGCGGCGAGGACTTCGACGTGCGTCTGGCCGACTATCTGGCCGACGAGTTCAAGAAGGAACAGGGCGTCGACCTGCGCCAGGACAAGCTGGCCCTGCAACGCCTGCGCGAAGAGGCGGAGAAGGCCAAGAAGGAGCTCAGCTCCACGGCCCAGTACGAGGTCAAC
>JAHJOK010000012.1 GCA_018820205.1 Alphaproteobacteria bacterium
AAGGGCGGCGGCCTTTGGACCGCCGCCCTCCGTCAGGCGTCTTCGGCGATCAGAACCGGTAGGTCAGGCGAGCCGAATAGGTGGTCGGCGGGCCGTAGAAGGCGCTGATCGAGTTGTTGTAGGTCGCGCCGGGGAAGCTGTAGCCCCCGACCTTGTAGCGGACATCGGTCAGGTTGCGGCCGAACAGACCGACCTCCCACCGCCGGCTGGGCGCCGTCCACACCACGCTGGCGTCGGCCAGGACATAGCCGTCCTGGTCCAGGATGGGGTCCGGCGTGTCGAACAGGTGGTAGTCGGACCGGTACGACAGCGACGGAGTCACCCGGATCTCCCCACCCATAATGTCGCCCCGCCAGGTCATGCCGTAATAGGCCGACCATTCCGGCGAGTTCTGCGGCTCGCGCGTGTCCGAAATATCCACCGGCGTGCCGGTGATCCGGGTGATGAACTCGTCGAACTCGTTCTTCAGATAGCCCAGCGAGAAGTTGGCGGTGATGTCGTCGGTCAGGAAGGCCGAGCCTTCCAGCTCGAAACCGTAGATGGTCGAGGCCCCGGCGTTGTCGACCACCGAGGCGATGCCGACGGCCGGGGGCGTGGCCACCTGCTGGGTCGTGATCTGCTGGTCCTTGTAGTCGGAATAGAAGATCGCCGAGGCGAAGTTCATCCGCCGGTCGAAGGCCGAACCCTTCAGGCCCAGCTCATAGGTGGTGACCGTCTCGGGCTGGTAGCCGTCGACCGTCTGCGGCACGAGGGCGGCGTCGCCCCGCATGTCCCAGCCGCCCGACTTGAAGCCCTGGCTGACCGAGGCGTAGCCGGTGATGTCTTCACTGAAGTCATACGAGATGCTGGCGCGGGGCGTGAACTTCTCGAAGGTGTCGGACGCTGAATAGTTGGTCCGGGTGGCGAAGATCGCCCGGTCGGTCCCGCCGGTATAGGGGGTGCGGGTCGCGCCCAGATAGAAGAGGCGCAGGACCGAGGCGTCCTTGTCGTCCTTGGTGTAGCGTCCGCCCAGCGAGACGTGCAGCCGGTCGGTGAGGTCATAGCTGAAGTCGCCGAACACCGAGAAGGACTTGGTGTCCACCGATCCCGCCGCCGCAATGGCCAGACCCAGATTGCCGGCGATGGTGTCGAAGGCGCCGGACGAGGTGCCGTCCAGATAGAAGACGCCGGCCACGCCCGACCAGCGGTCGCCGGTGAACAGGGCCTGGAACTCCTGGGTGAACTGGTCGTCCGAATAGATGGCCGGCACGTCCAGGGTCGGCAGGGGCGTCTGGTCGAAGTCGATGATGGTCTGGGTGTCGCCCGAGCGATAGGCGGTGATCGACTTCAGGGTCAGCATGTCGTTGACCCGGTACTCGCCGGTCAGGGACACGCCCTCGGTGACCACCTTCTGCTCGCCGGTGATCCCGGCATAGGTATCGTATTCGTTGGCCGGGGGCGTATAGCCGCCGGTGGTCGAGTTCACCTCGCGGTGGCCGTGACGCGGGCTGGAATCGTCCTCGACCCGGTCCCAGGCCAGGCGGAAGAACAGGCTGTCGTTCGGCGTCCACTCGGCGCTGGCGCGATAGGCGGTGACGTCCTTGTCATACTGATCCTGGCCGGTGTTCAGGTTCTGGCCGTAGCCGTCGTGCTGATAGGTGGCGACCGCGCCCCCGATCGCGAAGGTGTCGCCGACGGGGACCGAGCCGGACAGCAGGAAGTTGTGCTCATTGTACGAGCCCACCTCGGCCCGCGCCGTCAGGCTGGGATCGACGCCCAGGCGCTTGGTCACATATTTGATCGCCCCGCCGATGGTGTTGCGGCCGTAGAGGGTGCCTTGCGGCCCGCGCAGCACCTCGATCCGCTGGATGTCGAAGATGTCCAGAACCGCGCCCTGCGGACGGGCCACATAGACGTCGTCGATGTAGAGGCCGACGCCGGGTTCGAAGCCCCACAGCGGGTCCTGCTGGCCCACGCCGCGGATGAAGCTGATCAGGGTCGAGTTGGAGCCGCGCGCGACCTGAACGGTGGCGTTCGGCGTCTGCTGCTGCAGGGCGGTGATATTGGTCGCGCCCGTCTGTTCCAGCCGCTCGGCGCTCAGGGCCGAGACGGCCACCGGCACGTCCTTCAGCTGTTCGTCGCGCCGACGGGCGGTGACGACGATGTCGTCCACCATATTGGCTTGTCCGGCGTTGGCCGCCTGGGCCGCCGCCTCGGCGTCCTGGGCCGTGGAAGCCCCCGCCAGCACGCCCCACGCCGCGCCGGCCAGCAGCGCGCACTTCACATGACGATTCATGATCCTTAACCCCTTTGTCGTTTCCAGCCTGGTTGACGCTTTTATTCAGCGTTCAATGATTTTCTTGAACCTGACCCGGTTTCGACCGTCTGTCAAACCCCGGGGCTGCCGCAACGTCGTCATCCGCCCACACGGACCGTGCAGCGTGGCGCCGTTGCACCGGCGCCGGCCCTGGCCTAGAGCCTGATCCGTTGAGGAGGAACCGCTTCGCGGTTCCGCTGAAACGGTGAATCAGGCTCCAGATTAAAGCGAGAGCATGATTCACGCTTCTGTCGGAACCGCAAAGCGGTTCCGTCCGAAACGATCATGCTCTAG
>JAHJOK010000013.1 GCA_018820205.1 Alphaproteobacteria bacterium
CGCCGCCCGCGCCATGGGCGAGCGCGCCCGCCGCGCCGCCGCCGACGCCGGCGCCGGGCTCGACCGTCTTTGGGAGGCGTTGACGCCCCTGCTCCCGCCGAAGTCCCACCGATGAAACTCTCCACCCCCCGCTGGTGGTATCGGCGCGACGGTCGCCACGGCCGCGTCGTCCGCACCCTGCTGAAGCCTGCCTCGTGGCTCTGGGCCGCCGCCACCGCGCGCCGGATCGCCCGCGCCGACCCGGTCGACGTCGGCGTCCCCGTCATCTCCATCGGCAACCTGACCGTCGGCGGCTCCGGCAAGACCCCCGTCGCCCGCGAAGTCCTGCGGTTGCTGCGCCGACAGGGCGTCGGGGCCCACGCCCTGTCGCGCGGCTATGGCGGCAAACTGACCGGTCCGCTGCGCGTCGATCCCGCCGTCCACACCGCAGCCGAAGTCGGCGACGAGCCCCTGATGCTGTCGGCCGACGCCCCCGCCTGGATCAGTGCCGACCGGGTCGCGGGCGCCCATGCCGCCGTCGCCGCCGGAGCCCGCGCCCTGGTCCTCGACGATGCGCACCAGAACCCGGCCCTGAAGAAGACGCTCAGCCTGATCGTCGTGGACGGCGAGACGCGCGAGGACGAGTGGCCGTTCGGCGACGGCTCGGTCTTCCCCTCCGGCCCGATGCGAGAGCCGCTGGCCGCCGGTCTGGCCCGCGCAGACGCCGTCGTCGTCCTGCTGCCCGCCGACGCCCCGCCCGCCGATGCCGAACTGCTGGCCGTATTCGGAACCCTGCCGATCTTCATCGCCCGGCTCGAACCCGCCGGCCCGCCCCCGCCCGGTCCCCAGGTGGGTTTCGCCGGCATCGCCAAGCCGTGGAAGGTCGAGCGGTCGTTGATCGCGGCCGGCTGCGACCTCGCCGACTTCGCGCCCTTCCCGGACCACGCCGAATATCGGCCCCGCGATCTGGCCTTCCTCGCCGACCGCGCCGCCGTGTTCGACGCCGGTCTGGTCACCACCGAAAAGGACTGGGTCCGCCTGCCGCCCGACTGGCGGACCCGTGTGGTCTCATGGCCGGTCGCCGCCCGATTCGAGGACGAAGCCGGGTTCGCGACCCTGCTGGCTCACTCGTCGCGATAGACGACGCCGCCCTTCATCACGAAGGCCATGGTCTCCAGCGCCGTCACATCGCTCAGCGGATCGCCCTGCACCGCCACGATGTCGGCGGGCATCCCGACCGCGATCCGCCCGGCCTCGCCGGAAATGCGCAGGTGTTCGGCCGCCACGACCGTCGCCGCCTGGATCGCCTCCAGCGGCGTCATCCCGGCCCGCACCAGCAGGGCGAACTCCTGGGCGTTGTCGCCGTGCGCCGAGACGCCGGTGTCGGTCCCGAACGCGATGCGAACCCCGCCGTCGTGGGCCAGCCGCGCCATGTCGATCATGCGCGGCCCCACCTCCAGCGCCTTGGCGGTCTGGGCGGGCGTCAGGAAATTGTCCGGCCCCGACGCGACCCGGGCCACGAAATCCCCGGCCAGCAGCGTCGGCACCAGATAGACGCCCTCGCGCCGGAACAGCCGCACCGATTCCGCATCCAGATAGGTGCCGTGCTCGATCGAATCCCCTCCGGCCCGCAGGAAGGCGTTGATCCCGTCCACCCCGTGAGCGTGCGCCGTCACCTGACGGCCCATCCGGTGCGCCACCTCGACGATGGCGGCCAGTTCGGCGTCGGTGAACTGCTGGGCCAGACCCGCCGCCGTGTTCGACAGCACCCCGCCCGTCGCGGTGATCTTGATGATGTCCGCGCCCGACCGAACCTGTGTCCGCACCGCGCGCATGCAGTCCTCCGGCCCCGAACAGACGCTCTCGGACGACAACAGATGCATGATGTCGTCGCGATATCCGTTGGCGTCGCCGTGCCCGCCGTGAATCGACACCGACGACCCGGACGCGATGACACGGGGTCCCGGGACGTCGCCGCGACGGATCCCGTCCCTCAGCGCGAAGACGGCGTCGTTGGCGCCGCCCAGGTCGGCCACCGTGGTGAAGCCGGCCATCAGGGTCTTGCGGGCGAAACCGGCCCCGATCATGGCGCTGTCGGCGGTGTCGCGTGTGACGGCGTCGAGCCGCCCGGTCGGGCTCTGTTGCGAGGTCAGATGCACATGGCTG
This sequence comes from Alphaproteobacteria bacterium, assembly GCA_018820205.1. GTDB lineage: Bacteria > Pseudomonadota > Alphaproteobacteria > Caulobacterales > Caulobacteraceae > Brevundimonas. The sequence continues at coordinate 2,146 of JAHJOK010000013.1, forward strand.
TCGATCAGGCCCGGCAGGACGAAGGCGTCGCGCAGATCGATCACGCGACCCTCTCCGACGAAACCGTCGCGGATTTCCGCGATCCGGTTCCCTGTGATCACGAGAGTTTTATCGCGCAGCACAACACCGTTTTCGGGGTCCGCCAACAGCCGTCCGGCCTGAACGAACACCGTTTCCCCGGCCGAGGGAAAAGCCTGTGAGGCGGGGCCCTGCTGCGCCTGCGAAGGACCGGCGGCGGCCAGAACGGCGGCGAACGCCCATGCGACGAACTTCATCAACCTCTCCCTGTTATGCTGGCGTCACCATAACCGACGATGGGTTTGGGCCAAGGCTCCGCTTGAACCGCGGGTCGGGTTCGGGAACAACTCGTCGCTTCGGCATAACCGCTACGAAGGGCGTCGCATGCGGCTATCGAGACGGGGTCTGATTCTGGGAGGTTCGGCGGTGCTCGCCGGCTGCGCCTCCGCGCCGACCCCGACGCCGATGGTGATCGCCGCGATTCCGCCCGCGCCGCCGTTCACGCCCCTTCCGCAGATCACGCCGCCGCCGCTCGATCCCCGCGGTCTGGTCCGCCCGGAGTTGATGAGCCGCGCCATGGCCGCCCTGGACGTTCACAGCCACCGCATCACCCTGCGCGACCGGATGTATCTGGTCGATTTCCAGAAATTCTCGGGCGACGAACGGCTGTACGAGGTCGATCTGATCGGCGGCCACGTCACCGCCTTCCGCACCTGCCACGGCAAGGGGTCGGATCCCGAACATTCCGGTTTCGCGCGGAGGTTCTCGAACACGCCCGAAAGCTTCATGTCTTCGGTCGGCGCCTACGCCACCGCCGGGGCCGGCTGGGGCGCGCAACAGGGGCCCAACGTCCTGCTGGACGGCCTGGAATATTCGAACAACCTGGCCCGCGACCGCGCCATCATCATCCACGGCGCCGACTACGCCGACCCGGACTTCCTGGCTCGTGAGGGCAAGCTGGGCCGCAGCTACGGCTGTTTCTCAACCGCCCACACCGACCTGCCGATGCTGCGCGAGCGCATGGGCGAAGGCCGGCTGCTGTTCGCCTACGCCTGAAGCGAACCTAATTCATACAACGTTCATCGAACGTAGGCTGGCGAAATAAACAACCATAGGCTAGCGTTCGAGAACGACGTTGGCCGGTTCGGCTCTCTGCGTCTTTGGGGGCTGACCATGCCGACGATCACCGGGACCAGCGGGTCCAACACGCTTGTGGGAACCGATGGCGACGACGTCATCGACGGGCTAGGGGGCGGCGACACGATCAACGGCGGCGGCGGCGCCGACCATATCATCGGCGGTTCAGGCGACGACACGCTGACCGGAGGCGCAGGTGCGGATACCTTCGCTTATGTTGATCGTCGTTTCGGCGACGACACCATCACCGATTTTTCCGCGGGTGACCGGATCGATCTGTCCGCGCTGAACATCGCGTCGATCGAGGATCTGCGCCCCTTCATCCGCCAGGATGGCCCGGATGCGGTGATCGATCTCCGTTTCGCCGGAAACAGCGAGGCGATCCGCATCACGAACGTCAGCGCCCAGAGCCTGAGCAACGCCAACTTTGTCTTCAATACCAGCCTGACAAATCTC
>JAHJOK010000014.1 GCA_018820205.1 Alphaproteobacteria bacterium
CCGCCGTCGCAACGCCCGCCTCCTGCTCACGCAGGATCCCGATGATCTGCTCTTCCGTGAACCGTGATCGCTTCATTCTGTCCGTCCTTTCAAGGGGCGGACTCTAGCTATTCCTGGAGGAGTTTCAGGGGGTCACGTCAGAAGCCGTAGTTTCTGAGAAGCGTAAGTTCGACCTGGAATGTAGTACGAGTTCTTGGACGGGCTCGAGTGGAAACCTTGCGCATGACACGAAGGTTGTTGACCATCTCGTCCTCGATGACCGCGAGGTACTCCCAGTACGAGTCCTCCGTGAAACGGGGCACGCCAGAGATGTACCGGGTGAAGGCAAGCGGATCGGCGCTGAAAATCCTCTCAGACAGCCGGTGGACGTAGTGGATGAAGGACCCGTAGTGGCCGGCCTGGAGCAGGGTGGCGCGGACGTAGTCCACAGCCGCCACTGAGCCTGCGCCGCCGAACCGCTCGCAGATCGCGCTGTACCGGTACCCACGATCAGTCGGCATGCCGTCCGCGTCGATCCACTCGAGCTTGCCCAGTGCGCTGTCGACATCCTCCCGGTAGCTGTGTGCACGTTCGCGAACGCCCTGCTTATTCTGCTTTCCAGGAACGGCGAACCCGGTGATGAACAGTTCCCAAGCTTCTGGCTCACTGATGGCGCCCGCGTTCAGCTCGGCTGCGATGGATTCTTTGAGACCATTGCTGCGGCCTTCGAAGATCTGGCTCAACCCGCTCGCATCATCCCTCGCGATTTTGCAGAAAGCACCGGGCGCTTTGTAGGTCGCGCCCGACTTTCCGAACAGGCGCGCCACGTCTGACGTGAAGATCCATTCGAACCAGAACTCCCGCCAGATCCGGCTCAGCAGGCTGTCATCTGTCGTGTTGGACAGATACCATTCAGGCGGGCGGCCATCGAGGCGACCGGCCGCCGCGCGCAGCTCCTTGGGAAGCACGACCGCCCTCGGCGGGTCACCGGCACTGATGCGCTTAGCCGCTTGGAGGAACCGGAAGAAGCCATCCCGGGTGGTCGAGCCTTCACGCATATGGACCCACTGCGTGCTTGCCCTGGCCGCTGCGGCTCCGGCCCGTCGCGCCGGCGCCGAGGCGACATCCAGCGCCCTGATGCATCGCAGACGTCCGGCGAAAGGGGTTGGACTGGTGATGTCAGGGGCGTCGTAGCAAAAGACGCCGATTGCAGGACTGGATGTCGTCGCATTCAGAACGGCGTCAACGAACTGGCCAGGCTGCTGATGGGACGAGTAGGCGTTCGGCAGCACGATGGCCGCCCCGCCATAACCCTTGTGAAGGTATGCTTGGGCTTGGCCGATCGCGGTCAGGATGCCGTGCACACCTTCCTGAGGCCGCTTGTACTCAATTGCGATTTCCCGCTGCACATTGGATCCGCTTTCGAGCAGCGCCACGAGGCCATCCGCGAACGGCCAGCCAGACGAAGATCGTTCGCGTGTGGCTGTCGCACTAAGTCCCGAAGGCGCGCTGCCGTTAGAGTAGCAGACGGTGGGATTCGCGATAAATATCCGGGCGAGCTCAGAGGCCGCGAAGTCCGCTTCCGCATTGTGCAGCAGGCTCATCCCGGACGCTCTCCAACTGGAACCGGCGCGCTGCCGAATCGTGCCCGATCGTAGCGGCTAGGGGCGAACTAACCAAGAACGCAGCGGCTCGTCGGGCACGCCTGCAGCCTCCGGGCGTCGCAGGACCCGGATTGATGTTCGTTGTGCGCTGGTGGTCTGGGGCGAGACGCCGAGATCTTTCCGTGGCCCTAAGCACAGCGTGCGACGGGCACGCCGAATGTTCGGAATTCGGCGGCTGCCAATGTCCGCCCCTGGCGCACCGGAGACATCAGTTGGCGTTGAGGCCTTGCTCCCGGGTGTGCAGCCTGTGCTTCCAAGTGGCTTCGAGCCGCAGGACGTCATCCGGTGCCATGTCTGGAGACGTGCGCTGCAGAATGCTGAAACGCAGCGCGGCCGGGTTCGACTTGGTCAGCCGCTTGTTCCCGCCGTGGCCGCCGACGACATATTCCCGCCAACGCCCCAGTAGGTGCTGTCAGTCCAACGCGAACTTGTCTCCACTGAGCCCAGCTAGAGCAGGGGAGGCGAGCCCTATGCGGCGAGCGTCTTCCACTCGGCCAGGGCGGCTGAGCGTTGGGCCTTGTATGTCTCTCTTCTGATGAGGTGGCGGTCCTGATTGAAGTGGTTGTGGAATGCGGCGTGCACTGAGCTGAACTTCTGCAGCGTCTTCATCTGCCGGAAGCGGAGCATGGCCCGCTCCCGTCGTCGGAAGGGCAGGTGGGAGTTCTCGACCCTGTTGTTGGCCCAGCGGCCGATCTCCTGTTTGGCGGTGTTGCCGAGGTCCTTCATCGCGGCCTTGTAGGAGCGCAGGCCGTCCGTCGTAATCGCCTTGGCGCGGCCATGGCGCTTCATCAGCTTCTTCATGAAGGTGAGAGCCGCGGCCTTGTCCCTGGTCTTGCTGGCAAAGGATTCCAGCACCTCACCCTCGTGATCGACCGCCCGCCAGAGGTAGTGCATCTCGCCGTTGATCTTCACGTAGACCTCGTCGAGATGCCACCGCCAGTGGGTAAACGCGCGCAGGCGCTGGACGCGCTTCCTGCGGATTTCGGCGGCGAACAGCGGGCCGAAGCGGTTCCACCACAGCCGCACCGTCTCATGGCAGATGTCGATGCCGCGCTCGGCCAGCAGGTCCTCCACGTTCCGCAGAGACAGCGGGTACTTTACGTACATCATCACCACCGTCCGGATCACCTCCGGTGAGCTGTCGAAGTAGCGGAAAGGGTTGGTCGATTTGGCCATGTCAGGGCTGCTAGCCAGCCCCGATTACCGCCAAGCTAAGTTTGGGCTGACAGAGCCCCGAGACCCACTTCATACAAATTCTCGAAGGGTCACACAGTTCGCTCGATGTCTTGCTGCTGAAGCTGCTCATCGACGACCGACACACCGACATCGACGTGCTGGACAGGGAGCCGATCAAGACAAGGGCCTTTGGAGCCTGGGCGATGATCTCTCCAAAAGTCACTCCGACAGGCCAGCGTCAGCTAACCGCCCTCCTCGCCGACGATTTGCGGTCCATGCTTCGGTATCGGGACACGATGCTTGACCTCTGCGCTGATCAGATGAGCGGAGTTTCGACGCCGCGCTGATTTGCAGCTCGCTTGACCTTGGCCAGATCGTCACCATATCCATCGATGGTCGCCGAGAGTGATCCGTCATTGAGTGGCGGTTGATCCACTCCGGTATGATCACCCTTCGAAAAAGTCGCCCATGTCATGGCTCCCCGAGCTGTTCGCCCGGCACGCGCTCGCGTCGCCGGTTTTCTCGCGCCTGGCTGACAGGTGGGCGAAGTGATCGCGTATCTGCTGCTCGTTCACCGCTTTCCCGATCAGTTCGAACGGCTGTTCCGCGCCATCCACCATCCCGACCATCACTATGTGGTTCATGTCGATGCGAACGCGGAGCCTGGAGTCGGACGCCGGATCGAGGCCTTCCTATCGGCCTACCCCAACGCCGCGATGTTAAAGAGCCGACCGGCGCTCTGGGGGGGCTACAGCCTAGTGGACGCCGAGCTGCGCGGCATGGCCAGGCTTCTGGAGATGGGCGCAGACTGGGAGTTCTTTATCAACCTGAGCGGCCAGGACTTCCCGCTCAAGTCCCAAAGCGCCATTCGAGCCTTTCTGTCCGCCAATCGCGGCAAGGAGTTCATTCGCGCGGCCGATCAGGCGAAAACCCGACCCGACACTATGGCCCGCGTTCAGAACTACGTCGTTGAACGTCGCGATCGAATCATCCGCACAATCCTGAGGCGCCCGTTCCTGCGCAAAACGACCCCTTATATTGGCAACCAGTGGATGATCGTCAGCCGGCGCTTCTGCGAGTTCGTCTGCCACGACCCGCAGGTCGAGCGATTCAAACGCTTCTATCGCCACACCTTCATCGCCGATGAGGGCTTCTTCCAGACAGTCATGATGAACACCTCGGCCCACGGCGAGGTCGTCAACGACGACCTGCGCACGATCGACTGGATCCCGGACGGGGACATCAAACTGCGGCCCCGCACCTTCACGGCCGCTGACGTCCACCTGTTGAGGTCTGGCAAGGACCAGTTCGCCCGCAAGTTCGACGCCAATGTTGATTCGGAAATCTTGACGCTGCTCGAGCGGCGCATTGCGAGTGATCCGGTCCAGCAACTCGTTGACGAAATCTCTGGCAATAACCCGACCACGCCCGACCTCCTGGTCGCGTGACGATGGTTGATCGGGAAGCGGTGCTCGTCACCGGCGGTGCTGGGTATATCGGCTCGCACGCGGCGAAGGCGCTGTGGACGGCAGGTTACCAGCCGGTCGTCTATGACGATCTGTCGAATGGCCATCGCGAGGCGGTTCTCTGGGGCCCTTTGATCGAAGGCGATGTCCGCAACGAGGATGCGCTCGCGCAAGCCATGGTAAATCATGCGGTGTGCGGCGTGATCCATTTCGCCGGACTGATCGAGGTCGGAGGCTCTTTCGTCTCACCTGACACGTTTTGGGATCATAACGTCAACGGCGTGGCTGCAGTGCTCGGCGCCATGCGGCGCACGAACGTGCGGCGTCTGGTTTTTTCCTCGACCGCCGCGGTCTACGGTCAGCCCCGGCGTGGACAGATCACGGGTCTCGCCGAAAATCACCCGACGCTTCCCATCAACCCTTACGGCGACACCAAACTGGCCGCCGAGCGGATGATCTCGGCCTCTTGCCAAGCCTATGGGCTCACCGCCATCGCTCTTCGATACTTCAACGCGGCCGGTGCCGACGCCGATGGGCTCATCGGCGAAGCCCATTCACCGGAAAGCCACCTGATCCCCCTCGCTATCGAAGCTGCACTCGCCAGCACGCCGATGACCGTCAATGGCGCCGACTATGTAACCCCCGATGGCTCTTGCGTGAGGGACTATGTCCACGTCTCGGACCTTGCCGAGGCCCACGTCCTGGCTCTAACGGCCTCCATTGGGCCCACAAACTTTGAGGCGATAAATCTCGGGACGAGCCAAGGGTTCTCCGTCCTGGAGGTCGTGGCGGCGGTGGAACGGGCAGTTGGAACTTCCATCGCACGGCGTCAGGGCACCCGACGGGTCGGAGACCCCGCCATTCTCATCGCAGATGCGGCCAAGGCGAAGGCCCTGCTTGGCTGGCGGCCGGTCCAGAGCACCCTGGCCGAAATCGTTGGGTCCGCAGTCGCCTGGCGTCGATCGAAAAGCTTTGCTCCCAGTGCAGATTTCGATCCGGGAACCGTCATCCCGCCGGCGCCTGTCAGGACAGTTCTTGCACACGGATCGCTCAACGAGATGGCGCATTAGAGCATGTCGAAGACCTGGTCATGGTCGTCTAGGCCGGTTCGACCTAACCGTTCCTGTCCAAGCCCTGAAACTACCTAGCGGGTTTCGAAGGTCCACTCTCCACCCCTAGAGGTCTGTATTGGGTCGGGAGCGGACGATCGACTAAGTGGGGAAAGCCGACGCAGGGGTTTGTTGACGCTTGCGGCATAGGCGAACCCTTCACGGGGCCTCGCGCCGCTCTTTCATCGTCTGTTGGATTGCGATCAGGAGTATCGCGGGAACGATTACGAAGAGACTCGCGAGGACGGTCCTCCAAGCGCGGGAAACAAACTCTGCTGATCGCGCGGCCTCGGCGCCAGAGTCCATCGCTTCCACGGCGAAAGCCAGAGCCAGCAAGACCATGAGGAAGGCCGCAAACCTCACGGTGCCGCTCAGGACGTGTCTGAAAAACGAAAGCATGGCTCCCCGCCGCGAGTGGGACACGTTATGCGTCAATTCATATGGTCCGCAATGGGTCGAGAGCACACATCGGCTCGGAACCGGATAGCTGAAGGTCCGCAATGGGTGGACAGCGGAACTTCGGCACAGCACGGTAGAGCATGCTCTATCCAACCCTGTTGGCATTCGCCGCTATCATTTCCCCCGCCGCCGAAGCCCACCCAGCGTTAGAAGATGGCTTTGCTGGAGCCCTGCGCGGGTGTGA
>JAHJOK010000015.1 GCA_018820205.1 Alphaproteobacteria bacterium
TAGGCTCAGGACTCATAGCCAGAACAGCACGGTCGCGGCGAGGGCGATGGCGGACAGGAAGACGGTCGGACAGCGATCGTATCGGGTGGCAACACGCCGCCAGTCCTTGAGCCGTCCGAACATGATCTCTATGCGGTTTCGGCTTTTGTACCGGCGCTTGTCGTAACGGACAGGCTCGGTCCGGGATTTCCGACCGGGGATGCAGGGCGTGATGCCCTTGGCCTGCAAGGCGTCCCTGAACCAGTCCGCGTCATAGCCCCGGTCGCCCAGCAACCACTGCGCCTTCGGCAGGCTGTCGAGCAGGGCGGCGGCGCCAGTGTAGTCGCTGACCTGGCCCGCCGTCATGAACAGGCTGATCGGACGTCCGTTGGCGTCGGTCACGGCGTGAAGCTTGGTGTTCATGCCGCCTTTGGTGCGTCCGATCAGCCGCCCGAGACCCCCTTTTTTACACCGAGGCTCGAAGCCGTGCGGTGCGCTTTGAGATAGGTCGCGTCGATCATCACGGTGCGCCGTTCGGCTTTGCCACCGGACAGGCCCTGCATCATCCTGATGAAGACGCCCGCCTCGCTCCACCGCTTCCAGCGATTGTACAAAGTCTTGTGGGGGCCATAGGCCGCCGGCGCGTCACGCCATCGAAGACCGTTGCGATTGACGAAGATGATCCCGCTGAGCACCCGGCGATCATCCACCCTGGGCCTGCCGTGGCTCTTGGGGAAGTGCGGCTGCAGCCGCTCCATCTGCTCGTCCGTCAGCCAATAAAGGTCGCTCATATCCAGTCTCCTCGCAGAGCCTGGAGCAGATCGAGCGCATCACATCAATGGGTCCTGAGCCTAAGTACTGCCAAACCAAACAGAGCCGCATCCTACGCTCTAGTGTACCGCCGCCAGTTCCCCCGGCGTCACGAACTCCGGGCGGCCGCTGACCTCGCCGTAGGTCATGCAGAGATCCTCGAACACGCGGTTCCAGGCGAAGGTCTCGACCGTGTGCACCCGCGCCGCCGCGCCGATGGCCTCGATGTCGCGTTCGAACAGGGCCTCGATGGCCTCGGCGTAATGGACCGGGTCGGCGCTGCGGGCCAGCTGGCCGACGCTGTCGTTCACGGTCTCGGCCACGCCGCCGGCGTTGACGCCCACGACGGGGCGGCCACACGCCATGGCCTCCAGCACGATCAGGCCGAACGGCTCCTTGTCGTTGGCGTGCACGAAGGCGTCGCAGCTGGCGATGATCCGCGCCACCGCACGCGGATCGCGCTCGTAAGGCAGGGCGATGACGCGGTCTTCGGGCGGCATCCCCGCCCCCGCCCCGACCAGGACCAGGTGATAGGGCGCGCCCAGACGCTGGACCGCCTCGATCAGGACGTCGATGTTCTTTTCACGCGCGGGCCGTCCGGCGAAGCACAGCAGGCGGGCGTCGGCGGGCAGGCCCAGCTTCTTCAGCAGCCAGTCGCGATCGCGACGATCGGGCCGGAAGGTGTCGATCTCGACCCCCAGCGGACGGATGACGATGTTCTGGATCCCGGCCTCTTCCAGCCGGCGGGCGATGAACCGGCTGGGCGAGATGACGCGGTCGAACTGGCCGAACAGCCGCGCCCAGCGTTTCTCGACCGGCTTCTTGGCCCATTCGCCGAAGTGCAGCGCGGCCAGACCGGCCGGATCGGAGTGGCAGAAGCCGACGACAGGACACCCCGCCCTCTGCCCTGCCTCCAGCGCCCCCTGCCCCGGCGTGTACGGATCGCCGGCCTCGATCAGGGCCGGCTTCATCGCGGCGACCCAGGCGCTCCAGCGCTTGACCGAACTGGGCCAGCGATAGCCGTCGCCGAACGGAAGCTTGGTCGCGTGCAGCTTGATGACGCCGTCCTTGCCCGCCTGATGCCGGGCGCCGGGCACGACCAGGGAATGGGCGACGCCGGGCCGGTTTTCCTCCAGCCAGGCCTTCTTGGACAGCAGATAGCGTTTCACCCCGCCCGAGCGCGGTGCATACAGCATGGTGGTGTCGACCATGCGCGGACGCGGATCGCGGGTCGATGCCTTCAACACCCGCAGCGTGGCCGCGACTTCTTCGTCCAGTCCGGGAATGAGCCGCAGCTCGCCTTCGTGAACGTCGAGGTCCAGCATGCTCATGGGGTCGTGCTCCGGGGATTGCGGCGACTGAACGCCCGTCCGTGACTTATGGATGCGTGCGGACGATTTTCGCCGGACCATGAACCGCCCCTAGACCCGCTGAACGTCAAGCTCAAGCGCGATCGTCATCCTTGCCGGGCGGCGGGGTGACGACGCCCCGCCGCGTCAGGGCTTCCCTTAGCAGAATTTCCAGCTGGGCGTTGACCGACCGCAACTCGGCCGCCGCCAGCCGCTCGACCGCAGCCATCACGCCGGTGGACGCCCGCATCAGAAATGGCTTTCTGGGCCGCGCCACGATCTATCCGTAGAGGGTGCCGGTGTTGACCACGGGCTGGGCCTCGCGATCGGCGCACAGCACCACGAGCAGGTTCGACACCATGGCCGCCTTGCGGTCTTCGTCCAGATCGACGACGCCGCGCTCTCCCAGATCGGTCAGGGCATTCTCGACCATGCCGACGGCGCCGCGCACGATCAGGCGACGCGCCGACAGGATGGCCTCGGCCTGCTGGCGACGCAGCATCGCCCCGGCGATCTCGGGCGCATAGGCCAGGTGCGCCAGACGCGCCTCGTCGATGGCGACCCCCGCCACGCGGACGCGATTGGCCAGCTCGTCGCGAAGCCGCCCGGCCACATCCTCAGCGTCCGAACGCAGCGTCAGCTCGTGATCGACGCCGTCTTCCTCGTCGCCGTGGTCGTAGGCGTAGTGGGACGCGATATCGCGCAGGCCGGTGTCGATCTGAATGTCCACGAAGTCCTGAAAGTTGTCGACGTCGAACAGGGCCTGAGCCGAATCCTCGACCCGCCAGACCACGTTCGCGGCGATCTCGACCGGGCTCCCCCGCTTGTCGTTGACCTTCAGCTTGTCGGAGGTGACGTTTCGCGCCCGCAGCGAAATCTTCTTCCGAGTGTACCAGGGCAGAACCCAGCGCAGGCCGGTGGCGCGGTCGGTCCCGCGATACGACCCGAAAAGCATGATCGCGACGCCCTCATTGGGCTGCAGAGAATAGAGACCGCCGAGCAGGAAAAGGCCGATTGTCGCCATGGATATCCCAACGACCAGATTGATCACCTGATCCGGACCCTGAACGACAAGAACGGGCCCCAGGATCATCAACGCCAGCCCTGCCAGCAGCATCACGATCCCGTTGGCCGTTCGCGCCGGCTGCTCCCGGGAAATAGTCCTCTGATCGTTCATCGCACCCTCCATTTCGATATGGAAGTGATATCACTTTTTTGCGGAGGTCGGCAAGCGGTCATGGATCGCCGGTCGCTGGCAGCCTTGCGTTCGGCCTTGCAATCGCCTCAAATTCGCGAAACTTGAGACAGGTCGCGACGCCCCTGTTAGAAGGCGCCCGACGCCCGTTGCGCGTATCCATCTGGGGTGATTTCTCGAATGCGTAGACTGCTTGCGACCGCGGTGGCGCTTGCCCCTCTGATGGCTGCCGCCGGAGCGCAGGCCGAGGTCGTGATCTCGACCGCCCGCACCACGCCCATCGTCACCTCCAGCGCGACCGGCTCTGCGCGCGACGACATCCGCCTGGCGACGGGCGGATCCATCGCGGTCAACAGCGGCGCGGCGATAACCGCCGACACCAGCAACAACATCGATCTCGACAGCGGCTCCAGCATCACGATGGCCAACGCGGCCGACGGGGCCACAGGCATTCTGGTCGGCCCCGGCGCCACGACCGGGAATGTCACGATCGGCGGCACGATCACGATCAGCGACAATCTCGACACCTATCCCGACACCGACAGCGACGGCGATCTGGACGGACCGTTGGCGAACGGGGCCAATCGGTTCGGCCTTCGCCTGACCGGCGGCACGCCCCTGACCGGCAATATCCTTGTCGAAGCCGCCGGGTCCATATCGGTCGAAGGCGCCAACTCGCGGGCCATCTCGCTCGAGCGCGACCTGGTCGGCTCGATCACGACGTTCGGCACGCAAAGGGCCGTCGGCGACAATGCGATCGCCTTCGCGACAACCGGCGCCGTCACCGGTCCGGTCACGCTGAATGGAGAGATCACCGCCCAGGGCCAGGGCGCCAGCGCCATCAACATCCAGGGCGACGTCAGCGGACGGCTCAGTGTTCAGGCGAATGCCGGCGTGACCGGCTATCGTTACGCCACCCGTCCCTCCGACGCCGTGATCGCAAAACTGGATGCCGACGACCTGCTGCAGAGCGGCGCGGCCGTGGTCGTGGCCGGCAATGTCGGCGGCGGGGTGGTGCTCGACATTCGTCCCGCCGACGCCAGCGCAGATTCGACCGACGAGGACAACGACGGCATCCCGGACGCGACCGAAGGCAGCGTCGTCATCAACAGCTACGGCTCGGGCGCCGGTCTGTCGGTCGGATCCGCCACGCGGGGAATCACCCTGGGCGTGGCGGGAACGGGCGACAACGCCTACGGCCTGATCAATCGGGGCAGCATCACCGCCGACGGCGTCTATAACGGCGTCAATTCGACCGGCATCCAGCTTGGCGTCCCGGGCGGGCAGACCGTCGCGATCGCCGGCGGCGTGCGCAACGAAGGCATCGTCAACGCCTTCGGTCGCGGCGGCGGCGCGACGGCTGTCGCCATCGGAGCCGGAGTCTCGACGCCGCTGTTCGACAATGCGGGCACGATCACGGCCGGCGTCGCCAGCACCCTGGCGAACTCGCCGACGACCGCCATCGACATCGCCGCCGGCGCCAATCTGCCGTCGCTCAGCAATACCGGCGTGATCCTGGGAACCTCGACCGGCGGCGTCTCGACCGTCACGACGATCCTGGACCGGTCCGGCACCCTGACGTCGATCAGCAACGCCGGAAACATTCAGGCCCTGCTCGGCCCCGACGCGGCGACGGGCGATCCGATCACCGGTTCGACCACGGCCGTCGACGTGTCCGCAAACACCACGGGCGTGACCTATCGTCAGTTCGGCGTCGCCAGCACCCCGACCGATGCCGACCCGGACACCGACGGCGACGGCGTGACGGATTCGAACGAGCCCAGCACCGTGGGAGACATCCGCTTTGGTTCGGGCGCCGACACCCTGGCGCTCGAGAACGGAGTGATGACCGGCGCCGTGGCTTTCGGCGCCGGCGCCGACCAGTTGTCCATCACCGGCGGCGGCGTCCTGCGGGGCGTCGTGACCGACAGCGACGGCAATCTGGCGGTGAACATCGCCAACGGCACGCTCGACGCCCGCCAGACCAGCCAGACCGCCGTGACCAGCCTGAATATTGGCGCGGCGGGTGACCTGGTCGTCACCCTGGATCCGGCCGCCGGAACCACCCCGGGATTCCGGGTCAACGGCGCGGCGACGATCGCCGCGGGCGCGGGTCTGGGCGTCCGCTTCAACTCGCTGATCGCCGACCCCGAGCGGTTCACGATCATCGACGCCGACACGCTGAGCATCGGCACGATCGACCAGACGACGGTCCAGGCCAACTCGCCCTATCTGTTCGTGGTCACGGCCGGCGCCGATGTGGCCGCCGGGGACGTCTATATCGACGCCCGCCGCCGCACCGCAGACGAGGCCGGTCTGATTCCGGTCGAAGCCCAGGCCTTCGACGCGATCTATGCCTCGCTGGATACCAGTGACGCGCTGCGCAACCTGTTCATCAACGAGGTCAGCCGCGAAGGCTTCATCGACCTGTATGAGCAACTGCTGCCCGATCATTCCGGTGGTCCGCTGTTGTCGCTGGCGTCGGGCGTCGACGCCGTCACGCGGGCTCTGACCGGTCGCAATGCGACGGTGGCGCCGGGCGAAACCAGCGCCTGGCTGCAGGAAATCAATTTCTACGCCGACAAGGACAAGACCGACACCTACGGCTTCCGCTCCGAGGGCTTCGGCGTCGCCGGCGGCGTCGAGCGCGGCACCAGCCTGGGCGCGCTGGGTCTGTCGGTCGCCTTCACCTCGTCGGACATCGAGGATCCCGAGGCCGAGGCCGAAGAAATCCTGTCGGCCAATCTGGTCGAGCTGGGTCTGTACTGGCGCGCCCAGGGTCAGGCCTGGAGCACCTGGGCCCGGGCCGCAGGGGGTTACGCGACGTTCGAATCGACCCGCCAACTGGTGACGGACGACATCAACCTGTCGAACGAGTCGAGCTGGAACGGTTTCACCCTGTCCCTGGGCGGCGGAGTCTCGTACCAGCGCGACTTTGGTCGGCTCAGCGTGCGGCCCGAAGCCTATCTGGAATATTTCGCCCTCAACGAAGACGCGCACTCCGAAGAAGGTCCGGACGACGGCTTCAACCTGGAGATCGAGGACCGCAAGGGGCATATGTTCGCCGGGGTCGCCGCAGTCAACATCGGCTACGGCTTCGGCGCGAACGGGTGGATCCGCCCGGAACTGCGGCTGGGCTGGCGTCAGAACATCTCGGTCGATCCGGGCGAGACCATCGCCCGTTTCGCCTCGGGCGGTTCCCCGTTCACCCTGACGCCGGACTCGATCGAGGGCGGCGGGCCGATCGCGGGGCTGAACCTGAGCGTCGGCAACGACCTGGGCCGGCTGTCGATCACGGCCGACGCCGAGATGATCGAGGACTACGTCCGCTACACCCTGCTGCTGCGGGCCAGTTTCCGGTTCTGATCGGATCGACGGCCCACAAAACAAGGCCGCCGGAGCGATCCGGCGGCCTTTTCTGTTCGGGTGGTAGGCGGCGACGGGTTCGAACCGCCGACCCTCTCGGTGTAAACGAGATGCTCTGACCAGCTGAGCTAGCCGCCCATCCACGGGGGTGTTTGCCGGATCAACGTGGTGGCGTCCAGAAAGAACCCCTCCGTCACGTCCCTGAAGAAGGGACGCGCCACCTCCCCGTTCGCTGCGCGAACAGGGAGGAGACGGTTGGGGTCAGTGGCTGACGACCGTGGCGCCGTCGACCGGCGGAACCGTGGCCGGGGCGGGGTTCAGGGGTTCGGCGACCTCGTCCCATTCGACGGCGGTCAGCGAGCCGGTCAGGGCCCACTTCAAGGCTTCGTCGGCGGTCGAGATCGGCACGATCTCCAGCGCGCCCTTCACGTTGTCGGGCACCTCGGCGAGGTCCTTCTCGTTCTCCTGCGGGATCAGCACGGTCTTGACGCCGGACCGCAGCGCCGCGAGCAGTTTCTCCTTCAGGCCGCCGATGGCGGTGACGCGGCCGCGCAAGGTGATCTCGCCGGTCATGGCGATGTCCTTCCGGATCGGCACGCCGGTCAGGACCGAGACCATGGCCACGGTCATGGCGACGCCAGCGGACGGGCCGTCCTTGGGCGTCGCGCCGTCGGGGACGTGAACGTGGATGTCGGTCTTCTCGAACACCGGCGGCTTGACGCCGAAGCTGAGAGACCGCGCCCGGACGTAGGATGCGGCGGCCGAGATGGACTCCTTCATCACGTCCTTCAGGTTGCCGGTGACGGTCATGCGACCGCGACCCGGCATCTTGATCGCCTCGATGGTCAGGATATCGCCGCCGAACTCGGTCCAGGCCAGACCGGTGACGATCCCGACCTGATCCTCCTCGTCCGTCTCGCCGTAGCGGTATTTCCTGACGCCCGCGTATTCGGCCAGCTTCGCGTCGTCGATGGTGATCGACAGCGTCTTTTCCTTGGACATTTCGCGCACGGCCTTGCGCGCCAGCCCGCCGAGAGCCCGTTCCAGCGACCGCACCCCGGCCTCGCGGGTGTAGTAGCGGATCAGATCGCGGATCATGTCGTCCGGCACGATGAATTCCGCCGGGGTCAGGCCGTTGTCGGTCGTGACCTTGGGCAGGACGTGACGCTTGGCGATCTCGACCTTTTCGTCCTCGGTGTAGCCGCTGACCCGGATGATCTCCATCCGGTCCATCAGCGGTTGAGGCATGTTCAGGCTATTGGCCGTGGTGACGAACATGATGTTCGACAGGTCGTAGTCGACCTCCAGATAGTGGTCGCCGAACGCGTTGTTCTGCGCCGGGTCCAGCACCTCCAGCAGGGCCGAGGACGGGTCCCCGCGCCAGTCGGCGCCCAGCTTGTCGATCTCGTCCAGCAGGATGAAGGCGTTGGTGGTCTTCACCTTCTTCATGGACTGGATGATCTTGCCGGGCATGGAGCCGATGTAGGTCCGGCGGTGACCGCGGATTTCGGCCTCGTCACGCATCCCGCCCAGCGACATGCGGACGTATTCA
>JAHJOK010000016.1 GCA_018820205.1 Alphaproteobacteria bacterium
CGGCGCGATGTCGGTGGTCAGCGGCCCGAGCGTATAGAAGGGCGCCTCGTGGCAGTGCTTCAGCTGCTCATCCATGTTGGCCTTGATCTTGTGCATCGGCACGTGGCCGGGGCCCTCGATCATGACCTGGCAGCCCTTGGCCCAGGCGATCTTGGTCAGCTCGCCGAGGGTCCGTAGTTCGGCGAACTGGGCCTCGTCATTGGCGTCGGCGATGGAGCCGGGGCGCAGGCCGTCGCCGAGGCTGAACGACACGTCGTAGGCCCGCATGATGTCGCAGATCTCCTCGAAATGCTCGTAGAGGAAGCTCTCGCGGTGATGGCTGAGGCACCACTTGGCCATGATGGAGCCGCCGCGCGAAACGATGCCGGTGACGCGCTTGGCCGTCATGGGGATGAAGGGCAGGCGGACGCCCGCGTGGATGGTGAAATAGTCGACGCCCTGTTCGGCCTGTTCGATCAGGGTGTCGCGATAGACCTCCCACGTCAGGTCCTCGGCGACGCCGCTCACCTTCTCCAGCGCCTGGTAGATGGGGACGGTGCCGATCGGGACGCTGGAGTTGCGGATGATCCAGTCGCGGATGTTGTGGATGTTGCGACCCGTCGACAGGTCCATGACGTTGTCGGCGCCCCAGCGGGTGGCCCAGACCAGTTTGTCGACCTCGTCGTCCACGCTGGAGAGGACGGCGCTGTTGCCGATGTTGGCGTTGATCTTCACCAGGAAGTTGCGGCCGATGATCATCGGCTCGACCTCGGGGTGGTTGATGTTGTGCGGGATGATGGCGCGGCCGCGGGCGATCTCCTGACGCACGAACTCGGGTGTGACGAAGTCGGGGATGGCGGCGCCGAAGTCTTCCCCATCACGAATGCAGGGCGCGTTCTGCTCACGGCGCAGGTTCTCGCGGATGGCGACGTATTCCATCTCCGGCGTGATGACGCCGGCGTTGGCGTATTCGTATTGCGTGACCGGGCGGCCTTCGACGCCCTTGAACACCTTGTGGTTGGAGACGTCGAAACGGGGGGCGAGGTTCTTGCCCGACGCGTGGCCGTTGTCCTCGGGTTTGACCTCGCGGGGGTTCCGGACGGGGGCGATGTCGCCGCGGTCGAGCTGCCAGCTGGATTTGACCAGGGGCAGGCCGCGCTTGATGTCGATGGCGACGGTCGGGTCGGTGTAGGGGCCGGAGCTGTCATAGATCGTCACCGGCGGCTCGTTGGCGCTCGGGTGGACGGCGACCTCGCGGAAGGGGACGCGGATGTCGGGGTACAGTTCGCCGGCGACATAGACCTTGCGGGAGCCCTCGCGCTCCCCGGTCGGGATGGCGCCGGTCTCCTTCATCACCTGCTCCCGGGCGTCTTTCAGGGCGAGCTCGACGTTGGGCTCTTCGGGCAGGGCGGGGGGCGTGACGAGAATGTTCATGGCGGCCTCTACGTTTGCAGAGGGTCGCGCCGACGTCGGGCGAGATTGGTCCTGTGGCGCCCTTTTGAATTCGGGCAGGACCGGAAGCGTACTCATCCCTTCGCCGGCATGACCCGGATCAGGTTCGGCCGGTCAGGCGCTTACGCCTATCTCAGCGGCTCAGGCGCCGCCCCCGGGAGAACAGGGGGAGCATAGGCCGGGATCACGGCTCCGACCAGCCCCGGACGGTCAGGTCGAGGCCGGCGCGGGGATCGGCGGCGAAACCCAGACTGGCGCGTTCGCGGCCACCGCCGGGGACGTAGTCGATCTGGGCCATGGCGGTCTCGGCGCCCAGACGGCCCTCGACCTGGACGGCGGCGGCTGCGGCGTCGCCCCGGTTGGCGATCTCGATCTGCGCCACCCAGCCGGATGGGGTGCGGCGCGCCTCGGTCAGCCTGATCTCGAAGGCCGCCGGCCGCTGAGGCCGCACGGCGTCGGCGGCGATCACCCCGATGACGGCCAGGGTCAGGATCAGGCCCAGGGCGGCCATGATCCACTCCAGCACAGGGCGTTCGCGCTTGGCGGCGGCCATCAGACCAGCAGCCTGGCGGCGGCGGCGCCGAGCCCGCCGGGCAGGCCCAGCACCACGACGGCGGCGGCCAGTTCGCCCGGCGACTGGCCCGCCGTCCGGCCGAACACCCACAGGACGAACAGGCCGGTGACCAGCACCAGCCCGTAGCCCGCCAGAGTATAGTGGAAGAAGGCCGTGACGGGTTTGTCGTGCTCCTCCTGACCGGCGAACCCGGCGGAATAGACCAGGCCGTGCATCAGGGTCAGGGTGACGACGATCAGGGCCAGGACGTGCCAGGGCGTGGCGCGAAAGGCGATCAGGATCATCTCCTCGGTCGGGGCCATGTTGAGGGCCAGGAACAGGGCCCCCACCACCATCAGGAACAGTTCTCCGGCGTAGCTGGCCTGGTCCTCCCGGCCGGTCTCGCCGCCGTCGGCGCTGAGCTGACGACGGGCCAGCAGGGCGCCGATCGCCCCGGGCACCGCCTGCAGGGCGATCTGGGCCAGGCTGCGGCGCGCGCCGTCGCCGCTCTCGATCACCCCCAGCAGCGTCAGGAAGACCCCGGCGACGATGAAGCCGACCGCCAGGGCCACCAGGGTGTCGGACAGGTCGTCGGCCCAGGACCTCTGGCGGCGGAAGCCCGCATAGTGGGACAGGAAGAACAGCAGAGGCAGGGCGGCGAGCAGGAAGGCCAGCAGGCGAACCCCGTCCATGACATAGCCGGCCGCCCACATCTCCATCGTCATCAGCAGGGGGATGGTGAACAGCAGGGCGCCGCCGAAGGCGCGCGCCAGGTCGCGAGCATAGGCCCGTTCACGCGACGGATCGATGGCGTCGATCAGGGCGGACGGGGCGCGGGCGGCGGTCATGGCACGGCAACGCCTGTCCGGGCCGAATGGCTCCCGGCGCAACCTTTGACGGGCGCCGGACGAACGGGCGGGGTAGGCTGGGCGTCAGCCGCGAGGAGACGACATGCAGACCGAACCCTTTGATTTCACCACCCCCGGCGGCCGCAAGGTGAACGCGGTGCTGGACCGGCCGGACGGGCAGGCGCGGGCGTTCGCCCTGTTCGCCCACTGTTTCACCTGCGGCAAGGACAACCTGGCGGCGACGCGGGTCAGCCGCGCCCTGGCGGCCGAGGGGGTCGGGACGCTGAGGCTGGATTTCGCGGGCATCGGAGAGATGGGGATGGCGGCCATGCCGGCGGGCTTCACCGTCGACGTCGCCGACCTGATCGCGGCGGGGGCGCATATGGCGGCGCACGGCTGCGCGCCGGGCCTGCTGATCGGACACAGTCTGGGCGGGGCGGCGGCGATCGCGGCGGCGGGACGCATGCCCACGGTCAAGGCGGTGGCGACGATCGGCGCGCCCTTCGGCGTGGAGCATGTGCTGAAGCTGCTGGGCCCCGAGGCCGAGGGGCTGAGCCATGGAGAGACCCATTGCGTGAAGGTGGCCGGGCGCGAGATCACCGTGGGTCCGGGCTTCGCGGAATCGTTGAAGACGCAAGACCAGGCGGCACGGCTGAAGGATCTGAAACGGGCGCTGCTGGTGCTGCATTCGCCGGTCGACGAGATCGTGGGGATCGAGGAATCCAGCGGCATCTTCCTGGCCGCGAAACACCCCAAGAGCTTCGTTTCGCTGGACCGGGCCGATCACCTGCTGACGAAGCCCGCGGACGCGGCCTATGCGGCGACGGTGATCGCGGCCTGGGCCAGCCGCTATCTGGACGACATGCCGACGCCGATGGAGCCGGCGCCGGCCGACGGCGTCGTGCGGGTGGCCGAGACGGGGGCGGGCAGGTTCCAGGTGAAGATCGAGGCGGGCGGCGCGGTCCTGATGGGCGACGAGCCGGTCTCGGTCGGGGGAATGGCGTCGGGGCCGACGCCGTATGAGCTGGTCGCGGCGGGGCTGGGGGCCTGCACGGTGATGACGTTGAGGCTCTATGCCGAACACAAGGGGCTGCCGCTGGAGCGGGCGTCGGTCGAGGTGCGGCACGAGAAGCGCAAGGGCGAGACCCCGGCCGACGTGTTCGAGCGCACTCTGACACTGGACGGTATGCTGGACGAAGACCAGCGCGCGGGGCTGTTCGCCATCGCCGACAAATGCCCGGTCCACCGCACGCTGGAGGCGGGATCGGAGATCGTCACTCGCGCGACGCCCGCCATGGCCGCACCGGACGAGGAAGAGCATTTCGCCGAGATGGAGGCGGCCTGCGCGGACGAGGCTCCGAGCTGAACCGCTTCCTGCCATCTATGTTCGGATGGTGACATTTAGTCTTAGATTGCAGGTGTTTACGGAACGGATACGGTTTCCGGGGGTAAGGGTTCGACACTGGTTTTGTGGAGTACGAGATGCCGGCACTGGAAAGACTGCTCTATGCGAGCACGGCGACGGGACGGACCGACAGCCTGTTGAACGTCGCGACCATCCTGGCCGAGTCGCAACGCAACAACGCGCGCGACGGACTGACCGGCGCCCTGGCGGCGCACGAGGGTCGGTTTCTGCAGGTGATCGAAGGTCCGCCCGCCGTGCTGGACCGGTTGCTGCGTCGACTGGAGGGCGATCCACGGCACAAGACCATCGTGGTGATCGATCGCGTGCCCATCGCCGAGCGAAGGTTCGGAGCCTGGACCATGGCCAATGCGCGGATCACGCCGTCGCTGACGGCGCACCTCGACGCGCTCATCACCGATCCGTCGGTCGATCCCGCCCGCACCGTGGCGGCTCTTCTGGAGGCGTCGCGAGAAGGCTGACCGGTGCTCGCGCGGCGCGCGGGCCGGTGATAGTCACGGGGCCTGAACCGAAAGGCCGCCCCCCATGCATCTCGCTCGTTTTCCCCGTGTGCGCCTGGCGCATCTGCCGACGCCGCTGGAGCCCTTGCCGCGGCTGTCGGACGCGCTGGGCATCGATCTGTGGATCAAGCGCGACGACTGCACCGGGCTGGCGGGCGGGGGCAACAAGACGCGCAAGCTGGAGTTCCTGCTGGGCGACGCCTTCGAACAAAACGCGGATACGCTGGTCACCCAGGGGGCGGTCCAGTCCAACCATGTGCGCCAGACCGCCGCCGCCGCCGCCGCGATGGGAATGAAGTGCGAGGTCATCCTGGAGGAGCGCACGGGGTCGAAGGCCGAGGACTATGTCTGGAACGGCAACGTGCTGCTGGACCGGCTGTTCGGAGCCGTGATCCGGCGCGTGCCGGGCGGATCGGACATGCCGGCCGAACTGGAAACGACGGCCGAGGCCGTGCGCAGGACGGGCGGGCGGCCCTATGTCATTCCCGGCGGCGGGTCGAACCCGATCGGCGCCTTGGGATATGTGGATTGCGCGCGCGAGATCGTGGTCCAGGCCGATGAACTGGATCTGGCCGTCGACCGGATCGTGACCGCGACGGGCAGTGCCGGCACCCATGCCGGACTGGTCGCAGGGCTGGCGGTAATGGGGGCCGACATTCCGGTTCTGGGCATCGGGGTGCGGGCGCCCAAGGCGAAACAGGAAGAGAATGTGCTGAAGCTGGCGCGTCAGACGGCGGCCCTGCTGGGGCGGCCGGATGCAGTCACGGACGCCATGGTCGTGGCCGACTGCGACTATGTCGGCGAAGGCTATGGGCTGGTCGATCAGGGGGTGGTGGACGCCCTGATCCTGGCCGCGCGGACCGACGGGATCGTGCTGGACCCCGTCTATTCCGGCAAGGCGATGAAGGGGCTGATCGCCCTGGCCGAGGCGGGGACGTTCAAGGAGGAGCGGGTGGTGTTCCTGCACACCGGCGGGGCGCAGGGACTGTTCGGGTACGGTACGGAGATCGGGCCGCTGCTGGGGTAGGGCTCTCGGGGCGTGGTCGCAAGCGGATGTGGTCAAGGTCCGCGATGGGTGGGAAGCGGACCTTCGTCGGGCTACCGTCGCCCCATGCTTTTTGCGTTGGCATACGTTCTGGTGGCGGGAGCGACGGCTCTTCTTACGCACGCCTGGGTGCGCCGGTCGTCTAAGCCCCCAGTGGGCCTTGCCTATCTCCGAGCGGGCATGGGCATGTCAGCGGCACTTGTTGCAATAGATCTTCTCGTATTCATGATCTTCGGCGTCTGGTGGATGCCGGTCGGGGCGGCTATCGGCATAGGCATCATTTGGCCGGGCGTTATGACGGCGATCACATAGGTCCGCTGCGGGTCGGGATCGTAGACCGCTAGGTGAAAGCGGACATTCGTTCCGTTGCCCGGAAGCGGACCCTCTCACGGTCCGCCAGGGGGGGAAGCGGACCTCACCGCCGCCTGCGCTTTCGGCTCCGGCGTTGCCGCTCCTCATACCTCTGCAACCAAACACCCAGCCTCCAGAAGAATAGGCCGATCCATGGCACGGCCCAGATGGCGGCCAGCGAGATGGTGACCCAGTTGAGGCCGATCAGGGAGAGCGGGAGCCAAGCAGCCAAGACTATGAGGGGCAGCGTGGCCCTCGCCCTCAGACCGTCCTCCCACTCTCCGTCTATCCACTTGATGAGAGACGCAAAGCCCATCGCCGGAGGCTGTCCTATCCTCTGCATGTCCGCAATGGATCGGGATCGGTCACGGCCGTTCAGTCGGAAAACGGACATCCGATCCGCCGCCCGGAAGCGGACCGTCTCAGGGTCGCCTAGGGGGGAGCAGTCATTGCGACTTGTCGGTCAGCGGCAGTCGCCGCATGCTGAGGAATGGTCGGCAAGCCGCGATATGAGGATGGTTGGGGAGAAAAGGGAGCGACGCTCTATCGCCTCATCATCCCGGTAGGTCTTCTCTCTACGGTGCTTTTGTTGGCCCCGCTGATTTGGACGGGCCACTTCTGGATCGTAGCGGCATACCCGGTCATCGTCGTTGCACTGTTGTGGTGCACGTTTCGGGGCACGCGCCTCGCCAGACGAGGCTGGAAGGTCGTATCTTTTCTGGCAAATGCAGCGATCACCATCGCAGCGGCGACGCTTGCGTTCGGGATATGGATATCGAGCGGCGGCATTTGAGTCGCTAGGGTCGAACCATGACTTTGCCTTCAGGCCCGGACCCGGACATCGACCCCAAGGCCCGAAAGCAGACTTCCCGAACCGCCGCTGAGGGTCGGACCACGACATTGGGATCAGCCCCGAACCGCGACATTCGGTCTGGGGCTCGCCGGACTCATCGAGCAACAGGAGCCGCCATGACCATGCCGACCATCACCGCCTTCGAGAGCTCGCCGGATCGCGGGCGGGGGCTGGCGCGCGATATGCGGGTGCGGTGGGCGCTGGAGGAGGTGGGTCAGGCCTATGACGTGCGGCTGGTGTCGTTCGCGGCGATGAAGGAGGCGGCGCATATGGCGCTGCAGCCGTTCGGGCAGATCTCGACCTATCAGGACGGCGATCTGGCGCTGTTCGAATGCGGGGCGATCGTGCTGCATCTGGCCCAGACGCACGCCGGTCTCTTGCCCGATGACGCCGACGCGCGGGCGCGGGCGATCACCTGGATGTTCGCCGCCCTGAGCACGATGGAGCCGCCGATCGTGGAGCGGGAGCAGGCCATGCTGGTCGAACGGGACAAGCCCTGGTTCGAGGAACGCGGGCGGATGCTGGAAGACCGCGTGCGGCGTCGGCTGGGTCAGTTGTCCGATCGGCTGGGCGAGGCCGACTGGCTGGACGGCGGGTTCAGCGCGGGCGACCTGATGATGGTGGAGGTGCTGTTGCGGCCTGCCGCGTTCAACCTGCTGGGCGACTATCCGAACCTGTCCGCCTATGTCGCCCGGGGGCAGGCGCGCCCGGCGTTCCAGCGCGCGTTCGCCGCCCAGCTGGCGGTGTTCGAGGCCAGTCGATCATGACGCTGCGGATCATGCGTCATCCATATTGAGGACGCGGCGGACGGCCCCAGGCCTTAGGCATGGCGAAGACCGATGGCGGCTCAAAGCCGCAGGGTCGCCCCGGGGAGCCGTTCCGATGTTGCGTTCACTGATCTTGATGGCGGTCATCGCCGTCGCCGCCGGCCCTGCCGTCGCGCAGGAGACGATCCGTCCGGGTCAGACGGTGAGGGGCGAGCTGACGGCGTCCGATCCTCTTTCGAGCGACGGCAAGCGCTATGACTGTTTTCAGGTGCAGACGCAGCGCGGCCAGACGTTGCAGGTCGATCTGTTGTCCAGCGCGTTCGACAGCTTTGTGAGCGTCGGCACCGGCGGCTGCGGGTCGATGACCGTCACGGCCAATGACGACGACAGCGGCGACGGGCTGAATGCGCGAGTGACCCTGGAGGGGACCGGCAACGTCGTGACCATCCGCGCCAACAGCATCATTCCGGGCCAGACGGGGAGCTATCAGCTGACGGTGTCGCAGCCCGGCCAGGCGATGACGACAAGCAACGGCTACGAGGGCGTGGATACCGGGACCCTAGGCACCGCGCGGCCGACCACCCTGCCGCGCGTGACCAGCGAATCCGGCACTGGTCTGGCCCAATGCCTGGGCGCCTATGGCGCCATCGTGGAAATGAACCGGGCGGGCACGTCGGTCCGGGACTACGGGAACGTCGCCTCGATCGACTATCTGGAGCGTTTCAGGACGCTGGCCGGCCGGCTTCGACCTAACGACCCGGTCGCCAACGCGGTGGAATTGTTCGCCATGACCTTCAAGAGCAGCGCGCTGGCCGGGGCGATCGGGCTGGATCCCAATGGACAGCCGAATGGCGGTCGTCCGCTGGCTGAGTATCTGACCGCGCTGGGCAACTGTGACCGGGAGTGGAGCTTCACGCCGGTGACAGCGTACTGAGACACTGAGGTGGGGCCTATGCCGCCCCCGCCGCGATCTGCATCATCACCAGGCCGGTGAACCAGGCGGCGGCCGTGCCGACGATGTAGCCGACGACGGCCAGCAGCACGCCGACCGGGGCCAGGGACGGATGAAAGGCGGCGGCCGCGACGGGGGCCGAGGCCGCACCCCCGATATTGGCCATCGACCCCACGCCGAGAAAGAAGCTGGGAGCGCGGATCAGGAAGGCCATGGCGAACATCAGCGCGACATGGACGGCCATCCAGACGCCGCCGATCAGGAAATAGACCGGACTGTCCAGGATGGCGGCGATGTTCATGTTCAGCCCGACGGTGGCGACCAGCACATAGACGAACACCGAACCGACCTTGGCGGCGCCCGGCCCCTGCAGCTTGCGCGCGCCGGTGAAGGACAGGACGACGCCGACCACGGTGGCGGTCAGGACCAGCCAGAAGAAGCTGGAATCGAACGACAGCCGCTGGGCCCATTCGAAGCTCGACCCGAACCAGGCGGCTAGCGGGTCGGCGATGGCGTGCGACAGACCGACCGCGCCAAAGCCGACGGCGAGGATGAAGATCAAATCCTTGAGAGACGGGATGCGGGCGTGCTCGGCCTCATAGGCCTCGGCCTTGTCGCGGACGCGATCGACAGCGGAGGCGTCGGCCCGGAACAGCCTGTCCATGCGGCGCTGGTTGGCCGCGATCCACAGCACCACCGCCATCCAGATATTGGCGACCACCACATCGACCGCGATCCAGATCGAGAAGGTGTCTGGACCGGCGCCGTAGATTTCATAAAGCGCGGTCTGGTTGGCGGAGCCGCCGATCCAGCTGCCGGCGACGGTGGCCATGCCGCGCCAGATCGCCTCGGGTCCGGCCCCCATCAGATCCGGCGCGATCCAGCTGGTCAAAAGAAGCGCGACCGGCCCGCCGATCATCACCCCGACCGTGCCGGTGGCGAACATGATCAGGGCCTTTGGACCCAGGCCAAACACCGCCGGAAGGTCGGCCGACACCGTCAGCAGCACCAGGGCGGCGGGCAGCAGAAACCGCGAGGCGATGAAATAGAGCCGGGACGTCTCGGGGTTGACCACGCCGAACGTCGTCAGCAGCGACGGCAGGAAATAGCAAAGCAACAGGGCCGGGATCACGGTGAAGAACCGCTTGACCCACGGATGGCTGAGGTTCGAAGCCCAGAACACGCCGCCCAGAATGACGGCCAGCAGACCCAGAACGACCGCGTCGTTGGTGATCAGGGCGGTCGGAATCTCGGTCTCGGTCGGCATGGCGCTGGCCCCCTCTATTTGACAATAAGGGGATGCGTCGCGGCGGCTGGCAATGCGGCGCGCCCGCACAGGCCGATCGGTGGTGCCAAATGCTGGAGCGTCGAATGAGCAGAATCCTGGGCGTTCTCGGCGGCATGGGCCCGGCGGCGACGGTGGCGTTCCTGGCGCGGGTGCAGGCGCTGACCCCGGCGGAGGGCGACGCCGATCACATCCGGGTCGTGATGGACATGAACCCCCAGGTGCCCGACCGGAACACGCGGCCGGGCGAGGCCGAGGCGGAGCTGGCGCGCATGGCGCTGAGGCTCAAGGCGGCGGGCGCGCAGGTGCTGGCCATGCCGTGCAACACCGCCCATGCGCAAAAGGCGGGGATCGAGGCGGCAGGCGTGGCCTTCATCGACATGATCGCGGCGACCGTGGCGGCGACCAAGGCGCGGGGCGGCCGCGCGGTGGGCGTGCTGGCGACGCCGGGGGGAGAGGCCCTGTACCGGACGGCGCTGGAGACGGCCGGCCTGACGCCGGTGGTTTTGCAGGGCGGGGACCGCGAGGGCTTTATGGCCTGCGTCTATGGCGTGAAGCGCGGCGACGTCAGTGTGGATAATCGCGCGGCCATGCGGCGACTGGCCGAGGCGCTGGTCGGCGCCGGAGCCGATGCGGTGATTGCGGGGTGTACGGAGGTTCCGCTGCTGCTGGACGCGGCCGATGTGACTGTTCCGTTGGTGGATTCAGCGGAAGTGCTGGCGGACGTCTGCGTAAAAACCTGCCGATAGACTTCGAATACATGATCCGGTCCCGGAATGACTGTAATGGCGCTGTGATTTGCGACTTGTTCGCAATATAAAACGGCAATATTTCAGACACGAACTTAGCAAGCATGGCGGCTAGCGATGCTCTCCTGACATTTTGGGGAGCAACCATGTCCGAGATCCACCTGACCGGCAGCCACGACGACGGCAACGTCGAGCTGAACACCTCGTCCAACCCGACCTTCGGCTCGATCATCGAACAGCGCCAGTCGCGCCGGGCGATGCTGGGCGGCATGGCCTCGGTCGCGGCCCTGTTCGGCCTGCAGGGCTGTGACGAAGACCGTCGCGAAGGCACGGAGACGAGCGTCTCGGCCGGCGCCGCAGGCGCTTCGTCCTCGGGTCGACAGGTGACGCTGAAGGGAACCTCGACCGGCGGCAACGGCGTGATGTGGACCCAGCAGGGCGGCCCGGCGGTGACCCTGACCAACGCCAACTCCGACACGGCCACCTTCATCGCCCCGTCAGTCTCGGCCCCGACGGCCCTGACCTTCCGCTACAGCGTCACGGGCGCCCAGTCCGGCAACGTGACCTATGAGGACACGACCGTCACCGTGTCGCCCGCCGCGCTCGGCTTCACGGCCGTGTCGAAGAACCTGCTGGACGTGGTGACCGTTCCGGCCGGCTATTCGGTCTCGGTGCTGTATCGCCTGGGCGATCCGATCAAGGCCGGGACCCCCGCCTACGCCAACAACGGCACGGATGCCGATTTCGCCTCGCGCGCGGGCGACCACCACGACGCCCTGTATTATTTCGGCCTGGGCGCGACCACGGGACTGCGGGACGACAACTCGTCCTCGCGGGGCCTGCTGGCCATGAACCACGAGAACATCTCGGCCGCCTACCTGCATCCGAACGGCCCGACCAGCGTCGGCGGCGTCCGCCCCGAGGCCGAGGCCGTCAAGGAGATCGAATGCCACGGCGTGGCGGTGGTCGAGGTCCTGAGGGGCGCGACCGGCGGCTGGACCTATGTGCAAAACTCGACCTTCAACCGTCGCATCACGCCGAACACCCCGACCGAACTGCGCGGTCCGGTGCGCGGCGACGCCCAGGTGCGGACCGTCTATTCGCCGACGGGCGTGGGCGGTCGCGGCACCATCAACAACTGCGCCAACGGCTTCACGCCCTGGGGCACCTATCTGACCTGCGAAGAGAACTGGGCCGGCTATTTCCGCCGTTCCTCGACCGACAATGCGGCCCGCACGCCGAAGCAGGTCGTGTCCCTGAACCGATATGGCGTCAGCCAGGGCGCGGGCGGCGCCAACAACTGGGCCAGCGTGGTCCCCGCCGTCAGCGGCTCGACCGTCTTCGCCAAGTGGAACACCTCGGTGAACCCGGCGGCCCCGGCCGACGGCACCGGCGACTTCCGCAACGAAGTGAACCAGTACGGCTGGGTCGTCGAGATCGACCCGTACAACGCCGCCTCGACCCCGCGTAAGCGCACGGCCCTGGGCCGGATGGGTCACGAGGGCGCCTGGCCCGCCAATTTCGTCGCCGGCCGCCGCCCGGTCTACTATATGGGCGACGACTCGCGCGGCGAGTATTTCTACAAGTTCGTCTCGGCCACCCCGTGGGTCGCCGCCGACGCCAACGCCGCCGACCGTCTGGCGATCGGCGACAAATATCTGGACAACGGCACCCTGTACGTCGCGCGCTATGACGCGACGGGCCAGGGCGTGTGGATCCCGCTGATCTTCGGTCAGGGCCCGGTGACGGCGTCCAACCCGGCCTACGCCTTCGCCAACCAGGCCGACGTCCTGATCAACGCCCGTCTGGCCGCCGACGCCGTCGGCGCGACCAAGATGGACCGTCCGGAATGGGCCGCGGTCAACCCGGCCAACGGCGAGGTCTATCTGACCCTGACCAACACAAACGCCTCCAGCCGACCGCTGAACGCGACCGACGCCGCCAATCCGCGCCACTACAACGATCCGAAGGGATCGTCGGCGCAGTTCGGCAACCCCAACGGCCACATCATCCGGCTGCGTGAGGCCGGCGACAATCCCGAGGCGACGACCTTCAGCTGGGACATCTACGCCTTCGGCGCCGGGTCGGACCTGAACGCCCAGAACGTCAACGTCTCGGGACTGGATGCGTCGAACGACTTCTCGTCGCCCGACGGGCTGTGGTTCGGGCGGCCGCAGAACGCTTCGGGCCTGAACAACCCGCTGCTGTGGATCCAGACCGACGACGGCGCCTATACCGACCAGACCAACTGCATGATGCTGGTGGCCCAGCCGGGCCGGGTCGGAGACGGGGCCGCGCGCACCATCACCAACACCGACGCGACCGGCGCCACCCGCCAGCAGGCCACGATCGTCGGCAAGGCTCCGGGCATGAGCCTGCGTCGCTTCCTGGTCGGTCCGAAAGAGTGCGAACTGACCGGCATCGACTCCACGCCGGACGGCAAGACGATCTTCGTCAACATCCAGCACCCGGGCGAGAACGGCACGGGCGCCTCGCCGACCTCCAACTGGCCCGCAAGCCAGGCCGGCGCCGCCGTGGGTTCGCGCCCCCGCTCGGCGACGATCGTGATCACCAAGGACGACGGCGGGGTGGTGGGTCTCTGATCAAAGACGTCTCGCCCTCGGACCTGATCCGAGGGCCGGGCGTTTCGCGGCAAATCCGGAGAGGGGCGCACCCGCCATGGTGCGCCCCTTTTGCTGTCCCGCGTGGCCGACGTCCGATCCTCCGGATCAAGTCCGAGGATGACGGGTGGGGTTGCGACCAAGCGCGACCCACCGCATTCAGGGCGGGTGAAGAGACAGAGTTTGATCATCGATTGCGACCCCGGCGTGGACGACGCCGTGGGGTTGCTGTTGGCCTTCGCCTCGGCCGAGCTGGACCTGAAGGCGGTCACGACCGTCGGCGGCAATGTTTCGGTCGCGAAGACGACGCGCAACGCCCGGATCATCCGCCAGATCGCGGGTCGCGAGGACGTGCCGGTCTTCTCCGGCGCGGCGCGGCCCCTGACACGCGATCCCGTCGGGGCCGGTGAGTTTCACGGCGCCGAGGGGCTGGGGGATCTGGACGGCTTCGAGCCCGATGTTCCGGCGGCGGAGGGTTCCGCAGTCGAGGCGATCGTGCGGATCGTGATGGACGCGCCCGAGCGGTCGGTGGCGATCGCGGTCATGGGGCCGATGACCAATCTGGCGCTGGCATTGCGCGCCGAGCCGGAACTGGCGGCGCGGCTTGGGGCGGTCGTGGCGATGGGCGGGGCGCGGTCGGAGGGGGGCAACATCACCGCCTCGGCCGAGTTCAACATCTGGGCCGACCCGGATGCGGCGGCACAGGTCCTCGCCAGCGGGTGCGAGGTCGTGGTGTTCGGGCTGGACGCGACCCATCAGGTGCGGGCGACCGAGGACCGGATCGCGGTGCTGGAGGCGATCGGCGGTCGGGCGTCCGGGACGGGGGCGGCGCTGTTGCGGTTCTCGCAACGGATCGAGCGCGACATCGTCGGTTGGGATGCGGCGCCGTTGCATGATCCGTGCACGGTGGCGTGGCTGTTGAAGCCGGACCTGTTCCGGCTGGCACCCTGCCGGATCGAGGTCGAGACCGTCAGCGACCTGACGCGCGGTCATACGGCGGTGGAGTTCCGCGTCGATGCGGAGAGCGCTCGCCATCAGTGGGCCGTCGAGGCGTCCGCGCAGGGGGTGTTCGACCTGATCACCGAACGGCTGGGGAGGCCGGCATGAACATCATGGTGGTCGGATCGATCAACCTGGACATGGTGGCGTCGGCGCCGTCGCTGCCACAGCCCGGAGAGACGGTGACGGGCGCGACCCTGGCGCGGCATCCCGGCGGCAAGGGCGCGAACCAGGCGTTGGCGGCCGAGAAGCTGGGGGCCGAGGTGCAGTTGATCGGCCGCGTAGGCGACGACGCGATGGCCGGCGAGGCCCTGGCCCTGATGGAGGGGTTCGGCGTCGATCTGTCCGGCGTCGAGATCGATCTGGCGGCGCCGACCGGCGTGGCCCTGATCGCGGTCGACCCGTCAGGCGAGAACCAGATCGTGGTGGCGGCGGGGGCCAATCATCTGGTGACGCCGGAGCAACTGCCCATCCGCATCGAATGTCCCCTGATCGTGCAACTTGAGTTGCCGGTGGAGACGGTGGAGGCTGCAGTGGGCCGGGCGACGGGCTTCGTCTGCGCCAACCTGGCGCCTGCCCGGCCGGTGTCGGAACAGTTGCTGAAGCGGTGCGACCTGATCGTGGTCAATGAGGTCGAGGCGATCTTCTATGGCGACCTGCTGCACCGGGGCGGGGGCCGGGTGGTGGTGACGCAAGGGGCCAGGGGCGCGGAGATGTATCACCGGGGCGTCAAGATGGCCTGGGCCACGCCGCCGGAAGTCACGGCCGTCGATGCGACGGGGGCGGGCGACGCCTTCGTCGGGGCGATCACCGTGGCCCTGGTCGAGGGGATGGAGCCGCGCGAGGCGCTGGCCTTCGCCTGTGCGGCCGGTGCGCTGGCGGCGACGCGTGCGGGGGCGCAGCCGTCGCTGCCGACGCGTGACGAAGTCGAGGCCTTGGTGACGGCCTGATCGTCAGAGCTTGCCCTTCCTGCCGACGAACCAGGCCATGTAGAGCCTGAACAGCCAGCCCCCCTGTTTCGATTCCGGACGCGTCACCGCGCGCCTGCCCCTGCCCTTGAACTGATTGACGATCACGCGACACCAAAACTCTTCCGTAAACAGAGAAACGGAAAGTTCTGTCGGCGAGGATGGTTCCTGTGTCGGATGCCCGACGGTCAGGCCGGGGCGCCCATATAGTCCCGCTTGCCCAGCGGCACGCCGGCCCCGCGCAGCAGGGCGTAGGCGGTGGTCAGGTGGAAATGGAAATTGGGCATGGCGAAGCCGGTGACATAGGGCTGGCCGAGGAATTTCATCTCGCCGCCGGGAAACGTCAGGATGACCTCCTTGCTCTCCTGGCCGTCGATCTTTTCGCGCGGGACCGAGGCGATATAGGCCAGGGTGTCGGCGATACGGGTCTGAAGCTGGGCGATCGTGGTCTCGGTATCGTCGTTGACCGGGCCGGCGACGCCGGACAGGCGAGCGATGCACAGCTTGGGGCTGTCGCAGGCGATCTGGACCTGTTTCGACAGGGGGTGCATGTCGTCGATGATGCGCAGCGACAGATAGGTCTCGGGATCGACGCCGTTGGCTTCCGCATGGGTCCTGGCCTTGTCGAGCAGGCCGGACAGGGCCCGCAGGCCGCGCGTGAAGCCGGGAACGGTCAGGTCGTAGAGTTCGGTCGCCATCGGTGCGTTTCCTTTGTAAACGGTCTGTCCGTCTAGCCCTGGCATAGACCTTTGTCACGCCCTTGGCGAAGGCGGGATCGGGGCGCTAGGGTTCGGGACCGTCGGGGGAGGCGGAGCCGTCCAGGACAACCTTATGATTCGAAACCTGTCGTCGCTGGCGATCGCCGTGACCGTGGGCGCAACGCTCGCCGCCTGTCAGCCCGGCCCGGCGCCGGAAGGGGGCGAAGGGCGGCCGTCGCTGCCCGCGTCCGGCGAGCCGATGCCGGCCGGTTACGACTGGCATTTCGTGGCGCATGGCGGATCGGGCGATCTGGATTTCGGCGACGGGGACTGGGCCGAGGGGGTCAGCGTGTTCCACCTGTCCTGCCTGCCGGCCTCGCGATCGGTCGAGATGTCGTGGGGCTATCCGGGCGAGGCGGTGCTGACCTCGGGGACGGCCACGGGCACGTTCCGGGCGGATTCCAGCGCGGCGACGAACCACCCGGTGTTCGCGGCCCTGAAGTCTAGCGCGGCGATCGCGGTGGGGCTGAGCGGGGCGGACATGGTGCTGAGCGCCAAGCCGGAGGGCCGGGCGGAACTGGCGGCCTTCTATGACTATTGCGACACCGGCGTGGATCCGCGGGCGGTCCCCGAGACTGCGCCGGAACCCGAGGCGCCGACCGAAGCGGCCCCCGAAGCCGATGCGGGCGAGATTCCCGTCGCCGAGGCGCCCGCCCCGGACGCGGAGATCGTCCCGGAACCCTAGAAGGTCACGACCAGGCGGACGACCTCGCCGGCGTGCAGGCGGTCGAAGCCCGCGTTGATGTCGTCCAGCGAGATGGTCCCGCTCATCAGCCGATCGACCGGCAGGCGGCCCTGGCGGTAGAGGGCGACGTAGCGGGGGATGTCGCGGCTGGGCACGCAGGTTCCGATATACGAGCCCTTCAAGGTGCGTTCCTCGCCGACCAGCGAGACGACATTGACGGGCAGGGCGGCGTCGGGCGGCGGCAGGCCGGCGGTGATGGTGGTTCCGCCGCGGCGGGTCATCTTCCAGGCGGTCTCCAGCGCGCGGACCGCTCCGGCCATCTCGAACACGAAGTCTCCGCCGCCGTTTGTCAGGGCGCGCACCTGCTCGACCGCGTCGGGGGCTGAGGCGTTGACCGTCTGGACCGGGCCCAGGGTGCGGGCCAGCGCCAGCTTGTCTTCGGACAGATCGACGGCGACGACGGGCGAGGCGCCGGAGGCCAGGGCGCCCAGGACGCTGGCCAGACCGACGCCGCCCAGGCCGACGACGACGGCGCTCTGGCCCGCCTTGATCCCGGCCGTGTTCACGACGGCGCCGACGCCGGTCAGGACCGCGCAGCCGAACAGGGCGGCCTCGGCGAACGACAGGGCCGGGTCGATCCTGACCAGCGATCGGCGCGAGACCACGGCGCGCTCGGCGAAGGCGGAACAGCCGAGGTGGTGGTTGAGGGTTTCGGTGTCTCCCGTCTCATCTGGAATGTGGATGCGTTTGCCGCCGGTCAGCAGCTCGCCCCGGCCGTTGGCGGCGGCGCCGGGTTCGCACAAAGCCGGGCGACCCTCCGCACACGGATTGCAGTGACCGCAGGAAGGCATGAAGACCATGGCGACGTGATCGCCGACGGCCAGATCGGTGACGTCCTCGCCCAGTTGCTCGACCACGCCTGCGGCCTCGTGACCCAGGGCCATGGGCAGGGGGCGGGGGCGGTCGCCGTTGATGACCGACAGGTCCGAATGGCACAGCCCGGCGGCCTTGATGGTCACCAGAACCTCTCCGGGGCCGGGCGGGTCCAGGGTCACGGTCTCGATCCTCAGCGGCCGGCTGTCGGCATAGGGGCGGGCGGCGCCCATGACGCGCAGGACGGCGGCGCGGGTGGTGATGGCGGACATGAGGGCCTCGGGCGGAAACGCGATCCGTCTTCGATAGGCGCTTGACGCGACGGAGGCCAAGCCCAAGGCTGGAGCCAAGGATCGGCGATCAGGCCGGCGCTGCGAGGGACGGATATCGATGGCGAAACGCGACGAAGGCGAACTGGCCAGACGCGACACCTACAAGGCCTTCCACACGGTCTCGACGCGCTGGGCCGACAACGACCAGTACGGCCACATCAACAACGCCAAATTCTACGAATTCGTCGACTCTGCGGTGAACGCCCACCTGATCATCGCCGGGGCGCTGAAGGAATCGATCGGCCTGGTGGTCGATTCAGGCTGTCGCTACACTTCGTCCCTGGCGTTCCCGGACGTCATCGAGGTCGGGATCAAGGTCGATCACGTCGGGACATCCAGCGTGAAATACGGCTTCGCCGTCTTCCGCCGGGGTGCGGACGAACCGGCCGCCATCGGCCATTTCGTGCATGTCTATGTCGATGCGGAAAGCCGGCGACCCAAGCCTTTGCCGGAGGGCTTGCGGGGCGTGGTCGAGAACCTGAAGGGTTGAGCGGTCAGTCCTCGTCCATATAGCCAAGCAGGGCCAGGGCGCCGACCGCAGTCAGGACGCCCAGGGCGAAGGCGGCGATGATCGAGCCGCTGGCGACGGCGGTCGAGACGGTCACGGGGCGGGCCTCGTACCATTCGACGATGTCGGCCTCGTCGTGGTCGTCGTCGATATAGGCGTCGGCGTCGTTCAGGGCATTGTCGGACATGGTCGGGCTCCGGGCGGTGGCTGGCTTAATCCCTCGCACGGTCGCCAGTTCCGGCGACCGATTGGTGACAGATCATCGCGAGCGGGCTAGACGGCCCCAACCCATGCACGGAACGCGCTCAAGCAGCGAGGTCCGCGCTCAAGTCGCGAGCGACCGCGTCGCAAGCGTAGCGCACGAAGAGATTTTCATGGCCGGCCATTCCAAATTCAAGAACATCATGCACCGCAAGGGTCGCGCCGACGCGGTGCGCTCCAAGCTGTTCTCCAAACTGTCGCGCGACATCACCGTGGCGGCGAAATCGGGCATGCCCGACGTCGCCCTGAACCCGCGCCTGCGCCTGGCCGTCAACAACGCCAAGGCGGAGAGCCTGCCCAAGGACGTGATCCAGCGGGCCATCAACAAGGCCGCCGGCGGCGATGTCGATACGATGGAGGAGGTCCGCTATGAAGGCCGGGGTCCTGGCGGCGTCGGCATTATCGTCGAGGCCCTGACGGACAACAGGAACCGCGCCAACTCCAACATCGGCACGGCCTTCAAGAAGAATGGCGGGGCCCTGGGCGAGATGAATTCGGTCGCCTTCATGTGGGACCGGGTGGGCAAGATCGTCTATCCGGCCGAGGCCGGGACCGAGGACGCGATCATGGAGGCCGCCATCGAGGCCGGCGCCCAGGACGTGGAGAGCGACCTGGAGAAGCCCGACATCTATGAAGACGCGCCGGGCCACGTGATCTGGACCGCCTTCGAGGATCTGAACGAGGTGGCCGAGGCCATGTCCAAGATTCTGGGCGACGCCAAATCCACCGCCATCGTGTGGAAGCCGCAGACCGAAGTGCCGCTGACCGGCGAGCACGTCGGCACGCTGATGAAGCTGCTGGACGCGCTGGACGCCGAGGACGACGTGTCGATGGTCTATTCCAACGAAGACATCTCCGACGAGGAGATGGCGGCGTTCGCGGGCTGACTGTCCACAGCCGGCCCGGAACGACGGGATCGACACTGCATACCGTGGCGGTTAACGTTCCTTAACGGGAAGGGTGGACGGTCCGATTCGAGGCCGCCGTCGACAGGCGTCATCCGCCCGAAACGGCGGGAGCACGACCATGAAATTGTCCAGGATCGACCGGGTTCTGTCGCGGAACGGCAAGAACGAGCGGGTCTCCGCCGTCTCCGAGGAGCGCGAGGGCGGGTCGGACGCTGCGGGCGTCATCGGCGAACGGTTCGAGACCATCCAGGACAGTCTGGACCAGCTGTCGGACATGGCGCGGCGCTTCGGCACGTTCGAAAGCCTGCTGGGCCAGCTTCGTGATCCGCTGGAGGCCGAGTTCCGGTCGCGGCGCGACAGCCATGTCGAACTGATCAACCTGCGCGCCGCGAACTCCGAGACCGGCGAGCGGCTGGAGCGCCTGAACGCCGAGGCCCGCAAACTGGCCGACGCCCTGGCCGAGGCCGAGGCCCGGGTGGACGAACTGACGGCGCGCAACGGCGAACAGGGCGCCGCCCTGCAGGAAGCCCGTGTCGAGACCGACCGACTGCGCAGCGAACTGTCCCAGGCGAACGGCCGCGTCGAGGCCCTGGAAACCGCCGATCGCGCCGCTGTGCAGCGGATCCGCGAACTGGAGCAGGATCAGGACGCGCTGCGCACCCAGCTGAAACAGGTCGAGACCCTGCGCAACGAATCCGACCACGGCCGGGCTCAGTCGCAGCGCGACCACGCCCTGGCCGCCGAGGAAAACACGGTCCTGCGCCGCCGCGTCGACGAGGTCAGCGCCGAGATCGCCGCCCTGGCCCGCGTGTCCGCCGCCAGCGAAGGCCAGCTGGCCACCGAACGCGCCCGCGCCGCCTCCGAGCAGAGCGAGACCGCCCGGGCCATGCGGTCACTGGAGAACCAGACGGAAAGCTCGCGCGCCGAGATCGCCTCCCTGACCTCGCGCCTCGATACGGCCACGGCCCGCGCCAACGGGCTGGAAGCGCTGAACACCGAACAGGCCGCGCGGCTGAGCGAACTGCAGGCGGGATCGCACGGCGCCGAACGCAAGGCCGAGCAGCTGCAGATCAGCCTGGATCGCGCCATGGAGCGGATCCGGGGTCTGGAGGGCGAGACCGAAGAGACCCGCCAGCGGATGACAGGCATGGAGGCCGCGCGTCTGGCCGCCGTGGACCGCGCCGAGACCCTGTCGAAGGCCGCGGCGACGCATGAGAAGGCCATCGCCCGCGCCGAGGACCGGATGCTGAAGCTGCAGGCCAGACTGGCGGCGGTGCAGGACGAGGCCCAGGCCAAGTCCGAGGCCTCGATGCAGCAGACCGCCGCCCTGCGCGCCGATCTGGAAGGCGCACGGGCCGAAGCCGCCATGTCGTCAGCGGCACTGGACGCCGCCCGGCGCGAACGCGGCGGCCGTCCGCCGGCGTCCGAAAGCGCTTCGGTCCAGTCCATCGTGGCGTGAGACTGGCGGTCGTTTTGGCCGCAGTCGAAGTCGGTGGTAGCATTCGCGGATGACCGTACACGTGACCATTCCTGTCGATGAGGCTGCGAAGGCGGACCTTGAGGAACTCGCGCTGGCGCGTGGCGTCGGCATGGATGAGATGATGGCTGAGGCGGTTTCGGCCTACATCGACGATCAGCGCGAGCTTCTGGCGGCGATCGATGACGGTCTGG
The DNA here is from genome assembly GCA_018820205.1 of Alphaproteobacteria bacterium. Taxonomy (GTDB): domain Bacteria; phylum Pseudomonadota; class Alphaproteobacteria; order Caulobacterales; family Caulobacteraceae; genus Brevundimonas. The sequence goes on from JAHJOK010000016.1 coordinate 21,342, forward strand.
CCGACATCGAGGCCGAACGCGTGATCCCTCACGAACAGGTTGTCGAAGAAATGAGGACGTGGCGCTCCACGTTAGGCGTCCCCGAGTGAATGTCGCCTGGTCGCTGCGGGCGGCCAATGACCTGCGGCGATACTGTCAGTTCATCGCCCGAGATCGCCCCAAGGCTGCGGCGGATGTGAATAAAAGACTTCTGGCCGCAGTTGACCGCTTGGCCGAGCATCCGCTGTCAGCCGCGAAATCGACGGCCCGCGACACGCGCGCACTGGTCGTGTCCGGCACCGGCGCGGTGGTGATCTACCGCGTGCAGAACGAGACGGTGAACATCGTCACCATTCGTCACCAGATGCGTCGGCCATTGAAAGGCTAGGCGGCGGCTCTATTGCAACGCGCGCGAGTCGTTCGCACGGAACCGGCCCCGGCCGAGGGCGTATCGTGGCTTCACCGTTCGCGACCGGAGCCGCCTCATGGACATCACCCAGCTGATCCTCGACGACCACGCCGAGCAGCGCCGGCTGTTCGCCATCATCGAACAGATCGACCCTGCGGACACCGACGCCCTGACGGCGGTGTGGTCACGGTTGAAGGCGTTTCTGGACGTGCACGCCGAGGCCGAGGAGCGGTTCTTCTATCCGCAACTGCTGAAGCTGGGCGAGGGGGCCAACGACGCCGAAGACGGCACCGTCGAGGGCGAGACCGAAGACGCCATCGAGGACCACAACAAGCTGCGCGACGCGGTCGCCGCAGTCGAGAAATCTCCGGTCGGAACCGGCGCCTGGATCGAGGCGGTCGGCAAGGCCAATATCGTCAACTCCAAACACATGGGCGAGGAGGAACGTCAGGGTCTGACGGACTTCCGTCGACACGCCTCGACCACTACGCGCCACGAGCTGGCGGTGCAGTTCGCCGCCTTCGAGGCCGATCACATCACCGGGGTGAAGCCGGTGAACAAGGACCCCGACGCCTATATCGAGGCCAACGGCTGAGGCGCGTCAGTCGCCCTGCATGGCGTAGAGTTTGACGATCTCGAACAGGAAGTCTCGGCCTTCGTAGAGAGAGCGGACGCGGATGCGTTCGTTCAGGCCGTGGGCGCCGCCGCCGTCCGGGTCGCCGAACATGCCGGTGACGCCATAGGTCGGGACGCCCGCCGCATTGGTGAACCGGCCGTCGGTGGCGCCGGTGGCCATGGTCGGCAGAATCGGCACGCCGGGCCACATGTCGGCCGCGACCTGGCGGATCGGCCCCATTGCGGCATCGGACAGGTCGGGCGGCGGCGAGGTCGGGCTGGGTTCTCCGATCGGGGTGATGGAGATGGCGGGATCGGCCATCAGCCGGGTCAGTTCGGACCGGGTTTCCGCCACCGTGTGACCGGGCAGGATGCGGCAGTTGATGTTGGCGGTGACCCGTTGCGGCTGGGCGTTGGGGGCGTGTCCGCCGTCGATCAGGGTCGGGATGCAGGTGGTGCGCAGCGAGGCGTTCCACGACGGATTGGCGGCCCCGATGCGGGCGGCGGCGGCGGCCTGGTCGGGGCCGGAGGCGGCCACCAGCGCGCGCATGTCCTCGGCGTGTTCGGGCCGGGTGTCCGCCAGGGCGGTGAAATAGGCGCGGGTGACCGGGTTCAGCTCCAGCGGAAAGTCATGGGCGCCGACGCGGGCCAGACCCGCCGCCATGGCGACGATGGCGTTGTCCTTGCGTGGACGCGAGGAGTGGCCGCCGGGATTGGTCAGTTCCAGCGCGAAATCCTGATAGATTTTCTCGCCCCCCTGCACGGCCAGGGCGACGCGGTTTCCCCGATCGTCCAGCAGGCCGCCGGCGCCCTCGTTCAGGGCGAACCCGGCCTGGAGCGTATCGGGGTGTTCGGCCAGCAGCCAGGCGACGCCGTTGAAGGCGTCGGCGGTCTCCTCGCCGCAGGTCAGGGCCAGTTTGACGTCTCGCACGGGCGTGAACGCGTCGGTCGCGAACCGCGCCAGCGTATCGACCCAGACCGAGGCCTGGGCTTTGTCGTCACTGGCGCCGCGCGCGTAGAAATAGCCGTCCTCCTCGACCAGGGTGAAGGGATCGCGGTTCCAGTCGGCGGGATTGGCCTCGACCACGTCGATATGGGCCAGCAGCAGCAGGGCGGGGGCGGCGGGATCGGAGCCGCGCAGCGTCGCGATCAGGTTTCCGTCCTTCGGACGATCCTCAGGAGCCAGCACACGGACGTCTGCGGCCGGGACGCCCGCGGCGGTCAATCGAGTGGCCATCCGTTCGGCGGCGAGGGTGCAACTTCCCTCTGACAATGTGGTGTTGGTCTCGACCAGTTCTTCATAGAGGTCGCGGAAGGCCAGTTGGTCGGGGCGAGGCTCGACGCTCTGGGCGCGGCTGGAAGTGGCGATGAGCAGGGCGACGCCGAACACGACCGCGATGACCGCGAGGCCGATCAGCAGGCGCTGGCGGCTCTTTCTGACGGCGGCGTAGGCGGGCTCGTCGAGATAATAGCGGCCGGGCGCGGCCTGGCGGATGGCGTTCTGGCGCAGCAGGCCGCGCAGGGCGAGGCGCGAAAGGTTGCGGTCGGCGGCCAGAGGGATGGCGCGGTCGGGCGAAAAGGCCTGTGCCGCGCGCAGGGCCTCGATCATCCGTCGTTCGGCGCGCATCTTTTGGGCGGCGACTATGCCTGCGGCGTCTGACATCGGATCGGCTCCTGTTTCGCCGGCGAGGCTAGACCGAAAACCGCCCGGGCGGGAAGGCCGGGAGCGTGGAACGTCCCCGGCGCGAAGACCGTTTGAACGCGGATGGATTTCTCCGATCTCCCAGGCTTCGCCGCTCCGCTGTTCGCCGCCCTTGTCGCCGGCGCGGTGATCGGGCTGGAGCGGGAATGGCGTGGTCGGGCGGCGGGCTTTCGCACCCACATCCTGGTGTGTCTGGCCTCCGCCCTGCTGATGGAGGCGGCCGTGTCGCAGGGCGCGTGGCGATTCCAGCCGCTGGCGGGCACCGAGATCGTCAGCGACCCGACCCGGATGGCCCACGGCGTGCTGACCGGCATCGGCTTTCTGTGCGCCGGGGTGATCTTTCGCAGCGGCTTCTCGATCCACGGCCTGACCACGGCGGCGTCCTTGTGGATCACGGCGACGATCGGAATGCTTTTCGGCGTCGGCCTGTTCGCGCTGGGCGCGGCGGGAACGGTGCTGACGTTCGCCATCCTGATGGTGTTGAGGCTGGTCAGTCGACGGTTGCCGGCGCTGACGGTCAGCGATCTGGAGGTGACGTGGCGCCGGGACATCGATGCGCGCGACGCGGTCGAGGCGGCGATCCGCGACGTCGATCCCGAACGCTCGCTGGATCGCCTGGAACTGACGCCCGATGGCGACGTGTTCCGGCGCAGCTACCGCATCAGAACGACGGGCGAGGATGCGTTGATCCGGCTGGGTGACGCATTGACGGCCATGCCGGCGGTCACAGGGTGGCGTATCGATCCGCGCGACGACTGAGAGTCGGCCCCGCGCGTCTTGGTCATTGTCCGGTAACCCTGATTGCGGCATGACTGGAACGAATGACGAACGGATCGACTCGAATCCTGGGACTGGATCCCGGCCTGCGCCGCACCGGATGGGGTGTCGTCGTGGCCGAAGGGTCTCGTCTGCGCTGGATCGCGCACGGGGTGGTGAGCCCGCCCGAAACGCTGGCGCTGTCCGAACGGCTGCTGTGGCTGCTGGACAAGGTCGGCGAGGTCTGCGCCGCCTATGACTGCGACGAAGCGGCGATCGAGGAGGTGTTCGTCAACGTCAATCCGGCCTCGACCCTGAAGCTGGGCCATGCGCGGGCCGCGGTGATGCTGGCCCCGGCGCGGGCCGGCCTGTCTGTGGCGGAATATTCGCCCAACCTGATCAAGAAGGCCGTGGTCGGGGCGGGTCATGCAGACAAGACGCAGGTGGCCTTCATGGTGAAACGCCTTCTGCCGGCCTGCGGCGAGGTGAAGGCGGACGCGGCGGATGCTCTGGCCGTGGCGATTACCCATGCGCAACTGCGCAAGCGGGCGCTGCTGGCGGGGGCGGCATGATCGGGCGTCTGCGCGGGGTGGTGGCCGAGGTCGAAGAGGCGCACTGCCTGATCGATTGCGGGGGCGTGGGTTATGTCGTGGCGTGCGGGGCGCGGACGCTGGGGCGGTTGCCGGCGCCGGGGGACGAGGCGACCCTGCATATCGAATCCAGCTGGTCGGCCGAGAACGGACCCCGGCTGTACGGCTTTCTGACGCGGGAGGAGCGTCGGGCCTTCACGACCCTGACGGGCATCCAGGGGGTTGGGCCGAAGGCGGCGCTGTCGGTGCTGGACGTGCTGCCGCCGGGCGAGCTGGCCGGGGCGGTGGCGCGCGAGGACAAGGCGGCGATCGGCCGCGCGAACGGCGTGGGGCCCAAGCTGGCCCTGCGGATCGTGACGGAGTTGAAGGGCAAGCCGCTGGGGGATGTGTCGTTCACGCCGTCGGCGGGCGGTGTTCATGCCGAGGGCGCGGCGCCGGTTCCGAGCGTGACGGGCGAGGCGGTGTCGGCCCTGCTGGGTCTGGGCATCGCCGAGGTGAATGCGCGCCGGGCGGTCGATCAGGCGCTGATCAAACTGGGTGACGAGGCCGAGCTGTCGGCGGTGATCCGGGCCGGATTGCAGGAGCTGGGGCGATGACTGACGATCGCATCATCTCGCCCGAACCGACCCCCGGCGAGACCCACGACCGCGCGCTGCGGCCCCAGACGCTGTCGGAGTTCGTGGGTCAGGAGAAGGCCAAAGGAAACCTGAGCGTCTTCATCAACGCCGCGCGCGGTCGGGCCGAGGCGCTGGATCACGTGCTGCTGTTCGGGCCGCCGGGACTGGGCAAGACGACGCTGGCCCAGATCGTCGCGCGCGAGCTGGGCGTCGGGTTCCGGGCGACTTCCGGCCCGATCCTGGCCAAGGCGGGCGATCTGGCGGCCATCCTGACCAATCTTGAACCGCGCGACGTGCTGTTCATCGACGAGATCCACCGCCTGGCCCCGACGGTGGAGGAGATCCTGTATCCCGCCATGGAGGACCATGTGCTGGATCTGATCATCGGCGAGGGACCGTCGGCGCGGTCGGTGCGGATCGATCTGGCGCCCTTCACCCTTGTCGGCGCGACGACGCGGGCGGGCTTGCTGGCCACGCCGCTGAGGGACCGGTTCGGCATTCCGTTGCGGCTGGAGTTCTACACGCCCGACGAGCTGGTGCGGGTCATCACCGGCGCGGCCCGCAAGATGGGCGCGCCCATCGACACCGAGGGCGCGAGCGAGATCGCGTCGCGGGCGCGCGGCACGCCGAGGGTGGCCGGAAGGCTGCTGCGCCGGGTTCGCGACTTCGCCGAGGCGGACGGGGCGGCGGTCATCGACCGGGTGGTGGCTGCGCGGGCGCTGTCGCGCCTGGAGATCGACGAGGCCGGCCTGGACGCCAACGACCGGCGGTTCCTGAAGGCCCTGATCGAGAACTATGGCGGCGGACCCGTCGGCATGGACACCCTGGCGGCCGCCATCGCCGAGGCGCGCGACGCCGTCGAGGACGTGATCGAGCCCTATCTGCTGCAACAGGGCTTCATCCAGCGGACGCCGCGCGGGCGGATGGCTTGCGCCCGGGCCTATGCGCATCTGGGGTTGAGCGAACCGCCCAGGACGCCGGAGCAGGGCGGTCTGTTCGGGGGCGAATGATGACGGGATCCAGGGACGTTGGAGCGGTGGCGCGCGTGCTGTCGTTCTGGCGGATGGAGGAGGGCGTCATGCTGAGTCCCCTGTCGGTCGAGACCTGCCGCGAGCGGCTGAAGGCGGCGACCGACGGGCCGCTGGTCCTGTTCGGGCCACGCGCGATGCGGGGCATCATCGGCGCCGACTGGGCCAGGCTGCGCAAGAATATCCGCTGGAATAACTCGTTTCAGACGATCCTGCTTCTGGCGCTGAAGGATGACCGCAACGGCACGCGGCTGACCTGGCGCTGCGGGGCGTCGACCATGGCGCGGCTGTTCATCGCGGCCTGGCTGGTCGGGATCGTGACGGTGTTGGCGCTGGGCCTCGGCAGCGGAGAGATGGACCTGTTGTTCCTCGGTCCGGCTGCCGTCGTCATGCTGGCGGTCGGAGGCGGGCTGGCCGCGTTCGGGCGGCGCATGGCGCGCGGCGAGGATAGGTTCCTGTTGCGGACGGTGACCGATCTGGTGGAGGGTCGCGCGGCGGCGGAGCGAAGGGCCGGACCTTGACCAGCGATCATCCCACAGCCGGCCGGTTCGAGGGCCGCGACCATCTGTTGCCGGTGCGGGTCTATTATGAAGACACCGACTTCACCGGGTTGGTCTATCACGCCAACTACGTCCGTTATTTCGAGCGGGGACGGTCCGACTTCCTGCGGCTGGCGGGGATCGGCCATGCCCAGTTGCTGGAGATCGATCCGCCGCTGGCATTCGTCATCGCCGAGATGAAACTGACGTTCCTCAAGCCGGCGCGGATCGACGAGGCCCTGGTGGTTCGCACGACCTATGATGCGATCAGGGGGGTTCGGCTGATGATCTCTCAGGTCATCGAGCGGGACGGCGAGGCTCTGTGCCGGGCCGATGTGACGGCGGTCTGCATCCATCTGGACGGAAGACCGCGACGACCGACGCCGGTCCTGGTCCAGGCGGTGACGCCGTGGCTGGCGCCGGTCGCCGACGCTGGATAGACTCACGCGCCGGCCGGGCGTGACCCGCAGGCGTCAGGAATCGGCGCCATTCCTGCAGGGCCGGCATCGCCTCTTCGCCATAGAACCGCCATCGGCGCTCGCTCGATAGACCCAACGCCGCCTTTCAGGATCCGCCATGACCGTCGCCGCCGAAGCCAGTATGTTGAACCCGGTCGCCCTGTTCATGGCCGCCGACTGGGTGGTCAAGGGCGTGATGGTCGGTCTGGCGATCGCCTCGGTCTGGTCGTGGACGATCATCATCGACAAGGCGTTCCGTTTTACGGCCCTGAACCGTCAGGCCGATGCCTTTGAAAGGGCCGTCAGTTCCGGCCGATCTCTGGAAGAGGTGGCGGGCCAGGCCGGGCCGGAGCCGAGCCACGCCCTGCCGCGCATGCTGGCCATCGCGCTGCAGGACTGGCGCGAGACGCGGCAGAAGGGGCCGCTGACCGACACCCAGGGCAATCTGCTGATCTCGCGCATCGACCGGGCGCTGGACGCCCTGATCGCGCGCGAAGGCCAGCGTATCGAAGAGGGTCTGGGCGTGCTGTCGGTGGTGGCGACGGCCTCGCCCTTCATCGGCCTGTTCGGCACGGTCTGGGGCATCATGAACGCGTTCGGCGCTATCGCCGCGGCCGGCAACACCAATCTGACCACCGTCGCGCCGGCCATCGCCGAGGCCCTGTTCGCCACGGCCATCGGTCTGGCGGCGGCCATCCCGGCCTATATCGCCTACAACAAATTCTCGATCGACGCGGGCAAGTTCACCGGCCGGCTGGAGAGCTTCGCCGACGATCTGCAGGCCGCGGTGGCGCGCCGACTGGGCGGGGGATCGGCCCCGGTCGCCCCGCCGCCGCCGCCCGCCGACATGAATTTCCGCCGGAGCGTCTGAGCCATGGCTATGGGCGGAGGCGGCGGACAGGGACATGTGCGGGGGCGCAGGCGCGCGCGCAAACGCCCGCTGAGCGAGATCAACGTCACGCCCCTGGTGGACGTGATGCTGGTGCTGCTGATCATCTTCATGATCTCGGCGCCGCTGCTGACGGTCGGGGTGCCGGTCGAGCTGCCGAAGACCGAGGCCAGCGCGGTCGAGACCAACAAGCCGCCGGTGACCGTCTCGATCGACCAGGACGGGGCCATCTTCGTCCAGCGCGACGAGACCGCCTATGACGCCTTGAACGAACGGGTGGGCGAGGCGGCGGGCGATACCGACCGCGAAGACCTGTCGGTGTTCGTGCGGGCCGACGGCCGCGCCCCCTATCAGGCGGTGGCGCGGGTGATGGCGCGCCTGTCGGCGGGGGGCTTCACCAAGCTGAACCTGATCACCGATACGGCGGCCGGGACGTCCGGGGACGCCGAGGGCTGACGATGGCGGCGCGGGCACCTTCTCCGGCGATCCTGGGCGCCTTGCTGTTGCACGCGGGGTTGGCGGCGCTGTTCCTGATCCGTGCGCCCCAGGCGCCCGAAGACCTGATCCCGATGGTGTCGTCGGTGCCGGTGTCGATCGTCTCGTCCGACGTGATCGAGGCGGCGGCGCCGGACAATCCTTCGGAAGAACTGATCACCGAGGACGCCGCCACCGCGCCGGTCGAGACCCCGCCCGAGCCGACGCCGCCGGAGCCCGCGCCGCCCGCGCCCACGCCGCGCCCCACGCCGACGCCGGTTCCCCGCCCGACGCCGCCCCGCCCGACCCCGCCGAGACCGACTCCGCCCCGGCCGACGCCGCCGCGTCCCGCCCCGCCTCAACCGCAACCGTCGCTGGATCTGGACGCCCTGGCCGGGCCGCGTCGTCCGGCGCCGACGACCGGGACGCGCCCCGCGACCGGTCAGCAGGGACGGGGGCAGGCTGCCCAGGCGACCGGACCGCAGCTGACCGCCATCTTCAACCAGGTCTATCCGAACTGGACCCTGCCCTGCGACATCCCGGGCGCGAACGAACTGCGCATCGAGATGGACGTGACCCTGGCGCCCGATGGCCGGATCACCTCAGGCCCGACGCTGAGGAACGCGCGGTCCGACTCGGTCTATCGCGCCGCCGCCGACGGGGCGTTGAGGGCCATTCGTCAGACCGCGCCGTTCGACGTGCCGGCGGGCTTTCCGGGCGGGCCGTACCGTCCGGTGTTCGTGACCGAACGGGCGTGCCGGAACCGCTAGGTGGGAATCTGGAACAGGGTCTGCCGGCCGCCCTTGACGGTATCGGTTCTCAACTTCCGGTCGAACGTCGCCAGATAACCGCCTCGAGAGGCGGCCAAGGCGAGCAGATGGGTATCGGTCACGTCCTCGCGCCGCAGCAGACGGGTTGCATCGATCATCGGCGACGCGGTCAGGCTAAGGTCATCGGTCCAGAAGGTGCGTTGTCCCTGATCGAGAAGAGACCGCAGCATAGGAATCACGCCCCCCGGGGTGCCCGGCGAACTCTCCAATTTCGGATCTCCGAGCACACGAAGCGCGCCGTTTTCGGTCAACGGGCATGTCGCCCACCCGCGCTGCCCCTCGTCGTCGAACCACCGATGGGCAGCGTCATGCACCGGGTGGTCCGGCGCGATCAGGGCCACCAGCACATTGACGTCCAGCAGGAAGGTCACTCGTCATCGTCGCGAAGGGCGTTGACCATGTCCAGGGTGATCACCTGACCACGTTTCGGAAGAAGCTGGATCCCGTTGCGATAGACGGGCGCAGGTTCGTCGGGCTTCATTGCTCGGCGCAAGAAGTCGGACACTACGGCGCCAATGCTCCGATCCTCATACTCCGCGATGGCCTTCGCGCGCAGCAGAAGGTCGTCGTCGATGGTCAGGGTCGTACGCATGCATCGAACATACCGCATCACGCATCACGCATCACGCATCAACCACTGACAAACCCTGACGTCGGCGCCCGGCAAGGCTTGCCGTCCCGAAAGCCGCCGCATTCGCCCGCAAGCTGGCGTTTGTCACACGCTGTGGCGATAAGGATCGCGACCCCTCGCTGACCTTCTGGAGAGACCATGCGACTGAACCTGCTTCTCAGCACCGTTGCGGCCCTTGGCATCGCTGCGACCTCGCTGGCGCAGGCCCAGAGCACGCGCGACCTCAACGGCCCCTCGCGTCAGCAGAGCCAGGCGCAGCCGGCCCAGACGGGCGAGCCGATCGAGGTCGAGATCGATCAAGGCGTGCTGCGGCCGTTCCAGATCGCCGTCGCGCCGTTCAGCGGCCAGAACGGCGCCTCGATCGCAGAAGTGCTGTCGGGCGACCTGCGCCGCTCGGGCTTTTTCGAGCCGATCAATCCGGCGTCGTTCATCGAGACCGGCCTGACCCTGGCCAACGCGCCCAACTTTCCGCAGTGGACCCAGATCGGGGCCCAGGCGGTGCTGTACGGCTCGGTCACGCCGCGCCCGGACGGCCGCAACGACTTCGGCTTCCGGCTGTATGATCCGTATCGCCAGTGCCAGCTGGTCAGCTATAATTTCACCGCCACCCCGGAACAGTGGCGCCGGATCGCGCACAAGATCGCCGATGTCGTCTATGCCCGGATGACGGGCGAGGGCGGGGTGTTCGACACCCGGATCATCTATGTCGCCGAGAGCGGAACCGAGCTGAACCGGCTGTCGCGCCTCGCGATCGTGGATCAGGACGGATACAATCCCGTGTTCCTGACCGACGGGTCGGAGATCATCCTGACGCCGCGCTTTTCGTCCAACCCGGACGAGATCACCTATATGGCGCTGGGCGAGGACTACAGCCGGATCTACCTCTACAACCTGACCACCGGCCGGCGCGAAAGCCTGGGCGAGTTCGACGGTCAGGCCCTGGCCCCGCGCTATTCGCCGGATGGGACCAAGGTCGCGTTCTCGATCATCAAGGGCGGCAACACCGACGTCTATGTGATGAACCTGCGCACGCGCCAGCTGTCGCGTCTGACCAGCGACCCTGGCATCGACACCTCGCCGTCGTTCAGCCCCGACGCCAGCCGTATCGTGTTCAACTCCGACCGGACCGGCACGCCGCGCCTGTATGTGATGAACGCCGACGGGTCGGGCCAGCGGCCGATCAGTCGCGGGGGCGGCAGCTATACGGCCCCGGCCTGGAGCCCGCGCGGCGACCTGATCGCCTTCACAAAGTCGGGCGGCGGACAGTTCGGCATCGGGGTGATGAACGTGGACGGTTCCGGCGAACGGATGCTGTCGCGCAGCTATTTCGAGGAAGGCCCGTCCTGGGCGCCGAATGGTCGATACCTTATGTTCTCGCGCCAGACGCGCGGCGGCAGCACCAACCTGTGGATGGTCGATCTGTCCGGCCGCGTGATCGCCCAGTCGGGATACCAGGGACGGGGATCGGACCCGGCCTGGTCGCCGCTGCTGGACGAAAGCCCCAGCAACCTCGGCATCGGACAGGGGCCCGACAGCTGTTCTTCCTAGACCGAAAACCGAAATCGCCCTGACGGGCAGGCCAGAACGACGGGCCGCGGATTGTGCTAAAGTGTTCCGCGAGCGCCAGAAAAAAGGAGACGACCCGATGATGTCCGCTTCAACGATCACCAAACTCGCATTGATCGGTTTGGTCACCGCGTCCATGGCGGCGTGCGCGCCGCGCCGTCCGGTGACGGGCGCTGCGGACGGGGCCCCGACCGGCCCGATCGCCGAGAACCCCGTCTATCCCGGACCCGGCACGGGCGGGATCGAAGGCGGAAGCACCGGGGCGGCGTCGCCGGGTTCGGAACAGGATTTCGTCGTCAACGTCGGCGACCGCATCTATTTCGATCTCGACAGCTATCAGGTCAGCCCCGAGGCCTATCCGCGCCTGGACGCCCAGGCCCAGTGGCTGGCGCGCTATCCCCAGGTCGCGGTCCGCATCGAGGGCAACGCCGACGAGCGCGGCACCCGTGAGTACAATCTGGCTCTGGGCGCCCGGCGCGCCGAATCGATCCGCAACTATCTGATCCAGCGCGGGGTCTCGGCCGGACGCATCGACACCATCAGCTTCGGCAAGGAACGCCCGATCGCGCAGGGTTCCAGCGAGGATTCGTGGGCGCGCAACCGCAACGGCCACACCGCGATCGCCTCCGGCACGCGGTAAGCCAGGGCGCGGTTTGGATGTGATCTTGAGAGGGCGTCCGTGGTCGCGGACGCCCTTTCTTTTTGACCCGTCCGGCGGCGCGCGTCAGATTGTGCGCCGCAAGGTCGGGGAAGACGAATGGTGGATATCGATGCGGCCGGCGGGGTGGCGACCGGGGGTCTGATCGCGGGGGCGATCGAGAAGCCGACGGGCAAGGCCGGCGAGCATCATCCTGGAACCTGCAGCGACTGCGGCGAGCCGACGACCGGGAATTTCTGCGCCAACTGCGGTCAACCGACTCACGTCCATCGCAGTCTGCTGCACCTGGGCGAGGAGCTGCTGCACGGCGTCATGCATTTCGACGCCCGTATCTGGCGCACCCTGCCGCTGCTGATCGGCAATCCGGGGCGGCTGACGCGCGAATGGATCCAGGGCAAGCGGACCCGGTACGTCTCGCCGCTGGCGATCTTCCTGTTCACGATCTTCCTGATGTTTTTCGCGCTGAGCTATGCGGGCGGTCTGGTCCCGACGGAGACGCGCAGCGTGGACGAGCGGATCGCGAGCACCGAGACCGTGGTCGCGAACCTGAGAACGCAACTGGCCGAGGCCGACGCCAACGTCGCGGCGGGCGAACCCGGCGCACAGGGCGCCCAGGCGGGCATTCGCAGCGGTCTGACGGCGGCAGAGGGTCAGCTTCGCGCGCTGCGCGAGGCCCAGGCCGGCGAGCCGCGCGGCGACGGCCTGATCCCCGGAAGCTGGCAGGCGAACATGGCCGACATGGCGCACAACGGGAATATCCGGATCGGTCTGGGCGACAAGAAGATGCAGGACAAGATCCTGCACAAGCTCGCGAACCCGGATCTGGCCGTCTATAAATTCCAGCAGACGACCTACAAATTCGCCTTCCTGCTGGTGCCTATGTCGCTGCCGTTCGTGTGGCTGATGTTCGGCTGGAAGAGGGGGTTCACCTGGTACGATCACGGCGTCTTCGTGCTGTATTCCCTGACCTTCATGGCCATCCTGTTCATGGCGCTGGGCGTTCTGGGGCGGATGAGCGGATGGTTCGCCGGTCTTCTGGGCGTCGTGGGAACCCTGGCCGTGCCGGCGCACATGTTCGCCCAACTCAAGGGGACCTATGGGCTGTCGATCTTTTCGGCCCTGTGGCGGACGGCGCTGCTGCTGTTCTTCTGCCTGCTGGTGTCGACCCTGTTCTTCGTCGCCATCGTCGCCCTGGGTCTGGGGGCCTGACGCCTTGCGGCGGCCTCAAAACGGTGAAAGCTGTAGCGCCATGAAAAGTCTCTTCTCGTTTCGCAACATCGCCCTGGCGACCGTCGGCTGTGCCCTGATCGGCGGCAGCGTGATCGCCCAGACCCAGGCCCTGCCCGCGATCCAGTGGGACGTGCGCCGGCTGGATCAGCTGGATCGCAACGTGCGTCGGCTGGAACGCGCCCTGACCCAGAGGAACAGCCAGGGCGAGCCGCTGCTGGTCGAACCGGATCCCGAGGTGATCGCCCTGCAGGGCCGGGTGTCGCAGATGGACCGGCGGCTGCAGGATGTGGAGCAGACCTTCCAGCGGATGAACGCCGACATCGAACGGCTGACCTTCGCGCTGGACGAGAGCGAGCGCGATAACGCCGCCCTGCGCACCCGGCTGGGCGACGCCAACGGCCGGATCGAGGCGATCGAGACGGCCAACGAACGGGCCGAGGCGGCCGCGCGCGAGGCCGAGGAGGCCGCTAGCCGCTCGCCGACGGGTGACGCCGTGACCGATCTGGAAGCCGCTCGCGCCCTGCTGGCCACGGACCCGGCGGCCGGTCGCGCGGCGCTGGAGCGTGTGGTCGACAACTGGGCCGACACGCCCTCGGGCAAGGAGGCCGTCTGGCGCATCGGCGACATCCTCCGCGCCGGCGGCGATCAGGCGGGCTCGGTGCAGCAGTATGCGACCGCCCTGTCGGGCTGGCCCACCCTGCCCTGGGCCGGAGAGGTGACGCTGAAGCTGGCCAAGGGGCTGGAGGCGACCAATCGCGACCCCCAGGCCTGCGCCGCCCTGGGCGAATACGCGCGGCGCTACGAGGCGACCTCGACGCCGGCCCTGCGCGCCATCGCCGCAGACACGCGGACGCGGGCGGGCTGTCGCTGAGCGCGTGCGGCCCGGCGGCCGGACTGCAAGGCCGGGTCGCGGCGCGACTGGATGCGCGACTTCAGAAAGACGCCGGTCATCCGCTGGCCCTGGCGCTGTCGGGCGGCGGAGACTCCATGGCCCTGCTGCGGATCGCGGGCGGCTGGGCCCGGGCCGCCGGAAGACGGCTGCTGACGATCACCGTCGACCATGGACTGAACCCGGACAGCCGCGACTGGAGCCGACGCTGCGAGGCCGCCGCGCGCTCGTTCGGCGCCGACTGGATCGAACGCCGATGGGCCGGGGACAAGCCCGTCACGGGCCTGCCCGCGGCGGCGCGCCGGGCGCGGCACGCCCTGATCGCCGATGCGGCGCGCGAGGCGGGGGCCAGGGTGGTGCTGTTCGCCCATACCGCCGACGATATCGCCGAATCCGACTGGATGCGGGCCCGGTCCATCCAGGCCGGGGGATCGACCCTGGGCCGGTTGCGCGAATGGTCGCCGAGCCCGACCTGGCCGCAGGGGCGGGGCCTCATGCTGTTGCGGCCGATGCTGAGCGAGGGGCGGGAGGGGCTGCGGCGGTTCTTGCGGGACACGGGACAGGACTGGATCGAGGATCCGGGCAATGCCGCGTTCGGGCGGGGCCAGGCGCGCGCCGCCTTGTCCCGTCTCACTTTGGATGACGGCGGCGCGCCAAGCGAGACTGATGAGGGCGGAGTCAGTGAGAAACCCGCGACATCCGCGCCTCAGCTCGGCGCGCAAGAACGCAGCCAAGCTGTCGTGCGGACAACCCCGCTCCCGCTGGGAGAGGGGTTCGAGGGGGATCGCTCGATCGGCGGGAACGCGCTGGCGGTCGCCCTGTCGTGCGCCTCCGGAATCGATGTGGCGCCGCGCCGCGACCGGTTGGACGCCCTCGCTTCGCGGCTAGTTTCGGGCGAGGATTTCACCGCCACCCTGTCCGGCGCGCGGATCGAAGCGAGCGGCGACCGCGTGGTCATCGGCCGCGAACCAGGCGAGATGCGGCGGCGGCGGCCTGCGGATGTCGTCCTGACGGCCGGCACGCCCAACGTCTGGGACGGTCGCTATGAGATCACGGCCGGTGCGCCCGGCTGGACTGCGACGGCGGCCTTGGGGCGGCTGAACGCCCTGTCAAAGGTCGATCGCGCGATCGCGGCGACGGCGCCCGCCTGGGCCCGCGCGGCGCTGCCGGTCCTGATCCGGGACGGTTCGGATGCGCCGGTTCTTGCATGGCGGGCGGCCGAGGTGCGCAATCTGGCGCCGCGCCGTCTGACCCTCGCGCTGGGCGAAACGACGCAGGAAAGCGACCTTGCCCGAACCATCCATGGCGAAACGCCGCCCGCTGACCTATTTTGACGACAACACCGTAACACCGTGCCGGCGCGAGACGTCGGCGACGAGGATCTGAGAACGATGAACCTGCGTAATCTGGCGATCTGGGGCGTGATCATCCTGGGCCTGCTGGCCGTCTATGCCGCCATCAGCCAGGGCGGCGGCGCCGTGCCGGGCCAGGCCGGCGGCGCGACCCAGGGCCGGCCCGAGCCCGTGACCTATTCCCAGCTGGTGACCGCCGTCGAGGGCCAGCAGATCAAGTCGGTCTCGGTCAAGGGCGACCAGGTGACGGGCGTCTACAAGAACGACACCCGGTTCGTGGCCACGACCCCCTATCCGAACGAAGGCCTGGTCGAGGCCATCCGCGCCTCGGGCGCCGAGGTGGACGTGAAGACGACGCGCCAGGCTTGGTGGCAGGGGCTGTTGATCGGCCTTCTGCCGATCATGCTGCTGGTCGGGGTGTGGATCTTCTTCATGCGCCAGATGCAGGGCGGGGCGCGGGGCGCCATGGGCTTCGGCAAGTCCAAGGCCAAGCTTCTGACCGAACACAAGGGCAGGAAGACGTTTGACGACGTCGCTGGCGTGGACGAGGCCAAGGAGGAACTGCAGGAGGTCGTCGACTTCCTGAAGGATCCGTCGAAATTCCAGCGCCTGGGCGGCAAGATTCCCAAGGGCGCCCTGCTGGTCGGCCCTCCGGGCACCGGCAAGACCCTGCTGGCCCGCGCGGTCGCCGGCGAGGCCGGCGTGCCGTTCTTCTCGATCTCGGGCTCCGACTTCGTCGAGATGTTCGTCGGCGTCGGCGCCAGCCGGGTGCGCGACATGTTCGAACAGTCCAAGAAGAACGCGCCCTGCATCATCTTCATCGACGAGATCGACGCCGTCGGTCGTCATCGGGGCGCAGGGCTCGGCGGCGGCAATGACGAGCGCGAGCAGACGCTGAACCAGTTGCTGGTCGAGATGGACGGGTTCGAGGCCAACGAGGGGATCATCCTGATCGCCGCGACCAACCGTCCCGACGTGCTGGACCCGGCCCTGCTGCGTCCCGGCCGGTTCGACCGCCAGGTGGTGGTGCCCAACCCCGACGTCTCGGGCCGCGAACGAATTCTGCGCGTCCACATGAAGGACGTGCCCCTGGCCGCCGACGTGAACACCAAGACGATCGCGCGCGGCACGCCGGGCTTTTCCGGCGCCGACCTGGCCAACCTGGTCAACGAGGCGGCCCTTATGGCGGCGCGCAAGGACCGCCGGATGGTCACCCAGCGCGATTTCGAGGACGCCAAGGACAAGGTCATGATGGGCGCCGAGCGCAAATCCATGGCCATGAACGAGGAAGAGAAGCGCCTGACCGCCTATCACGAGGGCGGCCACGCCATCGTCGCCATGAACGTCAAGATGGCCGATCCGGTGCACAAGGCCACCATCGTTCCGCGCGGCCAGGCCCTGGGCATGGTCATGCAGCTGCCGGAAGGCGACCGTTATTCGATGAAGTATCAGCAGATGATCGACCGGATCGCCATCATGGCCGGCGGCCGGGTGGCAGAGGAGCTGATCTTCGGCAAGGCCAACATCACCTCGGGCGCGTCTTCGGATATCCAGCAGGCGACCAAGCTGGCCCGGCGGATGGTGACCCAGTGGGGCTTCTCCGACGTGCTGGGGACGGTGGCGTACGGCG
Source organism: Alphaproteobacteria bacterium (assembly GCA_018820205.1). GTDB lineage: Bacteria > Pseudomonadota > Alphaproteobacteria > Caulobacterales > Caulobacteraceae > Brevundimonas. Next base: position 38,184 of record JAHJOK010000016.1, read on the forward strand.
AGAACGAACAGGAAGTCTTCCTGGGCCACTCGGTCGCCCGCAGCCAGAACATCAGCGAGGAGACCGCGCGTCTGATCGATTCCGAGGTCAAGAAACTGGTCACCTCGGGCTGGAACGAGGCGCGCAAGATCCTGAAGGCCAAGTCGGGCGATCTGGAAAAGCTGGCCCAGGCCCTGCTGGAATACGAGACCCTGTCGGGCGAGGAGATCAAGGATCTGCTGGAGAAGGGCGCCGCCCCGAACCGCGACGAGAACAATTTCCCCAACGCCGGCCCGTCGGTGTCCGTGCCGGTCACCCCGGTGTCGGAGGGGGTCACGGTGGTGGCGAGCGACAGCCAGACGACGCTTCACTAGCGACGCGCATTGGAGCGCGGACCTCCAGGTCCGCCTCTTTTCGACGCTGAATGGCGGACCGGGAGGTCCGCGCTCCGTTTCGAAAGCACCCCGCCCGGTTCGCCGCGCGGGGTGCGATTTGGCGAACTTGTTTGCATAACAAACAAGTCTATGAGATACGAACTCCCGAACCCAGGGGGAGAACGATCATGACCACCGACACCCACCGGCCCGAGCGGCTGCATGGGCTGGACGCCCTGAGAGGCGGGGCGTTGCTGCTGGGCCTCTTGCTGCACGCGGCCATGGCCTACATCCCGGCGCCGATCTGGATCGCCACGGACCTGACCGCCTCGACCGGAGCGAGCGCGGTCTTCTTCGTCATCCACCTGTTCCGGATGACCACCTTTTTCCTGATCGCCGGCCTGTTCGGCCACATGATGCTGGAGCGGCGCGGCTGGATGAAGTTCGCCCTGGATCGCCTCAGCCGGATCGGCGGGCCGCTGGTGATCTTCTGGGGTCTGGTGTTCGCGGGGATCATCGCCGTTCTGTTGTGGAAGGTTGCGATCGACAACGGCGGCAGTCTGCCGACCGACGGGCCGCCGCCGCCGCCCCTGACGCTTGAGACTTTCCCGCTTACCCACCTGTGGTTCCTGTGGGTGCTGCTGATCTTCTACGTCGTGATGCTGGCGGTTCACGGGGTGATGTCCATCGATCGGTCGGGCGCCCTGGGGCGTCTTTCGGACAGACTGACGGGGGCATTGATCGGCCCGTGGACGCCGGTTCTCGCGGCCGCGCCCCTGGCCCTGGCCTTCTGGCTCCATCCGAACTGGAGCGCCTTCTTCGGCATTCCGACGCCGGACACGGGGCTGGTTCCGAACGCCGTCGCCCTGACCGCATTCGGCGTCGCATTCGGCATCGGCGTGCTGCTGGATCGCCGCCGCGACCTGCTGGGACGGATCGCGGGCGGGTGGTGGGTGTCGGCGCTGATGGCCGTCGCGACGGGCGCCGCCGCCCTGTATCTGGCCGGCGGTCTGGCCCCCCGGCTGGCGCCGCTGACCGATCCCTCGGCCAAGGCCGTGGCGGCTTGGGTTTATGCGATGGCGGTCTATGCCTCGACCTTCGCGGTCATGGGGCTGACGCTGAAGTTCGTCTCCGGCCACAGCGCGGTGCGGCGCTATCTGGCCGACGCATCCTACTGGATCTACATCGTCCACCTGCCGCTGGTGATGGCGGGACAGGTGCTGCTGCTGGACGCGCCGTGGCCTTGGTTCGCCAAGATGGCGGCGATCGTGGCGGGCGTGCTGACGATTGCCCTGGTCACCTATGAACTGCTGATCCGCCATACCTTCATGGGCCGCTGGCTGAACGGCCGTCGCGTGCCGTGGCGCCGTCCGGCCCCGGCCGCGCCCGTCCTGGCCGAATAGCTTGCCATCCCCGGCCGGCGCGTCCATCCGAAGGGACGCGCCGGCCGCAAAGGAATCACCGATGCCCGACACCACCCGCAGCAATCCCGAGGCCGATCTGGCCTTCCTGCGTTCCGTCATCTCGGGCGGCGGGCCGCACCCGCATATGGGTATGGGCGTCGCCTATCTGGCGGGGGGGCTGCTTTACGGATTCGAATGCCTGTTTCACGTCGGCCAGATCCTGGGCTGGATCCGCTGGTCGGCCCTGCCCAGCCTGATCTTCGTCGCGGCCATCACCGTGGTCATGATCGCGGTACTGGTGTGGGTCGCACGCATGGACCGGCAGTTCGCCAAGCCGGGCCCGATCGTGGCGCGGACGATGAATGCGGCTTTCACCGCGACGGGCATGGTCAATCTGGCGGTGATCATCATCTTCGGCGTCGGCTCGGCGCGGGACCAGGACTTCGCCGTCTGGCTCTACTATCCAGCGATGGTCTTCGCCCTGCAGGCGGCGGCGTGGTGGGTGGCGTGGTGTTTGAGGCGCAAGGTCTGGATGCTGGCGACCGCCATCGGCGGCTGGGCGACGGCGGTGGCTCTTGGCGTTCTGGTGCGCGAGCCCCTGGCCTATCTGGCGGTCTGCACTGCGGCCCTGTTCGGCCTGTTCGCGGCGCCCGGCTGGATCATGCTGCGCGCGTCGCTCGAGGCCCGACGGATCGCCTGAGCCCATGAGTCTGGATCAGCTCGGCAAGATCGACGAGGTCATTCACGGTCGCATGCGGCTGGGGATCATGGTCTATCTGGCCGACGTCGAGACCGCCGACTTCACCGAGCTCAAGACCGTTCTGGACGCGACCCAGGGCAATCTGTCGGTGCATCTGAAAAAGCTGGACGAGGCCGGTTACGTCGCCATCGACAAGAGTTTCGTGAACGCCAAGCCGTTGACGCGCATCTCCATCACCGGCCAGGGCCGCGAGGCGTTCGCCGCCTACCTGGAGGCGCTGGGCGGCCTGATCGGATCGAGGGCCTGATGGCGCCGATGACGGTCGATCCGCAACGGGTGCGCATGTTCGAACATGCGGGCGCCTTCCATGACTGGCTGGCCGCGAATGGCGAGAGCGAGCCGGAGGTCTGGATCCGCGTGTTCAAGGTCGCATCGGGCACGCCCAGCGTCACCTGGAAGGACGCCATCCCCGCGGCCCTGGCCTGGGGCTGGATCGACGGGGTGCGCAAGAGCCTGGACGACGTCAGCTTCCTGCAGCGGTTCACGCCGCGCGGCCCCAAGAGCAGCTGGAGCGAGATCAACGTCGCCCACGCCGAACGAATGATCGCCGACGGGACGATGCAGCCGGCGGGACTGAAACAGGTCGAGGCCGCCCGCGCCGACGGCCGGTGGGAAAAGACCTATCGGGTCAAGGGGGCGGCGGTTCCCGATGATCTGATGGCGGCGATCGACGCAGAACCGCAGGCCCGGGCTATGTTCGACGCCCTGACCTCGCAGAACCGCTTCGCCCTGATCCACCGCACCAACGCGTTGAAGACCGAGGCGGGACGGACGAAGAAGATCGCCGGGTTCGTGGCGATGTTGGCGCGAGGCGAGACCATCTATCCGCAGGCGAAAATCCGATGAGTCCTCGTCCCCGCGTCATGGGCATACTGAACGTCACGCCGGACAGTTTTTCCGACGGCGGCCTGCACGAGACCGTCGAGGGCGGGCTGGTCCAGGCGATGCGGCTGATCGGAGACGGGGCCGACATCCTGGACATCGGCGGGGAGTCGACCCGGCCGGGTGCGGAACCGGTCTCGGTCCACGAGGAGATCGCGCGGACGGTTCCGGTGATCGCGGCGGTCCACGCCCGCTGGCACGGGCCGATCAGCATCGACACGATGAAGCCCGAGGTCGCGCGCGCCGCCGTCGCCGCGGGGGCCTCGATCTGGAACGACGTGACCGCCCTGACCTTCACGCCCCACAGCGCCGCGGTCGCCGCCGAACTGGGGTGCGAGATGGTTCTGATGCATATGCTGGGCGAGCCGCGCTCCATGCAGGTCGAGCCGCGCTATGGCGACGTGGTCGCGGAGGTCGCCGACTATCTGGCGGGCCGGGCGGAAGCGGCGATGGCGGCGGGGGTGGCGCGCCGGAAGATCACGCTGGATCCCGGCATCGGCTTCGGCAAGACGATCGAGCACAATCTGGCGCTGATCGCCGGACTGGGCGCCCTGGCGGAGTCCGGTTTCCCGGTGCTGCTGGGGGCCAGCCGGAAGCGGATGATCCGCAACATCGATCCGTCGGCGACCGAGGCCGGAGACCGGCTGGGCGGCTCGATCGCCCTGGCGCTGGAGGGCGCCCGGCGCGGCGCGTCTATCATCAGGGTCCACGACGTGCGCGAGACGGTCCAGGCCTTGGCGGTCCAGCAGGCGGTGGAGAACGCGTCGTGAGGGGCCGGGTGCTGATCATCGCCGGATCGGACTCCGGCGGCGGCGCTGGGATCCAGGCCGACATCAAGGCGGTGACGGCGCTGGGCGGGTATGCCGCCACGGCGATCACGGCGATCACGGTGCAGAACACCTTGGGCGTCCATGGCGTGCATCCGCTGCCGCTGGACCTGATCGAGGCGCAGGCGCGGGCCGTGCTGGACGACATCGGCGCCGACGCGATCAAGACCGGCATGCTGGGGTCGGTGGAGGTGGTCGAGCGGGTCGCGGCGATCCTGGATTCGACACCGACGCCTGTCGTGGTCGATCCGGTGATGGTGGCCAAGGGCGGCGCGGCTCTGCTGGACGCCGGGGCGGTCGAGGCGGTGCGGAGCCTGATGATCCCGCGCGCGGCGCTGCTGACCCCCAATGCTCCGGAGGCCGAGGCGCTGACGGGCGTCCTGGTCGCCGATCTGGATGGACAGCGCCGGGCGGGGGCCGCCTTGCTGGAGATGGGCGCCGGCGCGGTGCTGATGAAGGGCGGCCATGTTCCAGGGCCGACCGTGGTCGATCTGCTGGTGACGGCGTCGGGGGAGACGATGCTGGAGGGGCCGCGCATCGACACGACCTCGACCCACGGCACGGGCTGCACCCTGGCCAGCGCCATCGCCGCCGGGATCGCGCAAGGGCGGACGCTGGAACAGGCGACGGCCGAGGGCTGGGCCTATGTCGCCGAGGCGATCCGGCGCGCGCCCGGCCTGGGCGGCGGGCATGGTCCGCTGGACCACGGCTGGCCGTTGAGGGATCGGTGAGCGGCGCGCTGGAAGATCGATTGATCCGGATCGTGCGCGCCGATCCGGGGCTGATGCACGTTCTGACCACGGTGCGCGACCTGGACATGCCCGACTGGCGGGTGTTCTCGGGCGCCGTCTATCAGAGCGTCTGGAACCACCAGACGGGTCGCGCGCCCGGCTATGGCGTGCGCGACTACGACCTGGGCTATTTCGATCCCGACACCTCATGGGACGCCGAGGACGTCGTCATCAAGCGCGTCGCCGCCGCCTTCGACCCGCCGTTCCGCGATCTGGTCGAGGTGCGCAACCAGGCCCGCGTGCCTCTGTGGTTCCCGGATCATTTCGGCGAACCTTATGACCCCATCGGTTGCACCGACGAGGCGCTGGAACGGTTCGTGGCCCCGGCCTTTGCGGTCGGGGTGCGGATGGAGGCCGACGACACGATCAGCGTCGCCGCGCCCCTGGGCCTGGAGGACGTGTTCGATCTGGTGCTGCGGCCAAACCCCAACCGGGGACGGGCCAAGGACTGGACGCGCGTGGTCGAGCGCGCCCGCAGCCGGTGGCCGGAGCTGAGCGTGCTTGAGTGACACGGCGGCGCATGGGACCGGTCGAATAAAACAGATGCGGAATCCGGCGAATTGGGGGATGATGCGCCTTCAGGATCAACCGGGGCGCGGGGCATGGCTCCCATCCATAAAATCGCATTGATCGCGACCGCCGCGCTGGCGACGTCGGGCTGCGCGCTGTTCCAGCCCCAGCCGCCGATGCGGGCCGTCGTCATGCCCGGTCAGCTGGAGCCCATCCACGCCGCCGCGATCACCCGCGATCTGGCGGTCTTCTGGGTCAGTTCGAACGGCTGCACCGACCGCGACGACCTGTTTCCCATGGTCAACCAGGCCGGTGGGGACACGACGATCACCCTGCGCCGTATCGACCAGGACGATTGCGACACGCCTGTAAACGACGGGGTCGAGGTCATGTGGTCGTTCGAGGAACTGGGCCTGGTTCCGGGCTCGCGGCTATCCGTCAACAACCCCTATCAACTGCCGCCCTCGACCTGATCGGGCCTCAGCGGCGTTCGAAGGTCGGCAGCATGGTCGCGGGAATGCGCGTCGGGCGCATCGTCGTGGCGTCCACCAGGCACCATTCCGACACGCCCTGCGCGCACAGGCGCCCCTCGCCGTCCTCGATGCGGACATAGCGGGCGAAGCGCGGACCCTGGGGGTCGCCGACCCAGGTGCGGGCCACGGCGGTGGCGTCCGGAGCCAGGGCGCGGACATAGTCGATCTCGTGACGCAGGGCGACCCAGGACCATCGGGCGCGGGTCTCGGCGTCGAAACGGGCGTTCCAGTGCGACGTGCCGGCCTGCTGCAGCCAGCCGACATAGACGACATTGTTGACGTGGCCGTTGTCGTCGATGTGCTCGGGTCGGATTTCCAACGGGACGTCGAAGACCTCGCGGTCCTCGCGCGGCGTCAGGGTCGCGCGCGCCACTCAGGCCTCGCCGAGGGGAACGCCTTTTTCGACCATCAGGGCGGTCAGTTCGCCCGCCTGGAACATCTCGCGCACGATGTCGGAGCCGCCCACGAACTCGCCCTTCACATAGAGCTGGGGAATGGTCGGCCAGTCGGTGAAGGCCTTGATGCCGTCGCGCAGGCCGTCGTCCTGAAGCACGTCGACGCCGACGAACGGAGCGCCGACATGGTCGAGGATCTGGACCGCCAGCGACGAAAACCCGCAGCGCGGGGCGTCGGGCGTGCCCTTCATGAACAGGACGACGTCATGCTCGCTGACGGTCTTGCCGATGAAGGCGTGGACCGGATCGGCGGACGTCGCGGTATCGAGGGCTTGGTCGGACACGGGGAAGGCCTTTCGGTTGCAGGCGTCAGCTAGGGACGGCGGCGGGACCGGTCAAGGGCGGCCCGCCTCAAGCCTGCGTGTCCGGCGTCGTGTCAGGCCGCCACGCGGGCCATCTCGATCTGGGCCGACAGACCGGGCGGCATGTCGCGTTCGGGGACGGCGGCCAGGACGTTCAGACGCTCAGGCTCCGTCGCCCGCACCAGGACGCTGGAGATGGCCGGATCGGTCATGGCGTGGGCCAGGCAGATGGCCTCGGCCGTCCAGTGGGGCGTGCGGTGCAGGAAGGCGAAGGTGCCGGCGCCGGCCAGCGGATCGTCCTTGGCCCTGCCGCGCGGGCCGGAGCCAAAGCCGAACAGGCCCTTTTTCGGCTGATGCACGGTGGCGGCCTTCTTGTCGGTGTCGAGCGCCGACGGGAAATAGTCGTAGGCCAGGATCGCCATGTCCTGTTCCCGCGCCGCCCGCAGGCGCGAACGAACCCTCCAGTCGATGTTGACGTGGAAGGGGGTGGCCAGGACGTCGAAGGCGCCGGTGGAGACATAGGCGTCCATCACCTCGGTCTCGCCTGAGACGCCCAGGTAGCGGACGCGTTCGGTGGCGCGCAGGGCCTTCAGGGCGTTCAGGGAACTCTGGGGCAGTTCGTCCTCGCCGGGCTCTTCCAGCAGGGCCACATCGATCCAGCCCAGGCCAGAGACGTGCAGACAGCGGTCGATGGCCCCGGTCATGCCCTCGGCCGAGAAGTCGCGCGCGGAGCCCTTGCGTCCGTCGCCGGCGCCCAGCTCCAGGCTGACGTTCAGCAGCTTGCGGTCGACGTTGACGAGGGCCTGGCCGACGACTTCCGCCAGGACCGGGTCGGCCGTCTCCAGCCGGTAGGAGTTGATGCCGGCCTCGAGCGCAGTGAAGATCAGGTCGTTGGCGGCGCTGACGCCCCGGTCGAGGCAATCGACGCCGAGGCTGAGGGTCAGGGTCGAGATGGCGGCGCCGGACGCGCCGAAGGGGCGATAGCGCATCGGAGATCAGCCTGTCGGGTTCGGGGCGGAGGTTTCGAGGGCCAGGGCATGCAGTTCGCCACCCATATGACCCTTCAGCGCGGCATAGACGAGCTGGTGCTGTTTCACGCGGGGCAGGCCGGCGAAGGCGGTCGAGACGATGCGGGCGCGATAGTGGTCGCCGTCGCCCGCCAGATCGTCGATCGCGATCTCGGCGTCGGGAAACGCCTCGATCAGATAGGCGTGCAGGGTTTCGACGGGCATGGGCATGGAAGAGGCGACGGCTCCCGGAGTTCGCGGTGCAGAATGGTCCGTAAACCTTAATGTCGCGCTACCTGAGGTCGGGCGGGGAACGGCGTTCCAGCAGGATCACCGGTTCGTCGCGATAGACGGTCTGGGCATAGGAGGCATAGCCGACCCGCCCGGCCAGACGCAGGGACGCCAGGTTGGCCGGACCGATCATGCAGACGGTCCGGGGAGCCTTGAGCACATGGTCGGTCCAGTCCAGGGCGGCGGCGACCCCCTCCGAGGCCAGCCCCAGCCCCTGAAAGGCCGCGCCGAGACCCCAGCCCAGTTCCGGCGCCGCCATCGCAGGCTGCACCCCGCGGCGATAGTCGAGCACGCCGACCGACCCCGCATAGGCGCCCGTCTCCCTCAGTCGCATCGTCCAGTTGCCGCGCCCCAGGGCCGACCAGTGGCCGAGGTCGCGCAGCAGCCGGAACCAGACGTCCTCCTCCGGCAACGGACGGCCGGTGATGTGGCGGGTGAAGCCCTCGTCGGTCCACAGGACGCACAGGTCGTCGAAGTCGGTCAGGGCGACCGGGGTCAGCGTCAGGCGGGCGGTGGTGAGAACGGGATGGCTCATGCCGGGTCGGGGAAGACGGCGCCGGCGCGCTCGATCCGGGTCGCGCCCGTCGTGTCGGTCACCGCATAGGTGAAGCCGGGCAGCAGGGCGAAGCCGCCGACCCGGCCCTGGACGTCCAAGGCCAGAAGGGCGACCTGATGCCCGGCCAAGGCCCCGCCGCGCAGCCGGACCAGACGCTCCAGCACCTGACGGCAGGCGTCGGTCGGGGCCGCCCCGGCCCGCATCGCCTCCACGACCGAATGGGCCCCGCAAATCCGCACGACGTCCTCGCCGACGCCGGTCGCGGTGGCCGCGCCGACGTCCTGATCGACATAGAGGCCGGCGCCGGTCAGCGGGCTGTCGCCCACCCGGCCGCGCATCTTGAACGCCATGCCGGAGGTCGTGCAGGCGCCGCCCAGACGGCCGTCCGCGTCCATGGCCAGGATGCCGATGGTGTCGTGGTCGCCCGGGCCGCCCGGCGTCCCGCGCCAGTCGGTGTTCTCGCTGTTGGCGCGCGGGGCGTAGTCGGCGGTGGTCAGCCATTCGCGCCAGGCGGCCTCGGCCTCGGGTGTCAGCAGGACGGCGGGCTCGAACCCCTGGTCGAGGGCGAAGGTCCGCGCGCCTTCCCCGACCAGCATGACGTGGGGCGTCCTTTCCATCACCGCACGGGCGACCGAGACGGCGTGGACGATGTCCTCCAGCGCGCAGACGGCGCCCAGATTGCCGGCATGGTCCATGATCACGGCGTCGAGGGTGACGTGGCCGTCCCGGTCGGGATAGCCGCCCAGTCCCACCGAATGGTTGCTCGCATCAGCCTCCGGCACCCGGGCGCCGGCCTCGACCATGTCGACGGCGGAGCCGCCCGACTGGCGTGCGGCCCAGGCCTGGGCGTTCGCCGCCGCGCCGAAATCCCATGTCGAGACCACGGCGGCGCGGGCCGCGTCCCGGGGCAGGGCGAGGGCGGGCGAGGCGGCGGCGAGCGCCGCGCCGGTCAGCAGGGTGCGTCTGGAAGGGGTCACATCAGTCCCAGTTGCTTGAAGCTGGTCACGCCCTCGCGGCCGACGATCAGGTGATCATGGACCTCGACGCTGAGGGATTTCGCGGCCTGGACGATCTGTTTGGTCATGTCGATGTCGGCGCGGCTGGGCGTCGGGTCGCCGGACGGGTGGTTGTGCACCAGGATCATGGCGGCGGCGCTGACTTCCAGGCCCCTGCGGACGACCTCTCGCGGATAGACGGGGGCGTGATCGACCGTGCCCCGGTTCTGGACCTCGTCCAGGATCAGCTGGTTCTTCTTGTCGAGATAGAGGACGCGGAATTGTTCGCGCGGTTCGTGCTGAAGGGCGACGCGGACATAGGCCAGAAGCGCGCTCCAGGACGCGATGACCGGGCGTTTGACGGTCGGCTCACGCGCCACGCGCTGGGCCACCTCATGCAGGGCGGCGAGGTCGAGGGCGGTCTCCGCGCCGACGCCCTTGGTCTTGCCCCGCGTGTCCTCGGTGCGGACGGTCATCAGGTCTTCGACGCTGGCGGCGAGGACGGCGGCCAGCGATCCGAACCGGATCAGCAGGGCCTTGGCGATGGGTTTGACGTCGCCCTGCGGCTGGCTGCGAAACAGGAACAGCTCCAGCAGTTCGTAGTCGGGAAGATGGTTCAGCCCGGCGGTCCGGGCGCGGGCGCGCAGGCGCTCGCGGTGACCCGAGTGGTGGGGGACGGCGGGCGTCCGGTCGTTCTGCTGCTCGCTCAACCCGCCCCCCGGCCTGCTGTGGTTCAGGCTAGCGCGCGACGGGCGGCGATCAAGCCCCCGGCGCCGACGGGTTGAACAGGCCGGCGGGCGACAGGGTGAAGATTTCGCAGCCGTCCTCGGTGACGCCGACGCTGTGTTCGCACTGGGCCGAGAGGGATTTGTCGCGGGTCACGGCGGTCCAGCCGTCGGACAGAACCTTCACATGCGGCTTGCCCAGGTTCACCATCGGCTCGACGGTGAAGATCATGCCGGGCTTCAGCACCGCGCCCTCGCCCTTCCTGCCATAGTGCAGGACGTTGGGGCTGTCGTGGAACAGCCGGCCGATCCCGTGGCCGCAGAAGTCGCGCACGACGCTCATCCGCGCGGCCTCCACGTGGCGCTGGATCACGAAGCCGATGTCGCCGAAGCTATTGCCCGGCTTCACCTGGGCCAGGCCGAGGGCCAAGGATTCATAGGTGACGTCGATCAGTTTCCGGGCTCGGGCGCCGACGTCGCCGACCGCATACATCCGGCTGGAATCGCCGTGCCAGCCGTCGACGATGACGGTGTGGTCGATGTTGACGATGTCGCCGTCCTTCAGCACCCGGTCGCCCGGAATGCCATGACACACCACGTGATTGATCGAGGTGCAGACGGTTTTCATATAGCCCTTGTAGCCCAGGCAGGCCGGCAGGCCGCCGCGGTCCAGGGTGAACTGGCGGATGCGGTCGTCGATCTCCTGCGTGGTCACGCCCGGGACGACGAAGGGCGTGATCATGTCGAGCGCCTCGGCCACCAGACGACCGGCCACGCGCATGCCTTCGAACTCTTCGAGGTCATAGAGGCGGATGGCGCTGGTCCGGGTCCAGGTCTCGGATTCCAGCTCGGGCGTTTCGTACATCATCGGGTCTCGGGTCGGGTATCGGCTCAGATGGCGAAGACTAGCACAGACTTCAACATCAGGCTGTGAACAGGAAAAACGGCGGGCCTCGTCAGAGACCCGCCGCCGGTTCAGTCTGGCTTAGCCCTTGGCGGCGCCGTAGCCCTTCCCGCCGTTGGACGGGCGACGGCCGCGCGGGCGACGACGGATCTCGCCGTCGGGCTTGGCTTCGGCCTGAGGACGTTGAGCGATCGCCGCCGAGCGGGCGCGGTCGGCCGCCAGTGGATCGAACGGCTGGGTCGAGGCCAGCGGACGGTCGGCGTGATGCGTGCGGTCGCCCTGGCCGCCGCGCTGGCCGCCCTTGCCGCGGACGCGGTGCGGCTGGCCGCCGTGCTCCTTCTTCACGCCGTCGCGACGCGGGTTGCGCGGTCCGCGCTGCTGCTGGCGGTCGCCGCGACCGTCGTCGGGCATGGACGCCTTGGAGCCGACGCCGGCGGCCATGATCGACTGGTCCAGCAGGCCCAGCGACTTGTCATTGCGACGGTCGGTGGCCGGGATCTTCTGGCGCGTGACCTTCTCGATGTCGCGCAGCAGTTTCATCTCGTCGCCGGCGCAGAAGCTGACGGCCGAGCCGTCCTTGCCCGCGCGCGCCGTACGACCGATGCGGTGGACATAGGCTTCCGGCACGAAGGGCAGCTCGAAGTTCACGACGTGCGAGACCCCGTCCACATCGATGCCGCGCGCGGCGATGTCGGTGGCGACCAGGACGCGCAGCTTGCCGGCCTTGAAGGCGGCCAAGGTGCGTTCACGCTGGGGCTGGGACTTGTTGCCGTGGATGGCGCCGGCCTGGACGCCACCGGCCTCCAGATAGGCCGCGACCTTGTCGGCGCCGTGCTTGGTCTTGGTGAAGACCAGGCAACGGGTGTAGTTGTCGTCGGCGAACATCTCGGTCAGCAGGGCGCGCTTGCGGCCCTGTTCGATGTGGACGACCGACTGGTTGATGCGCTCGACCGTGGTCGACTGCGGCGTCACCTGGACCTTGACGGGCTCCTTCAGAAGCTCGCCGGCCAGCTTGCCGATTTCGGTCGGCATGGTGGCCGAGAAGAACAGGTTCTGGCGCTTGGCCGGGATGCGGCTGACGATCTGGCGGATCGGCTTGACGAAGCCGAGGTCCAGCATCTGGTCGGCCTCGTCGAGGACGAAGATCTCGGTCGAGGACAGGTCCAGGGTCTTCTGCTGCATGTGGTCCAGCAGACGGCCGGGCGTGGCGACCAGGACGTCGAGACCGGCCTGGATGGCGCGTTCCTGCGGGCCGTATTTCACGCCGCCGAAGACGACCGCGACCTTGAAGCCGAGGTGTTTGCCATAGGCCTTGAAGCTCTCGGCGATCTGGCTGGCCAGTTCGCGCGTCGGCGACAGGATCAGGCAGCGGGTGGTGCGGGGCAGGGGGGCGACGCGGTTTTCGGCCAGGCGATGCAGGATCGGCAGGGCGAAGGCGGCGGTCTTGCCGGTGCCCGTCTGGGCGATGCCCAGAAGGTCCTTGCCCAGCATGACCGAGGGGATCGCCTGGGCCTGGATCGGCGTGGGGGTGGTGTAGCCCGACGTCGTCAGGGCCTGCAGCAGGGCCTTGTTCAGGCCGAAGGATTCAAAAGTGATGTTGCTCATGGAGCGTTTGTCTTTCGCGTATGCGGCGATGCGCATCAGCCATGGCTCAACGCCAGAAGGGCCGCGCACCGCCAGTCCCGATGGGGCGCCAGGGTGGAGCCTTCGGGGTGGATCGGGCGCCGCCCCGCGTGTCCGGGCAGCGAATGAATCTTGAGGGCCGGCGACCGCTACCAGTCAGGTCTTCATCAGTCAGAAGACCCACACGCGCTGGAGGCGCCGGGGATCGCAATTGTGCGACGCAGCGCAAATGGGCGCTGACTGCGGCGAAGTCAAGGCAGGACGTCAGGACACGCCTCATCGCTCTTCCGCTGCGAACGGGATGGGAAGGGCGGGCGGCGCGTTCCGGACCCTCGTCCGGATGAGTGAGTTGAATACCGTTTCGACGAAGGCTGAACGCTCCGCACGGAAGGTCTGACCGGGTGCTGTTGGCTCTGGACCGCGTTGCAGTCACGAACCAGCGACGCTCTTAACGCCTTGCCAACTACAAGCCCCCGGCGGGAAGGTCGGCGTGCTCGCGAAAGCCGATCCCCTGAACACGGCCAGTTTCCTGCTGACCGTCTTTACTGGGGGCGAAAGCCCCCATCGCCCGATCTCGCCGCCCGTTGGAGAACAAAGCCCCTCGGTGGCGGGTCGATCGGACCCCCGCTCCCTCCGTTCCCGCCGCGACAAGCTCGCAAGGCCTTGCGCCCTTCCCAGGCGACGGGACCGGCAAGAAGGATAACTGGTGTGGGATGCAGGGCGCGTTCGGAGGCCGGTTATTCGTGGCGGGCGTTGAATGGGTTGAGGAAATCGGCGTGGTTGCGGATCAACCGGACCGGATACCAAACACCGTGCATCCCCGCGAAGGCGGGGACCCAGGTTTTGGCGGGGCGTTCGGTGGTCAGGTTATTGTTCCGGCGCACACAGGTGACGGGTTGAATGCACCGGTTGGCGGCGGCGCTCCGGTTCAAACCTGGGTCCCCGCCTTCGCGGGGATGCACGGATTTTTTTGGGGGCGCGGTCGCGGGGATTAGCGGAACCGGGGTGACGCGTCCGCCCTAGGTCCCAGGCTGGACGTAGGGGATGGCGGCGAACAGGCGGCGTTCGGCGCCGCGCGGATCGTCCTCCATCCGGGCGGGTGCGTCCATGATCATCGTCTGGCGGCGCGTCAGGTCGTAGCGTGCCCAGGTCGGCAGGCCGGAATGGTTCGGATCGCCGTCGCGGGCCAGGGCGACGAAGGCCCTGGACAGGCGGTCGGCCATCGGTTGCGCCTCCGGGCCCTGGGCGCGGCTGCCGGACGCCGTGACGTTGTCGAGGGCCAGCGGGATGTCGTCGGTGTGCATGGCGCCGCGACGCCCCTCCTCGATGGGGGAGGTCCAGTCCAGCTGGTAGACCCAGGCCGGGGAGCCGGAGGCGGCGCGCGCCTCGGCCTCGATCACCGCGCCGCGCCAGGATCGAGCCGCAGTGGTGGCGGCGAAGAAGACGTCGGAGGGCGAGTAGTCGGGATAGATCCGGCGATAGGCGGCGATGACGGGCTCTGGCGCGACGTCGATGCGAAACTCGCGGTCGGTCATCTTGCCGGGCAGGTCGTCCCAGGTCAGCGAATAGTTGGCGGGGTCATTGCCCAGAAAGGCGCGGGTCTCGTCGTGGGTGTTGCCGATGATCATCGGGATGTGGGCCGACTGGGCCGGGGCGTCGGGGTAGAAGGGGTGGCGGCGAAGGGTGCGGTCGTCCAGCACCGGGCCCCAGTAGAGGCCGCCGAAGCCGAGGACGGGGTCGGTCGCCTCCGACGCCTTCAGCAGGGTCTCGACCGGCAGGGTCGCGGCCTCGGCGGCGCGGGCTTTTGGCAGGCCGAGCGCGTCGAGCCAGGTTTCGGCCCGGCGGGTGGCGTTCCACGGGCCGGAGGCGGTGACCTGTTGCCCGCTCATGGTCGCGGCGCGGTGGAACAGACCGGCGGCTGAGGGCGTGGCCATCATGGTCGCGATCTTGGCCCCGCCGCCCGACTGGCCGAAGACCATGACGCGGCCGGGATCGCCGCCGAAGGCCGCGATATTGTCGCGCACCCACTGCAGCGCGAGATGCAGGTCCAGCTGGCCGGCGTTGCCGCTGTCGAGAAAGGGGGCGCCGGCGAGACGTTGCAGGAAGGCGTAGCCGAACAGGTTCAGCCGGTGGTTCAGGGTGACGACGACCACGTCGTTGCGCCTCGCCAGCCGGGTCCCGTCATAGAGCGGGCTGGAGCCGGAGCCGTTCGAATAGGCGCCGCCGTGGATATAGACCATGACCGGCCGCCGCTGTCGGTCCAGGCCCGGCGACCAGACGTTGAGGAACAGGCAGTCCTCCGACTGATTCGCCTCGTTCGAGCCTTGCGGGCTGGCGGGGCCATAGGCGAAGGCCTCGGCGGGGGCGGTCCAGGCGGCGGGGCGGATCGGCGGCTGGAAGCGGCGCGGGCCGGTGTCGGCGCCGTAGCGCAAGCCCTTGAACACGGCGACGCCGCCGTCTGTCCGGCCGCGCACCGGGCCGTGGGCGGTGGCGACGACCGGGTGTTCGGACTGGGCCCGGGCGGGCAGGGCGAGGGTGGGCAGGATCAGGCCGGCGGCGAGCAGGGAACGACGGTTCATCGCCACCCGCCTTGCACCCCGGCGAAGGCCGGGGTCCAGATCACACATGCAGGCGGCGGGGACAGGGGGTTCGGTTCTGCTGACCATGCGGCGGAGTCTTCCATCTGGACCCCGGCCTTCGCCGGGGTGCACGGGCAAGGTTAGAGCGTGGACGCGGCGGTTGTCACCGGTGTCAGCCGAAAGGCCTCTTGCACCGCCGCCGTCACCCCGCTCTAGTGCGATCACGCATTGTTACAGGCCGCCTCCCCGTTCGGCCTGCGCTGGAGACCCTTCATGACCCATCACGACCGCGCCGGACTGTCCGTGGCCGCCGAACTGGCCGGCTTCATCGAGGACGAGGTCCTGCCCGGACTCGGCATCGGCGCCGACGGGTTCTGGACCGGCGTGGCGGCGGTGTTCGCACGGTTCACGCCGGAGAACATCAAACTGCTGGCGCGTCGCGATCAGCTGCAGGGCCGGATCGACGCCTGGCATGCCGAGCGCAAGGGTCAGCCGCACGATCCGGCGGGGACCGAAAGCTTCCTGAGGGACATCGGCTATCTGGTCGACGCGCCGGCGCCGTTCTCGGTGACGACGGAGAAGGTCGACGACGAACTGGCGCGGCTGGCGGGGCCGCAGCTGGTGGTGCCGATCCTGAATGCGCGCTTCCTGCTGAACGCGGCGAACGCCCGGTGGGGCAGCCTGTACGATGCGCTGTACGGGACCGATGCGCTGGGCGACCTGCCGCCGAAGGGGCCGTACGACGGCGCGCGCGGGGCGCGGGTGGTGGCGCGGGCCAAGGCGTTTCTGGACGAGGCGGCGCCGCTGGAGACGGGGTCGTATTCCGGGGTCGAAGGCTGGTCGGTGCAGGCGGGGCGGCTGGTCCCGGGGCTGAAGGATCCGGCGCAGTTCGTCGGCTATCGCGGGGAGCCGACGGCGCCTACGTCGGTGCTGCTGGTCAACAACGGGCTGCATATCGAATTGGTCATTGATCGGGCGAGCGACATCGGGGCGGCGGATGCCGCGGGGCTGTCGGACGTGGTGCTGGAATCGGCCCTGTCGACCATCTGCGACCTGGAGGATTCGGTCGCGGCGGTCGATGCGCAGGACAAGACCGCCGCCTATCGCAACTGGCTGGGGCTGATGAAGGGCGATCTGTCGGCCAGTTTCCAGAAGGGCGGCCGGACCCTGAACCGGACGCTGGAGCCGGATCGGACCTTCACCGCGCCGGACGGTGGCGCGATCACGCTGAAGGGGCGGTCGTTGCTGTTCGTGCGCAACGTCGGCCACCTGATGACCAATCCGGCGATCCGTCTGGCGGACGGGACCGAGGCGCCGGAGGGAATTCTGGACGCCATCGTGACCTCGCTGATCGGGATGTACGACCTGAAGGGGATCGGCGCCTTCACCAACTCGGGCGCGGGGTCGGTCTATATCGTCAAGCCCAAGATGAATGGGCCGGACGAGGCGGCGTTCACCAACGGGCTGTTCGACGCGGTCGAGGACCTGCTGGGGCTGACGCGGCACACGATCAAGGTCGGGGTGATGGACGAGGAGCGGCGGACCAGCGCCAATCTGGCGGCCTGCATCCATGCGGTGAAGGACCGGATCGTCTTCATCAACACCGGCTTCCTGGACCGGACGGGCGACGAGATCCACACGGCGATGCAGGCCGGGCCGATGGTGCGAAAGGCCGACATCAAGTCGTCCGCGTGGATCAGTTCGTATGAGGCGCGCAACGTCGCCATCGGTCTGGCGTGCGGCCTGTCGGGACGGGCGCAGATCGGCAAGGGGATGTGGGCGGCGCCTGACCGGATGGCCGACATGCTGGAGCAGAAGATCGGCCATCCCCGGACCGGGGCTAACACGGCCTGGACCCCGTCGCCGACGGCCGCGACGCTGCATGCTCTGCACTATCATGCGGTCGATGTGTTCGCGGTGCAGAAGGATGTGGCGGCGCGGGCGACGCCGGGGCTGGACGACCTGCTGACGCCGCCTCTGGCTAACGGCGCCAACTGGTCGGAGCAGGAGGTTCGCGACGAACTGGACAACAACGCCCAGGGCATCCTGGGCTATGTCGTGCGCTGGATCGACCAGGGGGTGGGCTGCTCCAAGGTGCCGGACATCCACGACGTCGGGCTGATGGAGGACCGGGCGACGTTGCGGATTTCGTCCCAGCATATCGCCAACTGGCTGTTGCACGGGGTGTGCACGGCCGAGCAGGTGGACGCCGCCTTCCTGAGAATGGCGGCCAAGGTCGACGGGCAGAACGCGGATGATCCGGGCTATCGTCCGATGGCGGATGATCCGGAGGGTTCGCTGGCGTATCAGGCGGCGCGGGCGCTGGTGTTCGAGGGGGTGGATCAGCCGAACGGCTATACCGAGCCGCTGCTGCATGCGTTCCGGCTGAAGGCGAAGGCGGGCTGATCGCGCCTTGCCTCGGCCACGGTCCCGGCGGAAGCTCTTCTGCATGAGGAGACACGCCCGTGACCACGCCCGCATCCTCGCCGTCGCCGTCGGAGCGATCCTGATGACCGGATGCGCGCCGTCCCCGTCCGCGTCCGAGCCGCAGGGGCAGGTTCTGGCGGTCGAACAGGTGGCGGGCCACTGGTCCCTGCGGGCGCCGGACGGGGCGCGGTGCACCGTGTCCCTGGCCAATCTGGTCATCGACGGGGTGCGGCCGGTTCTGGCCGAAAGCTGCGCCATCCCGGATGCGGCGAAGGCGAGGAGCTGGCGGGCGACCGCGACCGGATTCGAGCTGCTGGACGCGGCCGGATCGGTGCTGATGGCCTTTCGCCGCACGGGCGAAGATGCGTTCGAAGCGGTCGACGGCGGTTACATCCTGAGGCGGGCGCCGCTATCCTGACACATCGGTAACTTGTCGGGCCGGCGACGGCATGACAAGTTCGCTTGACTGTCAGAGGGGTGCGTCATGCTGTCGATCAAGAATCTGGTCCACGTCTACGGCAACGGGACGCGGGCGCTGGACGACGTATCGCTGACCGTCCCGACCGGCATGTTCGGCCTTCTGGGGCCCAACGGGGCGGGCAAGTCGACCCTGATGCGGTCGATCGCGACCCTGCAGACGCCCACGTCCGGCACGATCGATTTCGACGGCATCGACGTGATCAAGGAGCCGGAAAAACTGCGCCGGACCCTGGGTTATCTGCCCCAGGATTTCGGCGTCTATCCGCGCGTTTCGGCCTACGACATGCTGGATCACATGGCGGTCCTGAAAGGCATCGCCAACGGCAAGGATCGCAAGGATACGGTCGAGACCCTGCTGAACCAGACCAATCTGTGGTCGGTCCGGAAAAAGGCGCTGGCCGGATTCTCGGGCGGGATGCGTCAGCGCTTCGGCATCGCCCAGGCCCTGATCGGCAATCCGAAACTGATCATCGTGGATGAGCCGACGGCCGGACTGGACCCCGAGGAACGCAACCGGTTCCTGAACCTGCTGGCCGAGATCGCCGACAATGTGGTGATCATCCTGTCGACCCATATCGTCGAGGACGTGGCCGACCTGTGCCCCCGCATGGCGGTGCTGGCGGGCGGCAAGATCCAGCTGGAGGGCGCGCCTTCGCATCTGATGGATCAGCTGAACGGCCGGGTCTGGAAGAAGACCATCGACAAGGATGCGCTGGAGGATCACCGCGCCAAGCACGAGGTCATCTCGACGCGGCTGTTCGCCGGCAAGACCGTGATCCACGTCCTGTCCGACCGTCGTCCGGGCGAAGGATTCGAACCGGTGCCGGGAGGTCTGGAGGACGTCTATTTCTCGACCCTGTCGGCCTCGCGCAAAGTCGCGGCGTAAGCGCATGTTCGGAAAAATCGCCGCCTTCGAGTTCCGCTATCAACTGCGCCAGCCGGCCTTCTGGGTCATCGCCATCATCTTCGCCCTGTTCAGCTTCGGGCTGGTGGCGTCGGACAATGTGTCGATCGGATCCGGCGGGAATGTGAAGGAGAACGCCCCGTTCGCCCTGGCCCAGGCGCATTCGGTCTTCTCTATCCTGTTCATGCTGGCGACCACGGCGATCGTCGCCAATGTCGTGGCGCGCGACGCCACGACCGGCTTCGGCCCGATGGTCCAGGCCAGCCAGGTGACCAAATTCGACTATCTGTACGGGCGGTTCGCGGGCGCTTTCGCGGCCGTGGCCCTGTGTTTCCTCAGCGTCGCCCTGGGCATTCTGCTGGGCACGATCATGCCGTGGGTGGACAAGGAGACGATCGGGCCGTTCCGTCCGGGCGACTATCTGTACGCCTATTTCGTCATCGGCCTGACGAACGTGTTCCTGACCTCGGCGCTGTTCTTCGCCCTGGCCACGGTGACCCGGTCGATGATGGCGACCTATGTCGGGGTGGTCGGTTTCTTCATCGTCTACATCAGCCTGACCTCGGCGCTGTCGAAGCCCGAATACGAACAGGTCCTGGCCTGGGTGGAGCCGTTCGGCGCGGCGGCCTACGGCCTGGTGACCCGCTACTGGACGGCGGCGGAACGAAACAGCCTGAACGCGCCGCTGGAAGGGGTGCTGCTGTACAACCGCCTGATCTGGACCGGCGTCGGCGTGCTGTTCCTGGCCAGCGCCTATGCGCTTTATCGCCCATCGTCCAAGGGGGCGAAGGCGAACAAGAAGGATAGGCTGAAGGCCCTGGCCGACGCCGCGCCCGCCGCCGCCGCGCCGCCGACGGGTCCGCTGCCCGCGCCGACCTATGGCTTCGCCGCCGGATGGGCGCAGTTGGTCCGACGCACCGGGTTCGAGATGGGGCTGATCTTCAAGAGTCCGGCGTTTCTGGTCCTGATCGTGCTGGGCGTGTTCAACGCGGTCGGCAGTCTGTTGTTCTCGGGCGAGATCTATGGGGCGCCGATCTTCCTGGTGACCCGGGTGGCGATCGGAACCCTGGTCGGGGCGTTCGGCATCGTCGCGATCATCGTGGCCATCTACTACGCCGGCGAACTGGTCTGGCGCGATCGCGAGCGCCGCACGCACGAGATCGTGGACGCCACGGCGACGCCCGACTGGACCTTCCTGATTCCCAAGACCCTGGCCCTGACGCTGGTGCTGACGACCATGCTGGTCGCCGGTATCGTGTCCGGCGTCGCGGTCCAGCTCTACAAGGGCGGGGTCGAGATCGAGATCGGCAAATACCTGATGTGGTATCTGCTGCCCGAGGCGATCAGCTATGCGCTGCTGGCGGTTCTGGCCATCTTCATCCAGGCCCTGTCGCCCAACAAATTCGTCGGCTGGGCCATCATGGTGGTCTATCTGATCTCGACCCTGGTGCTGTCGAACCTGGGCTTCGAGCACATCCTGTACCGCTACGGATCGACGCCCTCGGTGCCGCTGTCCGACATGAACGGCACCGGCGATTTCGGAACCTGGGCCGCCTGGGTCACCGCCTACTGGTCGGCCTTCGCCGTCATCCTGCTGGTGCTGGTCTATGCGCTGTGGCGCCGGGGGACCGAGACGCGGTTGACGCCGCGCCTGCGCCGTCTGCCGCGTCGACTGATGGGGCCGGCGGGCGTGGTCATGGGTGTCGCGGCGGTGGCCTTCGTGTCGCTGGGCGTGTTCATCTTCATCAACACCAATGTCTGGAACGAGTACCGGACGTCCGATCAGGACGAAAAACGTTCGGCCGAATACGAAAAGACCCTGCTGCGGTTCGAGACCACGCCGCAGCCGTCGGTGGTCACCGTCGTCTATGATCTGGACCTCTATCCCCACGCGCCGCGTCTGGTGACCAAGGGCACGATGGTGGTCGAGAACCGCACCGGCGCGCCCCTGGGCGAAATGCACCTGCGCTGGGTGGACGGTCTGGAGATGGTCCGGCTGGAGGTCGAGGGCGCCGAGATGGCGCGCGAGTGGCCCGAGTTCGACTATCGCATCTATCGCTTCGACACGCCGCTGGCCGAGGGCGAGCGCCGCACGGTCACCTTCGAATCCGTGCTGGAGCAGAAGGGATTCAAGAACCGCGGCAACACGACCCGGCTGGTCGACAACGGCACCTTCGTCAACAACGCCGAGTTCGCCCCGCAGATCGGCATGGACCGCAACGGCCTGCTGACCGACCGGACCCAGCGCCGCAAACACGGCCTGGAGCCGGAACTGCGGATGGCCAAGCTGGAGGACGTGTCGGGACAGGCGCGCAACTATGTCGGGGCCGACTGGATCAACGCCGACATCACCGTGCACACGGCGGCGGACCAGACCCCGATCGCGCCGGGCTACAAGGTGTCGGATACGACGGCCGATGGCCGCCGAACGGCCCGGTTCGTGACCGAGGCGCCGATCCTGAACTTCCTGTCGGTGCAGTCGGCCGCCTATGAGGTCGCGACGGATACGCACGACGGGGTGGCCCTGGCCATCTATCACCAGCCCGGTCACGCGCGGAACGTGCCCCGGATGATGGCGGCGCTGAAGACGGGGCTGGACTATTTCCAGACCGCGTTCGGCCCGTATCAGTTCCGGCAGGTGCGGATCATCGAGTTCCCGGCCTATGCCGATTTCGCCCAGGCCTTCGCCAACACCATTCCGTATTCGGAAAATCTGGGGTTCATCGCCGATTTCCGGAACCCGGAGAAGATCGACTACGCCACCTACATCACCGCGCACGAACTGGCGCACCAGTGGTGGGCGCATCAGGTGATCGGGGCCGACGTGCAGGGATCGACCACCCTGTCGGAGACCCTGGCGCAATATTCGGCGCTGATGGTGATGAAGCAGACCTATGGCGCGGATAACATCCGTCGCTTCCTGCAGTACGAACTGAACAATTATCTGCGGGCGCGGGGGTCGGAGCGGCTGGAGGAACTGCCGCTCTACCGGGTCGAGAACCAGGGCTATATCCACTACCGCAAGGGCGGATCGGTCATGTATCTGCTGGCCGACCAGATCGGCGAGGACCGTGTCAATGCGGCGCTGCGGTCGCTGATCCAGTCGTTCGCCTTCAAGTCCGCCCCCTATCCCCGGTCGGTGGATCTGATCGCGGCGCTGCGGGCCCAGGCGCCGGCGGACAAGCAGGCGCTGATCACCGACCTGTTCGAACGGATCACCCTGTATGACGTCAAGGCGACCGGGGCGACCTCGACCCGTCGGACCGACGGCCGCTGGGATACGGTGGTGACGGTCGAGGCCAGGAAACTGTACGCCGACGGTCAGGGCGAGGAGACCGAGGCGCCGCTGAACGAAACGTTCGACATCGGTCTGTTCTCGGCCGAACCGGGCAAGCGGGCCTTCGACGAGAAATCCGTGCTGGCGTTCGAACGGCGGCCGTTGCGCTCGGGCGTGCAGACCTTCCGCTTCACGACGGCGACGAAGCCGGAGTTCGCAGGGGTGGACCCGTACAACAAATGGATCGACCGCAACTCGGACGACAATGTGCGGGGCGTGGACTGATCGGGACGTCCTTCTCCCCTTGCGGGAGAAGGTGGCCGAGCGAAGCGAGATCGGATGAGGGGTCACGCTGACGGCGGAAGTCAGCGTGGCAAATGCTCATTCGAGCCGCGGGCATCACCCCTCACCCGACCGCACCAGGACGACGGCTTTGCCGCCGTGTGCGATCTCCCTCTCCCGCAGGGGGAGAGGGGCGCGACCTCAGTGAATGCTCTCGCCGTGCTGGGAGTAGTCCATCCCCTCGACCTCGCCGTCCCTGGGGGCGCGCAGGCCCGTAGTGAATTTGCAGATCATCAGCACGACGAAGGTGCCGATCGCGCTCCAGGCGATGACGGCGGCCAGACCGCCGATCTGCTTCACGACGTCCGCGCCCTCGGCCGCGCCGTTGACGGCGGTGGTGGCGAAGACGCCGGTCAGGATCGCCCCGACGATGCCGCCGACGCCGTGGATGCCGAACGCGTCCAGGGTGTCGTCATACTTCAGCGCGTACTTCAGCCAGACGGCGCCGGCGTAGCAGGCGGGGCCGCCGATCAGGCCGATCAGGAAGGCCCCCTTCGGGTCGACGAAGCCCGCGGCCGGCGTAATGGCCACCAGCCCGCCGACGATGCCGGACAGAAGCCCCAGCAGGGTGGGGCGCTTCTTCTCGATCCATTCGATGGTCATCCAGCCCAGGGCGGCGGCGGCCGGGGCGATCATCGTGTTGAGGGCGGCGACCGAGGCGACGCCGTCGGCGGCCCAGGCGGACCCGGCGTTGAAGCCCAGCCAGCCGACGAACAGCAGCCCCGTCCCGATGGCGGCGTAGGCGAGGTTGGCGGGCGCCATATTGTCTCGTCCGAAGCCGTAGCGCGGACCCAGCACAAGGGCGCAGACAAGGCCCGCGACCCCCGCGTTCACATGCACTACCGCCCCGCCGGCGAAGTCCAGCACGCCCCAGGATCCCAGGTATCCGCCGCCCCAGACCTGATGGCAGATCGGCGCATAGACGATCAGGTGCCACAGGCCGAAGAACAGCAGGCTGGCCGAGAATTTCATCCGCTCGGCGAAGGCCCCGGCGATCAGGGCGGGGGTGATGATGGCGAAGGTCAGCTGATAGGCGACCCACAGATACTCGGGCAGGCCGGGCGACAGGCTATGGGCCGTGTCGACGCGAACGCCGTCGAGGAACGCCGCCTGAAGCCCGCCGATAAAGCCGTTGGTCGCCGGACCGGATGCGCCGAACGACAGGCTGTAGCCGATCAGGAACCACAGCACCGTCACCACCATCAGGGCGCCCGTGGAATGGGCGATGGTGGCGATGATGTTCTTCTTCCGGACCATGCCGCCGTAGAACAGGGCCAGTCCTGGCAGGGTCATCATCAGGACCAGGGCCGTCGAGGTCAGGATCCACGCCGTCGCCGCCCCGTCGATCGCCAGCGGCGCCTGGTGGGCCAGCAGGGCGGGGGCGGCGAGCGTCACGCGGGAACGGCCTCTCCGGCGTCGGTCCGGCGTTCCATCGCGGCGACGGGCAGGGGGACGATGCGGACGAACCGCTTCAGACTGTCGGACCATGACCCCAGCAGGCGGCGCGCCAGGGGCGATCCGGTCGAGGTCGCATGGGCCTGGACCAGGCCCTTCAGCCGCTCGCCGGCCGCCTCGGTCAGGGGGCAGAAGGCGGCGAGGTCGCCGTTCAGGGCCAGGCCGGTGCGGCCGCCCTCGTCCAGAACGAACAGCTCGCCGCCGGACATGCCCGCCGCCAGGTTCCAGCCCACCGGGCCCAGAACCACGACGCAGCCGCCGGTCATATATTCGCAGCCGTGGGCCCCCAGGCCCTCGACCACCGCCTGGGCGCCCGAGTTCCTGACCGCGAACCGCTCGCCCGCCGACCCGGCGACGAACAGGCGGCCGGAGGTGGCGCCGTACAGGGTGGTGTTGCCGATGGCGGGCTGGTTTTCATGCCAGTCGACGGGTTTGACCACGATCTCGGCGCCGGACAGACCCTTGCCGACATAGTCGTTGGCCTCGCCGGTCAGCTCCAGCTTCAGCCCCTTGGCCCCGAAGGCGCCGAACGACTGCCCCGCCGAACCGTGCAGCCGCAGTGTCAGGACGCCGGCCGGACCGGTCGGGCCCCAGCGCCGCACGATGGCCGAGGACACGCCCGCGCCGATGGTGCGCATGACGTTGGAGATCGGATAGGTCAGCTCCGACGTCTGACCCCGGTCCAGGAAGGCCCAGGCGTCGTTGAGCACGCGGGCGTCCAGCGTCTCGGGCACCTCGGCGCGGCCCTTTTCGGCCCAGGATTTCTTCTCGGCCGCCTCGACGCGGACCAGCAGCGGATTGAGGTCGAGGTCGTCCAGATGGGCGCCGCCGCGACGGACCTGGCGCAGCAGGTCGGTCTTGCCGACGACCTCGTCCAGCGATCGGGCGCCGAGGGCGGCCAGGATTTCGCGGACCTCCTCGGCGATGAAGCTGAACAGGTTGACCACCTTGTCCGCCGTGCCGGTGAATTTCTCGCGCAGGCGCGGGTCTTGGGAACAGACGCCGACCGGGCAGGTGTTGGAATGGCACTGGCGCACCATCAGACAGCCCATGGCGATCAGTGAGGCCGTGCCGATGTTGAACTCTTCGGCCCCCAGGATGGCGGCGACGACGATGTCGCGGCCGGTCCGCATGCCGCCGTCGGCGCGGACGACGACGTGGCTGCGCAGGTTGTTCAGGCTGAGCACCTGATGGGTCTCCGCCAGGCCGATCTCCCACGGCAGGCCCGCGTGTTTGATCGACGACTGGGGCGAGGCGCCGGTGCCGCCGTTGTGGCCGGCGATCAGGATGCAGTCGGCCTTGGCCTTGGCGACGCCCGACGCGATGGCGCCGATGCCGGAGGCGGAAACCAGTTTCACCGTCACGCGGCAGTCGGGATTGATCGACTTCAGGTCGTAGATCAGCTGGGCCAGGTCTTCGATCGAATAGATGTCGTGGTGCGGCGGCGGGCTGATCAGGGTCGTGCCGATGGTCGAATGCCGCATCCGGGCGATGAATTCGGTGACCTTGAAACCGGGCAGCTGGCCGCCCTCGCCGGGCTTGGCGCCCTGGGCCACCTTGATCTCGATCTCGCGGCACTGGTTCAGATATTCGGCGGTGACGCCGAACCGGCCCGACGCGATCTGCTTGACCGCCGAGTTCATGTTGTCGCCGTCCGGACGCGTCGCATAGCGTTCGGGATCCTCGCCGCCCTCGCCCGAGACCGAGCGGGCGCCGATGCGGTTCATGGCGACGTTGAGGACGCCGTGCGCCTCGGGGCTGAGGGCGCCCAGGGACATGCCGGGGGTCAGGAAGCGCTTGCGGATATCCGAAACGCTCTCGACCTCGGACACCGGGACGGGCTTGAGGCCTTCGCGCCAGTCCAGCAGGTCGCGCGGGGCGTTGTCGGGCTGTTCGCGGACGGCGTCGGTGTATTGCTTGAACCGCTTGTAGTCGCCGCGATTGCAGGCGTCCTGAAGCAGATGGATCGTCTTGGCGTCATGGGCGTGGGCCTCCTGGCCCGCGCGGATGCGGAAGAAGCCGCCGACGGCGGGCGAGGGCGCGGCCTCGGTCCAGGCGGCCGTGTGACGCTGGATCGCCGCCCGCTCCAGCCCGGCCAGACCGATGCCGGAGATGCGCGACGGGGCGCCGGGGAAGAACTCGGCCGTGACCGCGCGCGACAGGCCCAGCACCTCGAACTCGCAGCCGCCGCGATAGGCCGAGATGACGCTGATGCCCTTGCGGGCCAGCGTCTTCATCAGCCCGGCTTCCAGACCCGCCTTGTAGTTCAGACAGGCCTCGCGCAGCGTCAGGCCCGGATAGGCGCCGCGATCCAGCCGCTCCTGGAACAGCTCCTGGGCCAGCCAGGGGTTCACGGCCGTGGCGCCGACGCCGACCAGGACGGCGAACCCGTGCGGGTCCAGCACCTCCGACGAGCGGACGATGATGGACACGAAGCTGCGCAGGCCCGCGTCGGTCAGGCGGCCGTGGGCGGCGGCGGTGGCTAGGATCATGGGAACCGACAGACGGGTGTCGGAGGCGGTCTCGTCGGTCAGGACGATCAGGCCGGAGCCGTCGCGCGCGGCGGCCTCGACCTCGGTCTGAATGCGGTCCAGCGCGGCCCGGAGGCCGGCGCCGGGACGGTCTTCGGAGCGCGGACCTCCAGGTCCGCTCTTGTCGCCGGAAGGGCGGACCTGGAGGTCCGCGCTCGCTTTGGGCAGCGGGTAGGAACAGTCGATCACGGCGGTCGATCCGGCGCCGACGACGTCCAGCATCCGCTCGTACATGCCGGTGGTCAGGACCGGACTGTCCAGCACGAAGACGTTCGTCTGGGCCTCTTCCTCGGCCAGAATATTGCCCAGGTTCTTGAACCGGGTCTTCAGGCTCATGGCGCCCGCTTCACGCAGGGGATCGATGGGCGGGTTGGTGACCTGGCTGAAATTCTGGCGGAAATAGTGGGCCAGCGGGCGGGGCAGGGCGGACAGGACCGCAGGCGGGGTATCGTCGCCCATCGACCCCAGGGCTTCCTTGCCGTCCCGGATCATCGGATCCAGCAGCATGTCGAGGTCTTCGCGGCTGAAGCCGGCCGCGATCTGGCGGCGCGTCAGGGCCTCGCCGGTCGAGGCGCGCGGTTCGGGTCCGGGGCCGATGACCGGCTCCAGATCGACCATGTTCTCCAGCCATTCCGTGTACGGATGGTCGGCGGCGAGACCGTCGATGGCCTGGGTCTCGTCCAGCAGCCGTCCGGTCTGCAGGTCGGCGACGATCATCCGGCCGGGCCCGATCGGCAGGCGGCGCTTGATGCGGCTTTCGGGCAGTCCGGCCAGACCCGCCTCCGAGCCCGCCAGCAGCAGGCCGTCGACGGTTTCCATCGCGCGCAGAGGCCTGAGACCGTTGCGATCCTTGCCGCAGACGATCCAGCGGCCGTCGGTGGCGCAGATGGCGGCGGGGCCGTCCCATGGCTCCATCACGGCGTTGCAGTAGGCGTAGAGGGCGCGGTGTTCGGGCTTCATCAGCCCCTCGTCCTTGGCCCAGGCCTCGGGGATCAACAGGGCCTTGGCCATCGGCGCGGGACGACCGGCACGGACCAGAACCTCGAACACATTATCCAGAGAGGCGCTGTCGGAGCCGCCCGGCTGGACCACCGGCTTCACGTCGGCGTCGTGTTCGCCGAACGCCTGGGCCGTCATGCGGATCTCATGGCTCCGCATCCAGTTCAGGTTGCCCTTCAGCGTGTTGATCTCGCCGTTGTGGGCCAGCATCCGGAACGGCTGGGCCAGCCGCCATTCGGGGAAGGTGTTGGTCGAATAGCGCTGGTGGAAGATGGCGTAGGCCGCCTCGAACCGGGCGTCGAGCAGGTCGGGGTACAGCCGGTCCAGCAGTTCGGCGCGCACCATCCCCTTGTAGATCAGCGACCGCGACGACAGCGAACAGACGTAGAAGCCCGGCACGCTTTCGGCCGCGACGGCGCTCTCGATCCGACGGCGGACCAGATAGAGTTCGCGCTCCAGCGCCTCGCCGTCGTCGGCGCCCGCCAGATCGGCGGGAACGGCCAGCATGATCTGTTCGATCTCGGGCCGGGTGGCGTCGGCCTTGGAGCCGACGACGCTGAGGTCGATCGGCGTCTGGCGCCAGCCGTAGATGTAGAAGCCGGCGCGCAGCACCTCGGTCTCGACGATGGCGCGGGCGCGATCCTGGGCCCCCAGATCGGTGCGGGGCAGGAAGATCTGGCCGATGGCGATCGGGCCGGGACGCAGGGTCTGGCCGATGATCCGCACCTGTTCGGCGAAGAACCCCTGGGGCGCCTCGACCATCAGGCCGGCGCCGTCGCCGGACAGGCCGTCGGGATCGACCGCGCCCCGGTGGGCGACGTTCTTCAGCGACTTGATGGCCAGTTCGACGACCTCGCGGCGCGGCTTGCCGTCGATGGCGGCGACCAGACCGACCCCGCAGGCGTCCTTTTCCGAGGACGGTTCATAGGCGCCGGCGTCGATCAGGCGTTGGCGGTCTTGTTCGTATTTGGCGAGCCAGGTCATGCGGCGACTTCTTGGGTACGGGTCTTCAGGTAGCGGTCGATCTCGGCGGCGGCGTCCTGACCGTCGCGGACGGCCCAGACGACGAGGGAGGCCCCGCGCACGGCGTCGCCCGCGGCGTAGACGCCGGGCAGGCTGGTAGCGAAACCAGAACGCGCCACGGCCACCGTGTCCCACTCGGTCAGGCTGAGGTCGTCGTGGTGGGCGGCGAACGCCTCGGGCAGGAAACCCAGCGCCTCGATCACCAGATCGGCCTTGAGGTCGAAATCGGCGCCCGGCACGGGGACGATGTCGCGGCGCTTGCCGAACTCGGGTTCCGACAGGGCCATCCGGGCCGCGCGGACGGCCGAGACGGCGCCCGATTTGGACATCAGGGCCTTGGGCGCGCCCAGCCATTCGAAGCGGATGCCTTCTTCCTCGGCATTGGCGACCTCTCGCGCAGAGCCCGGCATGTTGTCGCGGTCGCGGCGGTACAGGCAGGTGACGCTTGCGGCCCCCTGACGGACGGCGGTGCGGACGCAGTCCATCGCCGTGTCGCCGCCGCCGATGACGACGACGTCGCGGCCCTTTGCGTGATGCCAGCTGTCGTTGTCGGCCTCGCCCAGGTCGCGTCGGTTCTGGTGGATCAGGAAGTCCAGCGCCGGGATGGTGTCGCCGGGACCGGCGCCGGGAACCTGAAGCGCGCGCGCCTGATAGACGCCCATGGCCAGCAGCACCGCGTCGTGCCGCTCGCGCAGTTCGGCCAGGGTGACGTCCGTCCCGACATTGCAATTGGAGACGAACGTGACGCCGCCCTCGATCAGGCGGTCGACGCGCCGCTGGACGATCCGCTTCTCCAGCTTGAAGCCGGGAATGCCGTAGATCAGAAGGCCGCCGGGACGGTCGTGGCGGTCGTAGACGGTGACCTGATAGCCCGCTTCGCGCAGGCGGTCGGCGGCGGCCATGCCGGCGGGACCGGCCCCGACGATGCCGACGGTTTCGGGGCGTTCATGCAGGGGGCGGATCGGCTCGACCCAGCCGTTGTCGAAGGCGGTGTCGCCGATGAAGGCCTCGACCGAGCCGATGGTGACGGCTTCCCAGCCGGACTGGTTCAATGTGCACGAGCCCTCGCACAGCCGGTCCTGGGGACAGATGCGGCCGCAGATCTCGGGCATGGTCGAGGTGGCCGAGGCGATGCGCCAGGCCTCGCGCATCTCGTTCTCGGCCGACAGACCCAGCCAGTCGGGGATGTTGTTCTGGAGCGGACAGGCGGTCTGGCAGAAGGGCACGCCGCAATCGGTGCAGCGCCCGGCCTGGGTCTCGATATTGGGCAGGGTCGGCGGCACGATGATCTCGCCGAAATCCTGAACGCGCGTGGTCGCATCCGCCTTGGGCAGACGGCGTGGTTGAACGACGAACCCGGAGGGTCCGGTAGGGCCTTTCTGTTGCATGGCGACAGATAAAGCGAAATCGAGCGCTTAGCGCAAATGATTTCCCCGTCTGGGGAGTGGATCATCCTTCGCAAGCACGAAACGTGCGCGAAATGGCTCTAGGCGGATTGATCCCATCCACCGGCCAGCGCCTTGAACAGGGAGATCTGATAGGTGGTCACCAGGGCTTCGGACTGAGCCAGGGTCGCGTCGGCGGTCGCTTCGGTGCGGTCGGCGTCGAGCACCGTCAGGAAGCTGTCGGCCCCGGCGTCGAACCGCAGGCGGGCCAGCCGGGCGGCCTCGGCGGCCTGATCGCGCGCCTCGGTCAAGGCCGCGCGGCGGTCCAGTTCGTTGGCGTAGTTGGTCAGGGCCGTCTCGGTCTCCTGCAGGGCCGTCAGCACCGTCTGGTCGAAATTGGCCAGGGCCGCATCGGTGCGGGCGCCGGCGGCCTCGATCCTGGCGCGGGCGACCAGGATGTTGGGGAAGCTCCAGCTGATCAGCGGCCCGACCGAGAAGTTGAACGATGCGTCGTCGCCCAGATCGCCGGCGTCGGCCGCCGTCGTGCCGATCGCCCCGCCCAGCGAGATGGTCGGATACAGGGCCGCCGTGGCCACGTTGACGCGGGCGGCGGCGGCGGCCAGGGCGCGCTCGGCTTGACGCACGTCGGGGCGGCGGGCCAGCAATGCGGCGCCGTCGCCGATCGGGATCGGCTGGCTCAGCTGAGGCGGCCGGACGCAGGCGCGGGCGGCGGCGCTGGCTTGCGCCGGCGTCACGCCGGTCAGGGTGGCCAGACGATACAGGGCCCCGTCCCGCTGGGCGCGCAGGGTCGGCAGGGTGGCGGCGATCGTGGCCAGCTGGGACCGGGCGCGGGCGGTGTCGAGGCCGGTCCCGGCGCCGCCCTCCAGCAGACGCTGGGTCAGGTCGACGGTCGAGGACTGAAGATCGATCGAACGCTCGGCCACGGCGATCTGGGCATTGCCCGAACAGGCGTCGGCATAGGCGCGGGCCGTTTCTGCGGCGACGCTGACGCGGATCACGTCCAGGGCGGCGGCCTGGGCGTCCGCATCGGCGCGGGCGGCGCGGATAGTCGAGCCGACGCGGCCGAACAGGTCGATCTCGTAGGCCACGTCCAGGCCGACGTCATAGACCTCGGTCTCGTCCAGCGGCTCGCCCGTCGTCGGCAGGCCGGGGATGGTCGCGGCGTTGGCCGACTGGCGCCCATAGGAATAGGCGGCGTTGGCGTTGGTCGTGGGCAGGCGGCCGGCGCGGGCTTCCGACAGGCTGGCGCGAACGGCGCGCAGGTTGGCGACGGCGGCCTCCAGCTGGTTGTTCCGGGCGAAGGCCTGTTCGATCAGACCGTCCAGCGTCGGGTCGGCGTAGAGCCGCCACCAGTCGCTGCGGGCCTCGGCGGTCGAGACCGCGTCGTTGTTCAGACCCAGGGGCGCGCTTACGAAGGCGCCCGACGCCGAGGGGGGGAGAGAGGCGTCGGGCGCCCTCGGCCCGACCGCGCACGCCGCCAACAGGGCGGAGGCCGCGCAGGCGGTCAGGAGGGGGGGAAGTCGGAACGTCATGCGGCGTCTCCCGCGCGGGCGCCGGGAAGCGCTTGCGTCGGTTGGGTGGAGGCGGTCTCGCCGTGGTCGGCGGGGTAGCCCGTCGTCGGGGTGACGCTGGGCTGGGCCGGCTGCTGGGGCAGGCGCGCGGCCAGACCCCGGCAGATCACATAGAAGACCGGCGTGAACAGCAGGCCGAAGACCGTGACCCCGATCATGCCGAAGAACACGGCGGCCCCCAGCGACTGACGCATTTCCGCGCCGGCGCCCTCGGCCAGCACCAGGGGCAGAACGCCCAGGATGAAGGCGAAGGAGGTCATCAGGATCGGCCGCAGGCGCGTGCGGGCGGCGGAGACGGCGGCGTCCCAGCGATCCAGGCCGTGTTCGTCCTCGTTCTGTTTGGCGAACTCGACGATCAGGATGGCGTTCTTGGCCGCCAGCGCGATCAGCACCACCAGCCCGACCTGGACCAGGATGTTGTTGTCCAGCCCCAGGGCGTTGACCCCCAGCATGGCGGCCAGCAGACACATCGGCACGATCAGGATCACGGCCAGCGGCAGGGTGAAGGCCTCGTACTGGGCGGCCAGCACCAGGAAGACCAGCAGCACCGCGACCACGAAGATCAGGGTGGCGCCGCCGGAAGCCTGTTTCTCCTGATAGGCCAGGCCGGTCCATTCGTAGGAGAACCCGGGCGGCAGGGCCTGTTCTGCCATGTTCTCCATGATCGTCAGGGCCGAACCGGACGAGACGCCCGGCGCGCCCTGGCCCTGAAGCTCCGCGGCCGGGAACAGGTTGTAGCGCACGATCCGCGAAGGTCCGGCGCTTTCACGCAGGGTCGCGACCGAGCCCAGCGGCACCATGGCGCCCGACGACGAACGGACCTTCAGATTGGCGATGTCGGCCATGTCGTCGCGATAGGCCGGCTCGGCCTGGGCGGTGACCCGGAAGGTGCGGCCCAGCATGTTGAAGTCGTTGACGTAGGACGAGCCCAGATAGATGCCCATGGTCGAGAAGACGTCGGCGGGCTGGACCCCCATCATCAGGGCGCGGTCGCGATCGACGTCGGCCTCAACGCGCGGAGAGCCGGTGTTGTAGGTCGAGAAAACCTGCTGCACCTCGGTCGGAGCCTGGGCGGCGGCGCCCATCATGGCGAAGGTGGCCCCCTCCAGCGCGCCATAGCCCGCGCCGGTCCGGTCCTGGATCATCATCGAGAAGCCGTTGCCGGTGCCCAGACCCTGAATGGCGGGCGGGGCGATGACGAAGATGTTGGCGTTCTGGATGCCCGACGCCGCGCCGGTGATGGCGCCGGCCAGGGCGGCGGCCGTGGTCTCACGCGTGGTGCGGTCGTGGAAGTCGTTCAGACGCACGAACAGGGTCGCGGCGTTGGAGCCGAACGAGAAGCTGGTCCCGTCCAGACCGGCGAAGGCCACGGTGCCGTCGACGCCCTCGGTGTCCTCGATGATGATGCGCGCACGCTCCATCACCTCGCGGGTGCGCTCCAGCGACGAGCCGGAAGGCAGCTGGACCACGCCGATCAGGAAGCCCTGATCCTGGTCGGGGATGAAGCCCGAGGGGGTGTCGACCAGCCGCCAGGCGGTCAGGCCCAGCAGGCCGGCGTAGACGATCAGCACGATCATCACGGTGCGCACCAGTCGGGCGGTCAGGCGGCCATAGCGATCCGACAGCCAGTCGAAGCCCTCGTTGAACTTCCGACCCGCCCAGCCGGCGTAGTATTTCGCCTGACCCAACCGGGTGGTCGGGCGCGCGTGCTCGTCATGTTCCGCGTGCGGCTTCAGCAGCAGGGCGGCCATGGCTGGAGACAGGGTCAGGGAGACGAACAGCGAGACCACGGCCGCCGCCGCGATGGTCACGGCGAACTGGCGGTAGAAGATGCCGGGAATGCCGGGCACGAACATGGTCGGGATGAAGACCGAGACCAGCACCAGGCCGATGGCGATCAGGGCGCCGGAGACCTCCTGCATGGACCGGTAGGCGGCGTCCTTGGGACTGAGTCCCTCGCGGACATAGCGTTCGACGTTCTCGACCACGACGATGGCGTCATCGACCACGATCCCCACCGCCAGCACGAGCGCCAGCAGCGACAGGGAGTTGATCGAATAGCCGAGGGCCAGTTGCACCGCGAACGTGGCGACCAGGGCGATCGGGATGGCGACGATGGGAATGATGGCGGCGCGCCAGGACTGCAGGAAGACCAGCACGACCAGCACGACCAGGATGACGGCTTCGATCAGCGTATGCTGAACCGACTCGACCGAGGCGGCGACGAACTCCGTCGGGTTGTAGGGAATACCGATTTCCAGCCCCTGGGGCGCGTCGGCCTTCAGCGCCTCGACCTCGGCCATGACGCGTTCGGCCGTGCCCAGGGCGTTGGCGCCCGGCTGCTGCACGATGGCGATGCCGACGCCGCGCACGCCGTCGAAATAGCCCTGGATGCCGTAGTCCTGCGCGCCCAGTTCGACGCGGGCGACGTCGCGGACGCGGGTGACCCGGCCCTCGGCGTCGGTCTTGATGACGATCTCGGAGAATTCCTCGGGCGTCGACAGGCGGCCCTGGACCTGGATCGGCTGCTGGAAGGCCGACGCATTGGTGGCGAACGGCGGCTGGCCGATCGAACCGGCGGCGGCCTGGACGTTCTGGGCGCGCAGGGCGGCGACGATGTCGGACGCGTTGAGGCTGCGGGCGGCGGCCTTGGCCGGATCGATCCAGACCCGCATCGAATAGTTGCCGCCGCCGAAGACGGTGACGTTGCCGACGCCCTCGATGCGCAGAAGCCGGTCGCGCAGGGTCGAGTTGGCGTAGTTGCCGACATAGTCGTTATCCAGAACCCCGCCGGGAGACGTCAGGCCCAGGATCATCAGGAAGCCGGATTCCTGCTTGTTCACGATCACGCCGACCTGGCGCACGGCCTCGGGCAGGCGGGGTTCGGCCAGGGCGACGCGGTTCTGGACCAGCACCTGGGCGCTATCCAGATCGGTGCCCGGCTGGAAGGTCACGGTGATCGCCACCGCTCCGTCGGAGGTGGAGGACGAGGACAGATACAGCATGCCCTCGACGCCGTTGACCTCCTGTTCGATCGGCGCGGCGACGGTCTCGGCCAGGGTCTCGGCCGAGGCGCCCGCATAGGCGGTGTTGATGGTGATCGTCGGCGGCGCGATGTCCGGATACTGCGCCAGCGGCAGCAGCGGATAGGCGAAGATCCCGACCAGGGTGATGAACACCGCCAGCACGGCGGCGAAGATCGGCCGGTCGATGAAGAAGCGCGAGATGTTCATACGGCTGGCCTCAGTCGCCGACGGCGACGGATTGCGTCAGGGCGGCGGCGGAGGTGCCGGTCGCGGCAGGCGGCGCATAGGTGGTCGGGACGGAGGCCGGGCGCGCCTGGCGGGTGATCCGGCCGTTGGTCGGCTGGATCTTGGCGCCCGGCATGGCGCGTTGCAGGCCCTCGATGATGATGCGGTCGGTCGGGCGTAGGCCCGAACGGACGACCCGCAGACCATCGACCAGCGGCCCCAGCTGCACCGGCGTCGGGGTGACCGAGCCGTCCTCGGCGACGACCGAGACCACGCGGCGGGCCTGATCGGTGCCGATGGCGCTGTCGGGCACCAGCAGGGCGTCATAGGCCCCGGCCCCGGCGACGCGCGCCTGGGCGAACATGCCCGGCTTCAGGAAGCCGTCGCCGTTGGGAATTACCGCGCGCAGGCGGATCGTGCCTGAATCCGCGTCGATGGCGTTGTCGGTGAAGTCCAGCGTGCCGGAGCGGGAGAAGTCGCTCTCGTCCTGGAGGCGGATACGGACCGGGGCCGACCGTCCGGCGCGGGCGTCGCGCTGGTATTTCAGCAGCAGGGCCTCGGAACCCTCGAACACGAAATAGATCGGCGAGGACGAGACGATCGTGGTCAGGATGTCGCCGGCCGAGGTGCCGCCCGAGACGACATTGCCCGGATCGACCCGGCGGTCGGACACGCGTCCCGAGGCGGGGGCGGTGACGCGGGTGAACTCGACCTCGAGCTGGCGCGCCCGGACGGCGGCGTGGGCGGAGGCGACGGCGGCTTCGCCGGCTTCGACCGCGCCCGAGTTGGTGTCCACCTCGGCCTGGCTGACGGCCTGGCTGGCCAGCAACCCTTCCGAGCGGGTCAGGTTGGTGCGGGCCAGGGCCAGCTGGGCCTGGGCCTGGGTCAGGGCGGCGCGGGCCGAGGCCAGCTGGGCCTGCGCGGCACGGGGGTCCAGGGTGAACAGAAGCTGGCCGCGCCGCACGAAATCGCCGTCGCGGAAATGCACGGCCTGAATGAAGCCGCCGACGCGGGCGCGCACCTCGACCGAGGAGGTCGCTTCGAACCGGCCCGTGAAGTCGTCCCAGTCGACGACCCTTTCGGCCAGGGGCACGGCCACGGTCACCGGCGCGGCAGGGGGCGGCCCCTGCGCTTCCGAACGTTGCGAACAGCCGTAAAGCGCGCCCGTCAGGATGACGGACACGGCGACGATCTTCAGCCTGCGCATGCGCGCAATCTCCCTTGGCGGGCAAATTCCCTGTCGGGCGGGACCAGTTTCACGGGGGAGGAGGTCCCGGTCATCGCCTGATGACTTAGATGTGTCCTGCGCCGTCTCTTGTCAACAGCCGATGACATGGCCATACCTTTCCTGTGGTTATCTGGAGTTCACGTTGAGTTTCGCCGCCTGCATCCGTCCCCGAAATGCCGCCGCCACGCGCGGGGCCATTCTTGAAGCCGCGTCCAAGCGCTTCACGGCGGAGAGCTATGACCAGGTCGGCATGCGCGACATCGCCAGGGACGTCGGCGTCGATCCCGCGCTGATCTCGCGCTATTTCGGCTCCAAGGAAGACCTGTTCCGCGCCGTCATCGACGACTGCGGCAGCGGCACCGACCTGATGGAGGGCGACCGGGCCACCTTTGGCGCGCGCGTCGCCCAGGACCTGGTCTATGGCCCGCGCAAGGAAGGCAAGCTGGCCTGGCTGCTGATCATGATGCGCTCGGCCTCGTCGCCCAAGGCGCTGGAGGTGATCCAGGCCGCATCGCGCGAAGGGTTTTATCAGCCGTTCGTCGAATGGGTGGGCGGCGAGCACCCCGCGGTCCGCGTGCGACTGGCCGCCGGGCTGATGATGGGACTGTCCGTCAGTCGCGACCTGGCCCACGGCCTGGAACTGACGCCCGCTGAATGCGAGCTGTTGCGCGAACGCATCGCCACCCTGCTGCAGGGCCTGATCGACGGCTGAGGCCCGGGCGGCTCCGCCCTACCTGTGCACCCTCGTAAAAATCCACGGCCGTCACCCGGTTCGCGGGCGTGACGAACGTCGTTAACGATGATTAGGCTTAATGCAAGTAAACCATGGCTCTATAGTCATTGCTTACTCTATCTCTAATCTGAATGTTATCGCGTCTTTGACAGTATTTGCCTCGAATATCGGGGCAAGACATGCTGCATTCGAGACTTGGCGCGTTCGTCGCAGCCGCTACATTCTTCGCGATGGGGTCGAGCGCCGCCTGTGCGCAGGACGGCGCCTTCATGACCCTGGGGCCGGCCGCCGCGCCGCCGCCCGGCTTTCTGGCCCTGTGCGAAACCAACCCGCGCGAGTGCGTCGACACCGACGCCTCGGCCCGGGATCTGGTCGAGATCAGGGCATGGGCGGCGCGCACGCGCTGGGCCGGGGTCTTCAGAACGGCCGGCATCGCCGTGCCCGCATCGGCCCCGGCGGCCATCGATCCGGCGCCTGTGTCCGTGCAGGCTGCTGCGGCGCGGTCCGTCGTCAAGGTGAAGGCGACGCCCCGATCGGTCCGCGCGGCCAAGGACCGGCTGAGGAAGGCCGTCGATCGGCCGAGCCCCAAACTCAAACCCGCCGTCGCCGCTCCGACGCCGCAGCCGGCCCCGCCGCAAACGCGGACCGTCCCGGCGCCGCAGCTTCGTCGCGGTCCGGCGCCGAGCCTGCGCGACTTGGAAACCGTCAACCGCCGTCTCAACCGCGCCATCCGTCGCGGCTCCGACCAGGACCTGTTCGGCCAGGCCGACATCTGGGTCGCCCCGACCGGTTCGCGCCCGCGCGGCGACTGCGAGGACTATGTGCTGGCCAAGCGTCGCACGCTGATCGACGCCGGGGTCGATCCGTCGCGCCTGTCCATCGCCTTGGTGCAGACCCGGCGCGGCGAGGGTCACGCCGTCCTTCTGGTCGCCACCGAGGCGGGCGAATTCGTCCTGGACAACCTCAGCCCATGGGTGCTGCGCTGGGACCAGGCGCCCTACGAATGGCGCGAGCGCCAGGCGCCCGGTCGACCCCTGTCATGGGTGGCGGCCGGCTAGTTCGGCCCCCTCACGGTTGTTCGGGATTTGGCTGTTGGGCCAACCGTGTTAGGTGTGCGCTGCAACATCTCTCCGCGAGCCCGCGTCCATGACGATCCAGAAGATCTCCGGCGAGACGGAAGGGCCGCTGTCCCTGCGCCAGCGCGCGGCGCTGGCGGCCTCGTCGCTGCGCGCCTGGGCGTCGACCGAGGCGGGCGGCTGGATCATCGTCTGCGTCCTGGCGTTCGCCGCCATAGCCGCCGCCGGCGCGGCCGTGGTCCTGCCCCGGCTCAACGCCGCGGCCCCCGGCGTCCAGACCCGGGCGGCCGCGCCCCAGGCGGCGCCGGTCCTGGCGGAAGACCTGGTCGATTTCACCCTCGCGCCCGAGGCGGTCCAGAACATCAGCTATGCGGAGGCGCGCATCTGGAACGACGGCCTGCCGTTCTCGACCGCCCCCATTCGCCCGATGGGGCCGTTGATCGCGCCGACCACGGACGTCGAGGCCTATAGCCGTGCGCTGGATTGCCTGACGGCCGCCGTCTATTATGAAGCGGCCAGCGAAACGCCTCAGGGACAGGCGGCGGTGGCTCAGGTCGTGCTGAACCGGGCGCGCCACCCCGCCTATCCGCGCTCGGTCTGCGGCGTGGTGTTCCAGGGATCCGAACGGACCACGGGCTGCCAGTTCAGCTTCACCTGCGATGGCGCCATGGCCCGCGTGCCGTCGCCGACCGGCTGGGCGCGCGCCCGGACGGTGGCGTCGGCGGCGCTGAACGGCACGGTGGTGGCCGGGGTCGGCACGGCGACCCACTATCACACCGACTGGGTCGCGCCGTACTGGGCCCCGCGCCTGTCCAAGATCGTCAAGATCGGGACGCACATCTTCTATCGCTGGAACGGCGCCTGGGGTCTGCCGACGGCCTTCACCGGGGCCTACTCCGGGGGCGAGCCTGTGGTGGCCAAGATGGCGGGGCTGTCCACGATCGCCGCCCAACCGGAAGTCGAGGTGATCGCGCGGACCGAGTTCATCCTGCCGGTGATCGAAGAAACGGTGTCGCGTCCGCCGCCGATGATCGCCGCCGCGGCGTCCGCGTCATCGGAGACCGGCGCCGCTTCCGCCGCCGAGGCCGCGAACGCGCAACCGGTCGCCGCGCGGCCCGAAGTCGTGGTCCAGCGCGACGTGCCGATCATGGCCGATCCGTTGGTCAGCCCGACGGCCGCGCCGACCCGGCAACGCCAGCGGATCGCCAGATCGTCGGGCTGGTAGACCGACCGCCCGGCCCTAGTCGATGATGAAGTGGGGCACGAAGCTGGAGGTGTTGCGGGTGATCCGGCCGACGTCCTCGCGCACCGACATCCCGGCCGGCTCCTCGCCCACGACCCATGAGCCGACGATGGCGTGGCGGCCGTCGAAGACCGGCGGGGCGTGCACGGCCTGAACAATGGCGCGGCCGTCGTAGCCCCCGTCCTGACCCTGTTCGGTTCCGCCCGGTTCGACGATCGAGATATTGGCCCCCTCGCGCGAGAACAGCGGCTTGCGCACATGGGCCGACGACAGGGCCGAGGCCTTGGGGTCATCCTCGAAATAGGCTTCCAGCAGGTTGGGGTGGCCGGCGTGGCGTTCCCACAGCAGCGGCAGGATGGCCTTGTTGGACAGGATCGATTTCCAGGCCGGCTCCAGCACGGTGATCTCGGCGGCGGGCAACGGCTCGGCATAGTCGTCGCGCAGCATCTGTTCCCACGGATACAGTTTGAACATCGCCTGGATCAGCCAGTTCTGCTCGTCCACGAACCGGCCGTCGGCGTTCAGGCCGACGTCGCCGATCGCCACGAATTTCGGGTCCAGACCGGCCTGTTTCGCCAGATCCTCCAGGAACCGCACGGTCTGGCGATCCTCGACGAAATCGGGGTCTGACGAGAAATGCACGAAGCCGCCGTCCGGGAAGATGGCGCGAAAACGGGCGATCAGCTTCTCATGCAGGCTGTTGAACTGGTCGGCGTCCGACGGGATCGAGCCGTCGGCGATCCGGTCTTCCAGCCACAGCCACTGGAACACCGCGCTCTCATAGATCGAGGTCGGGGTGTCGGCATTGTATTCGTACAGCTTGGCCGGACCCTGGCCGTCGTAGGCGAAGTCGAAGCGGCCATACAGGGATGGCTCGCCGCGTTTCCAGCTGTCGGCGACATAGTCCCGCAGGCGTTCGGGGATATCCAGCTGTTCCATCAGCCGTTCGGACTTCACCGCCTCATCGACCAGATCGAGGCCCATCTGGTGCAGTTCGGCGGTCGGCCCCTCGATGCCGTCCTCGACCTCGGCCAGGGTCAGGGCGTAGGCGGCGGTCTCGTCCCAATAGGGCTGGCCGGAATCGTGGTGCCAGGTGAAGCCGAGGGCCTCGGCCCTGGCCTGCCAGTCGGGACGTTCGGGAAGGGTGATGCGCTGCATTGTGTCGAACTCCGTCTCCTCCCCAACGCCGCCTGGCGATGGGGAGGAGACAGTCAGGCCTTGTCGGTCGACTGACCGATGCGCGGCGTCACCACCGTCACGTCGGGTTGCATCAGGCGCGCCAGAACGTCGTCGGCCGAGGCGTGGCCGGGCAGGATGCCGGCCTCCTTCAGCTTGGCGTCGAGGTCCGCGCCGGTGCGCTTGTCCTCGAACTCCTGGCCGACGCGCAGGCGTTCCTCCTGCACCGCCTGACGCTGTTTGATGCGTTGCAGGCTGTCGGCGGCCGAGCCGATGCGCGAATGGGCGCCGGCCGATTGCAGGGCGACCGAGGTCTGGGCGCGCTGGACGCTTTCATTGACCTTCACGATGTCGATCTCGCGACGCAGGGTCTCGATCTTCTGGTCGGTCGAGGCGAT
The DNA here is from genome assembly GCA_018820205.1 of Alphaproteobacteria bacterium. Taxonomy (GTDB): domain Bacteria; phylum Pseudomonadota; class Alphaproteobacteria; order Caulobacterales; family Caulobacteraceae; genus Brevundimonas. Next base: position 79,200 of record JAHJOK010000016.1, read on the forward strand.
GGCGGTGCGCAGGCGCGCCTCGGCCTGCTTCATGTTCTCGATCAGCGGCTCGCGGGTGCCGATCTCGGATTCCAACTCGGCGATCCGTCCGGCGACCTCGCGGGCCAGGTCGGTCTTGCCCTGACCCAGGGCGGCGCGGGTGGAGGATTCGTATTTGCCGATCTGGTCGCGGAACGAGGCCAGTTCGCTTTCGGCCATGCGGCGGCGGGCGACCAGTCCGGCGAGATCGTCGCGGGCCTTGCCCTGGGCGGTGTCGGCGTCGCGGATTTCCTGATCCAGGATCTTCAGCGCATTGGCGTCGACGACCTTCTGGCCGGCGTCATGGGCGGTTCCGCGAAACAGGGCGGAGAGTTTGGCGAGCATGGACATGGGGTCTCTCCGGGATCAGGCGGCTTCGGAACCGAAGGTATCGCGCATCGACGTGGCGTCGATGGCGTTTTCGGCCAGGGTGCGCAGTTCGATGACGATGGTCTGCAGGGTGGTCTTGGACGACAGTTCGCCGATCAGCTCATAGACGTCCTGATCGCCCACGGTGGTGATGGCGAAGCTGGACAGGGGCACGATCCGCTGGGCCTTCAGCAGGAATTCGTTGAACCGGGCCGTGTCGGACTGCTCTGACACGGGCCACAGCAGGACCGAGACCACGATCTGGGCCCCGCCGACCGACAGATAGATCGGCAGGTCGCCGTATTCGTGCATGGTGGCCAGCAGCACCGGATCGGCGCCCTCCACCACGCGCAGGGTCATCTCCCCCTCGCGCGGCAATGAGGAGTCCTCCAGCGCCGCCTTGATGGCGGGCACGGTCCAGGCGGTTTCGATGACGGCGTCCATGTGAGGATCGGCTCCGGTTGATGTCGAAGAGGTGGGACGGCGCGGGCGCGACGCAAGCGCGGGACCGCGGGTGGAATCGGTGACGATGGCGTGGGCGGCGGCGCGGACGTCGTCGCGGCAGGCTTCGGGCACCCAAAGCTCCAACTTGACCATGCCCGCGTCGCGACGCGCCTGTCTCCAGGCCCGGATGCGATCCGTGCCCGAGGCGGACGTGATGTTCTCAGACGCGGTCATGTTCATGTAACGCGTAACATGAACACTTGACTTCGCCTAGAGGTCTGCGATCAATTGGCGCCATGAAGGGGACGGCATGCTGCTGCGGTTGAAACTGGCGCGGGTCTTCGACCGGGCGGTCCACGCCATGGCCGACATGCACTGGCGGCTGCTGGGCGGTCTGATCCTGTTCCACGCGGCCTCGTCATGGCTGCTGCTGGTCCTGGCGGGGGAGACCGGACTGTCGTCGCCCGCGACCTTCCTCTACTGGTACGCCACGACGGCCTATACGGTGGGCTATGGCGATCTGAGTCCTGAGGGCGTCGCCGGACGGCTGATCACGGCGATCTGGATCTTCCCGGGCGCCATCGCCGCCTTCACCACGGTGGTGGCCAAGGTGCTGGGCGTGATCGGCGAAATCTGGCGCGTGCGTCGCGCCGGGAAGGGAGACTATTCGAAGATGACCGACGCCATCCTTCTGGTCGGCTATCATCCGGTCCGGACGCCGAAGATGATCGACGAACTGAGTGCGGAACTCAGCAAGACCCAGACCCTGGTCCTGCTGGCGCGGCAGGTCGTGGGCGATCCCGATCCCCGGGTGCGCTATGTGCAGAGCGAAAGCTTGACCTCGGCCGCCGCCCTGACGCGGGCCGGAGCGGCGCAGGCCGGCCGCGTCCTGGTCTATGCCGACAATGACGCCGACACCCTGACCGCGACCCTGGCGGTATCGGCCGCCGTGCCCGACACCGCCCATGTCGTCTGCTATTTCGACGACGCCGACACCGCCGGACTGCTGGCCCAGCATTGTCCCCGGGTCGAGATCGTCCTGTCGTCCGGGCCCGAGATGCTGGCGCGGTCGGCGCGCGATCCCGGCGCCAGCCAGGTCATCAGCGCCCTGACCAGCCACCTGTACGACCCGGCGACCCTGTTCAGCCTGACCTGGGAAGGGGCGGTGCGGTCGATCGGCGATCTGACCCAGGGTCTTCAGCGTCACCGCGCCACGCTTCTGGCGCACAAGCCCGCCGGGGCCGGGGCGCCGCGCTTCAATCCGCCATTCGAAACGGACGTGGAGGCCGGGGACCGGCTGTTCTATGTTTCGGCCGCGCGGCTGGACCAGCCCAGCGTGGCGAGGCTCTAGAGGCGATGTTCAAGAAGCTCTTCGGCAAGGCGGAGACGGCCGAGCCCGCGGCGCGGCTGGCGCAGGTGCGCAATATCACCGTCGGACGAACCGTGTCGCTGGACCCGCTGGCCTGGCGCCGGCTGGGGTCGGAGACCGCCTTCACCCTGGATCGCGACGCGCTGGAGATCACGGCCCAGGGGTCGGTGGCCCTGGACGGCGGCCAGCATGTGCACCGGTTCTATACCGACGACCACGTCATGCTTCAGGCCATGAGCGACGATGCGTCGGGCGCCGAGGCCTATGATTTCTCGCTGTTCATCCCGTGGTCGTCCGCCTATCCGCCGGGCGAGCGCGAACGCCGGATCTGGCGCGACCGGCTGTCGGAGCCGGTGTTCGACGGGGCGGCGGAAGACCTGCCGTCCTATCCCCGGTTCTGGTTCGCCGAGAGCGACGCGCGTCAGCCGCCGGTGACCCTGTGGGAGACGATCTGGGACGACCGCGCCGCGACCGTGCCCTATGGCCGGATTTTCCAGACCTGCATGCTGTATGCCCGCGATCTGTCGGGCGGGCGCGAGCTGATGCTGGCGCTGGAGATGGAGCCGGAAAAGGCCCCCGGCAAAACGGCTGACATCAGCCATGAGATCATGGTCGGCATCCCCCTGGAAGTCGGCGAGTTCACGGCGTGAGCCGCCCCGCCCGCAAGGAGTAGAGAACGATGGACTGGTTCGCATTTCAGGCGGGGGCGACCGCCTTCGTCATCGCCTTCGCCGCCGCAGGGCTGTTCACAATCGCCTTCAAGGTGATCTATCAGCAGATCACGCCCTACAAGGAACGCGACCTGATCCGGGCCGGAAATCCGGCGGCGGCAATCGCCCTGGGCGGCGCCCTGATCGGCTATGTCCTGCCGCTGGCCTCGGCCCTGTCGCACACGGTCAGTTTGCTGGAGTTCGCGGCCTGGGCGCTGCTGGCCGGGGTGATCCAGATCGTGGCCTTCATCGTGGTCAGCCGGCTGGCGTTCCGCAACATCGCCGAGCGGATCGTGGCCGGTGAGATCGCCGCCGCCATCTATCTGGCCTCGATATCCATCTGCGTCGGCTTGCTGAACGCCGCCTGCATGACGACGTGAGGGCGACGATGACCGACAGTTCAAACCCCGCGCCAGAAACCACCACGATGCGCCGCATGAAGCGGTCGAAGACGCTGCAGGTCACCAGTCTGATGGCGACGGCGTCGTTCTCGCTGGCCGCCTGCGGCGCGCCCCAGGTCGCCGCGCCGCCCGAGCCGGCCCTGGCCTATACCTCGCTGGACGAATGCAAGGCGGCCAACGACATCACCGATCTGGAGTGCGACGCCGCCCAGGAGAACGCCCGCGCCCAGGCCGAAGAAACCGCGCCCCGCTATGCGACCCAGTCCGAGTGCGAGGGTCAGTGGGGGCCGGATCAGTGCAAGCCCAACAATGCGGGCGGGGGATCGTTCTTCACCCCGCTGCTGACCGGGTTCGTGATCGGCCAGCTGCTGAACGGCGGCGGCTATCGCGGGGGCGGGGCGCTGTACCGGGATCGCAACGGCAATTTCCAGAACGGCTATGGCGGCGGCTATGTCAGCCGCGACTATCGAACGGGCCGCCAGATCGCCAACGGCCGCGACTATGGCGCCGACGTCGCGCGTCAGGCGCCCAGCCGGGTCCAGAGCCGCACGACGGTGGTCTCGCGCGGCGGCTTCGGCGGCGGGGGCAGGGGCTACGGGGGCTGAGGCACCCGCAGCCTCCGGCCGTCAGTGCCCGCCCGGCGTCGTCGCGTCGCCGATCGAATGAACCCTGGCGCGTGACGCCAGGACCGCGAACACGACCAGCAGGCCGTAACCGATCAGCGGGACGTAGAAGGCCGGATTGATGATCCCGCCCGCCGCGTCCGCGACCCGGCCCGCCACCAGCGGCAGCAAGGCGCCGCCGATGATGCCGAACACCAGCAGACCGGATGTGGCCGATGCCGGCGCCGTGCTGCGCTCCAGCGTCAGGGTGAAGATCGCCGGGAACATGATCGAGTTGAACAGTCCGACGGCGAGGGCCGCGAAGGCCGCCGTGGCGCCGCTGGTCTGGGTGACCGTGAAGCACAGGGCTGCAGCCAGCGCGGTGAAGACGATCAGCAGGCGCGCAGCGGGGATGCGGGTCAACAGGGCGCTGCCCGCGAAACGGCCCATCAGGGCGCCGGCCCAGTAGAGGGCGACCAGTCGACCGGCGTCGCCGACCGACAGGCTGAGCGTGCCTTCGGATTCCAGGAAATTGGTCATCAGGCTGCCGATGGCGACTTCCGACCCGACGTAGACGAAGATGCCGATCGCGCCCAGAACGGCCCAGCGGGATTTCAGCGCCTCGAACGGCGAGGCCTGTCGCTCCGACGAGACGCTGGCGGCGGCCAGCCTGGAGCGGATCAGCCAGATGAACACCGCCAGAACGCCGAAGAACGCGGCCAGCCCGAGGAACACCGCATCGATATTGCCCAGGGTCTGGGCCCGCAGGACGGGATCGAGAACCGCCGCCTCGGTCGCCTGAACGTCCGACTGCAGGCTGAAGAACTGCGACCAGTCGATGCTGACGTCAGGGCGCGACGGCGCGACGGCCGGGGCCAGTCCGCCGATATAGTTGTGCAGGAAGGTCAACCAGCCGACGGCCAGGCCGATCGCGGCCCCCAGCGGCAGCCAGCCCTTGATGTCGCGGCGCAGACCGCCCAGCAGCGCACCCGCGACCAGGCCGAAAACCACGCCAAGACCCAGCAGAACCAGAGCCCGCAACGAGCCAAGCTCGGTCACGCCGCCGGCGACGAAGATGCCGCCGGACAACATGACCGTGGCCCCCAGCAACGGCCCGACGACCGTGCCCAGCGAGTTGAAGGCCTGGGACAGGACCAGACGGAAATGGGATTTCTGATCCGGCCCCAACGAGGCCGCCAACGGATTGGCCGCGACCTGCAGCAGCGTCACCCCGGCCCCGATCACGAACAGGGCCAGCAGAACGCCGGGATAGAAGTCCATCACCGTCGACAGGGGGACGATCAACGCCCCCAGGACCATGACGCCCAGGGCGCCGACGATCGATTTTGCATATCCCAGACGCGACAGCACGAAGGCGGCGGGCAGGGCGAAGACGCCATAGGCGGTGAACCAGGCGAACTGGGTCAGCAGGGCCTCGGTGAAGCTCAGCGAAAACGCGCCCCGGACCGCCGCAATCAGCGGGTCGATCAGCGAGGTCGCGAACCCCCAGGCGAAAAACAGGGTGGTCACATAGGCGAAGGCGACGTTGGCGCCCTTCGTCGGCGGCGGTGCGCTCGCCTGGGTGGTCTCGGTCATTCGTGCTGGCCCTCGTTTCCTGACGGGCGTTGATCGCCCGTTTCCCGCTTCGGTGTCATGCGTCACGCGGATCGCGCGCGGCGTCCAGTGTGATTTGTCGCCCCGTAACGAAAAGTGGCCGCACGGTTGCCCGTGCGGCCAGTTTCAATCCTCAGGAGAGGCGGTTGCGCCATGACGCCGAAGCGTGGGGGGGCGGCGCAACCGGTATCGGTCAGTACCGATAGTTGAGGCCGATCAGGAAGGTGCGGCCGTAACGCTGGAAATCGATGACGCGACGCTCGTCGCCGTTCTCGAAGGTCTTGAACGGTTCGTCGGTCAGGTTGTTGACCTGGGCCAGGACCGAGGCGCCTTCCAGCGGACCCGACTGGAACTCGTAGCCGATCTGCGCGTCGATGACGTTCTCGGCGGCGACGCTGCGCAGCGTGCGGCCGTTGCCGAAGCCGGCGACCTCGCCCAGATAGTCGGACCGGTAACGGTTCGACACCCGCGCCTGGAAGCCGTTGGCTTCGTAATAGACGGTCACGTTGGCGACGGTTTCCGACAGGCCCGGCAGGGGCGTGGCGTTCTGGCCGTCGGGCTTGATCTCGCTGGAGGTCTGCGAAACCGAGGCCTGCATGCCGAAGCCGTCCAGCATCGGATGGACGATCTCGAACGGGACCGACAGGGCGAACTCGACGCCCGAGATATAGCCGCCGTCGCCGTTGTCGGGCGCCGACACCACGCCCTCGGTGATGACGGGGGTGATGCCACCCGTCGGGTAGCCGGCGAAGTCGAAGATCTGGTTGCGGGTGAAGACGAAGGTCTCCAGATCCTTGTAGAAGCCGGCGAGCGAGACATAGCCCTGGCGGTTGGCGAAATATTTCTCGATCGAGATGTCGGCGACGTTGGCGATCGTCGGCCGCAGCTCGGGATTGCCGCCCGAACCGCTGAACGGCGAGTTCTGGTCAGGCTGGGCCGTCGGGGTGTTGTTGGTCACGTTGAAGCTGAAGTTCCGCGACGCGCGCATGTCGTCCATCCGCGTCCGGGCCAGGGTGCGGGCCGCGGCGAAGCGCACGAACATGTCTTCCTGAACCTGGAGGATGAAGTTGGTCGACGGCAGGAACTCGACATAGTCGGCGCCGCCGGTGACCGGGGTCGAGACGGCCGAGGCGCCGGTTCCGGAGGCCGCGAAGCCGTTCGAGGACTGGTCCGTGTGGATGTACTGCAGCCCGACGTTGCCGGTGAGGGGCAGCGAACCCAGCATGTGGTCGATGTCCAGCTGGATGTAGGCGGTCTCGACCTTTTCCGTCACTTCCCAGTTGCCGGACTGAACGTCGGCGTTGGGGTTGCGGATCTGGTTGTAGAAGCCCGAATTGACCAGGCCGAGCGGGTCGTAGCTGAGCACCGGGCCCAGGCCCAGATAGGTCAGTTCGGTCGCGGGCAGCAGGAACTCGGCCGGCACGACCGCCGAGGCGCCGCCCGGGACGCCCAGGAAGAACTGGTCGTTGACGAAGCTCTTCTCGCGCTCGGAGATGTTCACGCCGACCGTGACGGCCGAGAACGGACCGTCGTCGTTGAGGGCGTAGACGCTTTCCAGACGGACGGCCTTCAGCTCATCGTCGACGGTCGGAGTGTTCAGATAGCCGTCCTGGCCGCCCGGGATGACGTCGCCGCCCCAGCCTTGAGGGCTGGTCAGGCGGATCAGGTTCGGATCGGCGTAGTTCAGCTGGTGGGTGAAGACCAGGACGCCGTCCTCGTCCTTGACGAAGCCGAGGCTGTCCAGGGCGCCGTCGATGTTGCGACCCGTGCCGGCGTTGGTCTCCAGGATGGTGTCGTTGCGTTCGACCTTCGAATAGTTGAGGTCGAGCATCAGGCTCCAGTCGTCCGTCACCGCGTAGCTGGTGTTCCAGCCCAGGGAGGTGATGGTGCTGTCGCGCGCGTTCAGGTCGTTGCGGACCACGCCCTTGACGTTGTCCCAGGTGCCCGCGACGACCAGGCCGTCCTCGACCGTATAGCCGGGACGCAGCGCCGGACCGGGGCGGCAGATCGCGCTCTGGACGTTGACGGTGCAGTCGCCGGATGACCCGCCCCAGGCCAGCGGCAATTCGATGCCGCGCAGGATCTGGGTGTTCTGGAACTCGGAATAGAAGGCGTCGATGGTGGAGTGGAAACGGTCGTTCGGCTGGAACTCGACCACGCCCATGAAGCCGTCACGCTCAAGCTCGGACGACATGACGTAGGGCTTGGCGCCGCCGTCCAGCAGGGTCACGCCGTCGGCCAGGGTCGGATAGCCCCAGCTGTTGAAACGCTCGGACTGATACGGGCTCTCGATATGGGCGTAGCCGAAGGCCACGCCGATCGTGTCGTCCGCGAACTGGTCGATATAGGAGACGCTGTAGCGGATGCCGTTGTCGTCGGTGCCCGAGTTCAGGGCGCCGATGTCGTTCTGTTCATAGCGGACGTTGGCGGCGAGGGCGCGACGGCCGTAGGCCAGCGGCCGGATCGTCTGCAGGTCGACCGTACCGGCCAGGCCCTGGCCGATCAGCTGGGCGTCGGGGGTCTTGTAGATGGTGACGCCGCTCAGCAGTTCCGACGGATACTGGTCGAACTCCACGCCGCGGTTGTCGCCGGTGGTGACCTGTTCGCGCCCGTTCAGCAGGGCGGTGGTGAAGTCGGGGCCGAGGCCGCGGATCGAGATGGACTGCGACCGGCCGTCCAGCCGCTGGGCGGTCAGGCCGGGCAGGCGGGCCAGGGATTCGGCGATGGAGACGTCCGGCAGCTTGCCGATGTCCTCGGCCGTGATGACCTCGACGATCGAGGTGTTGCGGGCCTTGGCGGCGATCGAGTTGGCGATCGAGGCGCGAATGCCGGTGACGATGATCTCGTCGACCTGGGTCGCGGTCTCTTCCTGGGGCGTGGTCTGGGCCTGAGCCTGGGCCTGAACTCCGCCGGCCATGGCCAGCAGGGCGAGAACGCCGGCGGCGCCTCCGCCCATCAGACGCGCACGCGTGTTGAAGCGGTTCCTCATCTCTTCCTCCCTATGGTCTTCTCGCGTTTCTGACGAAGCGATCCGGACCGGCTGCGCAAAAATATGCAAACTCTGCGCAATCTTGCAAGCCTGTAATGCATCGGGCCGAAGTTAGGTGGGTCGCGGACCCCCTGAATCCGGCTGATATTGCGCCGCAGCATAGCTCTGGACCGTGATTGTCGGTGTCGCCGTTGCCGCATTGACACGGCGATCATCGCCTGCAAAATCTTGCAAAGAGTTCTGCCGGGCTTTGCATCCGGCGACCAGAAAGGGAGGCAAGGAGCGATGACCCCATCATCCCGCCGCGGCGTGCGTCTGGCCCTGGGCCTGACGGCGAGCCTGCTGGCCACGACCGCGTTCGCCCAGGCTACGGACTACCGCGCGCGCCTGCCGCAGGACGAGGTGACCTATTTCCTGATGCCGGACCGGTTCTACAACGGCGATACGGCCAATGACACGGGCGGCATACCGGGCGGGCGGCTGGAGCATGGCTTCGACCCCACGCACGACGGCTTCTATCACGGCGGCGATCTGGCCGGGGTCGAGCGGCGGCTGGACTATGTTCAGGGGCTGGGCGCGACGGCGATCTGGATGGCGCCGATCTTCAAGAACAAGCCGGTGCAGGGCGAGCCGGGGCGCGAGTTCGCCGGGTCGCACGGCTACTGGATCACCGACTTCACCCGCGTCGATCCGCATTTCGGCGACGAGGCGGCGATGCGCGCCCTGGTCGAGGCGGCCCATGCGCGCGGGATGAAGGTCTATATGGACATCGTCACCAACCACACGGCCGACGTGATCCGGTATCGCGAATGCCCGAGCAACGACTGCGTCTATCGCAGCCGCGCGGACTATCCCTACACCCGTCGCGGCGGGGTCGAGGGCGAGGCGATCAATGACGGTTTCACCGGCTGGAATTTCGACCGTCTGACGCGGCCCGACTACGCCTACACGCCCTACGTCCCGGCGGGCGAGGAGACGGTGAAGGTCCCCGCCTGGCTGAACGACCCGGCCTATTATCACAACCGGGGCGACACGACGTTTCGCGGCGAAAGCTCGCTGGACGGCGATTTCGCCGGGCTGGACGACCTGATGACCGAGCACCCGCGCGTGGTCGAGGGGATGATCGAAATCTATGGCGACTGGATCGACCGCTATCAGGTCGACGGTTTCCGCATCGACACCGCCCGCCACGTCAATCCGGAGTTCTGGCGGGCCTTCGTGCCCGCGATGCTGGCGCGCGCCGAGGCCAACGGCATTCCGAACTTCCACATCTTCGGCGAGGTCTATGACGTCGATCCGGCGGTGACGGCGCGCTTCACCCGGGTCGACGGCTATCCGGCGGTTCTGGATTTCGGGTTCCAGTACACGGTGACCGACATCGTCGCCCGCGACGTCCCGCCCGATCGCCTGGCCAAGGTGTTCGCCTCGGACGCCCTGTACGAAGGCGGCGAACAGGCCGCCCTGGGCCTGCCGACCTTCCTGGGCAACCACGACATGGGTCGGATCGGCGGCTTCATCGTGAAGGCCAAACCCGACATCTCGGACCAGGAACTGCTGGCCCGCACGACCCTCGCCCACGCCTTGCTGATGTTCAGCCGGGGCGCGCCCACCCTCTACTATGGCGACGAACAGGGGTTCACCGGCGCGGGCGGCTATGGCGCCGCGCGTCAGGACATGGCCGACACCCAGGTGGCCGCCTATCGCCGGCAGCGCTTCGTCGGCGGGGCGCAGGCCGCGTTTTCGACCGAGGCGCCCCTGTATCGCGCCATCGCCGACATGGCCCGACTGCGTCAGGCGGACGTTCGCCTGCGTCGCGGCTTGCAGACCGTGCGGTTCGCGGCCGAAGAGCCGGGGCTGTTCGCGGTGTCGCGACGCATTCCGGGCGAGGCGGGCGAGACCCTGATCGTCTACAACACCTCCGCTTCGCCGATCACCGCCAACATCGAGGTGGACGCCGGCTCAACCGACTGGTCCTCTTCTCGCGGGGACTGCCCGACGGCCGCGACCGCCCCCGCCAGCGTTCGGGTCACCGTGGCCGCGTTCGATTATCTGATCTGTTCTTCCGAAGGTGCGCGTTGACCGCTGAACCCCTGAGCCCCGACCTGCACGCCCTGTCCGATGGCGAGGCCGCGCCCGATCGCGAGTGGTGGCGCGGCGCCGTCATCTATCAGGTCTATCCGCGCAGTTTCGCCGATACGAACGGCGACGGGATCGGCGACCTGCCGGGCGTCACCGCGCATCTGGAGCATATCGCGTCGCTGGGCGTGGACGGGGTCTGGCTGTCGCCCTTCTTCACCTCGCCGATGAAGGATTTCGGCTACGACGTGGCGGACTATGTCGGCATCGATCCGATCTTCGGCACCATGGCGGACTTCGACCGGCTGGTCGAAAAGGCCCACGCCCTGGGGCTGAAGGTCATCATCGACCAGGTCTATTCCCACACCTCGGATCTGCACGACTGGTTCCAGGAAAGCCGCCAGGACCAGACCAATCCCAAGGCCGACTGGTTCGTCTGGGCCGACGCCAAGCCGGAGGGTTCGCCGCCGTCGAACTGGCAATCGGTGTTCGGCGGTCCCGCCTGGACCTGGGACGCGCGCCGTCACCAGTACTACATGCACAATTTCCTCAAGGAGCAGCCGCAGCTGAACGTGAGGAACCCCCAGGTGCAGGAGGCGCTGCTGGCCGTCGCCCGCTTCTGGCTGGACCGGGGCGTGGACGGCTTCCGCTGCGACGCGCTGAATTTCTCGATGCACGATCCGGCCCTGACCGACAATCCGCCGGTCCTGACGCCCGGCAAGCGGACCCGCCCGTTCGATTTCCAGCACCACGACCACAACCAGTCGCACCCCGATATCCTGAAGTTCCTGACCCGCCTGCGCGAGGTCGCCGACAGCTATGGCGACGACCGGTTCCTGGTCGCCGAGGTGGGGGGCGAGAAGGCCAACGAGGAGATGAAACTCTATACCGAGGGGGCCGACCGGCTGCATTCGGCCTATGGGTTCCTGTATCTGTACGCCGACAAGCTGACGACGGATCTGGTCGACAAGGGGCCGGCGATGTGGCCGGGCGGCGAGGGGGAGGGCTGGCCGTCCTGGACCTTCTCCAACCACGATGCGCCGCGCGCGGTGTCGCGCTGGGTCGAGGGTCGCGATCCCAAGGCCTTCGCCGAGATGGCGTTGCTGCTGCTGATGTGTCTGCGCGGGAACGTCTTCGTCTATCAGGGCGAGGAACTGGGCCTGCCGCAGGCCGACGTGCCGTTCGACCGGCTGGTCGACCCCGAGGCGATCGTGAACTGGCCCGACACCCTGGGCCGCGACGGCGCCCGCACGCCGATGCCGTGGAAGACCGACAACGGTTTCGCCGGCTTTTCCGAAGTCGAGCCGTGGCTGCCGATGGACCCGCGCCACCGCGCCCTGGCCGCCGAAACCCAGGAACGGGATCCGAACTCGACCCTGCATCTGGCGCGCCGCCTGATCGCCCTGCGTCACAGCCACCCCGCCTTGCGGATCGGGTCGATGACGATGCTGGACGGACCGGGCGACATCCTGCTGTTCCGGCGTGAAGGGGAGGGCGAGACCCTGTTGTGCGCATTCAACCTGGGACATGAGGCGATCGACTGGACACCGCCGGCGGGCTGGTCTGTGGTCGAGGCGGTGAACCAGGCCGACGCCTTCTCCGGCACGCTGGCGCCGATGGCGGGCGTCGTGCTGAGCGAGGCGGGGTGATTGGGGCGCGCGTCCATCTTCCTTCTCCCCCAGGGGGAGAAGGTGGGCGGCGGAGCCGCTCGGATGAGGGGGCTCTGTCCGCGCATTCGATGATTGAAGCATGGGAGACTGTGGCGACCCCCTCATCCGTCCGCTTCGCGGCCACCTTCTCCCCCGCGGGGAGAAGGATCACGGACTCACCCGCCGCATGTCTCCCTGACGATCAGATCGGTCGGTATGCGTTCGGAGCGTCCGCCGCCCTCGCCGGCGTGATCCAGCAGTTTGGAGACCATCAGGCGGCCGGCCTTCATCGTGTCCTGGGCGATGGTCGACAGGGCCGGGCGGCTGTAGCGGCTAAACGGCACGTTATCGAAGCCGATGACGGACACGTCCTCGGGTACCCGCCTGCCCGCATGCAGCAGGGCGCGGACGGCGCCGAGCGCGATCAGGTCCGAGGCGGCGACGATGCCGTCGAAATCCAGTCCGCGTCGCAGCATGGAATCGACCGAGGCCTCGGCGCTTTCGACCTCGAAATGAGCGGGCAGGATCAGGTCGGGATCGACGCCCAGCCCCGCCGCCTCCAAAGCGTCGGCGTAGCCGCGCTGACGCTGCATCGCCTCGGGCGGATCAAGGTCGCCGAGATAAACGATTCGCTTCCTGCCCAGACGCGCCAGATGCGCCGTCGCGCGGCGCCCGCCGTTGATGTTGTCCGAGCCGATCGAGCAATAGTTCTGCTCCGGCAGTTCGGCGCCCCAGACCACGAAGCGGCCGTCCGTCTCGGCCATCCGGTTGAAGGCGGAATGCAGGGTCGACTGGCCCAGGAAGATCACCCCGTCGGCGCGACTGGTGGTCATGGCCGCGTTCAGGTCGTCGATGTTCGCGGGCGAGACATGGCTCATCACCAGATCGCAGCCCCGTTCGCGGGCAGCCTCGCCGACCCCGGCCAGCAGCTCCAGAAAGAAGGGGTCGCTCAGACGGCCCTCGCGACCCTGTGGGCGGGGCGTGACGATGGCGATGGTGCCGGACGCGCCGATGGGTCCGGCGGGCATGTAGCGGCGGAACGGATAGTCGTGCTCGCGCGCCAGTTTCCAGATCGTCTGTTTGGTCCGCGCATTGACCGCCGGACTGTCGTTCAGCGCCCGCGAGGCGGTCGAGATCGACACCCCGGCCAGGGTCGCGATGTCCTCGAGGCGGGTGCTTTTTTTCATGGTCTCCTCCCCGCGCCGAAGGCGTGGGGAGGTGGCTCGGAGCGAAGCGGAGAGACGGAGGGGTTCTTGCCGCACGAAGACCCCCTCCGTCTGCTCGCAAGGGCTCGCATCCACCTCCCCATTCGCCAAGCAGCGAATGGGGAGGAGACTGAAAATTTTGCTGCAAACCACGTCATCGCGTCATCTGCCTCTGTTGCGCGGCGCTTGGCAAGAGCGTCGCTGTAGAAGGCGAAAAGGAGTGAAGCCCATGCGTATTCCCTTGCTGGTCCTGGCCCTGGCGGCCTTCGGTTCGCCGGGTCTGGCCCAGACGGCCGGACCCGCGCCGGTGACCGTTTCGTCCCCCGACGGCACGCTGAGCGTCAGCGTCACGGCGGACGGCGACGGGCGTCCCAGCTATTCGGTCAGCCGACTGGGTCGGCCGGTGATCGAGGCCTCGCGGCTGGGGTTCATCCTGACCGACGCCCCCAAGCTGGAGCGCGGACTGGCGGTCACCGCCGACCCCGCCACCGACCATGACGACACCTGGGAACAGCCCTGGGGCGAGCGGCGGTTCGTGCGCAATCACTATGGCGAACTGCGGGTCCATCTGCGCGAAACCACCGCCCTGGCGCGCACCTTCGACGTGGTGTTCCGGGTCTATGACGACGGCCTGGGCTTTCGCTACGAGTTCCAGCCGCAGGACAATCTGACGACCCTGCGCATCGGGTCCGAACTGACCGAGTTCAACGTCGCCGAGGCCGGCGAGGCCTGGTGGATCCCGGCCTGGGAATGGAACCGCGAGGAATACCTCTATCACCGCACCCCCATCAATGAGACGTCCAGCACCCAGACGCCGATGACGATGCGGCTGGCCTCCGGGCTGCATGTCTCGATCCACGAGGCGGCCCTGGTCGACTATGCCGGCATGAACCTGCGCCGCGCCGAGGGCCGGCGGTTCGTCGCCGATCTGACGCCCGGCTTCACCAATGCGGCGGTGGTGCGCGAGGCGCCGTTCAACACGCCGTGGCGCACGTTGCAGATCAGCGACGATGCCGGCGGCCTGGTCGAATCCAGCCTGATCCTGAACCTGAACGAGCCCAACGCACTGGGTGACGTGAGCTGGTTCAAGCCGATGAAATACGTCGGCATCTGGTGGGACATGCACCTGGAGACCCGCAGCTGGAACTCGGGGCCGAAGCACGGCGCCACCACCGAATACACCAAACGCTTCATCGACTTCGCCGCCGAGAACGGCTTTGGCGGCGTGCTGGTCGAGGGCTGGAACGTCGGCTGGGACGGACAGTGGTTCGGCACGGGCTGGGACTTCGACTTCACCCGCGCCTATCCCGACTATGACCTTCAGGCCGTGACCGACTATGCGCGCGAGAACGGCGTGATGATCATCGGCCACAACGAGACGGGCGGGAACGCCTATCACTATGAGCGTCAGATCGAGGACGCCTTCGCCCTGTACGAACGCCTCGGCATAGGGGCGATCAAGACCGGCTATGTCGCCGACGCGGGCGGGGCGATGGTGGCCGGACCGGACGGCGAACCGACCCTGGCCTGGCACGAGAGCCAGGCCATCAGCCGCCACGAACTGAATGTCGTCCAGACCGCCGCCCGCCACCACATCGCCGTCAATGCGCACGAGCCGATGAAGGACACGGGCCTGCGCCGCACCTATCCCAACATGATCAGCCGCGAGGGCGCGCGGGGGATGGAGTTCAACGCCTGGGGCCAACCTGGCAATCCGCCCGAGCACGAGGTCAACCTGGTCTTCACGCGGCTTCTGGCCGGGCCGATGGATTTCACGCCGGGCATCTTCGGCATGGAGACGCGCAGCCCGGACGGGGTCGCCACGATCTGGGCCAAACAGCTGGCGCTGTATGTCACGATCTACAGCCCCATCCAGATGGCGGCCGACCTGCTGGAAAACTACGAGGCCAATCCCGGCCCGTTCCAGTTCATCAAGGACGTCGCCGTCGATTGGGACGACACCCGCGTGCTGAACGGCGAGGTCGGGGATTTCGTCACCATCGCCCGGAAGGAACGCGGCACGCGCGAGTGGTTCCTGGGGTCTATCACCGACGAGAATCCGCGCGTGCTGGACGCCTCCCTGAGCTTCCTGGAGCCCGGCGTCCGCTACCGGGCCGAGATCTATCGCGACGGCCCGAACGCCGACTGGCGTGATGGCGACGGCCGCAGCCGCGACGACATCGTCATCGAGCAGCGCGAGGTCACCGCCGCCGAGACCCTGACGCTGAGGCTGGCCCCCGGCGGCGGTCAGGCGATCCGCTTCGTGCCGATCGGTGAAGCCGGATGACCGCGCCGATGCCGACCGGTTTGCTGACGATCCGTCCCCGTCTCAACGGGCTGGCGATCATGAACATGTGCGTCGGCTTCTTCGGCATCCAGATCGGATTCGGCCTGCAGAACGCCAACACCAGCCGCATCTTCCAGACCCTGGGCGCCGAGGTCGATTCACTGGCCATTCTGTGGATCGCGGCGCCGCTGACCGGCCTGCTGGTCCAGCCGATCATCGGCCATTTCAGCGACAGGACCTGGACACCGCTGGGGCGTCGAAGGCCCTATTTCCTGATCGGGGCGGTGCTGACCTCGCTGGCCCTGATCGCCATGCCGAACAGTCCGACCCTGTGGTTCGCGGCCGCCACGCTGTGGATCATGGACGCCTCGATCAACATCACGATGGAGCCGTTCCGCGCCTTCGTCGGCGATCTGCTGCCGGACGAACAGCGGACCACCGGCTATGCGATGCAGAGCTTCTTCATCGGCACGGGGGCGGTGTTTGCATCCTGCCTGCCGTGGATGTTGTCGAACCTGGGCGTCGCCTCCGTGGCGGCGGAAGGCGTCACGCCCGACAGCGTGCGCTGGGCATTCTATATCGGCGCGGCCTGTCTGTTCACGGCCGTGCTGTGGACCGTGATCTCCACCAAGGAATACAGCCCCGAACAGGTCGCCGCCTTCGACGCCGCGCGCGCCCTGCCGGGCCAGTCGGGCGACGGAGAGGCGGCCCCGGCGCGATCCCCGAAATCCTACATCATGGGCGGGCTGATCTGGGCCGTGATCGGCGCCCTGGGCTTCGTCGGCGTGGCGGTGAGCGGGCTGGAGAAGGAGCTCTACATCCTGGCGGGCGGCGTCGGGGCGTTCGGCGTGTTGCAGATCGTCGTGGGCGCCCTGCATGCCGCCAGGACCTCCAACGGCATGACCGAAATCGTCGACGACATCTTCCGGATGCCCGAGGCGATGCGCGGTCTGGCGGTGGTCCAGTTCTTCAGCTGGTTCGCCCTGTTCGCCATGTGGATCTACACCACCTCGGCGGTGACGGCGGTCCACTACGGTACGACCGACACGACATCGGCCGCCTACAACACCGGAGCCGACTGGGTCGGGGTGCTGTTCGGCGTCTATAACGGCGTCGCGGCCCTGGCGGCGTTCGCGATCCCGATGCTGGCGCGGAAGACCGGTCGGCGCGGGGCGCATGCGATCAATCTGGTGCTGGGCGGGCTGGGCCTGATCGGCATCTTCGTCATCCGCGATCCGGCCCTGTTGTGGCTGCCGATGATCGGGGTGGGGTTCGCCTGGGCGTCGATCCTGTCGATGCCCTACGCCATCCTGTCGGGGGCGGTGCCGGGGCGCAAGATGGGCGTCTATATGGGCATCTTCAACATCTTCATCGTCCTGCCCCAGTTGCTGGCGGCGACCCTGCTGGGGCTGATCCTGAAGCATCTGTTCGCGGGCGAGGCGATCTGGGCCCTGGTGATCGGCGGCGTGTCGTTCTTCCTCGCCGCCATCTGCGCCCTGTTCGTCAGGGAGCCGAAACCGGCATGATGGACCGTCGCAGCCTGCTGGCCGCGATGGCCGCCCTGCCGTTTGCGGGCGCCGCCCGCGCGGATACGCTGGAGGCCGGCCGGCTGGTCGAATATCCGGACATGGCCTCGGCCCATGCGGCGACGCGCAACGTCACCGTCTGGCTGCCGCCCGGCTATGACGCGGGCGTCGACCGCCATCCGGTCCTCTACATGCACGACGGCCAGAACCTGTTCGACGCCGCCCGCGCGCCGTTCGGCGAATGGGGCGTGGACGAGCATCTGACGCGGCTGATCGCGACGGGCCAGGTTCGCGCGCCGATCGTCGTCGGAGTGTGGAACACGCCGCTGCGCCTGCGTGAATATGTGCCCGCCGAACTGATCGCCGCCCTGCCCGAGACGACACGCGCCGACGTAGCGGCCATCTACGGCGGGCCGTCGTTGTCGGACGGGTATCTGCGGTTTCTGGTCGAGGAACTGAAGCCCCGGATCGACGCCGATTTTCGCACCCTGACGGGCCGCGACGATACGGTGATCGCCGGTTCGAGCATGGGCGGCCTGATCTCGCTCAGCGCCATGATGCGGTATCCCGATGTGTTCGGCGCGGCGGGCTGTCTGTCCACCCACTGGCCGCTGCGGCTGGACGCCTTGCAGGGCGAGGCGCTGGACACTTGGCGCGAGACGGTCGTCGCCGCCTGGTCCGGCGTCGTCGCCGCCGGCCTGCCCGATCCGGCCGCGCACCGGCTGTATTTCGATCGCGGCGACGAGACGCTGGACGCCTTCTACGCCTTCTTCCAGTCGCGGATCGACCAGGTCGTGCGCGACGCCGGCTGGCCCGCCGACCGGTTCCGCACCCTGGTCTTCCCCGGCGCCGAGCACAACGAAGCCAGCTGGAACAGCCGGCTCGACGCCCCCCTGACCTTCCTCATTCCCCCTGCCTGACCGATGAGAGTTCCCATGCGCCTGATGACCCGCCTGATGATGGGCGCCGCCCTGTTGAGCACCGGCGCCTGCGCCTCGATGTCCGAAATGACCGCTGCCGCCGACCCCGTTTCGGCCGCCGTCGTTCAGGCCGTGGCCCCCGGTGCGCCGGGCGAGACGCCGACCTGGTCGAACGCCGCCAAGACCGGGGTCGGCGCCTCGTACGAAGCCTATGTCGATGGCCAATACCGTGATGGAGGCCCGACCGGCGCGGTGTCGCGGGTCTGGTTCAGCATCGCCGACGGCGTCCTGACCGAGACCATGTACGGCCTCATCCACGAGGCCCAGATCAAGCAGATGCGGTTCGCGGTCATGACCGATACCGGCCTGTCGGTCGAGGGAACCGACACCACCAGCCGCACCGAATACCTGCACACGGACGCCGACGGCCGCCCCCTGTCGCCCGCCTATCGCATCGTCACGACCGACACGGCCGGGCGTTATGAGATCGAGAAGCGGATCTATATTGACCCGGATCGTCAGGCGCTGGTGGTGCGCGCCACGATCCGGGCGCTGAGCGGACCGGTGACGCCCTATCTGCTGCTGGAACCGCATATGGCCAATACCGGGGTGGCCGATCAGGGCATGGCTACGGTCAACGCCCTGACGGCGCTGGAAGGCGACGTCGCCCTGGCCCTTCGGCCGGATCAGCCATTCGAGGCGGCCAGCGTCGGTTTCGTCGGAACCTCGGACGGCCTGACGGACCTTGCGGACGGGCGGCTGGACAGCCGCTACACCTCGACCGGCGATCAGGGCGGCAACATCATGCTGACCGGCTCCCTGCCGCAGGTGGCCCGGGGCCAGAGCCTGAGCCGTGATTTCGTCATCGGCTTCGGCGCCGATCCGATGCAGGCCGAGGCGGCGGCGGACGGCGCCCTTGCGGCCGGCCTGGACGCGGTGCTGGCCAACTACAACGGCGAGGACGACGCGGTCGGTTGGGAGGATTACATCGCCTCCCTCAGCGAACTGCCGCGCATGGCCGAACAGTCCACAGACGGCGGCAAGCTGGCCTATGCCTCGGCCCTGATGCTGAAGGTGCAGGAGGACCGGACGTACGCCGGCGCCCTGATCGCGTCGCTGTCCAACCCGTGGGGCGACACGGTGGACGCGACCCAGGCCTCGACCGGCTACAAGGCCGTGTGGCCGCGCGACTTCTATCAGGTGGCGATGGCCCTGATGGCGCTGGGCGATACGGAAACGCCGGTCGCCGCCTTCCGCTACCTGCCCCAGGTCCAGGTCGATGCGCAGACGCCCGGCAATAGCGGCGCCACCGGCTGGTTCCTGCAAAAGACCCACGTGGACGGCCAGATCGAATGGGTCGGGGTCCAGCTGGACCAGACGGCCATGCCGATCATGCTGGGCTGGAAACTGTGGAAGGCGGGCGAGATCTCGGACGCCGAGATGGCCACGATGTACGCCGCCATGATCAAGCCGGCCGCCGACTTCCTGGTCGACGGGGGCGTGATCGCCCTGGATTGGAACGACCGGACCGTGACCCCGCCGTGGTCGCAGCAGGAGCGATGGGAGGAGCAGGAGGGCTATTCCCCCTCGACCACGGCCGCCGTCATCACAGGCCTGACCGTGGCCGCCGAGATCGCGCGGGCGTCGGGCGACGGAGCGTCCGCCGACCGCTATCAGGCCGCCGCCGACGACTATGCGTCAAAGGTCGAAACGCGGATGTTCACCACCGAGGGGACGCTGGGCGACGGCGACTATTTCGTTCGGCTAAGCCGGAACGAGAACCCGAACGACCACGGCCTGCTGAGCGAGAACAACGGGCAGCCGGCCCTGCCGGAAGACCGGATCATCGACGGCGGCTTCCTGGAGCTGGTCCGCTATGGCGTGCGGGCGGCCGATGCGCCGTCGATCGTCGCGACCCTGCCGGAATACGACGACCAGTCGCGCGAGGACCGGCTGAGGGTTCGCTATGATTTCGGACCGGAGGGCGACACGACGCCGGGCTGGCGGCGCTACGGCAACGACGGCTACGGCGAGAATGCCGAGACATCTGGAAATTATGGCGTCGGCGGCATGACGCCCGGCCAGCGCGGACGGGTCTGGCCCTTCTTCACCGGCGAGCGGGGTCATTATGAACTGGCGGCCCTGCTGGCCGACGGGACGCCGGACGCGGCCGCGATCGACCGCATCCGCCAGACCTATGTCCGGGGCATGGAGCGGTTCGCCAACGACGGCCTGCTGCTGCCGGAACAGGCCTGGGACGGGGTCGGCAAAACGCCCGACGGCTATGCGACCGGCCAGGGCACCAACTCGGCCACGCCCCTGGCCTGGACCCATGCGGAATATCTGAAGCTGCTGCGGTCCATCGCCGACCGGGCGGTGTGGGACCGCTATGCGCCGGTCGCGGACCGATACGGCCGCTAAGGGCCGGGCGCACAACGAACAAGAGGCGCACCGTCGCCGGTGCGCCTCTCTCGGCGTTCTCAGGAAAACGCCGGCTCCGGGGAGGATCTCTAGAAGGCGGCCTTGATCGACGCCACGACCCGGGCCTCGGCGATGTCCGAACCCTTCACGTCGGTGTCGTGATACCGCAGGTCGAAGGTATAGACGTCGTTCAGGGCGTAGCCGACGCCGGCGTTCCAGGTCGTGTAGTCATCGCTGACATCCAGCGCCTGATAGCCGACCGCGCCCGAGATCGTGAACTTGTCGGCCGGTGCGAAGGCCAGGTTCGCTTCGTAGTAGACCGCCTCATCATCGGCGCCGAAGAAGTCCGGCGAATAGTAGACGACCGCGCCGGCGGAGACCGGACCCACGGCGCGCGAAACGGCGGCCTTGTATTCCACATAGTTGTAGTCGGCGCCGGACGGCTCGTCGAAATACAGATAGCCCACGACGCCCAGGTCCAGCCCGAAGCCGGCGGCCTCGGTGCGGTAGCCGCCGTAGACGTCGAACTCGGCGCTGGTGTCGTCACCGAAATCGACGTTGGAAATCCACGCGCCGGCGTAGAAATTGCTGACCCCCAGATCGACCCCGGCCTGGAAGGCGGGATCTTCGTCGGTCTGGCTGAAGCCGCGGAAGACGTAGTCGCTGGCGACCGCGGCGTTGAAGGCGACCTCGGCCTCCTGGGCCGTGGCGGCCCCTGCGAAGGCGAAGGTGGAAAGCGCGACGGCGAGCGCGGCGCAGGAAGCTTGAAGTCTCATCTCGATAATCCCCGTGTTTTTGATTTGTTGGTGGGAGGTGAAGACCGGACGCGAGGGAGGAACGCGCCCGGCCTTTCCGTGGATCAGGCTTCGACGCCTTCTCCGTGCAGGGTGGTGTCCAGACCTTCGGCTTCCTGCGCGTCTGTGACACGAAGCCCGGTGGTGAACTTGCAGATCAGCAGGATCACGAAGGTGCCGACGGCGGAGTAGGCGATCGTCCAGGCCAGGCCCAGAGCCTGGACCGGGATGTTGGCGCCTTCACCCAGGCTGTTGATCGCGGTCGTGGCGAACACGCCGGTCAGCAGGGCGCCGATCAGACCGCCCGCGCCGTGGATGCCGAAGGCGTCCAGGCTGTCGTCGTAACGGAGCAGTTTCTTGATCCACACCGACGAGACGTAGCAGACCGGTCCTGCGATCAGGCCGATGATGACCGCACCCTTGGGATCGACGAAACCGGCGGCCGGGGTGATGGCGACCAGACCGGCGACGACGCCGGACAGCATGCCGATCAGCGACACCTTCTTCTTCTCGATGACCTCGATGATCTTCCAGGTCAGGGCGGCTGCGGCTGCGGCCAGGATGGTGTTGAGCAGGGCCACGGCCATCAGGTCGTTGGCGGCGCCCGCCGAGCCGGCGTTGAAGCCGATCCAGCCGACCAGCAGAAGCGAGGCGCCGATCATGGTCAGCACCGGGTTGTGCGCGGTGATGGGCTCGGTTCCGTAGCCTTTGCGGCGACCCAGGAAGATGGCGCAGACCAGACCCGCGACGCCCGAGTTGACGTGAACGACCGCGCCGCCGGCGAAGTCCAGCACGCCGGCCGAACCCAGGAAGCCGCCGCCCCAGACCCAGTGGCAGATCGGCGCATAGACCAGCAGCGACCACAGGGCCGTGAACAGCAGCAGCGCCGAGTATTTGAAGCGCTCGGCGAAGGCCCCGGTGATCAGGGCGGGCGTGATGATGGCGAAGGTCATCTGGAACGAGATGAACAGGAACTCGGGGATGCCCGGCAGCAGGCTGTTTGCCGTCGCCAGCGAAACCCCGTTCAGGAACAGGGCGTCGAACCCGCCGATATAGGGTTGAAGCGCCGCGTCGGAGTTGGCGCTGAACGCGATCGAATAACCGGCGATGAACCAGACCAGGGTCACGACGGCGAACACGCCGACCGACTGGGTGATGGTGGCCACCACGTTCTTGCGGCGAACCATGCCGCCATAGAACAGAGCCAGGCCGGGCAAGGTCATCAGCAGGACCAGGGCGGTCGAGGTGCCCAGCCAGCCGGTGCCCGCGGCGTCCAGTTCCAGCGCGGCCTGGTGGGCCATCAGGGCCGGGGCCGGTTCTTCGGGTTCGGCCTCCGCCGTGGTGGTCGCGGCGGCTCCGGAACCGGAGTTGTCGACGATATCGACGGGCGCCTCGGGCTCTGCGGCCGGCGCGGCGGCCTCGACCGGCGCGGGCGTCGCCGCCTCTTGGGCGAATGCCCCGCCTGCGTAGAACAGGCCTATGGTTAGAAGCAAAAGGGCGAGAAGCCCTGGTAGCCGATTCACGAACTGCGACATGGATGCATCCCCCTGTGTGATCTCGCAGTTGCGAACTGTTTACTGCAAAGTCGGGGGACGCAAGAGGGTCTGCCGTATTCGGCGCAATTTTCGTGTCCGTGTCGTGCGTTACACAATCACTTACGGCAAAATATTACCTTGACCATAGCTGCGATGCACAATTTTTCTGTGTGCGGGGAGTGTGACGAAATCATTAACCCCAGTGCATCTGGACCCGGTGCGCGGCCGCCCAGTGGATGGCGCGGATGGCGTCGATGATCGCCTCGGCCGCCGCGCGTGTGCCCAGTTCGCCACCCAGGTCCGCCGTCGTGGCGCCGGCCGCCAGTACCGCCGCGACCGCCGCCTCGATCGAGGTGGCTTCGTCGTCCAGGTTCAGACTGTGGCGCAGCATCATCGCGGCCGACAGGATGGTTCCGACCGGATTGGCCAGATCCTGACCCGCGATGTCGGGGGCGGAGCCGTGGATCGGCTCGAACAGGCCCGGTCCGGATTCTCCCAGGGACGCGGACGGCAACAGGCCGATCGATCCCCCCAGCACCGAAATCTCGTCCGACAGGATGTCACCGAACATGTTCTCGGTCAGGATGACGTCGTATTCGCGCGGCTTCCTGATCAGGTGCATGGCCATGGAGTCGACCAGGGCATGCTCCAGCTGGACCTGCGGGAACTCCTCGGCATGGATGCGGGTGACGACCTCGCGCCACAGCCTCGACGTCTCCATCACATTGGCCTTGTCGACCGAGGTGACCTTGCCGCGCCGTTGCAGGGCCGTCTTGAAGGCGGCCCGCGCGACCCGCTCGATCTCGGGAACCGTATAGATGCACAGGTCCGAGGCCATCGTGTCGGTGCGGGTCTTCTCGCCGAAATAGACCCCGCCGGTCAGTTCGCGGAAGACGATCAGATCGACGCCCTCGACGATCTCTTTCTTCAAGGGCGAGCGGTGCGCCAGCACCGGCGAAACCTGCAGCGGACGCAGGTTGGCGAACAGGCCCATGGCCTTGCGGATGCCCAGAAGGCCTTCTTCGGGACGCCGCTTCTGGCCATCCCATTTCGGCCCGCCGACCGCACCCAGCAGCACGCCATCGGCCGCCAGACAGGCCTCGGTCGTTTCGGGCGGCAGGGGGTCGCCGGTCGCATCGATCGCCGCCCCGCCGATCAGATGCTCGCTGAACTGGAAGGTGTGACCATAGAAGTCGCCGATGACGCGCAGCACGTCCTTGGCCGCCGCCGTGACCTCGGGACCGACGCCGTCGCCCGGCAACAGCACGATGTTGTAGGTCTGGGGGTTCGTCATCACGCGGGCTCCGGGGAGTGGGCTTGTTCGTACTGTTCGATGGCGGGCATGGCCTTCTGCAGCCACCCCAGGGTGTCGACGCCGTCCAGCAGGCACTGGCGGGCGAACGGTTCGACGGAGAATGACACCGGCGCATGGTTGCCGCGCCGGACCTCGCCCGCCTCCAGGTCGATGGTCACGACCTGCTCGGGATTGGCGACCAGATCGTCCCAGGTCGCCTGGTCGACGACGACAGGCAGGAAGCCGTTCTTCAGCGCGTTCGAGGTGAAGATGTCGGCGATCGAGGTCGAGATCACGGCGCGGAATCCATAGTCGTACAGAGCCCACGGCGCATGTTCGCGCGACGAGCCGCAGCCGAAATTGTCGCCGGCCACCAGGATGCGGTGCTCGGCCGGATCGATGCGGTTCAGCACCGCCTCGGGCCGCGCCGAACCGTCCGCCTCATAGCGCCAGTCGTAGAAGGCCTTTGCCCCCAGGCCCGTCGTCTCGGTCGTGGTCAGGAACCGCGCCGGAATGATCTGGTCGGTGTCGATATTGGCCTGAGTCAGGACCAGGGTGCGCGACTGCAAAACCTTCAGCGGCTCAGGCACTTTTATCACCGTGCATCCCCGCGAAGGCGGGGACCCAGTTCTGTGGGCGATCATCGCCAACGGTTTTGCTTTGACAGCCATCCAGCGCACCATGCCTCATAAAAGCACTGGGTCCCCGCCTTCGCGGGGATGAACGGCACAGAGTGTGATCACGCATCGACCGCCTCCGACAGATAGACGCGCGGATCGGTCAGCACCCCGGCGATGGCGCTGGCCGCCGCCGTGGCAGGGCTGGCCAGGATGGTGCGGGCGCCCTTGCCCTGACGGCCTTCAAAATTGCGGTTGGATGTCGAGACGGCCAGCTGGCCCGGGGCGACGAAATCCCCATTCATGGCGATGCACATCGAACAGCCCGGGATGCGCCATTCCGCGCCCGCCTCGGTGAAGACGTGGTGCAGGCCTTCGGCCTCCGCATCGCGACGCACGGCCTCGGAGCCCGGGACGACCAGCATCCGCACCCCTGACTTGACCTTGCGGCCGCGCAGCACCTCGGCGGCGGCGCGCAGGTCGGGCAGACGCCCGTTGGTGCAGGAGCCGATGAAGACGACATCCACGGCTTGCGTCGTCGTCGTCTCCCCGGCCGCGAAGCCCATGTAGGCCAGGGCCTTGCGGTCGCTGTCCGACCGGGGTTCGGGCACGCGGCTGCCGATCGGCGAGCCTGCGTCCGGCGTCGTGCCCCAGGTCGCCATGGGGCGGATAGCGGCGCCGTCCAGCACGATCTCGGCGTCGAAGGTCGCGGCCGGATCGCTCGCCAGCGTCAGCCATTCGGCGGCCTTCGCCTCATAGGCCGCGCCCTGCGGCACATGCTTTCTGCCGCGCAGCCAGTCGATGGTCTTGGCGTCCGGGGCGATCATGCCCGCGCGCGCGCCGGCCTCGATCGACATGTTGCACAGGGTCATCCGCCCTTCCATGTCCAGCGCCCGCACCGCCGCGCCCGCATATTCGATGACGAAGCCGGTGCCGCCGCCGAAGCCCAGTTCGGCGATGACGGCCAGGGCCACGTCCTTGCCCGACACGCCGGGCTCCAGCGCGCCGTTCACGGTCACGCGCATGGCTTTCGACTTGCGCTGCAACAGGCACTGGGTCGCCAGAACATGGCCGACCTCCGAGGTGCCGATGCCGAAGGCCAAGGCCCCGAAGGCGCCGTGGGTCGCCGTATGGCTGTCGCCGCAGACGACGGTCATGCCCGGCTGGGTCAGGCCCAGCTCAGGTCCCATGACATGGACCACGCCTCGATCCTCGGAGGCCCACCCAGCCAGCGAAATGCCGTGCCGCTCGCAGTTGGCCTCCAGCCGATGCACCTGGGCCTCGGCCTCGGCGGTGACATAGGGTTTCCGGCCATCCGCCCCCTCGGGCAGGGTCGGGGTCGAATGGTCCAGGGTGGCGAAGGTCCGGTCGGGGCGGCGAACCTTCAGCCCCCGGCTTTCGATCTCGGTGAAGGCCTGGGGGCTGGTGACCTCGTGGACCAGATGCAGGTCGACATAGAGGACGCCCGGGGTCTCGGCGGTTTCAGCGACGACGACGTGCCGGTCCCAGACCTTGTCGAACAGGGTGCGGGGCTCAGACACAACCCACTCCGTGCATCCCCGCGAAGGCGGGGCCCCAGTTCTTTCGTGAGCCACTGTGCGCGGGTTTCATGCCGGTGCGGACTCGGTCGAACCGATCGCCCAAAGCACTGGGTCCCCGCCTTCGCGGGGATGCTCGGAAACCAAAATCAGGCAGCGACATACGAATCCCTCTGCGTCGCCGTGCAGATGGCGATCAGTTCGGCGTCGTCGATCTCGCCGATCTGGTCGGCGCGCGCCTTGAAGGCGGCGAAGGCGTCGGTCAGATGGTCGCCGACCAGCGGATAACCCAGGACCTCGGCCCGCTTCTGCACCGCCGTCCGGCCCGAATGCTTGCCCAGCACGAAGAAGCTGCCGGAGAAGCCGACGTCCTCGGGCCGCATGATCTCATAGGTGCGGGCGTCGGCGTACATGCCGTGCTGATGGATGCCGGCCTCGTGGGCGAAGGCGTTGATGCCGACGATGGCCTTGTTGCGCACGATCGGGGATTCGGTGACCTCGCTCAGCAGGCGGCTGGTCTCCAGCAGTTTGGTGGCGTCGATGCCGGTGGTGACGCCATAGCGTTCGGCCCGGACCCGCAGGGCCATCACGACCTCTTCCAGCGCCGCGTTGCCGGCCCGTTCGCCGATGCCGTTGATGGTGGATTCGACCTGGCGAACCCCGGCCTCGATGCCCGACAGGGTGTTGGCGACGGCCAGGCCCAGGTCGTTGTGGCAGTGGGTCGAGAAGACCACGTCGGGGAAACGCGGCCGGATCCGTGCGATCAGGAACCGGTACAGGGATGCGATCTCGTCCGGCGTCGCATAGCCGACCGTGTCGGGCACGTTCAGGGTCGAGGCGCCGGCCGCGCTGGCGGCCTCCAGCACCTCGGCCAGGAATTCGGGCTCGGTGCGGATGGCGTCCTCCGCCGAGAACTCCACGTCGTGGAAATGGGTGCGGGCGTATTCGACCGCGCGCACGGCCTGGGCCAGCACCTCGTCCGGCGTCATCCGCAGCTTGGCGGCGCGGTGGATCGGGCTGGTGCCGATGAAGACGTGGCAGCGCCGGCGCTTCGTGCCTTTCAGGGCGCGATACGAGGCGTCGATGTCGGCCTCGTTGGCGCGCGACAGGGAACAGAAGACCGGACCGGAATCGTCCTCGGCCATCTCGCCGACCACGGCGCGGATGCAGTCCTCGTCGCCCGGCGACGCGGCGGCGAAACCGGCCTCCATGATGTCGACGCCCAGCGCCTTCAGCTGACGGCCCATGCGGACCTTGTCGGCGGGCGACATGGAAAAGCCCGGCGCCTGTTCGCCGTCGCGCATGGTGGTGTCGAAGATCACGACCCGGTTCGGGTCGCTGGATACGCGTCCTACGGAGCCGGTCATGCCGCGGCCTCGTAGGCCTGGGCGGCGAAACCGGTGCGGGTGGCGCCGATCAGCTTGTCGATCTGGCGGCCCAGGTTCTCGGTGCAGCGTCCCTCGTCGCGACCCCGGACCTGCAGCTGGACGCGGCGCATGGCGCCCTCGTCCGACAGGCTCATGCCGTCGATGTGGAAGCCGCGACGCTCCACGAGACCGATCAGGCGCTGGAGCGAGCCGTCGGCCCGGTCGATCTGGATATGGATGGTGTCGCTCATCACATGTCTCCTTCGAAGCGCGTGTCGTGCATCATCTCGCCATTGGACTTGCCCGGAGGGACAAGCGGCCAGACGTTTTCCTTGGGATCGATCAGGACGTGCATCAGGCACGGGCCGGGCGCGGCCAGCAGACGGGCGATGCCGTCGGTGACCTGGTCGCGCCGGTCGATCATGAAGGCCTCGACGCCGAAGGCCTGGGCCACGGCGACGAAGTCGGGGTTGTCCGACAGATCGACCTCGGAATAGTTCTCGGCGAAGAACAGCTCCTGCCACTGACGCACCAGTCCCAGGCTGGAGTTGTCCAGCAGCACGATCTTCAGCGCGACGCCGTAGCGGCGCAGGGTCGCCAGCTCCTGGATGTTCATCATGAAGCTGCCGTCGCCCGAGATGGTGACGACGTGGGCGTCGGGCCGGGCCATCTTGGCGCCCAGACCGGCCGGCAGGCCGTAGCCCATCGCGCCCAGACCGCCCGAGGTCAGGTGGCTTTCGGGCCGGGCGAATTCGCAGTGCTGGGCGACCCACATCTGGTGCTGGCCGACGTCGCAGGCGGCGACGAACCCGTCCCCGGCCGCCCTGGACAGCGCGTTCAGCAGGGCCGGCGCATAGACGCCTTCGCCCGGCGCGTCATAGCGGAAGGCGTTGCGTTTGGCGTTCGAGGTCGAGCGGATGATCCACGGATCGATGGCCAGAGCCTTGGCCGCAACCCGCTCGGTCAGGGCCTCGATGCCGGCCTTCAGGTCGCCGACGACCGGAACGTGGGCGGCGCGCAGCTTTCCGATCTCGGCCGGGTCGATGTCGAAATGGACGACCTTCGCATGGGGGGCGAACGCGTTCAGCCTGCCGGTCGCGCGATCGTCGAACCGGGCGCCGAAGACGATCAGCAGATCTGAGTCCTGCACCGCCTCGTTCGCCGCCTTCGTCCCATGCATGCCCAGCATGCCCAGGAAGCCCGGCGCGTCGGTGCGGATCGACCCCAGGGCGTTCAGGGTCGAGACCGAGGGGATGCCCGTCCGCTCGGCGAAGTCACGCAGAGCCTCCACGGCGCCGGCGATCTTCACTCCCCCGCCGACATAGATCAGCGGGCGCTCGGCGGCGCGGATCAGGGTTTCGGCCTCGGCGATCGCGGCATGATCCAGCGGCGTGATCTCGTTCGGATAGTGGAAGCCGAAATCTTCCGAGGTCATGCCGACCTGGACGTCCTTGGGCAGGTCGACCAGGACCGGACCGGGCCGACCCGAGCGGGCGACGTGGAAGGCCTCCTCGATCACCGCCGGAACATCCGCCGGGTCGCGCACGACCCAGGAGTGTTTCACCAGCGGCAGGGTGACGCCCAGGATGTCGATCTCCTGAAACGCATCGGTCCCCATCAGGTGGGTGGCGACATTGCCGGTGATGCAGACCATCGGCACCGAATCCATCATCGCATTGGCGATGCCGGTGATCAGGTTTGTCGCGCCCGGTCCCGAGGTCGCCATACAGACGCCGACCTTGCCGGTCGCCCGGGCATAGGCGTCGGCGGCGAAGGCGGCGCCCTGTTCGTGACGGACCAGGATGTGCTTCACGCCCGCGCCGGTCAGGGCGTCATAGACCGGCATGATGGCGCCGCCCGGATAGCCGAACACCACATCCACGCCCAGGCGGTCCAGCGTCTGGACGAGCAGCCGGGCGCCGCTCTGGGGAGCGGCTGCGGCTTTGGCGCTGATGGCGGTGGCGACTGCGGACATTGCGGTTCTGACGCTGACTTTTTTGCGGTTCGACTATGCGGCTTCGGCGGTCTTGGGTGCGTGCAGCCAGGCCATCCGCTCGCGCAGACCGGCGCCGACGGATTCGATCAGGTGATCGCTGTCGGCCTTGACCAGATCGTCATAGGCGCCCTTGCCGGCCTCGTTCTCGGCGATCCATTCGCGGGCGAAGGTCCCATCCTGGATCTCGGTCAGGATTTCCTTCATGCGCGCGCGGGTCTCGGCGTTGATGACGCGCGGGCCGCTGACGACCGAACCCCATTTGGCGGTCTCGGAGATGAACTCGTTCATCTTGGTGACGCCGCCTTCGTAGAACAGGTCCACGATCAGCTTCAGCTCGTGCATGCATTCGAAATAGGCGATCTCGGGCTGGTATCCGGCCTCGACGAGGGTGGTGAACCCGCCCATGACCAGTTCCTTGGCCCCGCCGCACAGGACGGCCTGTTCGCCGAACAGATCGGTCTCGGTCTCTTCCTTGAAAGAGGTTTCCAGCAGGCCGCCGGTCGCGCCGCCGATGCCCTTGGCATAGCCCATGGCCCGGTCGCGGGCCTTACCGGTCGCATCCTGCTCGACCGCGAACAGGGCGGGGACGCCGCGGCCGCGCGCATATTCGCGACGGACCAGATCGCCCGGTCCCTTGGGCGCGACCAGGATGACGTCCATGTCCTTACGCGGGGCGACGCGGCCGTACAGGATCGAGAAGCCGTGGGCGAACAGGATGGCCGCGCCCTTCTTGGCGTTGGGCTCGATGATGTCCTTGTAGATCTGGGCTTGGGCCATGTCGGGCGTCAGGATGGCGATGATGTCGGCCCCGCGAACCGCCTCGTCCGGCTCCGCCGTCGGCACGCCGTCGGCTTGGGCGTTCTTCCAGCCCTTGCCGCCCTGACGGACGCCGACGATCACCTCGTGGCCCGAGTCCTTCAGGTTCTGCGCGTGGGCGCGACCCTGCGAGCCATAGCCGATGACGGCGATGCGCTGGCCGGCGATGACGCCGGGACGGATGTCGTCGTTGGTGTAGATTTCCATGGCTCAGGCTTCCTGGGTTTGTTTGGTCTCGACCCGAACCTGGGCCGGCGGTGGGTTGGGAATGGTGACGGCGCCCTGGGCGGCCGATGCCACCTGCGCGCGGTATTTGGCGAAGACGCCGGTCGCAGCGTTCAGCGGCGGAGCGGTATGGGCGGCGCGGCGTGCGGTCAGGTCAGCGGCGACGTCGATGCGGCGCGCGGTCACGTCGATGGTGATCCGGTCGCCGTCGCGGATCAGGCCGATGGGGCCGCCCGCAGCGGCCTCGGGCGAGACGTGCCCGGCGACGAAGCCATAGCTCGCCCCCGAAAAACGACCGTCGGTGATCAGGGCCACGTCGTGGATGCCGCGACCCTTCAGGGCGGCGGTGACCTGCAGCATCTCGCGCATGCCGGGGCCGCCTTGAGGCCCTTCGTAGCGGATGACGATGACGTCGCCTTCGCCGACCGATCCGTCCTGGACGGCGTGGAAGGCGTCTTCCTCACTGTCGAACACACAGGCCGGGCCTTCGAACCGGTCGACCTTGTGGCCGGTCAGCTTCAGAACCGCGCCGTCGGGCGCGATGTCGCCATAGATGACGGCGTAGGAGCCGCGCGGGCTGAACGGCTGGGCGACGGTCGAGACGACCTGCTGGCCTGGCGCTTCTTCGGCCTCGGCCGCCTCGGCGAACAGGCTGCGGCCCGAAACGGTGGGGGCGTTGACCAGCTTGCCGGCCTCGGCCAGCCGTTGCGTCACCAGACGGGTTCCGCCCGAGGCATACAGATGGCTCGCCAGGAACCGGCCGCCCGGCTTCAGGTCGCAGATGACCGGCGTCTGCTCGCAGGCGGTGTTGCAGTCCTCGACGCCGAACTCGATCCCCGCCTCGATGGCGATGGCGGTCAGGTGCAGCACCGCATTGGTCGACCCGCCCGAGGCGGAGACGGCGGCGGCGGCGTTCTTCAGCGAGGCGCGGGTGATGTATTTGCGGGCCGTGTCGCCGGCGAAGACGCGCTCGACGATCAGCTCGCCGCAGCGGTGGCCTTGCGCGCCCTTCATCGGATCGACCGCGGGGACGTCGTTGGCCCCCATCGGCGACAGGCCCATGACCGACAGGGCCATGGCCATGGTGTTGGCCGTGAACTGACCGCCGCAGGCGCCGGCGCCGGGGCAGGCCGCGCTCTCGACCGCCTTCAACTGCTGGTCGTCGATGGTTCCGGCGCCGCGCGCGCCGATCGCCTCGAACACGTCCTGAATCGAGATTTCCCTGGGCCCGGCCGCCGTAGGGACGACGCCCGGCATGATCGTCCCGCCGTAGTAGACCAGACCCGGGATATCCATCCGGGCCAGGGCCATGGCGGCGGCGGGGATGGTCTTGTCGCAACCGACGATGCAGACGACGCCGTCCAGCTGATGGCCCTGGACCGCCAGCTCGATGGAGTCGGCGACGACCTCGCGGCTGATCAGCGAGGCCTTCATGCCCGGCGTCCCCATCGAGATGCCGTCGGTGACGACGATGGTGTTGAAGTCGATCGGGAAGCCGCCGGCCGCGATGATGCCGGCGCGGACGTCCTTGGCCAGGCGATCCAGGTGCATGTTGCAGGGGGTCACCGACGACCAGGTGTTGACCACCGCGATCATCGGCTTTTCGAAATCGGCGTCGTCCATGCCGGCGGCGCGCAGATAGCTGCGGGCGGCGGCGCGGTTCGCGCCAGCAGTCACGACGGCGCTGCGTCGCCCATTCCCTTGAGAGGGGGGCGAAGGCGCGATGTCTTCCGGGGTGAAATCTTGCGTCATTGTCTTAAGGCGTTCCGAGAGGGGTCTTCGGATCGGCGCAACAAAAAACCCGCTTCCTTTCGGGAGCGGGTGGCTGCGGGCGATCCTGAGTTTGCTTGGTTCAGGTCAGCTGCATCCACACCGCTCCGGAGAGCAGGCCGAGGAGTACGCTGAGAATAAGGGTGGTCAGGCCCATGACCTGAGCGGTCACAGTGGGGCGTGCGACGGTGCGCGCGACGGCTCGGCTCGGGGTGTGACGGTTCGTATGGCGCACGGCCAGCTCCTGATTACCGGAGCATAAGGTCAGACTTCGTGGCGACGCACAAGTCGCGCGTGGAAGAAACTTCCAAAAACAGGGCTGAAAAGCCTCGACGTGGCAATTTCAACCCTGTTGGAGGGTTCGGGGTTAGCCAACGACGGCCGAGACCGCCAGGAACGCCACGATCCAAAGGGCTGCGGAGCCTGCCCCTGCGACCGCATAGGCCAGAGGGGCCTGGGGAAATTTGTGCGACGAGCGACGCAGCGAGTCCGTCGTTCGCGGCAGGCCGGGGGTCAGGGGCTGAACAGTCATGCCCGAACTCTCGCCCGGCGGAGTCACGGAAGCATGAAGCGGCGCGGTTAACCGTCTGACGCGGCGCGGACTGTGGCGACGCCGCTACAGCGTTCTGCGAACGGGATAACGCCGGTCGATTCCACATTGCGCTGCACAATAGGTGGGCTTTACCTGTCATTAACGGTGTCAGGCCGTCAGGGGGTCGGGATGTTCGACAGCGTTCCAGTTGCACGACACGCCGATGCGAACCCGGGCGATTGCGCGGAGTGGGCGCCGCTGTTCCGGCGCACCCGGATGTGCGCACCGCTCAAGCGGGCCTTCGACGTGGTCGCCGCCAGCCTGATCCTCATCCTGTTCGCCTGGGCCTATGCGGCGATCGCCCTGGCCGTGGTCCTGGAGACCCGGGGGCCGGTCCTGTTCAGGCAGCGCCGGACCGGCCGCTACGGCAAGGTCTTCACCATCTACAAATTCCGCAGCATGCGGGTCACCGAGGACGGCGACGACATCGCCCATGCGACCCGTGCCGACAGCCGCGTGACCGGGGTGGGCGCTTTCATCCGGGCCACCAGTCTGGACGAACTGCCTCAGTTGCTGAACGTCATCCGAGGGGACATGTCGCTGGTCGGGCCGCGGCCGCACGCCCTGGCCCATGACCTCCACTACGGCGCCCTGATCCCTCGGTATCGGGACCGTTTCGCGGTTCGGCCGGGCCTGACCGGCCTGGCGCAGGTTCTGGGTCGCCGGGGCGAGATCCATCAGCTGGACTGCATGTCCCGTCGCATCGACGCCGACGCCGACTACGCCGCGGGCTGGTCCTTCCCGGACGACCTGGCGATCATGGCGCGCACCATTCCCCTGCTGGTCGCCCGCACCAACGCCTACTGAGGCGGTCGGGCGGGTCGAGACCGGGCCAGCGAGGCAGGTCGGTCAGCGCAGCGCCTGCAACTGCGCCTCGAACCCGTCGATGATCATGGATTTGCGCCAGCGCTGTTCGGCGCGCAGCCTGGCGTTCCGGCCCAGGGTCCGGCGCGCGTCCGTGTCCTCGGCAAGGCCCAGCACGGCCGCCGCCATCGCCTCGCCCGTCGCGTCGCACAGGGCGCCGCAGCCCTCGACCTCGGCCGCCAGGCCCGATCCCGGCGCGGCCATCGCCACGACCGGCCGCCCCGACGCCAGCATCCCGGTCAGCTTGGACGGCAGCACCAGGTCGGCGGCCTCCGGTCTCTGTGGCAACAGGTGGATGTCGGCCGTCCCCAACAACTCGGACAGTCGTTCCATCGGCTGCAGCGGCAGGAAATGCACATCGTCCCGACCCGCGCAGGCGGCCTCCAGCGTCGTCCGCGCCGGCCCTTCGCCGCAGAACAGGAAGCTGACCGGCGCACCGGCCGCCGCGACCCGCGCGACCACGCCGCCCAGCATCTCGATCCCCTGTTTGGCGGCCATGTTGCCGGAATAGAGGGCGACGATCCGGTCCGGCGCGATGTGCAGTTGTCGGCGATAGGCGCTGTCGCTGGTCGCAGCCATCGCGACGGCGTCCACGTCGACCCAGTTGCGCAGCTCCATCGTACGGTCGACCGGCACGCCCTTCCGATCCAGCAGGGCCACCATCGCGCCCGAGATGCTGGACACCCGGTCGAAGCCTTTCAGGACGCGCCGCTCCAGCCCCAGGGCGGCCTGTCGCCCCATGCCCTTGTCGAGCAGGCCCAGGTCGAAAGCCGCGTCGACCTCGAAATCCTGCACATGCAGCCAGCTGGCCGCGCCGCAGACGCGCGCCGCCAAAAGCGCGGCGCCCGCAGCCGCGACGGTGGGCGCGATGGCCAGCACGACGTCCGGCCTCAACCGCAGCGCCGCGGCCACCGCCGAGGGCGTCGCCGCCAGTCCGAACGAGGCCAGATGCGCGACCCGCCGGGCGCCGCTGGGGCGGGCGGGGACATACAGCGGAGTCCGGTGCAGGGTCACGCCGTTGCGGACCTCCCGCGTCCAACGGCCGCCCGAGAACCCGTCCGCCACCTTCCATTGGGGATAGTAGGGCGGACCGCAGACGACCTCGACCCGATGGCCGCGCACGACCAGATCCTCGGCCAGTTCGGTCGTGTATTTGGCGCAGCCCACCAGTTCGGGGGCATAGTTCAGCGCGATGATCAGGACCTTCAGGCTCACGCCCGGCGCCCGACGCTACGCGGACGGTCGGCCTGGACGACCAGGTGCATTTGATCGGCGCCCCAGATGTCCATCGATCCCAGTCCCCAAGCCAGCGCGAAGCTGGCATGCTGCGCCGCACAATATCAAGGTGCACAGTTCGTGGAACCGTGATTTCATTGATGTAGTGATGCCAAGGTCGCGAAATGCGGGATCGGACGATGGTCGGTCGGTGTCCGACGTCCATCGTGGCAAGGGGGAGGGTTCATGATTGAGAAGGTGCTGGTCACCGGCGGCGCCGGCTATGTCGGTTCGCACGCCTGTCTCGCCCTGGCGGAGGCCGGTTTCGCGCCTGTGGTTTATGACAACCTCAGCAACGGTCACGCCGAGTTCGTCCAATGGGGACCGCTGGAGCAGGGCGACATCCGCGACCGCGCCAGGCTGGACGAGGTCATCGCCCTGCACGCGCCCGTCGCCGTCCTGCATTTCGCCGCCCTCATCGAGGTCGGCGAATCGGTCAAGGCGCCCGGCCGGTTCTTCGACAACAACGTCGGCGGCGCCATCACCCTGATCGAGGCCGCGCGGGCCGGAGGGATCCGGGCCATGGTCTTCTCGTCGACCTGCGCCGTCTATGGCGATCCGGTCCGGGTTCCGATGGACGAGGACCATCCGCAGGCGCCGCTGAACCCCTATGCCCGCTCCAAGCTGATGGTCGAACAGGCGCTGGCGGACTACGACCGCTTCGCCGGATTCCGCTCGGTCCGCCTGCGGTATTTCAACGCAGCCGGCGCCGACGAAGCCGGCCGGATCGGCGAGCGTCACGAGCCCGAAACCCATGCCATCCCGCTGGCCCTCCAGACCGCCCTGGGACAGCGCGACGGCTTCACCATCTTCGGCGACGATTACGACACGCCGGACGGGACGGCGATGCGCGACTATGTCCACGTGCACGACCTGGCCGACGCCCACGTCCGGGCGCTCCGCTATCTGCTCGAGGGCGGCGAAAGCGACGTTTTCAACCTGGGCACCGGCACGGGCACCACGGTGCGCGACCTGGTGGAGACGATCAGCCGGACGACCAACAGGCCGTTCCCCGTCGGGATGGCGGGCCGCCGGCCCGGCGATGCGCCGCGTCTGGTGGCCGACAATCGCAAGGCGCGCGAGGTGCTGGGCTGGCGTCCTCTTCGAGGGCTGGACGAGATCGTCGCCTCGGCCTGGCGGTGGCATGAGGCGGAGCGGTCGCGGGCCGAGACCCCGGCGTCGAAACACCCCGTGACCTGACAGCGGGCGACGCGGCGGCTAATCGGTTCGGATCGCAACCGAAAGCTTTCCGATGACCCAGATCACCGCCCTGCCGTCCCGCCGCCTCGTCCTGGCCGCGCTGGCGGCGCTGGGAGCCGGCGCGGTCGCCGCGCCCCGCACGGCCTCGGCCCGCCAGGCCGCCGATCTGGCCCGCGTCGACGCCCTGATCGGACGGATGACGATCCAGGAGAAGGCCGGTCAGTTGAACCTGTTGGGCGATCCGTTCCGGTTCCGTCCCCTGAACGTCAACCCGCTGGACGGGCAGGGCGACCCCGCGCGGGTGACGCAGATGATCCGCGACGGAACCGTCGGCAATCTGTTCAACGGCGTCGGGGCCGAGGCCGGGCGTCGCATCCAGACCATCGCGGTCGAGGAAAGCCGGCTGGGCATTCCCCTGCTGTTCGCCGCCGACATCATTCATGGCCTGAAGACCGTCTTCCCCGTGCCCCTGGCGGAGGCCGCGGCATTCGACGCCGACCTGGCCCGGCGCACCGCGCGGGCGGCGGGGCTGGAGGGGGCGGCCTCGGCCATCCACCAGACCTACGCCCCCATGGTCGACGTGGCGCGCGACCAGCGCTGGGGCCGCGTAGTCGAGGGTGCGGGCGAGGACGTCTATCTGAACAATGTGCTGGCCGCCGCCCGCGTACGCGGCTTCCAGGGCGAGAAGGGGCTGGCCGACCGGGACGCCCTGTTGGCCACGCCCAAGCATTTCGCCGCCTATTCGGCCGCGATCGGCGGGATGGAATACAATACGACGGACATGTCCGAGGCGACGCTGCGCGGAGTCTTCCTGCCGCCATTCAAGGCCGCGTTCGACGCCGGCGCCCTGTCGACCATGAGCGCCTTCAACGACCTGAACGGCGTGCCGGCGTCGGGGAACCACTGGCTGCTGACCGAAATCCTGCGCGACGAGTGGGGTTTCGAGGGCTTCGTGGTGTCCGACTACACGTCCGAGAATGAGCTGATCGCCCACGGCTTCGCCGCCGACGGCCGCGACGCGGCGCGCATCGCCCTGCTGGCCGGGGTCGACATGTCGATGGTCTCGGGCCTGTATCTGGAACACATCCCCGACCTGGTGGACAAGGGCGACGTGCCGATGGCCCGGGTCGATCAGGCAGTGCGCCGGGTGCTGCTGACCAAGGCGGCCCTGGGCCTGTTCGACGATCCCTATCGCGGCTGCGATCCGCGCCGCGAACGGGCCGTTGTCGGCTCGCGCGAGCACCGCGACCTGGCCCGCGAGGCCGGGGTCAAGTCCATCGTCCTGCTGAAGAACGAGGGCGGGGTCCTGCCGCTGAAGACCTCGGGCCAGAAGATTGCCCTGATCGGTCCGTTCGGCGACGACGTGGCCAACATCTTCGGACCCTGGACCATCTGGGGCGACGAGAGCCGCCGCATCTCGCTGGAGGCCGGCTTCCGCGAGGCCATGGCCGACGGCGGCGACCTGATGGTGGTCAAGGGCTGCGAGGTCGAGGCGCCGCTGGCCGGCGGGATCGAGGCGGCGACGCTGGCGGCGGCCCGCGCCGATGTCGTGGTCCTGGCCCTGGGTGAAACGGCCAACATGTCGGGCGAGGCCCAATCCCGCACGCAGATCGACATCCCCGAGGCCCAGCGCGCGCTCGCCGAGGCCGTCGCCGCCACCGGAAAGCCGGTCGTCGTCCTGCTGAGGAACGGTCGGGCGATGGAACTGTCGGGCGTGGTCAAGGACGCAGAGGCCATCGTCGTCACCTGGTTCCTGGGCGGAGAGATGGGCCACGCGGTCGCCGACGTGGTGTTCGGCAAGGCCTCGCCCTCCGGCCGCCTGCCGGTCAGCTTCCCGCACCGGTCGGGCCAGCAGCCCTACAGCTATGATCACAAGACCACCGGCCGCCCCGCCGACAACAGTCTGGCGTCGCAGGAATACGTGGCCCGCTATCGCGAGACGACCAACACCGCCCTCTATCCGTTCGGACACGGCCTGACCTATGGCGCGGCGACCTATGGACCGGCGACCCTGTCGGCGGCGACCCTGGACTGGGATGGCTCGGTCGAGGTCTCGGTCGCGGTGACCAACACGGGCGAGCGCGCGATCGTCGAGACGGTGCAGCTGTATATCCACGACCGGGTCGCCAGCCTGACCCAGCCGGGCCGCCGGTTGCGCGATTTCCGCAAGGTCGCCCTGGCCCCGGGCGAGAGCCGGACCGTGACGTTCACCCTGGCTCGCGCCCAACTGGAGTTCGTCGGCGCCGCCGACCGTCCCGCCGTCGAGCCGGGCCTGTTCGACGTCTGGCTGACGTCCTCGGCCCAGGCGGGCGAACCGGCGACCCTGACCCTGGGCCGTCCGGCGGGTTGAACGAAGTGAGCCGAGCGGGCATGGATTGATCATGCTCTCCCGGCTGTTCCCCCATCGGTCCGCGCGGTCGGCGTCTCGCACGCCGCCCGACTGCGTGATCTGGGCGGTGGGTGACATTCACGGCCGGTCCGATCTGGCGGACCGGCTGATCCAGGCCATCCGCGCCGACCTCTCGGCCGCGCCCGTGTCGCGCAAGGCGGTGGTGTTCCTGGGCGATCACATCGATCGGGGCCTGGATTCGAAAGGCGTGCTGAACCAGCTTTGCAATCTGGAGGTCGATCCGGCGCTGGAGGTTCACTTCATCCGCGGCAATCACGAGGACAGGATGGAGGCGTTCCTGGCCGATCCGGCCGTCGGACCCTCGTGGTGCGAGTATGGCGGTCGCGACACCCTGGCCTCGTACGGCGTCGCGCCGCCGGCGATGCGCGGCGACATGGCCGGCTGGGCCGAGACATCGCGCGCCCTGGCCCTGGCCATGCCGGAAAGCCACCACGACCTGCTGGCGACCCAGCAACACTCCGTCGCCATCGGCGACTATGTCTTCGTCCATGCGGGCCTGCGGCCGGGCCTGCCTCTGGCGGCGCAGTCATCCGAGGACATGATGTGGATCCGCCAGCCCTTCCTGGACCACCCCGCCCCGTTCGAGAAGGTCGTCGTCCACGGCCACACGCCGACGGATGCGGTCGTCTCCGACGCCCGCCGGATCGGCATCGACACCGGCGCCTACGCCACCAACGTCCTGTCCGCCGTCCGCCTGGAAGGCGAGACCCGCGTGCTCCTGCAGGCGACGGGCCGGGCCGGGCGGGTGTCGGTCTCGACCTCTTCGCTGTCACGCTGAACGGTCTGGCACCGAGCGTCTCAAACTGCCAAGCTTGGATGAACGGATTATCGATGTCCCATGGCGGCGAACACTCAACCGGTCGGAAACAACGACGCCTACAGCTGGATGGATTTGCTGCGGTGGTTGGCGGCGACCCTCGTGCTGATCAGCCACGCCCGCGACCTTCTTTTCGAGGACTATTCCGGTAGCATCTGGAGCGCGCCCTTTTATGTCGGCAGCGGCTTGGGCCACTCGTCGGTCATTCTGTTTTTCGTCCTGAGTGGGTTCTGGATCGCCCGGACCGTTCTGCGCCGTACCGCAGGGTCACCCGACGCCTTCTGGACCGGCTATCTGATCGATCGGCTGTCGCGCCTGTGGGTCGTCCTGCTGCCCGCTCTGGTCGTCGGGTACGGGCTGGACGCGACAGGTCTGCATTTTTTTCCGGAGAGTTATTCCAACGACCAAGCCTATCATACCGCGCGCGATGTCGCCGGTTCGATGGGCGTCGTGACTTGGATAGGGAATGTATTTTTCCAGCAATCTTTGCTGGTGGACGCACTCGGCTCAAACGGCCCACTCTGGAGCCTTGCGTTTGAGTTCTGGTTCTATCTGTGGTTTCCGGCCCTGCTGTTGGCTGCCCGTCGGCCCAGCCTTTGGTTGCTCAGTCTGGGCATGGGAGTGATGTTCCCGCAGTTGATCGGGGGGTTCGCCTGCTGGCTCGCCGGCGCGGCCGTGGCCGCATCCTCCGGTTTCATGCCGGTGGTGCGGCGTCCGATCGTGGCGTTGAGTTCTTCCGGCGTGTCGGCGGCCGCCATCTTCGTCGCCGGATCGGTCGCCGACGGGCCTGGATGGGCGTGGGACTTCGCCATCGCCGCCACGTTCGCCCTTTTCCTGTTCGTCCTGCTGAGGGCCCCTGTGCGCTTTCCAGCAGTGCTGATGCCTCTGGCGCGGTTCGGATCAAGATCGTCCTTTTCCCTCTATGTGATCCATTTCCCATTGCTGTTGTTCGGGGTCGCGGCCCTGGGGCTGCCACGGGCCGCCTTCGGCGCCGCCAGCCTTGGATGGCTCGCTGTCGCGGTCGCAGTCTGCACATTGGTCGCCATTGGGTTCTCGAACCTCACCGAAGCACAGACTTCGCGCGTACGAGATTGGGCCAGACGGCGTGCACGGCTCTGATTGGGGACGTTGCCAGCCGGCTACCTGCGTGCCGGTTCGCGTGCCGCAACCGCGCCGCCCCCGCCCCGCATCGCCCCGATCACGTCGGCGACGATCAGATGGCTCAGGCTCCAGGGCTCGATCAGATAGCGGCGGGCCAGACGTTTGGGGTCGTTGACCAGACGGAACAGCCATTCCACGCCCATCCGCCCCATCCAGCGCGGCGCGGCCTTCTGGGCCCCGGCCTCATAGTCGAACGCGGCGCCGACGGAGAAGACGGCGCAGTCGGGCAGGGCGTCCAGATTGTTCAGGATCCACAGCTCCTGACGCGGCATTCCCATGCCGACGAACAGGATGTGCGGGTCGAAGGCGCGGACCTGTTCCACCACGGCGGCGTTGTCGCCCGATCCCGGCGTGGGGTCGAAGAAGCCGTCGCGGACGCGGATATCGGCGCGGGGATAGCAGGTCGACAAACGGTCCCGGGCCCGTTCGACCACAGACTGTTCGCCGCCGACATACATGACGCGCCAGCCCTTGCGGTCCACCAGGCTCCAGAAATGATCGCGCCAGTCCAGATAGGTGCAGCGATGGAACGCCTTGCCGTGCAGGCCCAGCAGTTTGGCGAAATAGATCAGAGGCGTGGAATCCACTTCGACCAGATCGGCCCGCTCGTAAAAGCGGTTCAGGTCGGGATGCCGCTCCAGCAGGGCCAGACTGTTCAGGTTGTGGTTGGCGATGACGACCTTGCGGCGCGCATCGACCCAGGTCTCGACGTGGTGCAGCACCTCTTCGGGGCGGACCAGATCGACCGTCTGGCCCAGCAGCCGCACGCGTTCGCGCGACCGGCGGGCCTTGCGGAAGGGGGCGCGAACGGCGCTGCGGCGGTCGCTCGGGGCCTGATCGAAGGTGAAGGGCGAGGTCTCGGTCATACCCGATCATGGGCCGGCCAGCCTCAATATCGGGTAAGGGGACAGGCTTAACGCCCTGTCGCCATGGCCTTTTGCTCCCCACCCTGCATTGGGCTAAGGCAAGGCCGATTTTGCGTCAGGAGAGGTCGTCGATGCGCGTCACCATGATCGGAACGGGCTATGTCGGCCTGGTGTCGGGCGCCTGTTTCGCCGATTTCGGCCACACGGTCGTCTGCGTCGACAAGGACCCGTCCAAGATCGAGCGGCTGAACCGGGGCGAGATCCCGATCTTCGAGCCGGGCCTGGACCAGCTGGTCGCCGAAAACGTCCGGGCCGGCCGGCTGTCGTTCGCGGTGGACGGCTCGCAGGCCATCCGCGACGCCGAGATCGTCTTCATCGCCGTGGGCACGCCGACCCGTCGCGGCGACGGTCATGCCGACCTGTCCTATGTCTATGCGGCGGCGGAAGAGATCGCCGGACTGATCGACGGCTTCACCGTCATCGTCACCAAATCGACCGTCCCCGTCGGCACCGGCGACGAGGTCGAGGCGATCATGAAGAAGGCCAATCCGAACGCCGACTTCGCCGTGGTCTCCAACCCCGAGTTCCTGCGCGAGGGGGCCGCGATCGAGGATTTCAAACGCCCCGACCGCGTCG
Source organism: Alphaproteobacteria bacterium (assembly GCA_018820205.1). Classification (GTDB taxonomy): domain Bacteria; phylum Pseudomonadota; class Alphaproteobacteria; order Caulobacterales; family Caulobacteraceae; genus Brevundimonas. The sequence continues at coordinate 121,573 of JAHJOK010000016.1, forward strand.
TCATCGGCGTCGAGGACGACCGCGCCAAGGCGGTCATGGCGGAACTGTACCGCCCCTTGAGCCTGAACGAGTTCCCGGTGGTCTATACCCAGCGGCGCACGTCCGAGCTGATCAAGTACGCCGGCAACGCCTTCCTGGCGATGAAGATCACCTTCATCAACGAGATCGCCGACCTGTGCGAGAAGGTGGGCGCCGACGTGCAGCAGGTGGCCAAGGGCATCGGGCTGGACGGCCGGATCGGCTCGAAATTCCTCAATCCCGGCCCCGGCTACGGCGGATCGTGCTTTCCCAAGGACACCATCGCCCTGGTCCGCACGGCCCAGCAGTACGGCGCGCCCGTGCGGCTGATCGAGACCACGGTCGAGGTCAATGACGCCCGCAAACTGGCCATGGCCGACAAGATCCGCAACGCGATGGGCGGCGACATCGCCGACAAGACCGTCGCCATCCTGGGTCTGACGTTCAAGCCCAACACCGACGACATGCGCGACAGTCCCAGCCTGGCCATCATTCCCGCGCTTCAGGCCATGGGCGCATCGGTCAGGGCCTTCGACCCGGAGGGCATGAAGGAGGCCGAGCACCTGTTGAGCGACGTGACCTTCGCCACAGGTCCGTATCAGGCCGCGGAGGGCGCCGACGCCGTCGTGATCCTGACCGAATGGGACCAGTTCCGCGCCCTGGACATGCCCCGGCTGAAGGGCCTGATGAAACGGGCCCTGCTGATCGACCTGAGGAACGTCTACCGCCCGCATGAGGCGCGCGCCGACGGCTTCGACTACGTCGGGGTCGGCAAGCCGTGACCGACCCCTGGGGGCAGGGTGCGGTCATCGTCACCGGCGCCGCCGGCTTCGTCGGCATGCATGTGGCCGAACGCCTGCTGCAGCGAGGCGAGACCGTGATCGGCGTCGATGACTTCAACGCCTATTACGACGTCGCGCTGAAGGATTTACGCAGCCGACGTCTCGCCGCCCATCCCGGCTTCCGCATGGTCCGCGCCGACATCGCCGACGCCCCCGCCATGGCCGAACTGGTCCGGTCGTCGGGCGCGCGCCGCGTGGTTCACCTCGCCGCCCAGGCGGGGGTCCGCTATTCGATCGAGAACCCCTTCGCCTACGAGCGATCGAACCTGGCCGGCCATCTGTCGGTGCTGGAGGCCTGTCGCCATCACGGGGTCGAACACCTGGTCTACGCCTCGTCCAGCTCGGTCTATGGCGACCGGCCGATGGACGGCGCGGGCTTTCGCGAGGACGACCCGACGGTCAGCCCGGTCTCGCTGTATGCCGCGACCAAACGGTCATGCGAGCTGATCAGCCAGAGCTATGCGGCCCTGTACGGCTTTCCCCAGTCCGGCCTGCGTTTCTTCACCGTCTATGGACCGATGGGCCGGCCGGACATGGCCTATTTCAGCTTCACCGAGAAGATCATGCGCGGCGAGCCGATCGAGGTCTATGGCGAGGGCCGGATGGCGCGCGATTTCACCTTCATCGACGACATCGTCGACGGGGTGGTCGGTGTGCTGGACCATCCGCCGGCGCGGGGCGGACACGAGGTCTACAATATCGGCGACAGTTCCCCCGTCGGCCTGATGCAGATGATCACCACCCTGGAAGCCGCCCTGGGCCGCGAGGCGGTCAAGCTCATGCGGCCGATGCAGCCCGGCGACGTCACCGCCACCTATGCCGACGTGTCCAAGCTGAACGCCCTGACCGGATATGCCCCCAGGGTCGCGCTGGTCGAGGGGCTGGGCCGGTTCGTGGACTGGTGGCGGGACTGGCGCGTGGTCTGACGACCGTCATCTTCCGTAAGGACGGATCGTCTGTCACGGCCGACAAGCGGTGCTATAAGGTCCGATCCGTCAGCGCTCGGGGGAGCCGACCATGCCAGACCAGGTCACCGTCACCACCAATACGTCCTGGTTCAGCCGCGTCGGCTCGGCGTTCGCCGGGGTCCTGGTCGGCCTGATCCTGATCGTCGTCTGCGTCGGCGGTCTGGCGTGGAACGAGGGCAATGCGGTCAAGACGGCGCGAGGCCTGACGGAGGGCGCCGGTCTGGTCATCGAGGCCGAGGCCTCGCCGATCCTGCCCGCCAACGACCAGGCGCTGGTCCATGTCACGGGCGAGGTGGCCGTCACCGAACCGCTGACCGATCCGGAATTCGGCGTCTCCGGAACCGGCGTGAAACTGGCCCGCAATGTCGAGATGTATCAGTGGCAGGAGGAGTCCAAGAGCGAGAGCCGGACCAAGCTGGGCGGCGGCGAGGAAACCGTCACCACCTATACCTACACCCGCGTCTGGTCGGGCGGCGCCATCGACTCCAGCGCGTTCAACACGCCGGCCGGCCACGAGAACCCCGACATGACCCTGCAGGCGACCGAGGTCTATGCCCGCGACGCCACCCTGGGCGCCTTCGAACTGGACGAGAGCATCCTCGGCCAGATGGAGGGGGCGCAGCCGATGGCGCTGGACGCCGAGACGGCCGAGGCCATCCAGGCCGCCGCCGGCCAGGGCCGCACCCTGACGGTCGCCCAGAACCGCATCTATATCGGCGAGAATCCGTCCGCCCCCGCCATCGGCGACACCCGCGTCTCCTACGACCTGACCCCGGCGGCCGAGACCAGCGTGGTCGCGCGCCAGAACGGCGACGGCTTCCTGCCCTGGCGCGCCCGGAACGGGTCCCAGGTGCTGCTGGTGGCCGGGGGCGATACGCCCGCCGCCGACATGTTCCAGTCGGCCCAGGACGCCAACAATTTCCTCGCGTGGATGATCCGCGTCTTCGGCATGGTCCTGCTGATGGTCGGCTTCGGCCTGATCCTGGCGCCGTTCGGGGTGCTGGCCGATGTCCTGCCCCTGGCAGGGACGATCGTGCGGATGGGGACCGGGCTGATCGGTTTCGTCCTGGGTCTGACCGTCGGGACGATCACTATCGCCCTGGCCTGGCTGGCCTTCCGCCCGGTGACCACGATCATCATCCTGGCGGTCGGCGGCGCGATCGCCTTCGCGGTCTATCGTCTGGGGCGCGGCCGTTCGAAGAAGAAACTGGCGGCGCAAACGGCCGCTCCGGCCTGACGCCGGTCGTCACTTCAACGTCGACAGATAGGCGATGACGTCGGCCCGACGTTGCGGGTCGTCGATGCCGGCGAAGCTCATCTTGGTGCCCGGGATGTATTTGCGCGGGTTCTCCAGATAGGCGTTCAGCGTCTCGGGATCCCAGACATGGCCGCTGTTCAGATTGGCCTGGGTGTAGTTGTAGCCCTCGACCGCGCCGGAATGTCGCCCGACCACGCCGTGCAGCGACGGCCCGACCCGGTTCACCCCCGCCTCGATCGCGTGACAGGTGCGGCACTGGCCGAAATAGCGCTGGCCCATGGCGGAATCGCCGGTCAGTCCCGCGACCTCCAGCTTGACGCCCCCCGGCGGCGGCGCGGCCGACGCCGCGTCGTCCCCGCCGGAACAGGCCGCCGCCGCCACGCTCAGGCCCGCCAGCATCAGAATATTCGTCGCCTTCATCGTCGTCCTCTTCATCGTCACGACCTAAGGCCGCGCCACGGCGGGCTGTCAACGCGGCGCCGCGCCGTCTTGGTGCCGTAACGAAGCCGGGCTAAGCGAGGCCGCAGCAAACGACACGGTGTTCCAATGTCCCGACTGCCTTCGCGTCTCGTCCTCGCCCTCGTGACCTGCATGACCGCCTCTGCGGCGATGGCCCAGACGCCGGACGACGTTTCGGCGCCGGCCACAGTCCAGGGGCCGTCCCTGGTCGTGACGATCGTCATCGACCAGCTGAGCTCGAACCTGTTCAACCAGTACCGCGACAGCTTTACCGGCGGCCTGCACACGCTTGCGTCGAACGGGCTGGTCTATGCCAACGGGTTCCAGCAGCACGCGATGACCGAGACTTGCCCGGGGCACTCCACCGTCCTGACCGGAATGAACCCCGCCAGTTCCGGCATTCCCGCCAACGACTGGATCGACCGCGCGACGGGGGAAGAAGTCTATTGTCTGGCCGCGCCCGAGAACACCCTGGCCCACGGCCGCAACACCGACAACGGCCCGGTCGGCCCCGGCAATCTGCGCACGACGACTCTGGGCGACTGGCTGAAGGCGCGGACCCCCGAAAGTCGCGTCTTCGCGGTCTCTGGCAAGGATCGAGGGGCCATCAATCTCGCCGGTCACCACGGCGACGGCGTCTTCTGGATGACCGAAGGCTTCGGCTTCACCACCTATGTCGAGCCGGACCAGACCGCTGCGGCGAAGTTGGCGCCGGTCGCAGCCCTCAACGCGCGGATCAACGCCCGCTTCGAAGCCTCGCCCCCGACCTGGACCTACACCCGTGCGGCGTGCCGCGCCCTGGAGGGCGACTGGACCATCGGCGACCAGACGTTCCACGCCACCCTGCCGCCCGCCACGGGTTTCAAGCTGGACACGTCGCCCGTGCTGGACGAACTGACGCTGGAGGCCGCGACCGAACTGCTGGACAGTGAGGCCCTGGGACGGCGCGGCGTCACCGACGTCCTGGGCGTCAGCCTGTCGGCGACGGACCGGATCGGCCACACCTTCGGCACCCAGGGGCCGGAAATGTGCGAACAGATGCATCGGCTGGACGTCGCCCTCGGAAGCTTTCTGGATCACCTGTCCCAGCTTCCCGGTGGGGTGGTGGTGGTCCTGACCGCCGACCACGGCGGGTCCGATTTTCCCGAACGCATGCATGAGCGCGGCTATGACGACGCGATGCGCGCCGATCCCGCCATGATGCGGCGGATCAATACGACACTGAAGGATCGCTTCGGCCTGGCCGTCGCACCCCTGTCCTACGGCGGGTCCGGCCTGATGGTGGTGGGCCCTGACAATATCGAACTGGCGGACCCGCGTCGGGACGAGATCGCCGCCGCTGCGGTCGAGATGCTGCGCGCCGAACCGGTCGTTGTCGGCGCCTGGACGATCGAAGACGTGCTGGCCTCGCCCCTGCCGTCGCCTGGCCACAGCCCCCAGGAACTCAGCCTGCTCCAGCGCCATCGGCTGAGCGCCGTGGCCGGCCGCTCGCCTGACATCGTGCTGGCCCTGCAGCCGAACACCACCACGGTCGCCGGCCGGGTCGGCGGAACCCTGTCCACTCACGGCACGCCCTGGGACTATGATCGCGGCGTGCCGATCGTCTTTTGGTCGCCCGGCATGACGGGACAGGAGCGTTTCTTTCCCGCCCGGACGATCGACATCGCCCCCACCCTGGCCAATGTCGTCGGCGTAGAGATGCCCGAAGCCGTCGAGGGGCGCTGCATGGATCTGGGTCTGTTCGACGCACCGGCCTGCCGGCCAGTCGACAAGGCGCCGACCGCGACGGGCGTGGTTCCAGAGAGCCGATCCGCGCTCCGGCGGGTGGTCGGCGGCCTCGCACGCCGACTTGGCGGGTCGTAACAGGGACTCACTTCCTGTTTCCTGCAGGGAGCCGTCCTTCCCCTCGGCGCGTTTCATGGCAAAACGGTCGTCAGGGAAACGCGACCGGGTCACGGGACAGCCATGAACAGAGAACGCCGCGCGCGCATCGTCGCGACGCTGGGCCCCGCCAGCCGGGCGCCCGGCATGGTCAAGGCCCTGGCCCAGGCCGGGGTCGACGTCTTCCGCCTGAACTTCAGCCACGGCTCGCATGAGGATCATGCGGCGAATCTGAAGGCCGTGCGCGGGGCCGAACTGGCGCTGAAACGTCCGCTGGGCGTTCTGGCCGATCTGCAGGGGCCGAAACTGCGTCTGGGGCGGTTCGCCGAGGTCGAGATCGACGTGAAGCCGGGCCACAGGATGCGGTTCGACCTGGACCCGACGCCGGGCGACGCGACGCGCGTGCAGATGCCGCATCCGGAAATCTTCAAGGCCTTGCGCGAGGGCATGCTGCTGCTGCTGGACGACGGCAGGGTGCGTCTGCGGGTCGGCAAGCGGACCGACGAATGGGCCGACGTCACGGTCGAAAGCGGATCGAAACTGTCGGACCGCAAGGGCGTCGCCGTGCCCGAGGCCGTCGTGCCCGTCTCGGCCCTGACGCCCAAGGATCGCGAGGATCTGAATTTCGCCCTGCGCATCGGCGTCGACTGGGTCGCCCTCAGCTTCGTTCAGAAGGCCGAGGACATGGCCGAGCTGAAGGCGATCGTCAAAGGCCGCGCCGCCTGCCTGGCCAAGATCGAAAAGCCCCAGGCGCTGGAACAGCTCGACAGCATCCTGGACTACTGCGACGGCGTCATGGTCGCGCGCGGCGACCTGGGCGTCGAGATGGAGCCGGAAGAGGTTCCGGTGGCGCAGAAGGCCATCATTCGCGCCGCCCGCCAGCGCGGCGTACCGGTCATCGTCGCGACCCAGATGCTGGAATCCATGACCTCGGCGCCCGCCCCGACCCGGGCCGAGGCCTCCGACGTGGCCAACGCCGTCTATGAAGGGGCCGACGCCCTGATGCTGTCGGCCGAAACCGCGTCCGGCGACTATCCGCTGGAAGCGGTGGGCATCATGAACCGGATCATGGAGCGGGTCGAAAGCGATCCCCTGTGGCCCAGCCTGATGGACGCCGAACACGCCGGCATGGACGATATCGACGCGGACGCCCTGGTCGCGGCTGCGCGCAAGGCCGGCGAGGCGCAATCGACCGCCTGCATCGTCGTGTTCACGACCCTGGGCGGGACCGCCCGGCGTATGTCGCGCGAACGGCCGCTCCAGCCCGTCCTGGCCCTGACGCCCAAGCCCGAGACCGCCCGCCGTCTGGCGCTGGTATGGGGGCTGGAGCCGCGTCTGGGCAAGGAGCCGACCTCGCTGGAAGACGTCACCGAGGACGCGGTCACCTCGGCGATGGAATACGGTCTGGCCCAGCCCGGCCAGCGCGTCCTGATCCTGGCCGGCACCCCCTTCGGCGCCCCGGGGGCTGCGAATCTCCTGCGACTGGCGCATGCTCCGATGAAGAAGGCGAAGCGGTGACCCTTCTCCCCTCGCGGGAGAAGGTGGGCGGCGGAGCCGCTCGGATGAGGGGGCTGGTTCAGCCGGCGTGATCTCGGGTCAGACGGGTCGCCAGTCCAGGCGGCCCCCTCATCCGTCTCGCTGCGCGAGCCACCTTCTCCCCCGAGGGGAGAAGGCCATTGTCGCTATGATCAAATATATCGGTTCGAAACGCGCGCTTCTCGACCCCATCGTGGCGGCGGTTCGCGGCGTCCTGCCGAACGGCGGCCATGTCTGCGATCTGTTCTCTGGCTCGGCCCGCGTCGGCCACGCGCTGAAGGGCGAAGGGTTTCGGGTCTGGTCCAACGATCACAATGCCTATGCCCACGCCCTGGCCGCCGCCTATGTCCAGGCCGACCGCGACCGCTGGCTGGGCCCGGCGACCGCCGTCCTGACCGAGCTGGCCGCCACGCCCCCCGCGCCCGGCTGGTTCACGAAGGCCTTCTGCGAGGACGCGCGCTATTTCACGCCCGAGAACGGCGCCCGCATCGACGCCATGCGCGACCGGATTGAGGGCATGGGGCTGGAGCCGGAACTGAAGGCTGTCGCCCTCGTCAGCCTGATGGAGGCGGCCGACCGGGTGGATTCCACCGCCGGCCTGCAGATGGCCTACATGAAGTCATGGGCCGCCCGGGCGCTGAAGCCGCTGGAACTGCGGATGCCCGCGCTGCAGCCTGCCGTCGCCGCCGGCCCGTGCCGCGCCAGCCGGGCCGAGGCGCTGGAGACGGCCGCCGCCTTCGATGGCGACCTCGTGTATCTGGACCCGCCCTACAACCAGCATTCCTACCTGGGGAACTATCATGTGTGGGAAAGCCTGATCCTGTGGGACCGGCCCGAGACCTACGGCGTCGCCAACAAGCGGATCGACGTCCGCACCCGCAAATCCGCCTTCAACTCGCGACCCGGGATCGGCCCGGCGCTTCAGGCCGTTATCGATGCGATCCGCGCGCCCAACCTGATCGTCTCGTTCAACGACGAGGGCTATCTCAGCCGCGATCAGCTGGTCGAGATGCTGTCGGCGCGCGGTCATGTGCAGGTCGTGGAGATTCCCCGGCCGCGCTATGTCGGCGCCCGGATCGGCATCCATAACCCCCGCGGCGAGAAGGTCGGCGCCGTCGGGCGGCTGCGGAATGTGGAATATCTGTTCGTCGTCACAGAACGGCCGGTCGCCCTCGCAGCTTGACCATATCGGGAACGGGGCGCTCATTGTGTCGTTAAGGCGGCATGGAAGAGCTGATCGTGACCCAGACCCCCGGCAATCGCATGCGCCCCGGCGCCGTTCGAGACGGGCTGAACGCCTATCAGGCCGCCGCCTGGCGCGCGCCTTCCGCGACCCGGTTCGACAGCCGGCCCGCCAACGACTTCCTGGCCCGGGCCGATACGATCGCCCCGCGCGCCGTGTCGGTCGATCCCGCCATGATGGAGCCCCTGCCGCGCTGGATCATCGTCGCTGTCGGCGCGGTGGCCGCCGCCCTGCTGGGCGCGCTGCTCGGCGGAGCGATGGCGGTCTAGGCGTCCAGCAAGGCTCTGATCGGCGACCAGGTCCGTCGGTGGATGGGGCAGGGTCCCATGGCCTTCAGCGCCGCCGAATGCACCGGTGCGTTGTACCCCTTGTGGCCGGCAAACCCGTACCCCGGATAAACCGCGTCCATCTCGATCATCACCCGGTCCCGCGCGGTCTTGGCCAGAATCGACGCCGCCGCGATCGACAGCGACAGTCCGTCGCCCCCCACCGCCGTTTCGACGTCGCACGGCAGTTTGAAGCGATAGTTGCCGTCCACCAGCGCGGCCTTGGGTTGAACCGGCCCGTTTCTTCCATTCAGCGCCTCGATGGCGCGGCACATGGCCAGGCCGGTGGCCTGCAGGATGTTCAGGGTCTCGATCTCCTCGACCGAGGCGAAGCCGACGCCCCAGGCGATGGCGCGGGCCTTGATCTCGACGGCCAGCGCATCGCGCCGATCTGCGGTCAGGGCCTTGGAATCGTCGATGCCCGGCGGAATGTCGTCGGAGCTCAGGATCACCGCCCCCGCCGAGACCGGCCCGGCCCAGGGTCCGCGCCCCGCCTCGTCCACGCCGCACACCGGCCCGCCGACCCGCCGGGCCAGCAGGGTCTCCAGCGCCAGGGTCGGAAAGGCGCGCGTCGGCTTGGCTGTCTTCACCCGGGTCACGACCGGCCCATAGCCCGGACCTGTTCGCGACGAAAGCATCCCGCAACGTGGTCGTTGACCATCCCGGTCGCCTGCATGAAGGCATAGACGATCACCGGCCCGCAGAATTTGAAGCCGCTCGACTTCAACGCCCTGGCCATGGCCACGGACTGATCGGTCTGTGTGGGGATGTCGCCGCCGACGCGTTCGCCCTGCACCGGCGCCCCGTCCACGAACGACCACAGCCAGCCCGAGAAATCCTCGCCCCCGTCGCGCATCTCGACGAATATCTGCGCGCCCCTGATGGCGGCCTCGATCTTGGCGCGCGAGCGGATGATGCCCGGATCGGCCATCAGCCGCGCCCGGTCGTCGTCATCGAAGTTCGCCACCACATCGGGGTCGAAGTCGGCAAACGCGGCCCTCAGGGATTCGCGCTTCCTCAGGATGGTGATCCAGGCCAGCCCGGCCTGGAACCCGTCCAGGACCAGCTTTTCCCAGAGCGCCCGCGCGTCATGCTCGGGCACGCCCCATTCCGCGTCGTGATAGGCGACATACAGCGGGTCGGTCCCGCACCAGGCGCAGCGTCCGGGCGATTCGGTCATGGCGACAGCCTAGCGACGGCTGCGCGCTCCAGACAAACGAAACCCCGCCGACGTCTCCGTCGGCGGGGTCGCGACTGATCTGACGCGTGCGATCAGGTGGTGCGGAAACCGGCCGGGCCGTTCAGGCCGGCGGGGAAGAAACCGCCGCTGGTCGAGCCAGCGGCCGACTTCAGATAGACGATGTTCAGCACCTGCGGCACGGTCCGGCTGTAGGCCAGACCATTGGCGTCCGTCGGCACGATATTGGACGCGGCGGCATTGCCCGTGCCGGTCGCGGTGATGCCCTGGTCCAGGTCGCTCGCGCCGTCCAGGCTGTCGCGGGCGTTGGAGATCGCCTGGGTCGGCGTCTCCAGACCCTTGGCGGTCAGGACGGTGCGGATCAGGCCCGCGTGATAGGCCTCGACCGCCAGCAGGCCGGCCGACGCCTCCAGGAAGGTCTTGGAGGTCAGCAGGGGGGCCGCGCCCTTGTAGGCCGTGACGCCGACGTCCTCGAAGATGAAGGCCGCCAGCAGGAAGTTGTTGTCGTTCAGATACGGGTCGAACGCCTGACCCGGTCCGACCAGGCCGGCGGCGCGCGCGGCACTGGAGAAGGCGCCGTTCGGATCGGTGCCGCCGACGTCGATCGCCGGTTGGGCCACGGCCGAACCGCCCAGCGCCGTGCGCAGGAAGTTGACGTGCGCGACTTCATCGGCCGCGATCTCGTTGGCGTAGCGACGAACCAGGGGATCGGAGAAGGCGACCTGACGACCGCCGATGACCGCACCCTGGGTGCCCGTGCCGCTCAGCGAGCTTTGCGGCAGGCCGGTGCCGAAGGCGGCGTAGGAATAGAACTGCGCTTCCAGATATTCGAGCTGCAGAGCGAAGTTCAGGATCTCGACGTCATTATTGACCGCGCCGACCGGCGGGTTCTGAGCCACCGCCGTGTCGCTGGAGCTGGAACAGGCGCCCAGAACCGCGCCGCCGACGGCGCCGACGGCGAAGCCGCCGCTCAGTTTGAAGAAGTTGCGTCGCTCTTCGCGACGGGCGACGCGCTGGTCAAGCGCATCCATGATGAGGTCGGTTTTAGACATGCAAATAGCTCCGCCGTGTTTTAGCCCGTTCCGTATCCAGATACTCGCGGGAGCCGCGACGGTTGCATTTCGCCTTAAAGTTTCCTCATTTATTTCCGCTATTTAGTCTGCACTGAAAAAGTCAGCCCGGCCTGAATGTCAGGCCGACGCGGGAAAGTAAGCGGGGCGGTTCGCCGAAACCGGGCGGCCTTCGACGGACAGGTCGCCCGTCAATCGATCGAGCCGGACCAGCGCCATCACGGCGCCGTCGCGGCCGGTCAGAACCTCGCCCGCGCGCAGGTCGCCGTTCAGCACTTCCGCGCCTTCGTCCGGCGCCGGACCCCCGAAGGTCAGCGCCAGCATCCGCTTTTTGATCTCGCCGCGCCGCTTCATCCGCGAGGTGGTTTCCTGCCCGACGAAACAGCCCTTGGCGAAGTCGATCCCGTTCAACAGGTCGAAATTGGCCTCGATCGGATAGGTCCGGTCGCCGCCCGCGTCCCGCGCCGGGTCGGGCACGCCCAGCGCCAGCCGGTGCGCGTCCCAGTCGTTTTCGCCGGCGTCGGCATCTCGCTGACCCAGCGCCCGGCCGCCCAGCGCCGCTAGGCGCGGATCGGCGACGAACCCGCTCGCGACGACCGGCCAGGACGCGAACACCGGCCGGTCGTCGGCCCCGATCTCGACCTGGGCGCGCAGCCGGTACATCGACAGTCGCTGCAACAGGGCCTCGCGCCGGTCCGCCGCCACATCCAGCAGGATGTCGCCGTCCTCGCCCCATATGAAGAGGTCGAACAGCAGACGTCCCGGCGGCGACAGCAGGGCGCCGAACCTCAGATCGGCGTCCTTTATCGTCTCGACGTCCTGCGTCAGCAGATTGTGCAGGAAGCCGCGCGCGTCGGGTCCTCCGACCCGGATCAGGGCGCGGCTGCGCAGGTGTGCGACGTGGTCGGTCATCCCGATCAGATAGGGGCCGCTGAGGCGAATGGGGAGGGGACCTGGCCTTTCGCCTCACCACCGCCACGAGAGAATCCGTATACGGTCCAGTCATGACCGCGCGTTTCCCCATTCTATATATCGCCGAGGCCGACGCCGAGGCCGCCGTGCTGTCGTCGGGCGTGCTGGCTCACCTGGTCGAGGCGCTGCCCAATGCGGACTTCACCATCGTGGGATCGGCGGCGTCGGCCCCCCTGTTCGCCGACACGCCGCGTCTGTCGCGGCTGATCGTGCTGGACCGGACCGGGCGCTGGGACTGGATCGCCCTGTGGAACCAGGTGCGCGACACGCGCTGGGGTCTGGTCGTCGATATGCGCGGCACACGGTTCTCGGAGCGGCTGCGGCGGCTGAAACGGGCGGTGCGAGGACCGGATCAGCCGGGCCTTCATGCGGTCGAGCTGGCCGCGCGCGTGCTTCAGCTGGACGATGTTCCGCCGCCCCGGCTGTTCTTCGGCGAGGAGACCCTGGCCGAGGTCGACGGGCTGATCACACCGGATGAAGGGCCGATCCTGGCCATCGGACCGGGCGTCGACTGGATCGGGAAACGCTGGCCGGCCGAACGTTACGCCAAGGTCGCCGCGCCGCTGCTGGCCGAGGACGGACCGCTGGCCGGGGGCCGCCTGATGATCGTGGGCGAAGAGGCGGATCGAGACGCCGCCCACTCCATTCGCATCGCCGCGCCTCGTGGACGGGTCATCGAGCTTCAGGGCAGACTGACCCGGCTGCAGACCGCCGCCGCCCTGTCGCGGGCCAGCCTCTATATCGGCGCCGACTCGATCTGGACCCAACTGGCGGTCGCGGCGGGCGTGCCCTCGGTCGGGGTGTTCGGTCCTTCGGACGACACTCGCGTCGGCCCGTGGGGCGGCGTCTCGATCCGAGGCGAACGCTCTCTGGAGGAGTTCAAGGCCGTTGATCCCCGCCTGAACCAGGTCATCCAGCACATGATGGGCCTGCCCGCCGACCGGGTCCTGCGCGCGGCGCGGGGGCTGCTGGCGACGCGAGGGGGGTAGGCGAAGTTTCTTTGCGCCTTCATACCGACCCCGGTTCCCACCGGGTTATAATGTGGGGGCTCGTCCGCCCCGATTTCGGACATTCCAGACTATCCGCACTGTCTTCTCACGCCGGACCGCTTCGATGACCCAGACCTATGACCTGATCGTGCGTGGCGGCGAAGTGGCGAACCACGCGGGACGCGGCATGGCCGACGTCGGCGTCCGCGACGGCCGGATCGCCTTCATCGGCGACCTGTCACAGGCCTCGGCGGGCGAGGTGGTCGACGCCTCGGGCCTGACCGTCCTGCCCGGCGTTATCGACACCCAGGTCCATTTCCGCGAGCCGGGGTTGGAGTGGAAGGAAGACCTGGAGACCGGCAGCCGCGCCGCCGCTCTGGGGGGCGTCGTCGCCGTCTTCGAGATGCCGAACACCAATCCGAACACCACCGACCCGGCCACGCTGGAGGACAAGCTGGCCCGCGCCCGCGACCGGATGTGGACCGACCACGCCTTCTATATCGGCGGCACCCACGGCAATGCGGCCCACCTGGGCGAACTGGAGCGGTTGCCCGGCTGCTGCGGGGTCAAGGTCTTCATGGGGGCCTCGACCGGCGACCTGCTGATCGCCGACGACGACGGGGTGCGCGAGGTGCTCAACGCCGTGAGCCGCCGCGCCACCTTCCACTCAGAGGACGAATACCGGCTGGCCGAACGTCGCGATCTTGCCCGCACGGGCGACTGGACCAGCCACCCGGAAGTCCGCGACGCCGAGAGCGCCATCATGAGCACGCGCCGCCTGGTCCGTCTGGCCCGCGAGGTCGGCAAGCGGATCCACGTCCTGCACGTCTCCACGGCCGAGGAGATCGAGTTCCTGGCCGACCACCGCGACATCGCCTCGGTCGAGACCACGCCCCAGCACCTGACTCTGGACGGCGACGAGGCCTATGAGCGGCTGAAGGGCTACGCCCAGATGAATCCCCCGATCCGCAACAGTCACCACATCGACGGCCTGTGGCGCGGCATCGATCAGGGCGTCGTCGACGTGCTCGGATCGGACCACGCCCCGCACACGAAGGAAGAGAAGTCGAAGCCCTATCCGGCCTCGCCCTCCGGTATGCCGGGCGTGCAGACCCTGGTCCCGGTCATGCTGACCCATGTGGCCGAGGGGCGGATGACGCTGGAACGGTTCATCGACCTGACCTCGGCCGGCGCCCAGCGCATCTTCAACATCGCCGGCAAGGGCCGGATGGCCGAGGGCTGGGACGCCGACCTGACCCTGGTCGATCTGAAGGCCGCGCGCACCATCCGCCATGAGGATCAGGCCAGCCGCTGCGGCTGGACCCCCTTCGACGGGTTCGAGGCGAAAGGCTGGCCGATGACGACGATCGTGCGCGGCCGGGTGGTCATGTCCGACGGCGAGCTGATCGGCACGGCCCACGGACGACCGGTGCGGTTTCAGGAGACGCTGTAAGGCCTACAGGATCGAGAAGCTGACGCCGCAGCCGCAGCTGGTCGCGGCGTTGGGGTTGCGGATCACGAACTGCGCCCCGGCCAGTTCATCGATCCAGGCGATCTCCGACCCCTTCAGGAAGGGGACCGACACCGGGTCCACCAGCGCCGCCTGGCCGTCGGTCTCGATGCGCAGGTCGTCCGCCGCGCCGGCTTCGACCAGATCCATCTGGTACTGGAAGCCTGAGCAGCCGCCGCCTTCGACCGCGACCCGCAGCAGGACGGGGTGACCCTCCGCCTCGCTGAGCTTGGCCAGCCGCCGGGCCGCGCTCTCGGCCAGCACGATGCCCTCGGGCGCGCGCCGGGCGATCTTCAGTTCAAGCGGGGCCGGTTGGACGGTGGTCATGTCACTCTATATGAGGCTGCACAGGCCCGTTCGCAAAGGCCGTCTGAGAGACATTCGCGCTTGAGCCAGACCGACGTCCGCGCCCCCTATGCCGAACTGGCCGACCAGTCGCGCGGACGGCTGGTTCCAGAGGCCGCCAGCCGGACCCGCAGCGCGTTCGCCCGCGACCGCGACCGCATCATCCACTGCACCGCCTTTCGCCGCCTGAAGGAAAAGACCCAGGTGTTCGTCGCCCATGAGGGCGATCACTACCGCACCCGCCTGACCCACAGCCTGGAGGTCAGCCAGATCGCCCGTTCGCTGGCCCACGCCCTGCGGCTGGATCAGGATCTGGCCGAGACCGTCGCCCTGGCCCACGATCTGGGCCATCCGCCGTTCGGCCATGCCGGCGAGGACGAACTGCAGGCCCGGATGGAGCCGTGGGGCGGCTTTGACCACAACGTCCAGACCTTCCGCGTCGTGACCAGGCTGGAGACCCGCTATCCGTCCTTCGACGGGCTGAACCTGAGCTGGGAGACGGTCGAGGGGGTGGTCAAACACAACGGCCCGGTGACCCACAAGCTGGACGATCCCGCCTGGAAGGCCATCGCCGACTACGCGCCCGGCTGGGACCTGAGGCTGGACACCTTCGCCTCGCTGGAGGCCCAGGCGGCGGCCATCGCCGACGACATCGCCTACAACAACCACGACGTGGACGACGGGGTGCAGGCGGGCCTGTTCACCCTGGCGGACCTGGCCGACGTGCCCCTGATCGGACCGGTGCTGCACCAGACCCGCCGCGACTGGCCCGATCTGGACGAGCGAATGATCCGGCTGGAGGCCGTGCGGCGCATGATCGGCGTGATGGTGGACGATGTGCTGGTCGAAACCGAACGTCGGATCGCCGCAGACGGTATCGGCACGCCCGAGCAGGTTCGCATGTCCCGTCGCACGCTGGTCCAGTTCTCCGACCCGATGCTGGCCGACCTGGGGGTGCTGAGGAAATTCCTCTACGAGCGGATGTACCGCCACTACCGCGTCAACCGCACCCGCAGCCAGGCCCGGCGCATTCTGGCCGAGATGTTCCAGTTGTTCATGGCCGAGCCCGAGGTCATGCCGACCGAATGGGGCGCCAAGGCCGCGACCCCGGATCAGCACAGGCGAGCGCGGGTCGTCTGCGACTACATCGCCGGCATGACGGATCGCTACGCGATCGAGGAGCATCGCAAACTGTTCAACCTCGACCTCGCCCTCGATCTGTGATTCGAAAGCAGCCGGAATAAAGTCCCGCGGAAGGGTAAGATGATCCGCCGGGGCGACGATTCGCACACAGGCCCCCGAGAAGGCTCGCCATGTCCTACGACGACGACAACCGCCCCAGAGATCGCGAGCAAAGGGATCGCGGCGCCTATACGCCGCCCACCGATGACGACCTGCCGTTCAACCGGGGCGGCTTCGATCCGCGTCGCGGCCCGCCGGCCAAGTCGCCGCCTGTGACATTGATCGTCAGCGCGGCGGTGCTGCTGGTGCTGATCCTCGCGGTCGTGCTGTTCTATCGTTCGGGCCTTCGGTCCTCGACGGACGCCCCCCCGGCGGTCGGCACGCCGATCGCCGAACTGAAGGTCGAGGCCCCGCTGGAGGCCCAGCCCGTCGACCCCGAGGCCGGCGTGGGTCTGTACGATCAGCCTGAGGACGCGACCGCCGTCCCGGAATTCACCCCGCCGCCCGAGACGCCGCTGCCCCGCCCCGCGCCGCGGCCTGTCGAGACCGCAGAGGCGACGCCCCCCGCCCGTCCGGCTGCGCCGGCGCCGGAGCGTCCGGCCGCAGAGCCCGCCGCCACGCCCGCTCCCGTTGCGAACGGAGCCGGCGGAAGTTCGGCGGTGCAGATCGGCGCCTTCTCCTCGACCGCCGTGGCGGACCGGGAGTACGCGTCCCTGGCCGCCCGCTTTCCGCAGTTCGCCCGCAACGCGTCCAAGCGGGTGCAGGAGGTGACCGCCTCGAACGGCTCGACCGTCTACCGCACCACCTTCAACGGCCTCAGCCGCGAGGACGCCCGCGCCTTCTGCGCCGCCATCCAGTCGGGCGGCGGCGACTGTCTGGTGCGATAGGGATTTGACCAGCGCCGCCATCTACGGCTGTTCGGGTCTGGTCCTGACGGAGGAGGAACGCGCCTTCTTCGCCGAGCACCGGCCGTGGGGGTTCATCCTGTTCCGCCGGAACGTGGACCATCCCGATCAGGTCCGGGCCCTGACGACGGCCCTGCGCGACAGTATCGGCGATCCCGATGCGCCGATCCTGATCGATCAGGAAGGCGGGCGGGTCCAGCGGCTGGGGCCGCCGCACTGGCCGAAATATCCGCCCGGGGCGGCCTATCTGAAGGCGGGCAAGACCCTGTCGTCCGCGCGCGAACTGGTGCGTCTCGGCGCGCGGCTGATGGCCCATGACCTCAGGGAAGTCGGCATCACGGTCGATTGCGCGCCGGTGCTGGACGTGCCGGTGCCGGGCGCCCACGAGATCATCGGCGACCGCGCCTATGCCCAGGACCCGGGCGCCGTCGCCTTGCTGGCGCGCGCGGCGGCCGAGGGATTGCTGGCGGGCGGGGTGCTGCCGGTGATCAAACACATGCCGGGCCACGGGCGGGCCTTCTCGGACAGCCATCACGACCTGCCGGTGGTCCATGCGGGGCTGGAGGCGCTGGACGGCTGGGACTTCGCGCCGTTCAAGGCTCTGTCCGACATGCCGTTGGCCATGACCGCCCATGTCGTGTTCGACGCGATCGACCCGAAGAAGCCCGCGACCACCTCGAAAAAGGCCATCCGGCTGATGCGCCGGGATCTGGGCTTCGCGGGTCTGATCATGACCGACGACCTGTCGATGAAGGCCCTGTCCGGGTCGCTGTCCGAGCGGGCGGCCGCGGCGCTGAAGGCCGGTTGCGATGTCGTGCTTCACTGCAGCGGGGATCTGGCCGAGATGGCCCAGGCGGCCGACGGAACGGGCAAGCTGAAGGGCAAGTCCAGGAAGCGCGCCGAGGCGGCCCTGGCCCGCATCGTGGTCCAGCCCGAACCGCTGGATCGCCTGAAGGACGGGCGGCGGCTGGCCCGGACGGTGACCGCGCGCGCGGCGTCCCTGGCCGGCCCCGACGTCGGCGAAGCGCAGGGCTGACGATGTCCGACGCCTTCCAGCCCAATCTGGATTTCGCCGCCGCCGCCGAGGTCGACACGCGCGACGCCTTCGTGGTCGATCTGGACGGCTATGAGGGGCCGCTGCACGTCCTGCTGGCCCTGGCCCGGAACCAGAAGGTCGATCTGCTGACCCTGTCGATCACGAAGCTGGCGGAACAGTATCTGGCCTTCGTGCACGAGGCGCGTCGGCGGAATTTCGCACTGGCCGCCGACTATCTGGTGATGGCGTCCTGGCTGGCCTATCTGAAATCGCGGCTGCTGCTGCCCCGGACCGACAAGGGCAAGGGCGACGAACCCCCGGCCGAGGAGATGGCCGCGGCCCTGGCGTTCCGGCTGCAGAAGCTGGAGGCGATGCGCAAATCCGCCGACGCCCTGCTGGCCCGACCCCAGTTGAAGCGGGACGTGTTCACGCGGGGCGATCCCGAAGCGACGGTGATCGTGCCGTCGGACCGGATCGACGCCAGCCTGTACGAACTGATGGCGGCCTATGTCGGTCAGCGCCGCCGCGAGCAGGCCCGACACTACAATCCCGGCCAGCGGGTCGAGGCCTATCCGCTGGAGGAGGCGCGCGACTGGCTGCGGGACATCCTGCCCCGTCTGGGCGACTGGACGCCGCTGGAGCGGGTCGCCCCGGTGCGGGACGGGGAGGGGCCGTCGCAGGCCTCCCTGACCGCCTCGACCCTTTCGGCCAGTCTGGAACTGGTCAAGGAGGGCGCGATGGATGTTCGCCAGGAACGCGCCTTCGACGAGGTCTGGCTGAAGCGACGCGGTCAGGGTCAGCCGCTGGAACTGACGCCGTGAGCGTACAGTTCGCACCGGACGAGGGCGAGATCGAACGCCGGGTCGAGGCCCTGCTGTTCGCCGCCGCCGGCCCGCTGTCGGCCGCCGACATCGCCCGGCGACTGCCCGAGGGCGCCGAGGTGGGGCGGGCCATCGCGGCCCTGCGCGCCCGCTATGAGGGGCGGGGGGTGGAGCTGGAATGCGTCGCTGACCGCTGGCGGTTCCGCACCGCGCCGGACCTGTCCTTCTTGATGACCGAGGAGCGCGAGGAACCGCGTCGTCTGTCGAAGGCGGCGCTCGAGACCCTGGCCATCATCGCCTATCACCAACCCGTCACCCGCGCCGAGATCGAGAGCGTGCGGGGGGTGTCGATCTCGCGCGGGACGCTGGACCTGTTGCTGGAGATGGGGTTCGTGCGATTGCGGGGGCGCAGGCGGACGCCGGGCCGGCCCGTGACCTACGCCACCGCCGACCGGTTTCTGGAGCATTTCGGCCTGGCCAGCCTGTACGATCTGCCGGGCGCGGCCGAGATGAAGGCGGCGGGGCTGCTGGACCTGTCGCTGCCGGTCGGGTTCGAGGTTCCCGACCCGTCCCGCGACGGCCCCGACGAGGAAGATCCGATCGAGGACGGCGATACGCCCGAGTTCGCACAGGACTTCGTGGGAGACTGACCAGAGGTCTCGACTCGGGTTGACGGGGGCAGGGCCTCTGGCTATACGCACGCCTCCGCCGCCGGAACTCCGCGCGGCTTTTCTATTTTTGATTTGCCTCAGGACGTCCGACCATGAAGGTCCGTAGCTCGCTCAAGTCGCTCAAGACCCGCCACCGCGACTGCAAGGTCGTGCGCCGCAAGGGCGTCGTCTTCGTGATCAACAAGACCGACCCGCGCTTCAAGGCGAAACAGGGCTGATACCCTGGCGCTGACGCGCGCGACGCGGTCGCGCGCTGCTTGAGCGCAGAGATACCCACAGGTCGCGGGCTTTGTCCGCGACCTTTTTCGTGCCTGTGGTTGAGCGTTTGCCACCCGCATGGTTAGCGTCCCAACCCACACTCAGAACGCGCTCAAGCAGCGAGACGCCGCGCGTCGAGCGATAGCGCCCTAGGAAGCAAAATGCCTGACGACGCCACCTTCGACGCCTCGCCTGACGTCCTGAACGCCTCGGCCCAGGGGCGTCTGCGGACCATCATCGAGCGGATCGAGCGTCTGGAGGAGGACAAGGCCGCCATCATGGCCGACCAGAAGGAGGTCTTCGCCGAGGCCAAGGGCGAAGGCTATGACGTCAAGATCCTGAGGAAGGTCATCCGCATCCGCAAGCAGGACAAGGCCAAGCGCCAGGAAGAAGACGCGATCCTGGACCTGTATCTGTCGGCGCTGGGCGAAATCTGACACAGTTCGGCGGGTGAAGCGGAAACCTCCACCCAGCCCCTTTGAAGCCCAGCGCGAGGCCGCCAAACGCGCCGCGCTGAACGCCCTGAAACGCGCCCGCCGCTCGGCAGAGAAGGCGGGCGTTTCGCTGTCCGAATGGGAGGGCGAGTTCCTTGATTCTGTGGGTGAGCGGGTGAAGACCTATGGCCGCGCCTTCGGCGACCCGGAAAAGGGCGCGCCCGGCCAGGCCCTGTCATCGATGCAGGGCCGCAAGCTGAAAGAGATTACCAAGAAGGCCAACGGCGAGGAGCCGAAGCCCCGCTGGGGGCGGCGCAAACCGCCCCCGGCTTCGGATCCCTAGAACAGGATCTTGCGCAGGCTGATCCGCACAACCCGGCCTTGGGGGTCCAGGAAGTCGGGCTGATAGTTCAGCGGCACGTCGCCGGCCGAGGAGGTCACCTCGGTGCGGGTGTCGAACAGGTTCTCGACGCCGAAATTGATGCGGGCGCCCTTCAGGATCGGGAACCGCTCGACCCAGGTCGTGCGCGAGGACAGGTCGGCGAAGACGTTCAGATTGACCGTGGTCTGGTCGCTGAAAGTCAGGTCGGAACCGCCGGTCCCGCCGTCGACGCGGGTCGCCTCGGTCCAGTTGGCGTTCAGGAAGGCGCCGACGCCGCTGCGGAAGACCCCGGCCTGGACCTGGACCTCGTTGCGCGACGTGCCGCCGCGCGCGCCGGTGGCGTCGCCGTCCAGCAGGTCGAGTTCGGGCAGGCTGTCGCGGATGGTCACCGTGTCGGTGAACCGGACCGTATGATAGATCGACAGGTTCAACCGGCCCTGTCCCGGCTGCATGCCGCCTCGGCCTCCACGACCGCCGCCTCCGCCGCCGAAGCGCACGGCGCCGCCCGGAGGCGGGCCGCC
>JAHJOK010000017.1 GCA_018820205.1 Alphaproteobacteria bacterium
AGGGGATCGGCTTTCGCGAGCACGCCGACCTTCCCGCCGGGGGCTTGCAGTCGGCAAGGCGTTAAGAGCGTCGCTGGTTCGGGACTGCAACGCGGTCCAGAGCCGACAGCACCCGGTCAGACCTTCCGTGCGGAGCGTTCAGCCTTCGTCGAAACGGTATTCAAACTTCAAAGCCGGGCGAAGGCCCGGATGCTTCGCCCGCCCTTCCCATCCCCTCCGCCCCCAAAAGGCGGGAGGCGATGACGCATGCCCTTCCCCCACCGCTTCCGGACAGACTATGGATGCGCCCATGCCGCTCCCCATCCTGAATACCTTCGCAGGCAATCCGCTGGACCGCGCCGGCGAGTTGCGATCGACGGACGGATGGCTGGAGGAACAGGCCGCCAATCCCGAGGCCCTGGCCATGGTCCTGTGGCAGGGGCGGCCGCTGATCCAGGATCACGCCGACGGTCCGCGCCTGGCCTGGCTGTCCCTGGCGCATGCGACCGATCTGGAGCGCGACCTGGATCGCCGCATCTTTCTGGGATTATGGAAAGACGCGCCCGTGTTCGCGGTGGAGCTGGATGGCGCCGTCGATCCGGCGTCCGGCCCGGCGCAGGGACTGGGCGCCTTCACCGAACTGCGAGAGGCGGCGGCGGTGCTGTCGGGGTCGGACGCGGCCATGGCGGGGGGCGCCAAATCCCTGTTCGACTGGCGCCGGCGGCACGGCTTCTGCGCCAACTGCGGCCATCGGACCGAGACGACCTGCGGCGGCTGGAAACGCGTCTGCCCCAGCTGTTCGGCCGAGCATTTCCCCCGCGTCGATCCGGTCACGATCATGCTTCCGGTGTTCCAGGATCGCTGCCTGCTGGGCCGTCAGGCCGCCTGGCCGGCCGGTCGGATGTCGGCCCTGGCCGGTTTTCTGGAGCCCGGCGAGACCATCGAGGAGGCCTGCGCCCGCGAGATCATGGAGGAGTCCGGCCTGACCGTCACCGCGGTCCGATACCACTCCAGCCAGCCCTGGCCCTTCCCGTCCCAGCTGATGATCGGCCTGATCGCCCGGGTGTCCGACGCGAACGCGGCCCCGGACCAGACCGAACTGGAGGAGGTCCGCTGGTTCACACGCGAGGACGCCTCGGCCGTGCTGGCCGGCGCGCACGAGATCAAGGCCCCGCCGAAAACAGCCATCGCCCGGACGCTGATTCAGGCCTGGGTGGATGGGTTCGATGTGGAAGGGAGCCCTGCTTCTCCTAATCCCTGATCCCCCAATCCCACCGTCCTCGCCATCTCCAGATCGGCCGGATTGTCGACCGAGATCGGCGCCTCGGCGATCACGGCGGCCCAGATCGACAGGCCCAGCTCCAGCGCCCGCAGCTGTTCCAGCTTTTCACGGCGTTCCAGCGGCGAGGGCGGGGCGGCGCAGAACCGCTTCAGCGCCTCGCGGCGATAGCCATAGACGCCGATGTGGCGCCACACCGGCGCGTCGCCATAGAGGGTCGAACGGGTGAAATACAGGGCCCGGCCGTGGCGTTCGCCCTCGGCGATCGACAGCACCGCCTTGACCACGTCGACGTTGCTCCGGTCGGACGGGTCGGCCTCGGGGGCCACCAGGGTGGCGATGTCGCAGTCCGGCTCTCCATGCAGCAGGGCGGCGCAGGCGGTGGCGATCCCCGGATCGGCCAGGGGCATGTCGCCCTGCAGGTTGATCACCGAATCAAACTCGCCGCCGGGATCCAGCGTCTCCAGCGCCGCCAGCACCCGGTCCGATCCGCTGGGCAGGGCCGGATCGGTCAGGATGGCGCGGCCGCCCGCCGCCTCGACCGCCTCGACGATCTCCGGATCGCCCGCCGCGACCGCGACCGGCAGGCCGGATTTCATCGCCTGTTCCCAGGCCCGCACGATCATCGGCCGCCCCCCGATATCGGCCAGGGGCTTGCCGGGCAGCCGGGTCGCGGCCATCCGCGTGGGGATCAGAATCAGTGGCGTCATCGTTACTTTCTCGCCCTTCGACGCCCCCGCGCGTCCTGCGACGTCCGGGGCCGGTTGCGAAGGCCGCGCTACCGTGTAAGAGACCGCCAAGCAAAGAATTTCGCCCCTCCGCCATGCCGCGACGGGGCCTCAGAGACGGGATGCGACGACGCGATGAGCGGCGATCTGAAGTTGAACAAGATTTTCGGCGCGGGTCTGGGAACGGTCTTCGTCATCCTGATGGTCCAGCAGATCTCGGGCGCCGTCTATGCGACCCATGCGCCGGAGAAGATGGGCTATTTCGTCGACGCCCCTGAAGAGGCCGCCGCCGGCGCGCCCGAGGCCGTCCTGCCGCCGGATTGGGGCACGGTCCTTCCGGCCGCCGACATCGCCGCGGGCCAGGCCGCCTTCGCGCGTTGCCAGGCCTGCCACAACATCGCCGCCGGCGGCGCCGACGGCATCGGCCCGAACCTGTTCGGCGTGGTCGGCGGTCCGGTCATGCACCGCGCCGGCTTCGCCTATTCCGACGCCATGGCCGCCCACAAGGCCGAGGCTCCGACCTGGGGCTATGACGAACTCGATCAGTTCATCACGGCGCCCGCCCGCTATGTCAGCGGCACCAAGATGTCGTTCGCCGGTCTGCGCGACACCCCGACGCGCATCAACCTGATCGCCTATCTGCGCAGCCAGGGTTCCGAGGGCTTCGCCATCCCCGCCCCCGATCCCTCGCGTCAGCCGGGCGCCGCTCCGGCCGAGGGCGAGCCTGCGGGCGAGGACGCCGCCGCCGTCACGGGCGACGCCGCGACCCCCGCCCTCCCGGGCGCGCCGGTCACCGGCGTCGCGGGCCAGTCGACGGTTCAGACGGGCGAGGTCGCTCCGCCGGCCGCCGACAGCCTGGCGCCGCCGAACAACTGATCGGTCCGACAGTCTCGGATTTTGGACGGGCGGCCTTCGGGCCGCCTGTTTCGTTTCAGCCCAGGCGGCGGAACACGGCCGCGGCGAATCCGTCCGCCCGATACCGGGCGTCCGCCTCGTCAAAGGCCTCGACGGCCACCACGCCATGAAAGCCGGTCGCGTGGATCACCCGCGCCGGATCCGTCATCAGGGCCGAATGACCCGTCCAGCTCTGACCGCTTGAAGGATTCAGCCAGACGACGATATCGCCCCGACGGGCCTCAGCGCGCGACACTTCGGTCCCGAGTTGGGCCTGCTGGTCGCTGTGGCGCGGCCCGGCCAGACCACAGGCGAACAGGGCCTGCTGCACCAGTCCCGAACAGTCGGTCGACAGCGACGACCGGGCGCCGAGGCTGTGCGGCACGCCCAGCATCCGTTCGGCGACGTCGATAGGGTCGGTCTCGAATTCACCTATGGGCGCCATGTCCCGATCCGCCAGACCGTTCTCGTCGATCAGGGCGTTCAGGGGCAGGTCGGCCTTGACCGAGGCGACGCGACGGCCGGGCAGCCCCGTGTGCGGGACCAGGGCGGCGGCCTCCATCCAGCCGACCGTCCCGTCGCGCCGCGACTGACCCCAGACGCGGCCCCCGCGCCGGTCCAGCACGTCGAAGATCTCACCGTGCAGAAGCTGGTCGATACGCTCCGACGTCGGGGACGCCTCGGCGTGGATGTCGGCCACCGGCATTGCGCCGCGCATCGGCTCGACCGGCCGGAAGGTCTCGGCGCGGACAATCCCCTCCAGCGCCTGCGCAGCCAGATCGGGCCGGGCCAGCGTGAAGCGCGCATCAAACGGGGTCGAACGGTCGATCAAGCGATGGGCCCTGACGGTTGATCCACTGTTCTGCCATGCGAAGGCGAAAGTCCCGTTAATGGCGGACGGTTCTGTGGACATCTTGAATCCGGCGCCATCGACGCCAGTTCATGTCGACGTGGTCGCGGAGAGATCGATGCTGCTGGTTTCGGGTTTGATGGCGGCCATCCTCGCCCTGATGCTGGCGTTTCCGCACACCGGCGTCGGCCGCCTCCTGAAGCGTTGGCTGGTCGATGCCCCGGCGCACGCGCTGAACAGAGTCCGGCCCGGCAAGATCGTCTTCTATATCGCGCTCGCGGCGCTCGGAACGGCGCTTACGCTTCTGTTCGAGGCGGACGGCATACGACTGTTCGGAATGATGCTGCCGGAAACCCTTGTCTGGTTCGCGATGTTCGATGTCGGCGTGTTTATCGACGCCCTGCTGATCACGACCGCCATCCTGGCGTCAAACGGACTGAGCGTGGCGCGAACGCGTCTGGCGACGGCGTCACGCAGGATCGCCGCAGCCGCGGCTTCGCGCCGCACGGCGCGCTCGCGCCGACCGCGCAAACCGGCCAAGCGCCCGCCGGGGAAGACCGCCGATGACGACGACGCGGGATGGCCGGTTCAGCCGCCGTATCTGGCCTTCAGCATCGCATAGGCGGCGCGAAGGCCTTGCGCCTCGCCGCCTTCCGGGTGACCCGGCCGGCCCCGGCTGTTCCAGGCGAACACGTCCAGATGGGCCCAGGCGCCGGTGGTCGGGGCGAATTTCTGCAGGAACAGGGCGGCGGTGATCGATCCGCCCTGGGCCCAGGCGGCCGAATCATTGCGGACGTCGGCGATCTCGCTGTCGATCGCGGCGCCATAGCCGGGCCACAACGGCATCCGCCACAGGGGATCGCGCACCGCCTTCGCCGCCGCCAGAAGATCATCGGCCAGGGCCTGATCATCGGTATAGACCGGCGGCAGTTCGGGGCCGAGCGCGACCCTTGCGGCCCCCGTCAGCGTGGCGAAATCCAGCGTCAGCTCGGGCGAATGCTCGCCGGCGCGCGCCAGGGCGTCGGCCAGGATCAACCGGCCTTCCGCATCGGTGTTGCCGACCTCGATGGTCAGACCTTTGCGGCTCGACAGGACGTCGCCGGGTCGGAAGGCGTCGGCCGATACGGCGTTCTCGACCGCCGCGACCAGCACCACCAGCCGCACGTCCAGCCCCGCCTGCATGACCAGCCGGCCCAGGGCCAGGGCATGGGCGGCGCCGCCCATGTCCTTTTTCATGTTGCGCATGCCGGCGGCGGACTTGATGTCCAGCCCGCCGGTGTCGAAGGCGACCCCCTTGCCGACCACTGCGACCAGCGGCCGGTCGGTGCGGTCCAGGTTCCAGCCGATCTCGATGATCCGGGGCGCCCGGTGCGGCGCGGCGGCGCGGCCCACGGCGTGGATGGCCGGATAGTTCTGCTCCAGCAGATCGTCGCCGGCGACGACCGAGATCGCGGCGTCGTGGGCCTCGGCGATCTCGCGGGCGATGGTCTCCATCTGCAGCGGTCCCATGTCGGCGGGCGGCGTATCGACCATCTCGCGCGCCAGAGCGCAGGCGGCGGCGATCCGCTGAGCCTCGGCCGCATCCAGCCCGGCGGGCGCGACCAGCCGCACGTCGGGCCGATCTTTCGACTTGTAGCGATCGAAGACGTAGCGCCCCAGCAGGATGGCCAGGGCGGCGACGCGGGCGTCCTCCGGATCCGCCTCCAGTCGATAGAGTCCCGTCGGCAGTTTCACCGCCAGCCCCCGCGCGCTCATCGGATCGAAGGTCGCGCCGGTGCCGACCAGCACATGATCCAGCCCGCCGGATGCGTCGGGAACCGCCAGTATTTCGCCCGCCTTGCCCTTGAACCCGATCCGATCCGCCCAGGCCCGCGCCGACGGGGTCACATCGCCTTTCGGCCCCACGAAACGAACGGGCGTCGCGGTCGCGGCCTCGGGGGCGTCGGCGGCGACAAGGGCGTCGGGAGAGATCACGGACATGGGGCGACGATTAACCAATGCTTGACGCGGAGGGCGGACTCTCGGAGGCGGAACCCCCGAACGGATCGTCCCATGTCGCGCACCCGGACCTCAAGCTCAATCGCCCTGATCGCCCTGACCCTCGCCGGGGGCCTGATCGCGGTCACGCCGGTCCTGGCCCAACAGGCTCAGGCCGAACAGGGACGACGACCCGCCTCGACCGAGGAACGCGCCGCCTATGGCCGGCTGGACCCGTTGGCGCGCTCGGTCTTCTGGTCGCGGGAAATGGAGATCAATCCGGCCGATCCGGTCGCCGGCGTGAAACTGGCCGAGGCCCTGCGCCAGATGGGCCAGCACGAACAGGCCGCCTCGATCGGGCAGCAGGTGCTGGTCGCCCAGCCCGCCAATGTCGAAGCCATGCTGGAGATCGGACGCGCCCATATCGCCCGGGGCCAGGCCTTCTACGGCATCGGCCCGCTGGAACAGGCCAAGGCGCTGGCGCCGAGCGACTGGCGGCCTTTGTCGTTGCTGGGCGTGGCCTATCAGCAGGTCCGCCGCGCCGACGACGCGCGGACGGCCTGGAACCAGGCCCTGCGCCTGTCCCCCGACAATCCCGAGGTTCTGACCAATGCGGCCATGGCTCTGATGACCGGCGGCGATGCGGGCGGGGCCGAGACCCTGTTGCGCAGGGCCGTGGCGCAGCCGACGTCGACGCTGCAGATGCGGTTGAATCTGGCGATGGTGCTGGGCCTGCAGGGCAAGACCGGAGAGGCGGAGCAGATCATCCGCCGCGACCTGCCGCCCGAGGCCGCCGATCGCAATCTGGAATGGCTGAGGAACCAGACCCGCCCGGCGGCGACGGCGTCGGTCGCAACCGACGCCGCCTCACCCGCACTGGTGCGGACCTGGTCCTCGCTACAGGGTCAGTAACCCTCAGGCGCCCTTGGCGTCGGCCAGGGCCAGACGCGCACGCAGGCGGGCGTCGGTCGAAACCGCCGTCGCGATGGCGTTGAAGCGATCCAGCTCCAGACCCGAAGCCGACACGGCCGAGGCCATCGCGGCCTGTTGTTCGGTGTTCGGCGCCGATCCGTCGGTCGGCGCGGCGGCGCGAACCTGAACCATGGCGGCGCCGAACTGGGCCACCTCGGCGTCGGTCACGCCGGCGGCGACCGATCCGGCCGGCGATTCGGGCGTCTCCAGCAGGGCCAGACGGGCGCGAAGCACGGGGTCGGTCGAAACGGCGGCGGCCAGAGCGTTGAAGGAATCGATCTCCATGCCCGAGGCGTCGATGGCGGCGGCCATGGCGGCCTGCTGCTCGGTGTTCGGAGCGGAACCGTCGGTCGGCGCGGCGGCGCGAACGGAGGTCATGGCGCTGGCGAAGGCTTCAAGCTGGGCGTCGGAATACTCAACAGCCTGGGTCACGGTCGTCAGCGGCGCGGCGGCGGAAGCCTGGGCGGCGGCGCCCATCAGGGCGGCGGCGGAAACGGCGGCGATCACGGAAAGGCGCATGCAAAATCCTTGCGGTGGCGAGACAAAAACGTCGGGGAAGAACGAAATCTAGCTCGCAATCGTTCCGGTGACAAATCACCGACACTGAACTGCCCGTGATCGTCCGCCTTCTCGGGCGCAGCCGCCGCACCTATATCAGGGACCATGATCGACGACCTCTACAGCGCGCGCATCCTGACCCTGGCGGCCAATCTGCCTCACGCTGGACGCTTGCCCGCGCCGGAAGGCGTCGGCGAACGGGTCGCCAAACTGTGCGGATCGCGGGCCATCGTCGATGTGGGCCTGGACGCTCAAGGCCGCGTCGCCGACTTCGCCCAGGACGTAAAGGCCTGCGCCCTGGGACAGGCCGCAGCGGGCGTGCTGGGCGACAGCGTCATCGGCGCGACCGTCCAGGAGATTCAGGCCGCCCGCGACGACATGCTGGCGATGCTGAAATCCAGCGGCGATGGGCCGACCGGACGGTTCGAGGGGCTGCGCGCCCTGAAACAGGTCGCCGACTACCCGGCGCGCCACGCCTCCACGATGGTGGCCATCGAGGCGACGCTGGACGCCGTGTCGCAAGCGATAGACACACGAACCCGGCTCGCCGGCGCCGCCTAGAGCCGGTTGCCCTTACCTGCACGGCAAGGGATAAGCCCGCACCATGGCAAGCCCCGGCAGCACTCTCTACGAACGCGGCGTCCGCGCGGCCCATCGGGGCTACAAGGTCACGTTCAGCCCCTTCTTCGGCCAGTCGTGCAGATTCCTGCCCACCTGTTCGGACTATGGCCGCGACGCCCTGATCCGGCATGGATTGCGCAACGGGGGGTGGCTGACCCTGCGACGCGTCTGTAAATGCCACCCCTTCGGCGGTTCGGGATACGATCCGGTTCCGCCAGTCGAGACGAACACCCCATGATCGAACTGAAATTCCCCGACGGCGCCGTTCGCGAATATCCCGCGGGATCAACCGCCCGCGACGTGGCCCACGCCATCTCGCCCTCACTGGCCAAAAAGGCCGTGCTGGCCGAACTGAACGGCGAACAACGCGACCTGAACCGCGTGCTGGAGACGGGGGGCGCATTCCGGCTGATCATGCGCGACGACCCGGCGGCCCTGTACACCATCCGCCACGACACGGCCCACGTGCTGGCCGAGGCGGTCCAGAAGCTGTTCCCGGGAACCCAGGTCACGATCGGCCCGGCCATCGAGGACGGCTTCTATTACGACTTCGCCCGGGACGAACCTTTCTCGACCGACGACTTCGCCGCGATCGAAAAGGAGATGGGCAAGATCGTCGATCGCGACGCCAGGTTCGAACGCGAGGTCTGGGACCGCGACGAGGCCATCCTGTTCTTCGAGGCGCGCGGCGAGACCTTCAAGGCCGAACTGATCCGCGACCTGCCCGAGACCGAGACCATCACCCTGTACAAACAGGGCGACTGGATCGACCTGTGCCGGGGACCGCATTTCCCCTCGACCCGTCATGTCGGCAAGGCCTTCAAACTGACCAAGCTGGCCGGCGCCTATTGGCGTGGGGATTCCAGCCGCGAACAGCTGCAGCGCATCTATGGCACCGCCTGGGCGACCAAGGAGGATCTGGACGCCTATCTGCTGCGGATCGAGGAGGCCGAAAAGCGCGACCACCGCAAGCTGGGTCGCGCGATGGAGCTGTTCCATATGCAGGAGGAAGGCCGGGGGATGGTCTTCTGGCACCCCAAGGGCTGGGTGCTGTGGCAGGTCATCGAAGCCTATATGCGCCGCCGCCTGGACGCGGCCGGCTATGTCGAGGTCAAGACGCCCCAGGTCCTGGACCGCAAATTCTGGGAAGAAAGCGGCCACTGGGACAAATACCGGCCCAATATGTTCGTCTGCGAAACGGTGGAGGGCGAGACCCTCAGCCTCAAGCCTATGAACTGCCCGGGCCATGTGCAGATCTTCGGCATCGGCCAGCGGTCCTACCGCGAGTTGCCGCTGCGGATGGCCGAGTTCGGGGCCTGTCACAGGTACGAGCCGTCGGGCGCCCTGCACGGCCTGATGCGGGTGCGCGGCTTTACGCAAGACGACGCCCACATCTTCTGTCGCGAAGACCAGATCGTCGAAGAGACGCGCCGGTTCATCGAACTGACCAAGATTGTCCACGCCGACCTGGGGATGCAGACCCACGAGATCGCCCTGGCCACGCGGCCCGACGTGCGCGCGGGATCAGATGAGTTCTGGGACAAGGCCGAGGCCATGCTGGGCGAGGCCGCGCGTCTGGCCGGGGTCGAACCGGTCATCGCCGAGGGCGACGGCGCCTTCTATGCGCCCAAGCTGGATTTCATCGTCAAGGACGCCATCGGTCGGACCTGGACCTGCGGCACGCTGCAGCTGGACTATGTCCTGCCCGAGCGTCTCAACGCCGAATACACCGGCGAGGACGGCCAGAAGCACCGCCCGGTCATGCTGCACCGGGCGATCCTGGGATCGTTCGAACGGTTCATCGGCATCATGATCGAGAACTATGCCGGAGCGTTCCCGCTTTGGCTTGCGCCGGTCCAGGCCGTGGTCGCGACCATCACCTCGGACGCCGACGCATACGCCGAGGAGGTCGCCGCGAAATTCAAGGCGGCGGGCCTGCGCGTCGAGACCGATCTGAGGAACGAAAAGGTCGGCTACAAGGTCCGCGAACACTCGGTCGCCAAGGTGCCGGTCATCGCCGTCGTCGGTCGCAACGAAGCTGAAAAAGGCGAGGTCGCCATCCGCCGTCTGGGCTCGCAGGACCAGACCGTGGTCTCGATCGACGAGGCCATTCGCATCCTGATCGAAGAAGCGACGCCCCCGGATCTTCGCGACTAGGGACCGCAGGATTCGGAGAGATCCAGACCGATCCGCCGGATCGTCGCGATCCGGACGGCGTCGAGCAGGATATGCGCCGCGATGCCGCTGGCGTGGGTCCGAAGCAAAGCCTCGGCTTCGGACCGGGCGTCGGCGTCGGTCTCGGCCATCAGCGCCTCCATATGGGGCGTGCCGTAGATGTCGCGCTCGATGAAGCAGAAATAGGTCGGCACGCAACACTCCCTGACAGGCAGCGGGCGTAACACGGTCCATCGAGCGCATACGCCCGGTCCCGCACTTAGGGAGCCAAGCTACGCCGTGGGTGTTCGTTATGGATGTCCCAGCCCCCCGAAAACCATTTCATCGCCTCGCTCGACCGCGAGGAGGCCGCGCTGCTCCAGCCCCTGCTGCGCCGGGTATCGGTCGTCGTCGATCAGATCATGGTCGATCAGGGCGCGGCGATCGAGGATGTCCATTTTCCCACCGACGCCCAGTTCGCCAACCTGATCCGTTTCCCTGACGGCAGCGCCATCGAGACGGCGGTGGTCGGCAACGAGGGTCTGACGGGTCTGGCGCCCTTCATGGCCGACCGGGGAAGCGCATGGGAAATCGTCTGCCGCGCCAACGGCGAAGCCTATGTCGCCAGCGCGGCGGCCTTGCGCGTCCTGGCGGCGGATCGGCCGAAACTGATGGCGCGCCTTCTGGCGCTGACCGACCTCTATCAGGCTCAGGCGGCCCAGACCGCCGCCTGCAACGCCCTGCATGCCGCGCCGGATCGGATCGCCAAATGGATCCTGACCGCCAGCGACCTGTCGCCGAACGAGACGCTGGTCTTCCGCCAGGAGGAACTCGCGCGGCTGATCGGCGCCCGACGATCCACCGTCAGCGAGGCGGCGTCGAAGCTGAAACGCCGCCGCCTGATCACCTATGGTCGCGGCGTAATCAGGATCGTCGATCGACCAGGCCTCGAGGCAGCCGCCTGCGACTGCTACCGGATGCTGAAACCCCGCTTGGACGGGGTTCATCGCTAGAATTAGGTCGGCTTGCGGGCATAGGAACGGTTCGGCGGGATCATGGTTTTCGGGCTGCCAGCTCAAGGAGAATCCCATGGCCGAGAAGACTCTGGAAACCCTGTTTCACGACACGCTCAAGGACATCTATTACGCCGAGCGAAAAATTCTGAAGGCCCTGCCCAAGATGGCGCGCGCCGCCCAGTCGCCTGAACTGAAGGCCGCCTTCGAAAAGCACAAGGAGCAGACCGAAGGCCAGATCGAACGCCTGCAGCAGGTGTTCGAGATCATCGGCAAGCCGGCGCGCGGCAAGACCTGCGACGCCATCGAGGGCATCCTGGCCGAGGGCGACGAGATCGCCGAGGAATACAAGGACAAGGCTGCCTTGGACGCCGGTCTCCTGGCGGCGGCCCAGGCCGTCGAACACTATGAGATCACCCGCTACGGCACGCTGAAGCGCTGGGCCAATGTCCTGGGACTGAAGGACGCGGCCAAACTGCTGGACGAGACCCTGCAGGAAGAATCCCAGACCGACGAAGACCTGACGACCATCGCCGATGCGGCTGTCAACGCTGAGGCGATGAAGGCCAAGGCGGCCTGACCCTCACTGTCAGCAAACCACAAAGCCGGCGGGAGCGATCCCGCCGGCTTTCGCCTGCGTGCTGGCCCCCTCTTCGAACTCGCGCGTTCATATGAGCTCTCTATCAGGAGTGCCCTATGCTCGATCACATCGGTGTCGACGTTGCCGACATCCGCACGTCCCGCGACTTCTACGAGGCGGCGCTGAAGCCGTTGGGCTATCGCGTCATTGAGGAACTGACCCCCGAACAGACCGGCGCCAATCACATCGTCATGTTCGGCATTGACGCGCCCGAGTTCGTGATCGCCGAGGATAAGGCGCCAGGCATCGGCAACCACATCGCCTTCCGCGCCGATACGCGTGCGGTAGTCGACGCCTTTTACGTCGAGGCGCTGAAGGCCGGAGGGCGGGACAACGGGCCGCCGGGACTGCGGCCCGACTATGGCCCGACCTACTATGCGGCCTTCGTCTTTGATCCCGACGGGTTCAACATTGAGGCGGTCTGCCACGCGCCGGATTGATCCATAGGTCGCGCCTTCTTACTTGACGTTGACGTAAACGTAGGCTTTGTGGCCCCCACGCTGAAATCCGTTCTCTTTGGAGACTGACCTATGACCGAGGCCTATATCTACGACGCCGTGCGCACGCCGCGCGGCAAGGGCAAGAAGGACGGGTCTCTGCACGAGATCACGGGTCTGTCGCTGGCGGCCCAGGTGCTGGAAGCCCTGCGCGATCGCAACGGCCTGGATACCTCGAAGGTCGACGACGTGATCCTGGGCTGCGTCTCGCCGGTGGGCGAACAGGGCGCCGACATCGCGCGCACCGCCGTATTGTCGGCGGGTTGGGCTCAGAGCGTCGCGGGGGTGCAGATCAACCGCTTCTGCGCGTCGGGACTTGAGGCCGTGAACATGGCGGCCGCCAAGGTGAAGTCCGGCGAGGCCGATTTCGCCGTCGGCGGCGGCGTCGAGGCGATGAGCCGCGTGCCGATGGGATCTGACGGCGGAGCCTGGCCGGTCGACCCGTCCAGCGCGTTTTCGACCTATTTCGTGCCGCAGGGCGTCTCGGCCGACATGATCGCGTCGAAATACGGTTTCAGCCGCGACGACGTGGACGCCTATTCGATGGAGTCGCACAAGCGCGCCGCCGCCGCCTGGGCCGACGGCCGGTTCTCCAAATCGGTCGTACCGGTCAAGAACCAGCTCGGCCTCGTCCAGCTGGACCGTGACGAGACCATTCGTCCGAACACGGACATGCAGTCGCTGGGCGGGCTGAACCCCTCCTTCGCCATGATGGGCGAGATGGCCTTCGACGCCGTGATCAACCAGCGCTACCCCGAGGTCGAGCGCGTCAACCACGTTCACACGCCCGGCAACTCGTCGGGCATCGTCGACGGTTCGGCGGGCGTCCTGATCGGCACGCTCGAAGCCGGCAAGGCCCTGGGCCTGAAGCCCCGCGCCCGCATCAAGGGCGCCGCCTCGATCGGCTCCGAGCCCTCGATCATGCTGACCGGACCCGAGTTCGTGACCCAGAAACTGCTCGGCAAGCTGGGCATGACGGTCGCCGACATCGACGTGTGGGAGCTGAACGAAGCCTTCGCCGCCGTGGTCCTGCGCTACATGCAGGCGCTGAACATCCCGCACGACAAGATGAACGTGAACGGCGGCGGCATCTCCATGGGCCACCCGCTGGGCGCAACCGGCGCCATGATCACGGGCATCGCCCTGGACGAGCTGGAACGCTCGAACAAGGAAACCGCCCTGGTCACCCTGTGCATCGGCGGCGGCATGGGCACCGCCACCGTCATCGAACGCGTCTGAGGATCACGAGCATGGAAAACTTCAAGATCGACGTCGACGCCGACGGCATCGCCCTGGTCACCTTCGACGTGCCGGGCCGTTCGATGAACACCCTGACCGCCAAGGTCATGGATGAGCTTCCGCAGCTGGTCGAGCGCATCAAGACCGATGACGCCATCAAGGGCGCCGTCATCACCTCGGGCAAGGCCTCCGGCTTCTGCGCTGGCGCCGACCTCGGGGACATGGCCGGCGGTTCGCTGGCCGGCGGCGGCGACCTTCAGGCCGCGTTTGACGCGGGCTGGAAGATGAACGGCTCGCTGCGTGCGCTGGAAACCTGCGGCAAGCCGGTGGCGGCCGCCATCAACGGTCTGGCGCTGGGCGGCGGTCTGGAGCTGACGCTCGCCTGCCACTACCGGCTGGTCGAGGACGACAGCAAGATCCAGCTCGGCCTGCCCGAGATCAAGGTCGGCCTCTTCCCCGGCGGCGGCGGCACCCAGCGTCTGACGCGTCTGATCGGCGTGCAGGCGGCGATGACCGCCATGAGCGCGGGTTCGTCTTGGCGTCCCAACGACGCCAAGGGCGCGGGCGTTGTCCACGAGGTCGTGGCCAAGGGCGGCTCGGTTGAGGCGGCCAAGGCCTGGATCAAGGGCGGCGGCAAGTCCGTCCAGCCCTGGGACGACAAGTCCTTCAAACAGCCCGGCGGCGGCCCCTATCACCCCGCCGGCATCCAGAATTTCCTCGTCGGCAACGCCATGATCAGGAAGCAGTCCTACGGCAACTATCCGGCGGTCATCAACCTGATGAAGGCCGTGTACGAAGGCATTCAGGTGCCGATGGACGCGGCCCTGCGCATCGAGACCCGCTACTTCATCAAGACCCTAATGACCCCGCAGGCCCAGGGCATGATCCGCAGCCTGTTCCTCTCGAAACAGGAGTTGGACAAGGGCGCCGTGCGTCCCGCCGGAATCCCGGCCTCGGATGCGAAAAAGGTCACCGTCATCGGCGCCGGCATGATGGGCGCGGGAATCGCCTACGTTCAGGCCCTGGCCGGCATCCAGACCATCCTGATCGACCGCACCCAGGAAGATGCCGACAAGGGCAAGGCCCACGTCGAGGAACTGCTGAAGAAACGCCTGTCGCGCGGTCAGCTGACCCAGGACAAATACGACGCCCTGCTCGCCTCGGTCGTCGCCACCACCGACTACGACCAGATCAAGGGTTCGGACCTCGTCATCGAGGCGGTGTTCGAGAACCGCGAGATCAAGGCTGACGTGACCAAGCGGGCCGAGGCCCAGCTGGAAGCGGGCGCCGTGTTCGGCTCCAACACCTCGACCCTGCCGATCACCGGCCTGGCCGAGGCCAGCGTGCGGCCCGAGGACTTCATCGGCATCCACTTCTTCTCGCCCGTCGACAAGATGATGCTGGTCGAGATCATCCTGGGCGAGAAGACGGGTCAGGCCGCGATCGCCAAGACGCTCGACTATGTGATGAAGATCAAAAAGACCCCGATCATCGTCAACGACGGTCGCGGCTTCTACACCTCGCGCTGCTTCGGCACGTATGTGGCCGAGGGTCTGGCCATGCTGGAAGAGGGCTATGCTCCCGCCCTGATCGACAACATCGGTCGCATGACCGGCATGCCGCGCGGCCCGCTGGAAATGCACGACGACGTCGCGCTCGACCTGTCGATGAAGGTGTCGAAACAGACGGCGCTGGACCTCGGCGACAAATACGTGCCGCTGGCCGGCGCCGAGATCATCCGCACCATGGTCGAAGACCTGGGTCGCTATGGCAGGAAGAACGGCAAGGGCTTCTACGACTACGACGTCAAACCCAAGAAGCTGTGGTCGGGCCTGGCCGAACTGGCGCCGGTCAAGATCAACGACTCGACCCCGGAGCTGGTCGAGGACCAGAAGCAGCGCCTGCTCTATCGTCAGGCGGTGGAAGTGGCCCGTTGCTGGGAAGAAGGCGTCATCGACGACCCGCGCGAGGCCGACGTCGGCGCCATTCTGGCCTGGGGCTTCGCGCCCTGGACCGGCGGCCCGATCACCTACATCGACCAGATCGGGCTGAAGGCCTTCGTGGCCCAGGCGGATGACTATGCCGCCCGCTACGGCGACCGCTTCAAGGTTCCGCAGCTGCTGCGCGACATGGCCGCCAAGAACGAGACCTTCTACGGCAGGTTCACGGGGGCCAAAGCCGCAGCCTGAACGGCCTTCACAGCTGAAATGATAACGGCCCCGGGAGCGATCCCGGGGCCGTTTCCGTATCCGATCCGCGGATGGATCAGCCGCCGGTGAACTCGAAGGTCGTGCCGTCGATTTCGCACATATCGACGCGCTCGACGTAGTGGGTATCGTCGTCGAAGCTGTAGAAGAAGTCGTACATGCAGTCTTCCAGCTCGTCGTCGATGGTGACCTCGACGGTTTCGCCGGGCTCGACGATCCCTTCCAGGATGTCGTCGCTCCATTCGTCCGACGACGACTGGCCGTACAGGATCGAATAGATGATCTTGTCGGTGTTGTTCTCGATCGAGAACGAAACGGCCGCCGTCTGGGCCGAGGCGACGGCGGGGACGGTCAGGGCGGCGATGGCCGCGACGGTCATGAACAGGTTACGCATAGACGGGAACTCCCCCAAAAGGCCGACAAAGGCAGGCCGAACGCAATTCCTGTAGCCACAGCCGGTTCAGGCGAACAGTCGGCGCCCCATTTGCGTCATGTCCCGTCAGACCCGTCTGCCTGACGTCATATGATGTCCAGCGCCTGGGACGTCGTCGGCGGAGGGAAGGCGCGGTCCAGGGCGGCGACGTCTTCGGCGTCCAGCTGGATATCAATGGCCGCGGCGTTGGCCTCTACATGCGCGATGCTGGATGCCTTGGGGATGGCGATCATTCCGGGCTGGCGCAGGACGGCGGCCAGGGCGATCTGGGCCGGACTGGCGTCGTGCCGATCGGCGACGGCCTGCATCGCCGGATGATTCAGGATGTCGCCGCGGCCCAGCGGCGAATAGGCCATCAGCGGCATCGACCGTTCCTCGGCCCAGGGCGCCAGGTCGTATTCGATCCCGCGCGACCCGAGATGATACAGCACCTGATCCGTGGCGCAGTTCTCGCCGCCCTCGATCTCCTCCAGCTTTCGCATCGTCCGGATGTCCAGGTTCGACACGCCCCAGCGGGCGATCATCCCCTCGTCGACAAGTTCCTCGAACCCGGCGACGATTTCGTCCAGCGGATGCCGGCTCTGCCAGTGCAGCAGATACAGGTCGATCCGGTCCACGCCGAGCCGTTCCAGGCTCTTTTCGCAATGAAGCATCATGGTCATCTCGCCGGCGTTGTCCGGCTTGATCTTGGAGACCAGAAAAACCTCGTCGCGCCGGCCCTTGATGACCTCGCCCACCAGCCTCTCGGACCTGCCGTCGCCGTACAGTTCGGCGGTGTCGATCAGGGTCAGGCCCAGGTCGATGCCTCGCGACAGAGCCGCCTGTTCGGCGTCGCGGGCCTTGGGATCGTCGCCGATCATCCATGTGCCTTGGCCAAGGACAGGAACGATCGTACCGTCGGAGAAACGCGTCATACGGGTCATGGCGACATCAATGCACGAGCCGGCGTTCGGCGCCAAAGCCATCGGGGACGATCATGATAAAGACCCGCGCGATCCAGACCGACGGCCTGAAGCAGCACATTCTGGAGGCCGGTCCCGAAGACGGTTCGCTGGTCCTGTTGATCCACGGCTTTCCCGAACTGGGGATCAGCTGGCGGGCCCAGATCGAGGCCCTGGGTCAGGCAGGCTATCGTGCCGTAGCGCCGGACATGCGCGGCTATGGCGGGACCGACAAACCCGCCGAGACCCAGGACTACGCCATCCTGCATCTGGTCGGCGACATGGTCGATCTGGTCAGGGCGCTGGGCAGGGAGGCCTGCACTGTCGTCGGCCACGACTGGGGCGCGCCGGTGGCCTGGCACTGCGCCCTGATGCGGCCCGACCTGTTCACCGCCGTCGCCGGCCTGTCGGTGCCGTTCCAGCCACGCCGCCCGAACGGCCCGCCGACGCCGGCCATGGCCGCGATTTCAAAACGCCTCGGCAAGGGCGAGCTCTACATCAGCCAGTTCCAGGCCCCCGACGCCCATGCCGAGATGGAGGCCGACGTCGCGACCGCCTTGCGCAAGGCCTTCTATTCCTATGACGGCGCCACGCCGCCGGACCGACAGTCGACCGGCTTCATCGCGCCCGGCCACAGCTTCATCTCCGAAGTCCCCGACGACGCGACCCTGCCGCCATGGATGAGCGAGGCGCATTTCGCCGAATATGTCTCGGCCTTCAGCGGGGGCGGCTTCAAGGGGCCGATGGACTGGTACCGGAACCTGGACCGGAACTGGTCGCTGACCGCGTTTCTGCAGGGACAACGGATCCGTCAGCCGTCGATGTTCATGGTCGGCGAGCGCGATCCGGTGCGTCACTACGCCGGCCAGCACGAGGCGGGCCTGAAAGACTGGTTGACCGACCTGCGGTCCCAGATCGTCCTGCCGGGCGCCGGCCACTGGCTGCAGCAGGAACGGCCGGACGAGGTCAATGCCGCGCTGATCGGGTTCGTCAAAGGCCTGTGACGGTCGGCTCGCAAAAACACCGTCCGATGAGTCCGATGAGTCCGGATCGTCTGGAATGGGAGGCCTCCGTCTGACGCCCGTTGGGCGCCGCCAGTATAAGCCTGTCGGAGCCAGCGTCTGGCAAAAGACAGGGTTGGCGGCGACCGGGATTGATATTGCTGATGGATTCCACCCGGTTCATCCGCAACCGCGCGCAGACAGAGGCATGGGGCCTTGCCGGACCCTTCGGGCGAGGTGCACGGTAGGCCCGTCATTCGGGCGGGCTCCGCCCCTCTCTGTCAGGTGAGCGCGCAAGATGATCACTCCGGAAATCGCGATAGCCACAGCCCCGGCCCAGGTGGCCGAGGCCGATCTGGTCGGCCGCTGGGAGGGGGCGCTGAATGTCGGCGGGACGTCGCTGCCGATCGTCATCCGGGTCGAACAGGGGCCGGACGGCCTGACGACCGTGATGGACAGCCCGGCCCAGAATGTGCGCGGCCTGGCGGTGACGGAGCTGTCGGAAGCGAACGGCGTGGTCCGGTTCAGCGTGCCGGCGGCGCGCGGCGGGTTCGAAGGCGCGCGATCGGCCGACGGCGGCGTCTGGACCGGGGCCTGGTCGCAGGGGGGAGCGGCGCTGCCCCTGATCCTGACCCGTGCGGCGCCAGCCGAGGAACCCGCAGGTCCGACGCGGCCCCAGACGCCGGTTCCGCCCTTTCCCTATGCCGCCGAAGACGTGACGTTCCCGAATGCGGACGCGGGCATCGCCCTGGCCGGAACCCTGACGTTGCCCGCAGGCGAAGGCCCCTTTCCTGCGGTCGTCCTGCTGACCGGATCGGGCGCGCAGGATCGGGACGAGACCATCTTCGATCACAAGCCGTTCGCCGTCTGGGCCGACGCCCTCACCCGGCGCGGCATCGCCGTGCTGCGGTTCGACGACCGGGGTGTCGGCGGATCGGGGGGCGGCGGGCCGGATGAGACATCGGAGGATTTCGCGGGCGACGCCGCCGCCGCCCTGGCGTGGCTGCGGACCCGTTCCGAGATCGATCCCGACCGCATCGGCCTGATGGGTCACAGCGAGGGCGGGATGACGGCGCCGCTGGCCGTGTCGCAGGGCGCGCCGGCCGCCTTCGTCGTCATGATCGCCGGACAGAGCGTGTCCGGCGCCGACATCATCACCGAACAGGCCGCCCGCCTGGTGGCCGCGTCCGGCGCGTCGCCCGAACAGGCGGCCCAGACCCGACGGGTGCAGGCCGAGGTCATGGCCGCCATCGTCGCCAACAAGGACGACGGCCCCGCCGCCGCCCGCGCCGCCGAGGCGGTGCTGGTCGCGGCCGGACAACCCGCCGCCCAGGCCCAGGCCAGCGTGCGGGGCATCAGTTCGCCCTGGTACCGGTGGTTCGCGTCCCACGATCCGGCCCCCGCCCTGGCCGCGCTGGATGTGCCGGTTCTGGCGGTCTATGGCGGCAAGGATCTGCAGGTGCCCGCAGACCAGAACGCCGAGGCCCTGGCCCGCGTGCAGCCCGAGGCCGAGATCGTCATCCTGCCCGGACTGAACCATCTGATGCAGACGGCGACGACGGGTCTGCCCGGCGAATATGCGACGATCGAGGAGACGGTGGCGCCCGAGGCCCTGACCACCGTCGGCGACTGGATCGTGCGGGTCACGGGAGCGGAATAGCGCCCGCTCTCATCGGGAAAGGGTGGACTAGACCGGATGCGTCGGTTCGGGCTTCACCGGTTCCGACCGGGTGGTCACGGACGAATCCTCGGGCAACGGAATGAACTCCAGATCGTCCTCGTCGGGCAGTTTCATCCGGCCGGCCTGCCAGTCGGCCTTGGCCTGATCCAGCCGGGCCTGGGACGAAGAGACGAAATTCCACCAGATCAGCCGCTGGCCGACCGGCTCGCCGCCCAGGGCCATAACGGTCGCCTGCGTCAGGGACTTCACCGTCGGCTCGGCGTTCGGCTCCAGCACGATCATCTGGCCTTCGTGGAAGGTGCGGTCGCCGACCTCGATCGACCCTTTGGCCACATACAGGGCGCGCTCGGACATGCCGCCCGACCCCTTGCCCGGAGGCGGTGCGGTGCGGACGCCCTCCTTCATCTCCCAGTGGACATAGAACAGGGGCGAGGAGGTCTTCACATTGGCGGTGGCGCCATAGGCTTCGCCCGCCACCAGACGCGCGAACAGGCCGCCGTTCTCATAGGCCGGCAGGGCGTCCTCGCCATAGTGCTGGAAAGAGGGGTCCGTCTCCTCGGCCGCGTCCGGCAGGGCGATCCAGGCCTGCATGCCGTTCATCGGCCCGCCCTGCGCCTTCTTCAGCGGATCGGTGCGCTCGGAATGGACGATGCCCCTGCCCGCCGTCATCCAGTTGACCTCGCCCGGACGGATGGCCTGGGTATAGCCCAGGTTGTCGCGGTGCATGATCTCGCCTTCGAACAGATAGGTCAGGGTCGACAAACCGATGTGCGGGTGCGGCCGCACATTGATCGCCTCCGACCCCGGAGCGAATTCGGCAGGTCCCATATGGTCCAGGAAGATGAAGGGGCCGACCATCCGCCGCGAATGGAACGGCAGGATGCGTCCGACCTCGAACCCGCCGAGGTCCTTCTTCCTGGCGTCGATCACCATCTCGATCATGGGCGGGCTCCTCTATCTGCAACCGGGACTATTGCACGTGGGGTGTGACGATGCCCAGCGGAAGGGTGGTCACGCTCTTCACGCCGCGCGTCACGATATGGCTTTCGCAATCGGAAACGATACCGAGGCTGAGCAGTTTCTCCCTCAGGAATTTGTCGAACGCGTGCATGTCGGAGGTGATGATGCGCAGCACATAATCTTCGCGACCGGTAATCGTCGCGCACTGGACCACCTCGGGCCAGGTAGCGACGGCGGCCTCGAACACGTCCAGGTTCTCGCTGGAGGGCAGCATCAGCTTGACGATGGCGTAGACTTCGAAATCCAGCCCCAGGAGGGCGGCGTCCAGAAGCGTCACACGCTTGCGAATGAGGCCGCTATCCTCCAGTCTCTTGATACGACGCCAGCACGGCGAGGCCGACAGTCCGACCCTCTCGGCGACATCGGCGACCGACAATCCCGCGTCCTGCTGCAGGATGTCCAGAATTCGCGCGTCGATGGGATCCAGTTCGTCAGCCAAAGCGTTCCTCCATTTATTGTTATCGCGCAATAAAATACCCCTAAATGGCTTGACGCAAGGCTAAAATAGGCGAGCCTTGATTTCACGCCCATGCTATCCAGCCGCAAACGAGATGCGGTCGGATCAACCGAACGGCAGGATGGAATGACCAGGAATATTCAGCCGCTGAGCCTGCGCGTGCCCGAACCCTCGGGGCGGCCCGGTGACGCGCCCGATTTCAGCCACCTGAAGCTCGATGTCGCGGGCGCCGTGGACCGGCCGCCGGTCGATGCGCGGCCGGTGCAGATGCTGGACCTGGCCTTCCGGCTGGTGCGCGTGCTGGACGACGAGGGCCAGGCCGTCGGCCCGTGGAACCCGCGTCTGGACCCCGAGACCCTGAAGAAGGGTCTGAAGGCGATGATCCTGACCCGCGCCTTCGACGACCGGATGCACAGGGCCCACCGTCAGGGCAAGACCAGCTTCTATATGAAATGCACGGGCGAAGAGGCCATCGCTGTCGCCCAGGGGATGATCCTGAGCCGCGAAGACATGGGGTTCCCCACCTATCGCCAGCAAGGGCTTCTGATCGCGCGCGGCTATCCGCTGGCGACCATGATGAACCAGATCTATTCCAACGCCGAAGACCCCATCAAAGGGCGTCAGCTGCCGATCATGTATTCGGCCAAGGACTATGGGTTCTTCACCATCAGCGGCAATCTGGGGACCCAGGTGCCGCAGGCCGTGGGCTGGGCCATGGCGTCCGCCTACAAGGGCGACGACAAGATCGCCATCACCTGGATCGGAGACGGGGCGACGGCCGAAGGCGATTTCCACAACGCCCTGACGTTCGCCTCGGTCTATCGGGCGCCCGTGATCCTGAACATCGTCAACAACCAGTGGGCCATCTCGTCCTTCCAGGGCATTGCCGGCGGGATGGAGACGACGTTCGCGTCCAAGGCCATCGGCTATGGCCTGCCGGCGCTGCGGGTCGACGGCAACGATTTCCTGGCGGTCTGGGCCGCGACCCAGTGGGCCGAGGAACGCGCGCGTTCGAACCAGGGCGCGACGGTGATCGAACTGTTCACCTATCGCGGCGCGCCGCACTCGACCTCCGACGACCCCAGCCGCTATCGCCCCGGCGACGAGCACGAGAAATGGCCGCTGGGCGATCCGGTGATGCGGCTGAAGCAGCACCTCATCGCGATCGGCGAATGGTCAGACGAAGCTCAGGCCGAGGCGGAAGCCGACGCCGTCGCCCAGGTCCGCGCCGCGGGCAAGGAGTCCGAGGCCATCGGCACCCTGGGTCAGTCGCGTCCCAGCGTGAAGACGATGTTCGAGGAGGTCTATGCGACCGAGGACTGGCGCCTGACCGAACAGCGCCGGGAGGTGGGCGTATGAGTGCTTTCCGCTCATACTCGCGAAGGCGGGGACCTAGTGTTTTGGGCGACGGATGCCGCCAGGCGCTGGCTGACCCCTATCCCACGCATTTCGCCTCACAACAGTACTGGGTCCCCGCCTTCGCGGGGATGAGCGGAGGTTTTCAGTGAGCGAGACCTTCAGCGAGGCCGACCGCACCGACGGCATCGAGCCCGACATGATCGATCAGGATGCCGCACCGGCATCAGTCGCACCTGAGGCGCCGACCGTCGCGCCGATGAACATGATTCAGGCGCTGAACTCGGCCCTGCATGTCAAGATGGCCGAAGACCCGAACGTCCTCAGCTTCGGCGAGGACGCGGGCTATTTCGGCGGCGTGTTCCGCGTCACCGACAAGCTGCAGCAGACCCACGGCCTGACCCGCAGTTTCGACGCCCCGATCAGCGAGTGCGGCATCGTCGCCGCCGCCATCGGCATGGGCGCCTACGGCCTGCGTCCGGTCGTCGAGATCCAGTTCGCCGACTATATCTATCCCGCCTATGACCAGATCGTCTCGGAAGCGGCCAAGATGCGCTACCGGTCCGGCGGCCAGTTCACCGCCCCGATCGTGGTGCGTTCGCCCTATGGCGGCGGCATCTTCGGCGGGCAGACGCACAGCCAGTCGCCCGAGAGCCTGTTCACCCATATCGCGGGGCTGAAGGTCGTCATTCCGTCCAACCCCTATGACGCCAAGGGTCTGCTGACCGCAGCCATCGAGGACGACGATCCGGTCATCTTCCTGGAGCCCAAGCGGCTCTACAACGGCCCGTTCGACGGCTGGCACCAGAAGCCGGTCAGCCCCTGGAAGACCCAGGATCTGGCCCAGGTCCCGACCGGCAAACATGTCGAGCCGATCGGCAAGGCGCGGATCATGCGCGAGGGCAATGACGTCACCATCCTGTGCTACGGCACGATGGTCTGGGTCTCTCTCGCCGGGGCCGAACACGCGGGGGTGGACGCCGAGGTGATCGACCTGCGCTCCCTCGTTCCGCTCGACATCGAGACCATTGAAGCCAGTGTGAAAAAGACCGGCCGCTGCGTCATCGTGCACGAGGCGCCGAAAACGTCCGGGTACGGAGGCGAGCTGTCGGCCCTGGTCCAGGAACGCTGCTTCTATCATCTGGAAGCCCCCGTCAGCCGCGTCTGCGGTTGGGACACGCCCTATCCGCACGCCTTCGAGTGGGAGTATTTCCCCGGGCCG
This sequence comes from Alphaproteobacteria bacterium, assembly GCA_018820205.1. GTDB lineage: Bacteria > Pseudomonadota > Alphaproteobacteria > Caulobacterales > Caulobacteraceae > Brevundimonas. The sequence goes on from JAHJOK010000017.1 coordinate 23,720, forward strand.
GAACGGGTCGCGACCGCGCTGAAATCCGTCATGGCGGGAGGTCGGTAATGGGACGCTTCGTCTTCAAACTCCCCGACGTCGGCGAAGGCACGGCCGAGGCCGAACTGGTCGGCTGGCACATCGCAGTCGGCGACACGGTCGAGGAAGATCAGATCCTGGCCGACATCATGACCGACAAGGCCACCGTCGAACTGACCTCGCCGGTCTCCGGCGTGGTCACCGCCCTGCACGGCGAACCCGGCGTCATGTCGCCCGTCGGCGGCCCACTGGTGGAGTTCGAGGTCGAGGGTGCGGGCAACAGCGAGTCCGCAACCAAGAACCCCTCCGTCTCCTCGCAAGAGCTCGGATCCACCTCCCCATCCGCAAGCGCGGACGGGGAGGAGACGGCCGATCAAGTCTCCTCCCAATCGCCGCTTGGCGATGGGGAGGTGGCACGAAGCGATAGCGTAGTGACGGAGGGGCTTTTGGGTTCCGCCGGCAACTACGTCTTCAAACTGCCCGACGTGGGCGAAGGCACGGCCGAGGCCGAACTGGTCGCCTGGCATGTGGCGGTCGGCGACACCGTTCAGGAGGACCAGATCCTCGCCGAGATCATGACCGACAAGGCCACCGTCGAACTGACGTCGCCTGTCTCCGGCGTCGTCGCTGCCCTGCACGGCGAAGTCGGCAAGGCCTCGCCGGTGGGCGGCGCCTTGGTCAGCTTCGACGTCGAGGGCGCAGGCAATGTCGCCGCCGCGCCAAAGCCCGCCGCCCCGGCTTCGGTGGCTGCGCCCAAGCCAGCCCCGGCCGCCAAGGCCGAGGCTCCGAAAGCCGCGCCGGCCGCGTCCGCCGCCCCTGTCGCCCGCAAGGCCCAGGTCGCCGGCGTGCGCCCCCTCGCCTCGCCAGCGGTGCGCAAGCGCGCCCGCGAACTGGGTCTGGAACTGCAGTTCGTGCCCGGCTCCGGCCCGGCCGGACGGATCGAACACGGCGACCTAGACGCCTTCGTCTCGGGCGGCGCCCGCGCTCCATCCGAACACGGAGCATCTTCATCCTACGCCAAGGCGGAAGGCACGACCGAGGTCCGCATCATCGGCCTGCGCCGCAAGATCGCGGAAAAGATGGCCGAGAGCGTCCGGCGTATCCCCCACATCACCTATGTCGAGGAGATCGACGTCACGGCGCTGGAGGAGCTTCGGGCCCACCTGAACGCCCAGGCCAAGACGACGGGCAAGGCAAAGCTCAACGTCCTGCCCTTCATCGCCCGCGCCATCGTCGTGGCCCTGCGCGACCAGCCGCAGATCAACGCCACCTATGACGACGAGAACGGCGTCCTGACCCAGCACGCCGCCGTGCACCTGGGGATCGCCGCACAGACGCCGAACGGCCTGATGGTCCCGGTCGTCCGCCACGCGGAATCGCTCGATCCCTACGCCACCGCCGCCGAAATCGCCCGCGTCTCCGGCGCGGCCAAGGACGGCTCGGCCAAGCGCGAGGAACTGTCCGGCTCGACCATCACCATCACCTCGCTGGGCACGCTCGGCGGTCTGGTCCACACCCCGATCATCAACCACCCCGAGGTCGCCATCGTCGGTCCCAACAAGATCGAGGAGCGGGTCGTGGTCCGGAACGGCCAGATGGTCGTGCGCAAGATGATGAACCTGTCGTCCAGCTTCGATCACCGCATCGTCGATGGCCACGACGCGGCTGTCTTCGTGCAGCGGATCAAGGGCCTGCTGGAGCATCCGGCGACGTTGTGGATGTGAACTTCTCTTCCGCTCATCCCCGCGAAAGCGGGGACCCAGTGTTTGGGCGATGAGTGGTCGAGAGACGCCAAACTGCCGATCCCAGCCGGATCGCCTCACTTAAGGACTGGGTCCCCGCTTTCGCGGGGATGAGCGGTAAAGAGATGCAGCAGATCAAAACCAAAGTCCTGATCATCGGCGCCGGCACCGGCGGCTATGTCGCGGGCATCCGCTGCGGTCAGCTGGGGCTGGAGACCGTGCTGGTCGACGGCTCGGATGGGCTGGGCGGCACCTGCCTCAACGTCGGCTGCATTCCGTCCAAGGCCATCATCCATGCGGCGGGCAAGTTCGAGACCGTGGCGAAGGCCGCGGGCGACGGGACCCTGGGCATCACAGCGTCGGAGCCGGCCATCGACCTGTCGAAGACGGTCGAATGGAAGGACGGCATCGTCCGTAAGCTGAACAACGGCGTCGCGGCCCTGCTGAAGAAGTCGAAGGTCAAGGTCATCAAGGGCTGGGCGACCTTCGACGACGCCAAGACCTGCCGCGTCGAGACCGATGATGGTCCGATCACGATCACGGCCGAACACGTCATCCTGGCGACGGGGTCGGAGCCGGTCGAACTGCCCTTCCTGCCGTTCGGCGGCGACGTCATCTCCTCGACCGAGGCGCTTTCGCTGGATGCGGTGCCGGGCAAGCTGGTCGTCGTCGGCGGCGGCTATATCGGGCTGGAGCTGGGTATCGCCTATCGCAAGTTGGGCGCCCAGGTGGCCATCGTCGAGATGGCAGAGCGCATCCTGCCGCTTTACGACAAGGCCCTGACCGACCCGGTGATGAAATGGCTGACTGACCACGGCGTCGAGATGCACCTCGGCGCCCGCGCGGGCGGATTTGGGGACGGGAAACTGTCGATCACGACGAAGGACGGCGAGCCGCTGTCGCTGGACGCGGACAAGGTGCTGGTCACCGTGGGCCGCCGTCCGCGCACCGCCGGCTGGGGTCTGGAGAACATGGGCGTGGCCATGGCCGGGCGGTTCGTGAAGATCGACGACCGCTGCGCCACCTCGATGAAGAACGTCTGGGCCGTCGGCGACCTGACCGGCGAACCCATGCTGGCCCACAAGGGTTCGGCCCAAGGCGAGGTCGTGGCCGAGATCATCGCGGGTCACGACAAACGCTTCGACCCCGTGACCATCGCCGCTGTCTGTTTCACCGAGCCGGAGATCGTCTCGGCGGGTCTCGGCCCGCTCGACGTGGCGGGCCGAGACGACGTGATCACCGCAGTCTTTCCGCTGGCCGCCATCGGCCGGGCTCTGGCCATCGAGGCAGGCGAGGACGGCGGCTTCGTGCGGGTTCTGGCGTCGAAGTCGGATCACCGGCTGCTGGGCGTCCAAGCTGTCGGGCAACATGTGGCCGAACTGTCCAACAGCTTTGCCCAGATGCTGGAGATGGGCGCGGTGCTGGAAGACGTCGCGGGCGTCATCCATGTTCATCCGACTCTGGGAGAGGCGTTCCACGAGGCGTCACTGCGCGCGTTGGGGCACGCGATCCATATCTAGGGGTCGCTATCGCTCACGACGCGGCCGCTCGCTGCTTGAGCGACCGCGCTCTCCGGCGATGATCAGTTGGCCACCGCCAGCCGCACCAGCTTGCCATTGTCCTCGTCGGTGATGGCCCAGACGGCGCCGTCCGAACCCACGGCGATATCGCGAATCCGCTCGCCCAGATCGGTCAGCAACCGCTCCTCGCCGACGACCCGGTCGTTCTCGATCACAAGACGCGCGATGTGTTTTTCCTTCAGGCCCGCGACCAGCAGATCGCCTTCCCAGCCCGGGAACATGGCCCCCGAATAGAAGGTCGCCCCGCCCGGGGCGATGACTGGATCCCAGTAATAGACGGGTTGCTCCGTACCCGCCGTTTCGGTGCTTCCGGCGTTGATCGGCCCGCCCCGGTATTCGATCCCGTAGGCGGCGTCGGGCCAGCCATAGTTGGCGCCCGCCTTCTCCAGATTGACCTCGTCGCCGCCGCGCGTGCCGTGTTCGATGGTCCAGACCTGACCGTCGGGCGCGACCGCGATGCCCTGCACGTTGCGATGGCCCAGCGACCAGATTTCCGGCAGGGCGCCGTCGCGGCCCGCGAACGGATTGTCCTCAGGAACGGAACCGTCGGCGTTGATGCGGATGGTCTTGCCCATGTGGGAGTTCAACTGCTGGGCCTGGGGCCGCATCGGGGCGTCGGAGCGCTCGCCCAGGGTGATGAACAGATGACCGTCGGGCCCGAACGCCAGCGACGATCCGAAATGCTTGTCGCCGTCATAGACCGGCAGGGCGCGGAAGATGACCTCGACCGCACCGACGCTCGCGCCGTCGGCCGACAACACGCCGCGCGCGACCGAAGTGGCGTTGCCGCCCTCGCGCGGCTCCGCATAGCTCCAGTAGATCATCCGGTCCTGGGCGAAGGTCGGGCCGATGACCACGTCCAGCAGGCCGCCTTGGCCACGGGCGTCGACGGCCGGAAGGCCGGTGATCGGCTCGCCGACCCGGCCATCGGCCGAAATGATGCGCAGCCGCCCCGGCCGCTCGGTCACCAGCCAGTTTCCGTCGGGCAACGCGGCAAGGCCCCACGGATGGACCAGCCCCGAGGCGATAACCGTGTGCGCCATGGCCGCCTCGGTCGTGACGCCCGGCGCGCGGGCCTGGCCCGGGAAGGCCGGGGTCTGGTCCGGCGCATTGGCGGGACGCGTCTCGACCGGCGCGCCGGCGATCGCCTGCGGATCCGTCTGGCCGTTGGCCCCGCAGGCGGCGGAGAGCGCCAGCAGGCTGGTCGCGGCGGCGAGGGCGAAGGGGCGCATGGGGGTCTCCGTGATCTGTCGGGCTTTGCAGTATGCCGATCAACGGCGCGACTGTCCCGCCGTTCCGGACGGCGACAGTCCGCCGCAAGGCTCGATGCCGAACTTGTCGATGCGACTTGAACCGAAGGGTCCGCGACGATATAGGCACGCCTCCCGCGCGATCCGGCCTGTTTCGGCCGTGGCGTCGGGCTCTGGACTGGGCTGGGTAGCTCAGATGGTTAGAGCGGTGGATTCATAACCCACAGGTCGGCGGTTCGATCCCGCCTCCAGCCACCAGTCCAGGCCCATCCCGGCGGGCGTGATCACACCTTCTTCCGGGGCAGGGAGGCCGCGTCGGCGCGGCGTCTGCGCCGCCGTCGCCAGCGTCGGCCGGTCGGCTGGCCCGCCAGGTCCCAGATCAACAGGGCCAGCATGACCGCGATCACCGCACCGCCCAGCATCAACATCGCGCCCGCTCCCACCTGACGCCGTAACCATAGCGCAACCCATGCTGCAGCGCACCATGGACGCAACCCATCGTGATCGGCAGCGTTTACAGCCAAGGTTCAACGCTGTTCGAGGGCTCCACTCATGACCATCCGTCTCCCGTCCCTGCTGACCGTATCGGCGATCGCCGCCCTGTCGATGGGGGCCGTCGCCTGTACCGAGGCCGAGCAGGACCAGACCGCCGCCGAGGCCGATGCCGCAGGCGACGACGCCCAGGCCGCCGCATCGGAAGCCGGCTCCGCCCTGTCGGAAGAGGCATCCCAGGTCGGGTCGGCCATCGCCGCCGGCGCCAGCGAGGCCGCCCAGGAAATCGACGAGGCCACCGACGCCTTGGCCCGCAAGGCCGACGAGCAGGAGGCGGAAACTGCTGCAGACACGCGCGGCAACACCCCTGCGACCCAACCGGCGCAATAGCGCGCGGCCGATCTAGGACGACAGCGGCTCCGCGAGCACCGCGTCGATCAGGGCACGGGCGTCCCGGCTGTTCCAGTCGGCCTCGCCTGAATAGGCGGCGCGGATCCGCCCCTGACGGTCCAGCAGGATCGTCTGGGGCATCTTGCCCTTGCCCGGAAACTCGAACGGCAACTGGAATTTCGGATCGCCGTAGAAGGGCAGGGGGTCGTGGACGTCGATGAAGCTTCTGGCGTCGGCCACGGCGTCGTCCCCCGTATCGACATTGATCGGCAGGATGACCAGATCCCCGTCAGGGTAGGCGGCGGCCAGGGCGGCGATGGTCGGCATCTCGGTCCGGCACGGCGCGCACCACATCGCCCACAGATTGACGAGCACGACCTTGCCCCGGAAATCGGCGAAGCGAACGTCGTCCCCCTCGCGCGTCTCGAAGACGTAGTCCGGAGCGGTTTCCAGGGCGGCGGGGGTCTCCAGCGCGGCCAGCGACCCCACCGCGAACCGGGCCAGTTCACTCTTTTGCGCCGCAGCGGGCTCGGCGGCTTTGAAAGGTCCGGCCCGCATGGCGTATAGGGCGCCTGTCGATCCCCCGATCAGGATCGCCGCCGCCAGCACGCCCCCGATCCAGACGCCTGTTTTCGAGCCGCCCATGCCCCACTCCCAAGACCCGGCCGCATCCGGGCCGACGCCATCGTCGGGCCAGACCCTATGGGGCGGACGCTTTTCCGCCAAGCCCGCAGACATCATGCAGGCCATCAACGTCTCGATCGGCGTCGATCAACGGCTGTGGGCGCAGGATCTGAGGGGTTCGCGGGCGCATTGCCGCATGCTGATCGACCAGGGCATCGTGACGGCCGAGGACGGCGCGGCCATCCTGGGCGGGCTGGACGCCGTTCAGGCCGAGTTCGAGGCCGGAACGTTTCCATTCCGCGACGAGTACGAAGACATCCATCTGAACGTCGAGGCCCGGTTGTCCGAGCTGATCGGCGAGCCGTCCGGCCGTCTGCACACCGCCCGCAGCCGCAACGATCAGGTCGCGGTCGATTTCCGCCTGTGGGTGCGCGACGCATGCGACCGGTCGGTGGCCCAGCTTCAGGCGCTGCAACGGGCGTTGCTGACGCGGGCGGAACAGCACGCGGGCGACCTGATGCCCGGCTTCACTCATCTTCAGACCGCCCAGCCGGTGACCCTGGGGCATCATCTGATGGCCTACGTCGAGATGTTCGGCCGCGACGCGGGCCGGTTCGCCGACGCGCGAGCCCGGATGAATGAAAGCCCGCTGGGCGCCGCCGCCCTGGCCGGATCCCCTTTCCCCATCGACCGCCATGCCACGGCCGCCGACCTGGGCTTCGAGCGGCCGATGGGCAACAGTCTGGACGCCGTGTCCGACCGCGACTTCGCGCTGGAGACCCTTGCCGCCGCCTCGATCACCGCCGGGCATCTGTCGCGGTTCGCCGAGGAGATCGTTGTCTGGATGACGCCGATGTTCGGCTTCGCGACCCTGCCCGACGACCTGACCACCGGCTCGTCGATCATGCCGCAGAAGCGCAACCCCGACGCCGCCGAACTGGTCCGGGCCAAGACCGGGCGCGTCCTGGGCGCGTTCGTGGCCCTGTCCACGGTGATGAAGGGGCTGCCGCTGGCCTATTCCAAGGACATGCAGGAGGACAAGCCGCCGGTGTTCGAGGCCATGGACGCGCTGGACCTGGCCCTGACGGCGATGACGGCCATGGTTTCCGCCTTCCGCCCCAATACCGAACGCATGGCCGAGGCGGCGGGATGGGGGTTCTCCACCGCCACCGACCTGGCCGACTGGCTGGTGCGCGAACAGAACCTGCCGTTCCGCCAGGCGCACCATGTGACCGGCGCCGCGGTGAAGCGGGCGGAGACGCTGGGCGTGGGTCTGGCGCAACTGCCGCTCACCGAATTGCAGGCCCTGCATCCCGGCGTCACGCAAGACGTTTACAAGGTGCTCACCCCTGAGGCTTCCTGCGCCAGCCGCCAGAGCTTTGGGGGAACCGCGCCGGAGCAGGTCCGCGCGCGCATCGCCGAATGGAAGGCCCGACTGCCATGAAGACGTTGCTCACACTCGGCGCTCTCGCCGCGATCGCGGTCGCCGCCGCCGGCTGCGGCCGGATGGCCGATCTGGAGAGCCCGGCGCCGCGCCAGACCGAACGCGCGACGCGCGACGCGCGCTCGCCGAGCCTGCCCGACCCCGCCACGGTCAATCGGCCTTCCAGCCAGGTGCCGGTGGACGGCGGCGCGAACGACCTGATCGGCGGCACAGCCGCCGGCCGCGAGCCGCAGTAGGCCTTGGACCATTTCGAGCCGAACAACGGCGTCCTCCACGCGGAGGGCGTCTCGCTGCAGACCCTGGCGGCCGAGGTCGGCACGCCGGTCTATGTCTATTCGACCGCGACCCTGACCCGGCACTATGGCGTGCTGCGCGACGCGGTCGACGCCCACCCCAAGGCGTTCTGCGACGCGCTGATCGCCTTCGCGGTCAAGGCCAACTCCAACCTGTCGGTGCTGGCGACCCTGGCCCGTCTTGGCTGCGGCGCCGACACGGTGTCGGAGGGCGAAATTCGTCGCGCCCTGAAGGCCGGCGTCCCCGCCGACCGGATCATCTTTTCCGGCGTAGGCAAGACCGACGCCGAACTGGCCTATGCGCTGGGCGTCGGCGTGCGCCAGATCAATATCGAGAGCCCGGCCGAACTGGACCGCTTGATCGCGGTCGCCGCCGACAAGCACGCGGCCCCCGACATCGCCATCCGGGTGAATCCCAAGATCGGCGCGGGCGGTCACGCCAAGATCACCACGGGCGGCGAAGGCGACAAGTTCGGCGTGCCCCCCGATGAGGCGATGGCCCTGTACGCCCGCGCCGCCGCCAGCCCCCATGTGAACCCGGTCGGCCTGGCCTGCCATATCGGCAGCCAGATCACCGACCTGACCCCGCTAGAGGCCGCATTCCGCCTGCTGCGCCAGGTGACCGGGACCCTGCGCGGTCAGGGCCTGTCGGTGACCCGGCTCGACCTCGGCGGCGGTCTGGGCGTGCCCTATTCCGGCGGCGCGCATACCGCCAGCCCGTCCGACTATGCGGCGATGGCGGCGCGGGTTCTGGACGGTCTGGACGTCGAGGCCGCGTTCGAGCCCGGCCGCCTGCTGGCCGCCAACGCCGGGGTGCTGCTCAGCCGGGTGATCCAGGTGACCGAGCGGGCGGATGGCCGGAGGTTCCTGGTGCTGGACGCCGCCATGAACGACCTGGTCCGCCCGGCCATGTACGACGCCTTTCACGAGGTGAAGCCGGTCGTTCCGCGTGAGGGCGAACCGGTGGCCTACGACATCGTCGGTCCCGTCTGCGAGACGGGCGACACCTTTGCGCGGGGCCGGCCCCTGGTCCCGCTGCAGGCCGGCGATCTGGTCGTCTTCACCGGGGCGGGCGCCTATGGCGCGGTGATGTCGAGCGAATACAACAGTCGGCCCCTGGTCCCCGAGGTTCTGGTGGACGGCGACCGCTGGGCTGTCGTTCGCGCGCGTCCGACCTATGACGAGATGCTGTCCCGGGAGACGACGGCGGAGTGGCTTTAGCCTCGCTCCAACGAAATTACCCACTCGCCTTCAATCATTTCGGCCTTCTGGCCGGCGAGCAACTTTGGGACGAGGTCCGCTAGAAACGCCATGTCGTTGATGACGTGCTCAATGTGAACAGCCTTAATCCGGTTGCGAAACAGACCATGCCCTCGTTCTCCACATGTGATCTGCCATTGACCGTCCGTATGATGGACCACGACCCTCGGCGGTCGGTCTTTTCTCAGAACATGGACGCAGATGAAGACTGTCGGAGAGCCCATGCCTCAGCCTACCCCAGGAACCGGTTCACCGCCGCCAGGAAACGGGCGGGCTGGTCGATCATGACCATGTGTTCGGCGCCCTCGATCCGCTCGAACCGGGCCGGGTTGGTCAGATTGCGGTAGCTGGCCTGGAACAGGGCGTCCAGGTGGGCGCGGGGCGAGCGGTCGTCGGTGCTCCAGCCATAGACGACCGTCACCGGGGCGGTGATGTCGGGCAGGCGGTTTCGCAGGTCCGTGGTCATGACTTCATACAGACCCTGCGCGAGCACCTGACGGTTGCCGCCCTGCCAGCCTAGCGATCCGAACACGGTGTCGGCGGCGCCGCCCAACTGGTCGCCCAACGCCGGCGCCTGGGTCCGTAAGGCGGCATCGCCCACGAACAGCAGGGCCTGATAGGCGATCTGGGCCAGGGGTTCGACGTCGCCGACCGTGGCGCCGGGGCTGATCAAAGACGGGAAGAACGGTGTCGCGTCCACGACCATGACCCTGCCGACCTGCGGCCCACGTCGGTCCCTTCCGGCGTCGGCCGACGCCCTTAGCGCCACCAGGCCGCCCATCGAATGGCCGATCACGGCGGGACGATCCAGACCGCGCTCGCCGATATAGCGCCGAACCTCCGCCGCCACCGGGGCGACCAGGGTCCCGTCGACATTGGCCCCCGCCGGCACGTTCCCGAACCCGCGAACCGACACCAGGTGCACGCGATAACGATCATCCAGCCGGTTCGCCGTCCGTGACCAGACATCGCCGGTCGAGGCCAGGCCGGGGATCAGGATCACGTCCGGCCCCTCGCCCCGCACCTCGACCACGATCCGGTCGGAGGCGAAGGATCGGGAAACGCCCTGGGCGGCGGCGGCCGTCGGCAGGGCGAAGAGCATAAAAATCAAGGTCAGGGCGCGCAGCATCTCGAAGGTCTGAACGGCGATCACGGCCTTTGGTTGACGATCGCCGCTATTGATCTTGTCGCGCGACAGGCGTGAACTGTCTCAAAACAAGTCTGGGGAGACGAAACATGACCGCCAAATCCCATGCCGCCAGCCTGATGGCCGCAGCGGCGATCGCCGCCCTCGCGGGCTCCGCGATGGCCCAGGACGCCGCGGCGCCGCAGGAGGAAATCCTGACCGACGGCTCCGCGCCCGCACCGACCGGCCCTCAGTGGCGGGCCTTTTCGCGCAGTTCCAACAGCGTCTTCCTGGTCGATATCGGAAGCTTGACCGAGAACGGCGACGAGGCGGGGATCAAGATCGCCCGCGTGCCCCTGACGGCGCCGGCCGGGGACTATAGCCATGTCGTCGATGATTTCGCGGCGCGTTGCGGGTCCGGCCAGACCCATCTGACGGCCTCGACCGACGCCCTGGAAGACGGCGAGCTGACGGACGCCTTCCCCGTCGACGAGCCCTGGTCGCCCGCCCAGCCCGGCAGTTTCGACGACGCGATCAAACAGTTCGCATGCGACGACATGCAGCCGGCCGGTGACCCGTTCCCGTCGATCCGCGCCTATATCGACGCGGGCCGACCCTAGACGTCGACCGCCGCGTCCAGGGCGTTTTCCTGAATGAACTCGCGGCGCGGTTCGACCACGTCGCCCATCAGCTTGGCGAACAGGTCGTCGGCGTCGTCGGCGTGATCGACCTGGACCCGCAGCAGGGTGCGGGCGTTGGCGTCCAGCGTGGTCTCCCACAGCTGTTCGGGGTTCATTTCGCCCAGACCCTTGTAGCGCTGGATGGCCAGACCCTTCTTGCCCGCCTCCAGCACTGCGTTCAGCAGGTCGATCGGGCCGCGGATCGTGGTCGACTTGTCCTTGCGCCGATAGACGGCCGGGGCGTCGAACACCCCCTCGAAAGCCAGCGCCCGCTCGGCGAGGCGCCGCGCGTCCAGCGACCGGATCAGGGCCTCCTCCAGCACGATCTTTTCCTGAACCGCACGGCGCGTGCGTTCGAACACCACCGCGCCCTGTTCGCCGGGCAGGCCCGACCAGTCGCCATCGCCTTCTTCGGCATAGAGGTTCAGCCGGGTCGCGGCGGCCGTCGCATGGGCCGCCATCTCGCCGTCGTCGGCGAACAGTCCGGCCAGAGCCGCCTGTTCGACGGCGAAGGCGGGGGCGCGTTGCGACAACCGATCGGCCTGGGCCTTGAAAGCCTTGGCGTCACGCACCAGCGCCTGAAGATCCTGACCGGTGCGGCGCTCGCCGCTGGACAGGTCGAGTTCGGCCTCGGACGCGCCCTCCTCGATCAGATAGGAATCCATCTCGGCCTGGTCTTTCAGGTACCGCGACTGCTTGCCCTTGGAGACCTTGTAGAGCGGCGGTTGGGCGATGAAGACGTGGCCGCGTTCGATCAACTCGGGCATCTGGCGATAGAAGAAGGTCAGCAGCAGGGTGCGGATGTGGGCGCCGTCGACGTCGGCGTCGGCCATCAGGATGATCTTGTGATAGCGCAGCTTGTCGGCGTCGAAATCATCGCGGCCGATGCCGGTGCCCAAGGCCAGGATCAGCGTCCCGATCAGTTCGGACGACAGCATTCGGTCGAACCGGGCCCGCTCGACGTTCAGGATCTTGCCGCGCAGGGGCAGGACCGCCTGGTTCTCGCGGTTCCTCGCCTGTTTGGCCGAGCCACCGGCGGAATCACCCTCGACGATGAACAGTTCGGACTTGGCCGGATCGCGTTCCTGACAGTCGGCCAGCTTGCCGGGCAGGCTGGAGATTTCCAGCGCCGACTTGCGCCGCGTCAGGTCGCGCGCCTTGCGGGCGGCTTCGCGCGCAGAAGCCGCCTCGATGATCTTGCCGACGATCTGCTTGGCCTCGAGCGGATGCTCCTCGAACCATTGCGACAGGCCCTCGGTGCACAGGCCCTCGACCGCCGGACGCACCTCGGATGAGACCAGCTTGTCCTTGGTCTGAGAGCTGAATTTCGGGTCCGGCACCTTGACCGACAGGACGCAGGTGAGGCCCTCACGCGCGTCTTCGCCGGTGACGGAGACCTTCTCCTTCTTGCCGGCGCCGGAGCTCTCGATATAGGCGCCCATGACGCGCGTCAGGCTGGCGCGGAAGGCCGAAAGGTGAGTGCCCCCATCCCGCTGAGGGATGTTGTTGGTGAAGCACAGCATGGTCTCGTGGTAGCTATCGTTCCACCACAGGGCCAGGTCGATCTCGATGTTCTCGCGCTTGCCGCGAATGACGATGACGTCCTTCAGGATCGGCGATTTGGACTTGTCCAGGTGGCGAACGAAGGCCTCGACCCCACCCTCGTAGTGCAGGATCTCCTCGAACTTTTCGGCGCCCCGATGGTCGGCCAGCTTGATGACCACGCCCGAGTTCAGGAAGGCCAGTTCGCGCAGCCGGTGCTCCAGCGTCTTCAGGTCGAAGTCGATATGGCTGAAGGTCGTGAGCGACGGGTAGAAGGTCACCTGGGTGCCCGACAGGACGCGGCCGTCGTCGCGTTTCGGCGCCTCGCCCGTGACGCGCAGGCTCTCGACCGTGTCGCCGCGCTCGAACTTCATCTCATGGCGCTGACCGTTGCGGAAGATGACCAGTTTCAGCCAGTCCGACAGGGCGTTGACCACCGACACGCCCACGCCGTGCAGACCGCCGGAGACCTTGTAGGAGTTCTGGTCGAATTTCCCGCCCGCGTGCAGTTGGGTCATGATGACCTCCGCCGCCGACACGCCTTCTTCGGCGTGGATATCGACCGGGATGCCGCGCCCGTTGTCGGTCACGGTGACCGAGCCGTCGGCGTTCAGGATCACCTCGACCAGGTCGGCGTGACCGGCCAGGGCCTCGTCGATGGCGTTGTCGACCACCTCATAGACCATGTGATGCAGGCCCGAGCCGTCGTCGGTGTCGCCGATATACATGCCCGGGCGTTTGCGCACCGCATCCAGGCCCTTGAGAACCTTGATGGATTCAGCGCCGTAGGCGGCCTCTTCGGCCGTGTCTTCGTTGCGATCGGTCGGGGTCTGGTCGGTCATTCAGTCGTCCGGAGACGCGGGCGTTTCGGGCTGCGCCGCGCGCCGCCCCGTCCGCTGAAAAAAGGTCTTAACCGAACGACCGATTCAGGCCGTCCGGATGCGTCGTTTATATAGGAAATTCGCCGCCGAAAGCGAGGGTTTAGGCCCGTTTCACGGCTTGTCTGGCGACGCTTGCGACACAATATGTCGGGTTCGCCGATCGATAGACCACCACCGACGCCAGGACGCGCCGATGCCGCATGCCGACAGCCTGATCTCCACCCTGGTCGCGGGCTTCGTGCTGGCGTTCATTCTCGGCATGATCGCCAATCGGCTGAGGCTGTCGCCATTGGTCGGATATCTGGTCGCGGGGGTCCTGGTCGGTCCCTACACGATGGGGTTCGTCGCCGACACGACACTGGCGCCCCAGCTGGCCGAGATCGGCGTCATCCTGCTGATGTTCGGCGTCGGGCTGCATTTTTCACCCGCCGATCTGATGAAGGTGCGCAAGGTCGCCATTCCGGGCGCCCTGGTCCAGATCGCCTCGGCCACCCTGCTGGGCTGGGCCCTGGGCCGGTTTCTGCTGGGTCAGTCCGACGTCGAGGCCCTGCTGATGGGGTTCGCCCTGTCGGTCGCCTCCACCGTCGTGCTGATGCGAGCGCTGGAGGAACGGCGTCAGAACAAGGGGGAGGTCGGACGCATCGCCGTCGGCTGGCTGATCGTCGAGGATCTGGTCATCGTCATCGCCCTGGTGATGCTGCCCATGATCGTCCTGCCGGCCGGGGCCGTGGTCGATCCGGCCGCCCTGGCGCTGAATGTCGGCTGGACCCTGTTGAAGGTCGCGGGCTTCGTGCTGGCCATGCTGTTCGTCGGCGGCCGGGTTCTGCCGTGGGTGCTGGTGCGGATCGCCCATACCCGGTCGCGCGAGCTGTTCACCCTGGGGGTCCTGGCCATCGCCCTGGGCATCGCCTGGATCGCCTATCAGCTGTTCCACTCGTTCGCGCTCGGGGCCTTCCTGGCCGGGCTGGTGCTGAACGGGACGCCGCTGGGTCATAACGCGGCGGAACGGTCGTTGCCGTTGCGGGACGCCTTCGCCGTGCTGTTCTTCGTCTCGGTCGGCATGCTGTTCGACCCCACCATCCTGGTGCGCGAGCCCCTGTCGGTTCTGGGCGTGCTGGGGATCGTCATCGTCGGCAAGACCGTGGCCGCCCTGGCCATCACCAAGATGTTCAAACTGGACCGCGCCACCGGCCTGACGGTCGGGGCCAGCCTGGCCCAGGTGGGGGAGTTCTCGTTCATTCTCGCCGCGCTGGGGATGTCGCTGGGGGCCGTCAGCCAGCAGACCCACGACCTGATCCTGGCCGCCGCCCTGCTGTCGATCTCGCTGAACCCCTTCGTCTTCGCCTTCATGGACCGCATCGGCGGCAAACCCCCAGGGCCGCGCGTCGAGGGCGAGGTCAATCCGGCGACGGGCTAGCCGGGCATCAGCGCCCCGCCGTCCACCCGAACGAAGGCCGCCCGGCCCTTCAGATCATCGAACAGGGCGGCCTCGGTCCCGGTCATGAAGGTCTGCAGGCTCAGGCCGACGATCTCGTCGAACAGGGCGGCACGTCGACCGGCGTCCAGATGGGCCGGGGCCTCGTCCAGCAACAGGATCGGGGCGGCCCCCGTGGGAGCGCCCGCCGCCTTCAGTCGCCCGATCTGGGCCAGGATCAGGTTCAGCACCAGCGCCTTCTGCTCGCCCGACGAGCCTTCCGCCGCCGGTCGGTTCTTCTCGCGGTGCAGCGCCGTCAGGTCGGTGCGGTGCGGGCCGAACAGGGAGCGGCCGGCAGAGGCGTCGCGAGCGCGCGAACCCGCCATCCCGGCCCGGATTTCGGCGGCGATCTCGTCCTCCCCGGCGCCCTCGGCCGCCCGCGTTTCCGCCCCGCCGCTCAGGCCCAGATCCGCCTGGGGGAAGGGTCGGTCGCCGCGCGCGTCGATCGCGGCCTGAAGCGTCGACAGAGCCCGCGCCCGCGCCCCCGCCGCCCGCGCGCCCGCCTCGCCAAGCCGAACTTCCAGCGCATCCAGCCACAGGGGGTCGGCCTCACGGCCCTCGGCCCCGTCGATCAGCAGACGCAGCCGCTCGCGCAACGCCTTCTCGTATCCCGCCACCGCCGCCGCGTGGCCGGGGTCGGCGGCGAACACCAGCCGGTCGAAGAATTTCAGCCGCTCGGCCCGGGCGTCGGAGAACAGCCGGTCCTGTTCCGGCGTCGCCCAGACCGGGCGCAGATAGTCCAGCAGCCGTCCCGGCTGGGCCGTTTCTCCGTCGATCCGCACCATGCGACGGCCGGCGCCCGCGACCTGAACTCCCGAGCCCAGCCGCACCTCGTCGCCGCCCGCCCCGTCCAGCGTCAACGCGACGGCCCAGGCCCGGCCGCCGACCTCGCCCGGCTCCCTGCGCCCCATTTCCTGCGCGGTCGCGGAGCGCAGCCCCTTTCCCGGCGTGAACAGGCTGAGCGCCTCCAGCAGATTCGTCTTGCCCGCCCCGTTCGGCCCATGCAGCACCACAGGCCCCGCGCCGATCAGCAGGGTCGCGGAGGCGTAGGACCGGAAGTCGGTGAGGGTGAGGGAGGTGATCACCAGGGGCGAACCCGCCGCCTCGGGCTTAGACCCGCAGCGGCATCAGCACATACTGCACGCCCGGATCGCCCGGATCGAGCACCAAGGTCGGCGAGGCCGGGTCGGCGAACATGAAGGTGGCGTTCTCGCCGGTGATCTGGCCGGCGACGTCCAGCAGGTAGCGGGCGTTAAAGCCGATCTCGAACGGGTCTTCGGAATAGCCGATCTCGACCTCCTCGACGCCCTGGCCGGCCTCCATGTTGCGCACCGTCAGGGTGACGCGGTCCAGTTCGAAGGCCAGTTTCACCGAGCGGCTTTTTTCGGCCGAGATGGTGGCGACGCGGTCGACGGCCGAGGCGAAGACGGCGTTGTCGATGTCGGCCTGTTTGTCGTTCCCCTTGGGGATGACGCGCATGTAGTCGGGGAAGGCGCCGTCGATGACCTTGGAGGTCAGGGACGCCTGGCCGAACTCGAAGCGGATCTTCTGAGGGCTGACCTGAACCTCGACCGGGCCGGAGCCGTCCTCGAGCAGACGCCGCACCTGATCGATGGTCTTTCGGGGCACGATCACGCCGGGACCGCCCGCAGCGCCCTCGGGCGCCGGCGTCTCGGCCAAGGCCAGACGGTGGCCGTCGGTAGCCACGGCGCGCAGCAGCGGAATGCCGCCTTCCGCCACCGTGTGCAGATACAGGCCGTTCAGATAGTAGCGGGTCTCTTCGGTCGAGACGGCGAACCGCGTCTTGTCGATCAATCGCGCCAGGTCGTCCTTCATCAGGGTGAAGCGCGCGCCCGAGGTGTCGTTGGACATGACCGGGAAGTCGCCCGCCGGCAGGACCGGCAGGTTGAACTTGGACCGTCCCGCCTGGACCGTCAGCCGCGGATCGTCGCCGTTGTAGGTCAGGGCGACCTCGGCCCCGTCCGGCAGTTTCCGCACGATCTCGTAGAGGGTGTGGGCCGGCGCGGTGATCTGGCCCTCGACCTGGACCGTCGCCTCGGCCTCATCGACCATCTCCATGTCCAGGTCGGTGGCGGCGAAGCTCAGCTTGTCGCGCCCGGCGGACAGCAGGACGTTGGACAGGATCGGAATGGTGTTCCGGCGTTCGACGACGCTCTGCACATGGCCGAGGGCCTTCAGAAGCGCGGAACGTTCGATGGTCAGCTGCATGTCGTCTCGTGGCCCGTGGCGAAGGCGGAATCGTCCTTCGCGGAAACAATGGCTCGCGACACTAGCGGATTGGGGGCGGGGGGCAAGGAAGGGTCGAGGGCCGAGGGCCGAGGGTCGAGATCAGCCGGTGCAAGGTCATGTGGATAAGTCTTGCATCGACCGCTGGAGCGATGCCCCCTCGACCCTCGACCTTAACCCCGCAGCTTGCGCGTCAGCGCCTCGACGTCCCGGGCGATCTGGTCGTCCTGGGGCATCAGCTCCTCGATCTTGCGCACGCCGTGCAGGACCGTGGTGTGATCGCGGCCGCCGAACCGGCGCCCGATGTCGGGGTACGACCGCGTCGTATGCTGTTTGCACAGCCACATGGCGATCTGGCGCGGGCGGGCCACGGCGCGGGTGCGGCGTTCGCTCAACAGGTCGGCCTGTTTCATGTTGAAATGCTCGGCCACCGTCTTCTGGATCTCGTCCACGGTGATGCGACGTTCCGGTCCCCCGCGCAGGGCGGAGCCCAGCAGGGTCAGGGTCTCTTCCACGCCCAGGGACGCCAGACGAGGTCCGGCGGCGGCGGCGAGCGTGTTCACCGCCCCCTCCAGTTCGCGCACCGATCCCGGCGTGCGGTCCACCAGTTGTTCCAGCACCTCGCGCGGGGCCTCTCCGGTGACGATGCCCATCGTGGCGAACGCGGCCAGACGGTTCTGGGCCACGGCGATTTTCAGCGCCCGGTCGGCGGGCTCGACCGGGCAGGTCAGGCCGGCGGCCAGATGGCTACGCAGGCGCGGCTCTACTTCGGTCAGGGCCATCGGCGGGCGGTCAGCCGACAGCACGATGCGTTTGCCGTCTTCGATCAGGGCCGTCAGCGTCGAAAGCAACTCCTCTTGGGTGGAGGCCTTGCCGCCGACGAACTGGACGTCGTCCAGAAGCAGCATGTCGGCCGAGCGAAGGCTTTCCTTGAAGGCCGCGGTCGAGCGATCCTGCATCGCCTTGACGAAGGTCGACAGGAAGCGTTCGGCGGTCAGGTAGACGACCTTGGCGTCCGGCTTCAGGCGCTGCGCCTCCCAGGCGATGGCGTTCAGCAGGTGGGTCTTGCCGTAGCCATAGGGGCCGCAGAAAAAGATCGGGTTGAAATGGCCGTCGGCCCACGAGGCGGTTTGGCGGGCGATGGCCAGGGCGAAGGCGTTGCCCTGCCCTTCCACGAAACTGTCGAAGGTCAGACGTTCCTGCAGGCCCGCAGCGCGCACCGCGCGCGCGCCGTCGGTGACCGGACCCACCGTCGGGGCCACCGGTGTCTGCCCCCCGGCCGTCGACAATGCCTGAAGAGCGACGGCCGAGGCCGGTGGGGTGGAGGACACCTCTGCGCGACAGCGAACCTCGAGGCGGCGATGCAGGCCGTCCAGGCCGAGCCACAGTTCGTTCAGACGACGCAGGGCGTTCTTGCGCACCCAGTCGCGGGCATAGCCCGTCGGGGTCACCAGGATCAGCTGGCCGGCGCCGTCGATGCGCACGGCGGACGGCGCGATATAGGAGCTGAACGGACCTTCGCCGATTTCCGCCCGAAGCCTGACCGAAGCCTCGTTCCAGATCCGGTCCGGGTCCGTCATGTTCGCCACCGCCAAGCCCCCCATCGTCCGTACACTCGCCTTCAAAATGCCATGTCACTCCGGAACCGTGCGGTTCCGGACCAATGCCGGGCCAGTCGAATCCAGGGGTGCGTTTTCCCGCCTCCGAAAGCGTGCGCCTTCGAAATTAGGGGTCGACCTCTCGGACAGACATCTCCCGCCGGCGCAGGGGTTCGCCCCCGCCCCGTCTTCATCCGTGTGGGGATGGAAGTGCGTTAGAGGCCAAAACTTACGCCCGGAGCGCGAGGGGTCAACGCTGATTCGCGAGCCGATTCGCAGTTAAATTGTTTGACTCCGCTAAAGCCAAATCCCGCTTGAGAAAATGCGGGTTTCGCCTGTCCGGCGAGAATGGCCAAGCTGGAATTCAGTTAGCCGCGCACGGCGAAACGGCGAGGGAGCAGATGCGCCCTCGCCGTTGGAATCGTTAGATTTTCAGATGACGGTTCGAAAAAATCCGATCCGCGTGCATCCTACCGGTCAAGCTGGCCGTAGCCGCTTTTCCCTGTGTCAGGCAGCGGACATTTTCTTCAGCTGCGCGTGCAGGCGAGACACCTTGCGCGAGCCCGTGTTCTTGTGGACCACGCCCTTGGTGACGGCGCGCATCAGCTCGGACTGGGCTTGGACGAAGGCGCCCTTGGCGGCCTCCGCGTCGCCGCCCGTGACGGCTTCCTGGAACTTGCGCAGGAAGCTGCGGACGCGGGTGCGGCGCGACTTGTTCACTTCGGTACGCGCGGCGATCTTGCGGATCGCTTTCTTGGCGCCGGGATTGTTGGCCATCGTCAAACCTATCAACGGAAACGCCGCAGACACCCTGTCCACGGCGCGGAAATCTTCAAGAGCGGGCGGCTATAGCGGAAGGGGGGTTATGGGTCAACGCGAGTCTGCGCGTCCGCGACGGATCAGCAGAACTTGTTTCACCACCGCCCACGCCGTGAAGAGGACCGCGGCGCCTGCAACGGCGCCAAGGCCCCAGCCGACCCACCGCAGGACAGGGTCCGCCGGAACAGGATCCGCAACCGGCCCTTCGCCGTAAGGCTCCAGGCGGATTTCGATCTTCACTTCCGAGATCAGCCAGATGACGCCCGCTATGACCGCGAGCGCGAGGATCAGCGCGATCAGGGTGCGGACGCGCCTCAAATCAGCGCCCCTTGAACGCCGGCTTCCGCTTCTCGACGAAGGCCGCCATCCCCTCCTTCTGGTCCTCGAAGGCGAACAGGGAGTGGAACAGGCGGCGTTCGAACTGCACGCCCTGCGTCAGGGTCGTCTCCAGGGCCGCGTTGACCATCTCCTTGTTGGCCATGACGGCCAGCGGGCTCTGGGACGCGATCTTCGTGGCGATCTTGCGGACCTCGTCAATCAGCGTCTCGTGCGGGACGACGCGCGACGCTAGCCCCGCCCGTTCGGCCTCGGCCGCGTCCATCATCCGGGCGGTCAGGACCATGTCCATGGCCTTGGACTTGCCGACCAGGCGCGTCAGCCGCTGGGAGCCGCCGATGCCGGGCGCGACGCCCAGGTTGATCTCCGGCTGGCCGAACTTGGCTTTGTCCGAGGCGACGATGAAGTCGCACAGCATGGCCAACTCGCAGCCGCCGCCCAAGGCGAAGCCGTTCACCGCCGCGATGATCGGCTTCCTGAACCGGGTGATCCGGTCATGGCCCAGGGCGAAATAGTTGCCCGTGTACATCTGGGCATAGGACTGGTCCTGCATCTCCTTGATGTCGGCGCCGGCGGCGAACGCCTTGTCGCCCGACCCCGTCAGGATCAGGCAGCGCACCGTGTCGTCACGCTCGACCGCATCCAGGAACGCCGCCAGATCGGCGAACAAGGCCGAGTTCAGCGCGTTCAGCGCCTCGGGCCGGTTCAGGGTGACGACGGCGTATCCGTCGGCGTGGCGTTCGATCAGCAGGGTGGAATAGGCGTCGGCCATGGTCGCTCCTCGGTCTCGATCCGCCCGGTCTAGCGCCTCACCCGTCCCACTGGAACACCTCGCCGAGCGGAACCGCGAACACCGCGGCGATGCGAAAGGCGGCCTCCAGGCTGGGCGAGTATTTGCCCTGCTCCATCGCCACGATGGTCTGGCGGGTCATTCCGATGCGTTCGGCCAGCTGGGCCTGGGTCATCTCCCCGGCATGGAAGCGCAGTTCGCGGATGCGGTTCCTGATCGGCGGCGGCCCCTTGCTCACCGGCCGCGCCTCAACAGATACAGCGTCAGGGCGAACCGCGTCAGTTCCGACAGCACCACGCAACCGACCAGCACATTGGCCAGAACGACCATGGCGCCGGGCCCGCCGAACAGCACGCCCCGGGTCAGATCGCTGAACCAGGCGACCAGCGCCAGGCTGATGACCAGCACGATCAGCATCGTCAGCGAAACATGGCTGGCCTTGAAGGCCGCCAGCATCTCCCGCTCGTCGCGCGCCTCCCGATCGACCTTCGACGTGGTCAGGGTGGCGAACACGGTCAGCGACACCTCGATGACGACCACGATGAAGACGGCCCCGGCGAACGCGACGCCCATGACCCCCGCGAAACGCGGATCGTCCATCCCGCCGTTCAGGACTCTGTCGACCAGTTCGCGGAAATAGACCGACCAGACGAGGACCGTCGCGATCACGCTGATCCACAGATGCTTCTCTCGAAACGACATGACGCCCTCCCGCCGCGAGGTGCGGCGACGCCTATGTCGCACGAGTTCGACATAATGTCCAATATTTTGGACATATGGTCCGATATTTCAGACTTCGACCATCGCCGCCAGCTTCAGAACCGTGTTCCAGTTGCGGCCGGTGCCGACGCCGATCAGGCGGGGCTGGGCCTTTTCGGCCATCTTCGAATGACCGACGCCGTCCGGGTGCCAGGAGAACAGCGCCTCTCCGCCCGCGACCGAGACCGCCTCGATCCGCTCGTCTCCGGCGGCGAAGGCGCGGAGAGCCTCCAGAGCGCCCGGCTTGAGTCCGTCCTTCATCATCATGACCAGCAGACGGGACGGTTCGGCCTCCGCCTCGGCCGTCATCGGGTTGGCGGCGATCATCGCGGCCCACTGATCCGGCGTCCGGACAATGGTCTCGATCCGGCGGCCGAAGCGCGTTTCGGTCTCGGCCTCGATCGCGGCTTCCAGCGCACGGGGATCGCGGTCGCTCTCCACCACAAGGTTGCCTGAGGCCAGAAGGGTGCGGGGGTTCTTCAGCCCCATAGCATCGGCCATCGCGCGCTGCTCGGCGACCGGGGCGCGGACACCGCCCGTGTTCATGGCGCGGAACAGGATGATGCGATGTTCGGCCATCAGCGCCTTTGACACGACGGGCAATAGAAGGTCGACCGGCCGCCCTGGACGATGCGTTTGACCACACCGCCGCAACCCTCGCCCCGGCAGGGCCGGCCCTCCCGGCCATAGACGTCGAACCGGTGCTGGAAATAGCCCTGACCGCCGTCGGCATTGGCGAAATCCTTCAGGGTCGACCCGCCTGCCGCAATGGCGTCGTTGAGCACGTCGCGGATCACCCGGGCCAGCCGCTCCAGCCGGGGCCGCGAGACCTTGCCGGCCGCGATCAGGGGCGAGATGCGCGCCCGGTACAGGGCCTCGCAGACATAGATATTGCCCAGCCCCGCCACGATCCGCTGATCGAGGAGCGACACCTTGATGCTCTGCTTCTTGCCGTCGAAGGCCTCGGCCAGATGGGCGCCGGAGAAGCCGTTGCCCAGCGGCTCCGGCCCCATGCCGACGAACCAGGGGTGGGCCTCGACCCGGGCGGTCGCGATCAGTCCCATGAAGCCGAACCGGCGCGCGTCGGCGAATCCCACACGGGTGGCGCGTCCATCGCGCACCGCGCAAAGGCTCATGTGTTCGTGCTTGCCGGCGATGGGCGCGGGCTCCTCGAACTCGCCCAGTTGCTCGCCGTCCAGAGTGAACCGGCCCGTCATGCCCAGGTGGGTGACCCAGGTTTCGCCGGTCGACAGAGCCGCCAGTAGGTATTTGGCCCGCCGGTCGATGCGATCGATGCTCGCCCCGTCCAGCCGTTCGACGAACCGATCGGGAAAGGGAAAACGCAGGTCAGGGCGATTTTGCCGAACCCGCGTCAGACGCGACCCGATCAGAACCGGCTCAAGGCCCCGGCGGACCGTCTCGACCTCGGGAAGTTCAGGCATGTCCCGGGTCTAGCCCGGCGACCCGGCGGCGGGAAGTCGATCAAGCTTGGCCATAAATGACCGCGGGCGGATCGTTCGACACTCAACCGGCGCGAAACCGGCGCGAAACACCCATGTTTCCGAAACACCCTCGCCGCAGGGCGCGGGCAGGCTTCTCCCTCAAACGGCTCGGTTTGGGGGAATCGATGACGGACGCTCCGGCGATCACCAGCCAGGGAAGACGCGCGCGGCCGCGGGTCACACTGCACGGTCTGCGCCGAGGCGCGACCCGCGTGCGGCTGTCGCTGGCGGTCGGCCTCAGACTGCGCGAGCCGGTCGTGGTCGTGCTGATCGCCACCGTCGTGCTCTCGGCCTATTTCGTCGCCCTGCCCGGCGTCGATATGGCCGTCAGCGCCTTGTTCCATTCAGAGGGAGGCTTCACCCTGTCCGGCGACCCTGCGCTGAAGGCGCTGCGGAAATCGTCCAGCTGGACCATGGGGGTGATGCTGCTGGGCCTGATGGCGACCATCGCGGGCGGCCTGATCCGCAGTCCCCGCCACCTGACGATCCCCGTCCGCCGCGCGCTTGTCCTGATCGCGGGCCTGGTGCTCGCCTCGGGCCTGCTGGTCAACGGCGTGCTGAAATCGATGTGGGGCCGCGCCCGGCCGATCCAGATCGAGGCTTTTGGCGGCGACGCCGACTTCAGCCGCGCCTGGTCGGTCTCGGACCAGTGCCTGTCGAACTGCTCCTTCGTCTCGGGCGAGGGGTCGTCCGCGGCCTGGATGGTCGCCGTTGTCGCCGTCATGACCCCGCCGCAGTGGCGTCGCTGGACCCTGCCGGCGGCCGTCGCCTACGGAGCCGCCCTGTCGATCAATCGCATCGCGTTCGGCGGGCATTTCCTGTCGGACATCCTGCTGTCCTGGGCCCTGACCGGCCTGGTGCTCGCCGCCCTGTGCCGGCTGGCCCTGTCCTGCCCACGCAAAGCCCGGGAGACCCGCCGCGCCCGTCGCTTCGCCGCCGCCTGAGCCGGGCGGTTCACGCCGAGGCGTGGTATGACGGACGCATGGCCCCGGTCCTCCGTCCTCTGCTGCGCACCCTTCTGGCCTTGGCGATCTCGGCGCTCGCGACCTGGGCGCTGGGGCTGTTCTGGACTGCGATCGGCGGCGGAGACCTGCCGCTGCACGGCTGGATCGCGATGGCCCTGGGGATCACCGGCACGGTCGGTCTGGCCTGGGGCCTTATGGCCCTGGCCTTCAAGTCTCACCGCGAGGGTTGGGACGACCGGGTCGACAACACTCTGGATCCCGGACGGGATGACGGCGAAACGGATTAGGCCGCGACGCGGGCGCCGGCCAAAGCGGGGGCCAGCAGTCCCTCGGTCAGGGCGCGGACCACCGGCACAGCCACCGCGTCGCCCATCAGCTTCAACGCCGCCGTCTCGCCGGACGGCAGCCGATAGTCGTCGCCAACCCCCATCAACCGCGCCGCCTCGCGCCCGGTCAGCCGCCGCGCACGGATGCGGTCTTCGTCGCAGACGATGACATACTGGCGCGAAGAACCCCCGGCCGGCGTGCGAAGACAACCCGCCAGTCCGTCCAGTCGCAACTCCAGCCGCTGAACCTTGCGACCCTGCTCCATCCGCACCCGCCGGTAGCCCGCCGCGACACGTCGGTCGCCGGTCGCCAGGGCCGCCTCCAGCCGTGCGCGATGCAGCGGAGCCGACAGGGCGAGCAGGTCCGCCGTCGGCGTGTCCGAGAGCCAGGCGACCTCGGCGTCCGGCTCCAGCACCGCCGCCAGGTCCAGGTTGCGGCGCGGCGGGGCGGCCACCGACCACCAGGCCCAGGCCGCCCTGACCGCGTCCGGCAGGCGACCGTGCGCCGCGATCAGCCGGGAAGAATGAAACGGAGCGACGGGCGCGGCGATCTCGGGCCCATCCACGCCGCGCAGTGCGACGACGAACAATCGGGGCCGCGACTGAGGCAACCACAGGGCCGCATCCATCTCCAGCGCCCCGACCCGATAGCCCGCCTCGACCAGGGCCGTGCACACCGCCGCGAAATCCCGACCCTCGCCCGAAGTCAGCAGACCGGCGACGTTCTCGATCACAATTACCGGCGGCCCGCGACCGTCTGCATCCAGACCCTGCATCAAGCGCCAGAATCCCCAGAAGGCCCCGGAGCGGTGCGCCTTCAGGCCCGCGCGCGCGCCCGCCAGACTGACGTCCTGACAGGGGGAGGAGGCCCAGGCCAGGTCCGGTCGCTTCGGCAAATCCTCCGGGGTTAGCGCCCAGACATCGCCGTGGTGAAAAACACCCTCATGGTTGGCCCGCCAGCTTGAGGCCTTGGCGGCGTCGATGTCGTTGGCGAACAGGGTCCGAAAGCCGGTCAGGCCGAGGCCAGCCAGCCCGCCGCCTGCGAAAAACTCATAGGCGCCGAAAGTGGACGCGGCCTGATTGCGGGACGGGCGAATCGACATGGGACCAGCATAGGCGCCTCACCGCCCGTTCGCGACCAGTCGGACTTGACCGTTTTGCCGAGGGCTGCGTTTCTCCCTCGACCTGTCCGGAGCCCCGACCATGCGCATCCTCGCCCTGTCCGCCCTCGCCGTCGTGGCCCTCGCCGCCTGCTCCGAACCCGCGACACCGGCGCCGGAACCCGCCCCCGCCCCCGCGCCCGCCGTTCTGGGCGGCGTCGATCTGGGCCAGCCGGTACGGGTGCTGGGCACAGAACCGTTCTGGAGCGTGGAGATCACGCCCCAGGCCCTGCACTATACGGCCGTGGACAATGCGGAGGGCGTGCGCGCGACGAACGCCGGCCCCACGATCCAGGGCACGACCGCCGTCTATGCCGCCGCCGGAGCCGACGGAACGGCCCTGGTCGTCACCCTGATCGCCACCGAATGTTCGGACGGGATGAGCGACCGCATCTATCCCCTGACGGCGCGGGTCGAGGTGGGAACCGCGACCCTGAACGGGTGCGCCGCCTCGACCGACTTCATCATGAGCCAGCCTGCCCCCTGAGGGTCGGGGTCAGCCGTCGCCCAGCAAAGGCCCCACGCCGGGTACGCTGCGGACCGCCTCGCCCAGCAGGTCGCGCCCGGTCGCGGCCCGGACCCGGTCGCGCGCCGCCGGCAACAGGCGTTTCAGCTCCGCCTTGTCCACGCCCTGATCCTTGAGCCTGGTAAGCAGACCCATGGCCTCGGCGACCGCCGCCCCCGAGACGCCGCCGGCGCTGGCCAGGACGCCGCCAAACAGGCCGCGTCTGGGCCGCTCCGCCGCTTTGGACCGGGCGGCGGCCTCGGCGCCGGGCACGGCGGCGTAAAGGGCGTCGCGCGGGTCGGCGGCGGCGTGGCGATCCAGCAGGCCCAGCGCCCCGGTCAGGGCGGCCCGGGCCTGGTCGGGAGACAGGCCCGCGGCCTGCGCCGCCTGGGTCACGATGTCGTCGAAGGCGATCATGCCGGTTCGTATCTCTGGTTGATTCATGGGCTCGCTTAACGCTTCCGGAACCGAGCCGGCTGCATATACCGTCGATGACCCAGCTGGAAACGCCGCAGGATCTGCGCCCCCTGACCGCCCTGCGCTTCGGCGCGGCCATGTGGGTGGCCCTGTTCGCCTTCTGGCCGGACCTGGATGTCGGCTTCATGCCGAACCTGGTGGCCAAGGGTTATCTAGGGGTCGAACTCTTCTTCGTCCTGTCCGGCTTCATCCTGTGCCACGTCTATCTCGCCGCAGCGGGGGAGAAGCGGTTCCAATATGGATCATTCCTGTGGGCCCGGATCGCGCGGGTCTATCCTCTGCATATCGCCACCCTGGTCGGCGTGGGTATTCTGGCCATGGGCGCCGTCGCGGCAGGTATGAGCATCGACGGCAATATCCTGAGCTGGACGTCCCTGCCCGCCAATCTTCTGATGGTTCACGCCTGGGGCTTCGCGCCCACGGCGGGCTGGAACCATCCGTCCTGGTCGATTTCGGCCGAGTGGTTCGCCTATCTGTGCTTTCCCGCCTTCGCCTTCGTCGCCTGGCGGTTGCGGGAACGGCCCTGGGCGGCGGTGATCGGAGCGGTCGCCTTCCTGGTCGGCCTCTACGCCGTATTCCAGTTGCTGGCGGGCTTTCCCCTGACGAAGGCGACGATACTGTGGGGCGCGCTCAGGATCGTGCCGTGCTTCGCCCTGGGGTGCGCCCTGTATCTGGTGCATCGGCGCGCCAGCCTGCCCCGTGCTGGCTGGATCGCGGCCGGGGTCGCGGTCGCCATCGCCGTCGCGGGATCGCTCCAGGCGCCCGACGCCCTGATCGTGCCCCTGTGCGGCGCGCTGATCCTGGCGCTGGCGTCCCTGCCCAATGCGCGGGCCGGCTGGCTGGCCTCGCGGCCCGCCGTCTATCTGGGGGAGATCAGCTATTCGGTCTATATGGTCGTCGTGCCGTGGAAGCTGCTGGCCGTGAATGCGGCGTCGAAGCTGACGGGCGGGGCGGACAAGCTGCATGTGGTCGTGTGGCTGGCCGTGATCCTGATGCTGCCGGTGGTGGCCGCCGCCTCCTATCATCTGGTGGAATACCCGGCGCGACGGGCTCTGCGCGGCTTCGCCGAGCGCCGCGCCGCACGCTCCAGATCCGGATCAAGCGATCCACAGACGGCCTGAAGCCGGCGCTTCACGCCCCGGTAACTATCCGCTAGGGATACTGCGGGCGTAACAGTCGGAAACATTTCGAACATGACGAAACGGATCACCGCCGCCCTGGTCGCCGCGTGCCTTGGGATCTTCGCCCTGTCGCCCGCCCCCGCCAAGGCCGAGGATCCGTACTGGCAGTGCGTCACCTTTGCCCGCATGTTCTCCGGCATCAACATCTTCGGCGACGCCTGGACCTGGTGGAACCAGGCCGTGGACAGGTTCCGCACCGGCCGCGCGCCGGAAACCGGCTCGGTCCTGGTGTTCCGCCCCGAAGGCCGGATGAGCCGGGGCCATGTGGCCGTCGTCTCCGACATCCTGACCGACCGTGTGATCCGCGTGACCCACGCCAACTGGGGCGGCAGCCGTGGCCGGGTCGAAGAGAACGTCACCGTCGTCGACGTCTCGGGCCAGAACGACTGGAGCCAGGTCAAGGTCTGGTACAACCCCATCGGCGACCTGGGATCGACCGTCTATCCAACCTACGGCTTCATCTATAACGGCGCCCGCGACGCCTATGACGCCGGCCGCCAGATCGCCGCCAACGCCACGTCCGGCGGCGGCCAGCCCTGATCCTCTAGCCAGACCGCGCCCGGATGATCCGTCTTTATCGTTCGGGCTGTGCGGCGTGCGAACCGGTCGATATCGACGCCGCCGGCGGCTGGACCCTGCCGCCGGACACCCTGTGGATCGACCTGATCGACCCCAGCCGCGACGAGGACGCGGTGATCGAAAAGGCGCTCGACCTGTCGATCCCGACCCGCGCGGAAATGAGCGAGCTTGAAGCTTCCAGCCGTCTCTACCGCGAAGGCGGCGCGACCTATGTGACGGCGGACCTGATCCACAATGGAGACGGCGACATGCCGGGCATCGACCCGGTCACCTTCGTGCTGACGCCGGGGCCGCTGGTTACGATCCGGTATTTCGATCCGCGGCCCTTCACCCAGTTCACCGACAAGCTGGAACGCAATCCAGCGTTCTGCACATCGGGCATCGACACCTTTCTGAACCTGATGGAGGCGATCATCGACCGGTCGTCTGACGTCCTGTCCAAGACCGCCAACCGGCTGGAAGCCGTCGGCAATCACGTTTTCAGCGACCGGAAAGCGATCGGCTTCGAACATCTGGTGACCAAGCTGGGCCGCGCGCACATCGCCAACGCTCGCATCGAACAGAGCCTGGCGGGCCTGAGTCGTGTCTTCGCCTTTGTCGGACTGGATGATCGCATCGAACAGGCGGGCGAGCCGCGCGAGCACCTGAAGTCACTCAGCCGGGACGCCGCCAGCCTGCTGCTGCACAACCAGGCCGTGGCGGCAGGCATCAATTTCCAGCTTTCGGCAGCGCTGGGCCTGATCAACATCCAGCAGTCGTCGATCTTCAAGATATTTTCGATCTTCACCTGCGTGCTGATGCCGCCGACCCTGATCGCCGCCGTCTACGGCATGAATTTCGATCATATGCCAGAGTTGCGCTGGATGGACGGCTATCCCATCGCGCTGTTCGCCATGGCCGTATCGGCGGCCCTGCCACTGCTGTGGTTCAAGCGGAAAGGCTGGCTCTAGGCGGGAGGCCTGCGTTCCAGATCACCACTCAGGCTTGATCGACAACTGGAACGCGACCAGCCCCTCGGCGACATCGCGGTCGAAGCCTTCGCCGCCGCGCAGACCCTCGGCCTCGATCTCGCGATAGACCAGTCCGAACGACCCCTGCATGTCGCCGCGACGCAGAGCCACGCCGATCGAGGCGTCGCCCAGGAACGATCCGGAATCCCGGCTGACGCCCGAACGGGCATAGTCGCCGTCGCGGTTGCGGGCGAAATTGTAACCCACCGCCGTGCCGGAGCCGGCGGCATACAGATACCAGCGAGCCTTTTCACCGAAGGCCGACGAGCCCTCCGGCACCAGCCTGTCGGCGCCGGAGCCGATCCGAAGCGTCGCCCCGGCCTCGGCGGTGCCGCCCCGGTCGCCGACGCCAAACCCGGCATGAGGCGTCAGGGTGACCTCCAGTCCCGAGGCGGTATAGCCCCGGGCGACGGGCCAGCCGCGCGTGTAGGAGAGGTCATAGCCGTCGACGTCGAACATCACGGGATCGTTCGGCGACACCGGGACAGGCGCGCCATCAGCGCGGCGGACCAGACCCCGGGTGCGAAGCCGCAGCCGGTCGGAGTAGCCATCGCCTTCGCGCCAGACATCGTGTGTCGTGGTCGCCGCGAACGGATTTTGCGCTGCGATGGGCGCATAGTCGGTCGTGAACGCGACAGCAGGCCCGAACGCGCGATCGGTCGCGGCGGCGAAACCCGCCTGACTGTTCAGCTGTGCGGTGATGCTGGACGAGGTCTGTTGCTCCGCCTCGGACCAATTCTGGTTGACCCACGTCTGCGCGGTCGCCGGAACGGCCATGGCCGCCAACGCGATAACGCTCAGAACAGAAGTCGCCAGACGGTTCAACGGTCCCCACACAGTCCGTTAACAGGCCTCATCCTGCACCGGAATCGTGCCAGGTCCAACCGCGTTCTTGCGACACCTTCCTGACATGATCCGGCAACGCGAGTTTTCCCGCGACGGTTCCCCAAACGGGGGTCGTCAAGAGCGTTAACGCCCTATTGGCAGGCCAGGCACTCGTCGTAATCGGTCGGGGCGGCCGAGAAGAGATCCGGCTGGTTCGGATCGGCCTCGACCTCGGCCTTGTCCTCGGCGCCGGCGAAGGCGGCCCGCTGCACCGACTTGGAGCGCAGATAGTACAGCGATTTCACGCCCCGCTCCCACGCCGACCAGTGCAGCATGTGCAGATCCCATTTGTTCACGTCGCCCGGAATGAACAGGTTGATCGACTGGGCCTGACAGATTTCCGGCGAGCGATCCGCCGACAGTTCGACGACCCAGCGCTGGTCCAGTTCGAAGGCGGTCTTGAAGATCCCCTTCTCGTCATCGTTCAGCATGTCCAGATGCTGGACCGAACCCTCGTGCTCGAGGATCGAGTTCCACACCGCATCGGTATTGGCGCCGTAGCCGTCCAGCAGCGTCTCCAGATAGGGGTTCTTGACCGCGAACGAGCCCGACAGGGTCTTGTGGGTATAGATGTTGGCCGGGATCGGCTCGATGCCCGCCGACGTGCCGCCGCAGATGATCGAGATCGAGGCGGTCGGGGCGATGGCCAGCTTGTGGCTGAACCGCTCCATGATGCCGCGCTCGGCGGCGTCCTCGCAGGCGCCCTTCTCTTCGGCCAGTTTGACGCTGGCCTTGTCGGCCTCGCGACGCAGGTGTTTGAACAGCCGCATGTTCCACGACTTGGCCATGGCGCTTTCGAAGGCCACGCCCTGCGCCTGCAGGAAGGAGTGGAAGCCCATCAGGCCCAGACCCACCGAGCGCTCGCGCTTGGCCGAATAGACAGCGGCGGCCATTTCCGGCGGGGCGCGGGTGATGAAATCCTCCAGCACATTGTCCAGGAACCGCATCACGTCCTCGACGAAGCGCGGCTCCTCGCGCCACTCCAGGAATTTCTCGGCATTGACCGACGACAGGCAGCAGACGGCGGTGCGGTCGATGCCCAGATGGTCGGGACCGGTGTGCAGCATGATCTCGCTGCACAGGTTCGACTGTTTCACCTTCAACCCCAGCTCCTGCTGGTGGCGGGGCATCTGGCGGTTCACCGTGTCGGAGAAGATCAGATAGGGCTCGCCGGTCTGCAGGCGGATCTCGAGGATCTTCTGCC
>JAHJOK010000018.1 GCA_018820205.1 Alphaproteobacteria bacterium
CCAGAACGGCCTCGGACGGTCGGCACAGGCCGACACCGAGAGGACTGACGACGATCGGGCGATTGAGCAGGATCGGATGGGCCTCGATCGCATCGAGCAACTGATCGTCTGTCAGGCCCGGGTCCTCGAGGCCCAGTTCGGCGAAGGGCGTGCCCTTCTCGCGTAACAGGTCGCGCAGCGGCTTGCCGGCCCGTTCGGCCAGCCAGGCGACCATGGCCCGCGACGGGGGCGTCTTCAGATACTCGACGACATGCGGCTCGATGCCGACATGGCGAATGAGCTCCAGCGCGTTGCGCGAAGTCCCGCAGGCGGGGTTGTGATAGATGACGATGTCCACGGGATCCTCAGGGGCAGCAGGGTGCGAGTTCGGCCAGCAGGGGCTCGCACAGGTCCGCCCTGCCCTCGCAGCAGTCCTTGAACAGGAAGAGGACCAGGTTTCGGAACCGGTCCAGGTCGGCCCGGTAGATGATCGACCGGCTGCGCCGCTGCGACTTGATCAGACCCGCGCGGGTCAGGACCCCGAGATGAGACGACAGGGTGTTCGCCGGGATCGCCAGATGATTGGAGATCTCACCGGCCGGCAGACCGTCGGGTTCGTGACGCACGAGGAGGCGAAACGCCTCCAGCCGCGTCGATTGCGCCAAGGCGGCGAGAGCGAGAATCGAGACTTCGGTTTCCATAGTTCCGAATTAGTCGAAGTATGGATATGTGCAACCGGTTTGGGCTCGTCGTGGGATATCGACCGTGATCCCACCGCCACTGGACTTTTATCCAACACAACGATATTGTTGTGTCTATGATCCCTATGTTGATCGATGTTGGCTCTGGCGCGCCTTGGGCGGTTCTCCCTCCCGGAATCCATGACGTCACGATCGCGGACATCGCGGACAGGTTCGCCACGACGCCTCACCGGCGTTGGCTGTTCGAGGGATTCCTGAGAGTGGTGGAGGCATTGGAGGCGGCGAACTGCCCTGCCATCTACCTCGACGGCAGCTTCACCACAGCCAAGGACCATCCCGGCGACTTCGACGGTTGCTGGGATCACACGGGCATGGACTTCACCAAGCTCGACCCGGTGCTGAAGGATTTCTCCGGCAAGCGAGAAGCCCAAAAGGCGAAGTATCTGGGGGAGATGTTCCCGGCCTTCGCTCCAAACGGAGCCTCCGGAACCTTCCTCGGATTCTTTCAGATCGAGAAATTCTCCGGCCAGCCAAAGGGCATTCTGAGACTCACGCTCCCCATCCCGAAAGGGGCGACGACATGATCACCAACGAGAAACAGTACCGATCCACCCGCACGGCGCTCGACACCCTCAAGGCGGTCGCCGGGAAGCCCCCCCCGACGGATGCCGATCCGGCTTTCACCGCCATCGTCCGTGACGCCCTCGCCAGCCAGATCGCGGAACTCCAGGAATCGCTGGACCTGTTCGATCAACTGCGGGCGGGGACCATCACCCAGTTTTCAGCTGCCCGACTGTCCGATTTGCCAGACAGCCTTATCCGAGCGCGTATCGCGCGCGGAATGAGCCAGAAGGATCTCGGCGACGCGTTGGGGCTGAAAGAACAGCAGATCCAGCGCTACGAAGCTGAACGATACCGCTCAGCCAGTCTCGACCGCCTCGTCGAAGTCTCAGACGCGCTCGGCGTGCGGATCGAGAACCGCGCATCGCTTGTCGGCGACCCGACTCTAACGACAGTGGATTCGTCAGACTGGCGGGCCTTCCCCATCGCGGAAATGTGGAAACGGGGCTGGTTCGAGGACTTCTCCGGCACCATGGCCGAGGCGCGCAAATCCGCCGATCATCTGGTCCCGGCCTTCATGCGCGGCGGCCATGGCGCATTCGCGCCAGTCGCCCTGCACCGCAAGTCCGTTCGCTCTGGCGGCGCAATCCACGAAGCGGCGATCATCGCCTGGGAGGCCCGCGTCCGACATCTGGCCGATCGCAATCCGCCCGCCGTGACCTTTGATCGCGATGCAATCGACGACGCCTGGCTGGCCGACCTCGTCGCCTTTACGCTCGATCCTGAAGGTCCAGTGCGAGCGGTCGATCATCTGCGACGCATCGGTATCGTTCTGGTCATTGAGCGCCACCTTCCGGGGACGCTCCTCGATGGCGCCGCCCTTTACACTCAAGACGGCTACGGTTTGGTCGCTCTAACCCTGCGCCATGACCGACTGGACAATTTCTGGTTCACTCTGTTCCACGAAATCGGACACCTGAAGCTTCACATCGGGCAGGCCAGGGCCTTCGCCGCGATCTTCGACGACACCGAAAGCCCGGCAAACAGCGCGCATGAAGAGGAGGCGGATCTTTTCGCCCAAGAAGCTCTGTTGCCTAGGGCGAAATGGGATGTCGCGGTCTCAAGATTCTCGCGAACTGAGAAGTCGGTCCTGACCGACGCGAAGCGCTTCGGGGTCGGCCCGGCGGTCATTGCCGGCCGGGTGCGGCGCGAGGCGGGGGACTATACCCTGCTGCGCGCCATGGTCGGCTCAGGCGACGTCCGTCGGCAATTCGGTCTGTGAGGCAACCGCCATGGTGATCACCCCCAAACATTACGTCCCGGTCTTGCGCTGGCGCATGGGCGAGTATCAGGCGCTGCTCAAGCTGGACGCCTCCCGCAAGCCGTTCGTAGTGCCCCTTATCGAGGTGCTCGAGCCCGATTTCGATTTCGAGAAATGGATTCCCAAGAAGAACCTCGACGACCACCTGTCGACTTTCGGCGCACAGCTGCAAAGGAAATGGGCGGACCGTCCTGCCCTGCTCGACGGTCGTCAACTCCCTCCGGCCAGCCGGATGGCCGACGGGCGGCACCCGATGACCTTCCTGTTCGGTGAGGCCCGTGCACTCGGCAATGTCATGACCCCTGTGGTCGCCCTCGACAATGACGTCGACTACAAGGTCGCCGTCCGCGACATCCATGCCATCGACCAGAGGGGTGTTGTCCTTCGTTGTACCCTAGACGAGGCTCTGGACCCTGATTTCGACAAGAACCTCGCCGTCCTGCTAGCTGGGCTCGGGCTCGGTCTTGTGCAGGTCGACATCATCCTCGATCTGAGAGCGCCCACCTATGAGCCGCTGGCGGGGCTGGTCGGGGTCGTCCAGGCTGCGTTGTCCGGGTCGGCTTCGATCGCCGCCGCCCGCAGCGTTGTTGTTCTTGGCGCCTCCTTCCCCGACACCCTCGCCCATCTCAAGCTGCCGTTAGAGACCCTCCCTCGCGGCGAATGGCGGCTTTACAAAGCCTTGATCGCAGCCTTGGCTCCATCTGCACGTCGTCCCGCCTTCGGCGACTACGCCGTCGCCGCTACAACCTTCGCAAAAGGCGACATGCGTTTCATGAGGGGTGCCCCCAATGTCCGCTATGCGGTCAACGACAATTGGATCGTGGCCCGGCGCAAGCGAAAGAAGGGCGAGACCAACCAGGCCTATCCCGGTCTTTGCGCACTGATCACCGGGTCGGGCCAATACCGCGGCAAGGGCCATTCCGCGGGTGGAGACTACATCAAGGACTGCGAGACCGGAGCGGCCTCGCGCGGCAATCCAACGACGTGGAAATGGGTCGCCACCAATCACCACATCACTGTAGTGCTGGACGGTCTCGCCACATTGCCCTGATCTTGAGGGTGTGACGCACGCGCGCCGAGAGGAGCCGGCGCGACATCGCCTTGGCAAGTAGCTGATAGAGTTCCTCACGCGGGCCGCGCAGGCTGCGCTCGGGATAATCGAGCTCGCGCAGGATCTGGACCGCCTCGGGACGCCAGAGCAGGCGGGCGAGGGTCACCGGGTCCGTCGATCGATTAATATGCTCCTCGCGCATACGCCGCAGGGCCACCTCCCCGTTGGCGAACCGGGTCGCGACCACCACCCCCCACCAGTCCGGCAGAAGATCACGCGCCGCCTCCAGATGTCGGTCGGCGACAATCAACGACGCCTTGTCGACGACTTCGCCATAGGCGGCGACTTGGGCCGGCAAGCGGGTGAGCGTGTCCGCCTCCGCTTTGATCTCAAGGCCGCGGATGTGACCGTTGATGACGGCGATATCCACGCGGCAGGCGCCGTGATCGAGGCCGAGTTCGTCAATCACCAGCGTGTCGGCGCAACGGATGGCAGGCCCGAGCATGCGCGCATAGACCGCGCGTCGTACATCGCCATCCTTAAGAAGACTCGCCATGGACCGGGAATAGCGCCGCAGAATCCCTCTCCGCAAGCCGTTACCCAACCGATGTGGAGATTACGGACGCCACCGCACGCCTCACCAACGTCTGGGATGAGGCAATAGCCGTCACCCGCACGGATCAATGTGGGCCCGGGAACGGGCGCGAGGCTTTTCAGCTCGTGCAACCCGTACACCTTCGGCCGCAGATCACCGTGGGCGGATCTGCGCATGGCGCCCTCGCCGGCTTTCGGATTCCATCGAGTCGTTTTGTTAGGAGAGACCGATGGCCCAGGCAGACCCGCCGTTGAGGCGCACGATCAAGAAGCCGCAGCTCCGCCAAATGGTGCCGTTGGCGGACAGCACCATTTGGGAGATGGAGCAGCGCGGTCAATTCCCGAGGCGCTTCCTCCTGACCCCCCGCTGCGTGGTGTGGGATCTGGCCGAGATCGAGGCGTGGCTTGCGCTTCGCCGGGCCAAACCCATCCGTCGGGCGCCGCCACCCGACGTCCGCAAGCGCATCACACGCCCCGTCAGAGCCGAGGATCGAAGCGAGGACCGGCTGTCTCCGGGATAGCCAGAACCGGCGTGAACGACCGGCCTGCCTCCCAAGCGTCCACGGCGTCGGACCACTGCTGGGCCATGTGACGCCGTTGGGCCTCGAACTCGGCCTTGTTGTACACGCCGCGCGACGACCGCTCCTCGTGGGCGAGACCTTTCTCGATCCAGTCGGAGTTGAAGCCCATCTCGTGCAGGAGCGTCGAGGCGGTCCGTCGCAGGTCGTGGACCGTGAAGGGCTCCAGGGGCAGGTCCCGCTCACGCGCCCGCTCCGCGATGGCGCTCGTCACCCGGTTGAAGGTCGCCCGCGACATCGGCGCATCGGCGTCGTAGCGCGAAGGCAGGATGTAGCGGGAGTTCCCGGCGCAGGTCTTCAGGGCGATCAGGATGTCGAGCATCTGGGTCGAGAGATAGACGTTGTGCGGCCGTGATCGCTTCATGCGTTCCTTGGGGATCGACCAGACGGCGTTGGCGAAATCGACCTCGTCCCAGACTCCATCCTGGAGCTCGCTCTTCCTGACCATGCTCAACAAAACGAACTTCAGGCCTAACCGGATCGTCGGCAGCGTCGCCACATCGCCCAGCAGGCTCAGCGCGATCCGGATTTCTGTCGGCGACAGCGCCCGATCGCGCGGTCGGAACGTGGCGATGGAGGCCGGTCCGACCCCGTCGGCCGGGTTGTCGATCTTCTCGCCATGCAGGATGGCGAAGGCGTAGATCTGTTTGACGATGTCGCGGACATGGACGGCCGTCGCCGGCGCCCCGCGGTCCACGATCGTCTTGCAATGGGCCCGCAGGTCACCCGGCGTGATCTCGCTGAGCAGCCGGTTCTCCCATTGCGGCAGGACCTCGCGGTTGAAGATCGACCGCCGCATGTTGCGGGTGCTGTCCGCCATAGGCGCGTGGTCCATCCACCTTTGCGCGACCTGGCCGAAGCTGCGCGCCTCCTTGAGCCGGCGCTTGGCGCGCTGCTTGTCGAGCGCCGGCGAGACGCCCTCGGCGATCAGCCGTTTCGCGTCGATGAGCTTCTCCCGGGCCTTGGCGAGCGACAGGCCGGCGGGCCCGTAGGACCCGAAGGTCACCGTCTCGCGCCGTCCGTGGAAGCGATAGTCGTACTTGAATGAGATGCCGCCCGAGGCCGAAACCAGGAGGTACAATCCATCCCTGTCGGTCATTTTGTAAGATTTTGATTTTGCGCGAATATTCCGCAATGCGGCGTCGGTAAGCATGCCGATTTCACTCCAAAAGACCGTCAGCGGCTTTCGGGGTCTTTCGGAGACTTTTTCCTCAGCAAACACAGACGCTTGCTTCGGAAAAAGACCGTCAGGACACCTCAAGCCCCCTGACGGTATGGAGCGGACTCGCCTGGGGCAACGGGGGGGGCGGCTGTCAGAGAGACCGACGTGACGAACCGCTGCCCCTCGAAAGGTATCGAGAGACCTGGAACGCATTTATCTTGTAAGTCAGTGATTTAGTGGTGGTTTCGGAAGTGCCGTCGAATGATCTCGAAGGCCCCGAATTATTCCCACTCGATGGTGCCCGGCGGCTTGGACGTGACGTCGTAGACGACCCGGTTTACGCCCCGGACCTCGTTGACGATCCGCGTGGCGCATTTGCCGAGGACGTCCCAGGGGAACTCGAAGAAGTCGGCGGTCATGCCGTCGGTGGACGACACGGCGCGCAGGGCCAGGACTTTCTCATAGGTCCGCGCGTCGCCCATCACGCCGACGGTCTTGACCGGCAGCAGGACCGCGAAGGCCTGCCAGATCTTGTCGTAGAGGCCGGCCTTGCGGATCTCGTCCAGATAGATGGCGTCGGCCTGTTGCAGGGTCTCCACCGCGTCCTGCGTGATCTCGCCGGGGATGCGGATGGCCAGGCCCGGGCCGGGGAAGGGGTGGCGGCCCACGAAGGCGTCGGTCAGGCCCAGTTCGCGGCCCAGGGCCCGGACCTCGTCCTTGAACAGTTCGCGCAGCGGCTCGACCAGCTTCAGCTTCATATAGTCGGGCAGGCCGCCGACATTGTGGTGGCTCTTTATCACATGGGCCTTGCCGCTGGACGAGGACACGCTCTCGATCACGTCGGGATAGAGGGTCCCTTGGGCGAGGAATTCGGCGCCCTCGATCTTGGCGGCCTCGCGGTCGAAGATCTCGATGAAGACGCGGCCGATGGTCTTGCGCTTGGTCTCGGGGTCCGACTGACCGGCCAGTTCGCCGAGGAATTCCTTCGACGCATCAACGTGGATCAGGGGGATGTTGTAGTGCTCGCGAAAGAGCTGGGTGACCTGGGTCGCCTCGTCCTTGCGCAGCAGGCCGGTGTCGACGAAGACGCAGGTCAGCTGGTCGCCGATGGCCTCATGGATCAGGACGGCCGCGACCGATGAGTCGACGCCGCCCGACAGGCCGCAGATCACCTTGGCCGAGCCGACCTGTTCGCGGATCTGGGCGATCTTCTCGTCGCGATAGGCGGCCATGGTCCAGTCGCCCTTCAGCCCGGCGATGCCGTGGGTGAAGTTCTTCAGCATCTGGTGGCCACGCGGGGTGTGCATGACTTCCGGATGGAATTGAACGCCATAGAAGCGTCTCTTCTCATCGGCGATGACGGCATAGGGCGAACCCGGCGAAGACGCGACGACGTCGAAGCCCTCCGGGATGGCGACGATCTTGTCGCCGTGGCTCATCCAGACGGTCTCGTCCTCGCCGACCGGGGCCAGATTGGCCAGCAGGGGCGAGGTCTTCTGGACGGTGATCTCGGCGCGGCCGAACTCGCGGGTGTGGCCGCCCTCGACCTTGCCGCCCAGCTGCTCGCACATCGTCATCTCGCCGTAGCAGATGCCCAGCACCGGCACGCCCGCCTCGAACACGCCCTGCGGCGCGCGGGGGCTGCCCTCTTCGTGGACGCTTTCGGGACCGCCCGACAGGATGATGGCCGCCGGGCTCATGGCCTGAAGCGCGGCCTCGGCCTTCGAATACGGATGGATTTCGCAATAGACATTGGCCTCGCGCAGACGCCGCGCGATCAGCTGCGTCACCTGGCTGCCGAAATCAACGATCAGAACCTTCTGGTGATCGGTCTGGGCGGTCATGCGGTCTCCGGGGCGATTTCGGCGGTCAGGCGTTCGAATTCGGCTTTCAGCAGGTCCAGCGCCTCGGCCAGTCCCGCGTCGATCACCGACAATGTGTTGGTCCAGTCTTCCAGCACGGTCAGGTCGGCCTTGCCGTCCGAGATGCCGCGCAGCCCCATCACCGGCACGCCGAATTTCGCGGCGGCGCGGACGACCGCATAGGTCTCCATGTCGACCATCTCGGCGTCGATATCGTCATAGGCCTCGCCCGTGACGACGCTGGCGCCGGTCGCCAGCCGCGCATAGGGCTGGCCCGCCGGGCCGCTGGCCAAGGTCAACACCGGCTCCCGGTCCAGAAAGGGTGTGACGCCTTTCGCGAAGCCGATCGCCGAGGCGTCCATGTCGCGATACCCAACCTCGTCCACCCAATAGATCCGACCGTGTTCCAGCGACTGCGATCCTGCCGAGCCCAGCGACAGGATCAGGTCGGGCAACCGCCCTTCCCGCTCCAGCTGGGCCAGGGCCGCCGTGGTCTCGACCGCCGCCTCGACGGGCCCCACGCCGGTGATCAGCGGCTTGATGCGCGCCTTCAGCGCGGGGCCGTATTCCAGCTCGGCGGCCATGACGCACAGGGCCGTCAGCGGCCCGAAATTGCTCAGTTCGAAGGTCTCGCTCACGCCTGCCGCTCATAGACGGCGGCGAAGAAGCCGTCGGTGCCCGTGGTCGCCGGCGAGAGACGCAGACGGTGCCCCAGCGCCAATTCCGGCAGTTTCGCACGGCCCGCGTCGGTGAAGGTCGAGGCGCCCAGCGCATCGGCGATGGCCACCGGTTCGAACGACGGGTGATCCTCCTCGAAGGCGTCCACGCTGGCCTCGTTTTCGACCCTCAGCATGGAGCAGGTCACATAGACCAGCCGTCCGCCCGGCTTCACCAGCTTGGCCGCACGCGCCAGGATCGCGGTCTGCAGCGAATGCATCCGGTCGACGTCCTCGGGCTTCAGCCGCCAGGCATCCTCGGGTTTCCTCCGCCAGGTGCCGGACCCGGTGCAGGGCGCGTCGACGAAGACGACGTCCGCCTGTCCCACGATGTCCTCGACCCCGCCGCCGTTGGGGCCCAGGTGGATCAACTCCGCCTCCACCCCCGCCCGCGCCAGCCGGGGGCGGATGTTGTCGAGCCGCTTCTGCACCACGTCGCAGGCGATCAGACGGCCCTCGGCCCTGGCGACCGAGGCCGCCTTCGCCTTGCCCTTGGGCGCATCGACCCAGCCGGTCGGGGTCCAGATCTTCTCGGGCTCGGCGACCGCCTCGACGCGCGAAGCGCCGACGGCCAGTCCCTGCATGGCCAGGCCCAGGGTCTTGCCCCCGCCCCCGGCGCAGTAGTCGACGACGGTCATGCCGGGCCGGACGCCCGCCAGCCAACTGACGATCTGGCTGCCCTCGTCCTGGATCTCGATCCGGCCCTGCTTGAAGGCCTCCAGCGCCTGGACGTTCGGCGGCGGTTCGGATTGCAGGCGCAAGCCCGTCGCCGACCACGGCGTCCGCTCGGGCGACAGCCCGGCCTCGCGCAGTTCGACCTCGACCTCATCGACCGTGGCCTTGGCCAGATTGACCCGCAGGTCGATCGGCGCGCGCGGCAGCATCAGGCCGGCGGCCTCCTCGGCCCAGCGATCGCCGAAGGTGTTTCTGAAATCCTCGACCACGAACTCGGGCAGACCCGCAGCGACCCAGCCGGGGACTTCGTCGCCGGTCATGCTGATGCGCGACCGCTCCTGTTTCGACAGGGGTTTGGGGCCGTAGCCGTCGCCGGAATGCAGCGCCTCGATCTCTTCCAGCGACAGGCCGTCGATCAGGCTGAGGGCGCCGATCACCAGGGCCCGGCCGTCTTCGCGACCGCCCATGGCCCAGACCAGACGGCCCCGCGCCCGCAGGACCTTGTAGACCTGATCGGCGATGGCGCGACGGTCCTTGGACCCGGCGTAGCGGTTGGCCCCGCCCCAGGCTTTCAGGACGGCCTCGGCCGGTTGACGACCCTGCGCGATGCTGTCGAGGACGGAGGCGGCGGCGGCGAGACGGGCGGCTGGGGTCAAGGCGAGCTTTCAGACGAAAAGGGCGGCGATGACCATGCAAAGGCCGACCAGCGACCCCACCCAGATCAGCGAACGGACGTAGGGGACGCCTAGGGCGTAAACCGGCGCATAAATCAGGCGGCCGAAGAAATAGAGATGCGTGCCGACCAGGGTCAGCCAGCCGTTCTCGCCCGAAATCTGGGCCATGATCACCGCCGCCGCGAAAAGCGGCAGGGTCTCGAACAGATTGGCCTGGGCGCGCGTCAGACGGCCGGCCAGCACGCCCGGATCGCGCGCCGTGTCACGCGGGCTGGCGTTGTAGGCCAGGCCGACCCTGGCCGTCCCGACCGTCGCCGCCGCCAGAATCTGGACAATCGCCAGGATCAGGGTGAAGGCCAGCATCGTGAACTCGGGCGTCAGGCTCATGACTGTCTCCTAACCCTGCCGATAGTTCGGCGCCTCGCGCGTGATCATCACGTCGTGGACATGGCTTTCGCGCAGGCCCGCGCCGGTGATCCGCACGAACCGCGCGCGGTCCTGAAGATCGGCGATGGTGGCGGCCCCGACAT
This sequence comes from Alphaproteobacteria bacterium, assembly GCA_018820205.1. Taxonomy (GTDB): domain Bacteria; phylum Pseudomonadota; class Alphaproteobacteria; order Caulobacterales; family Caulobacteraceae; genus Brevundimonas. The sequence goes on from JAHJOK010000018.1 coordinate 10,405, forward strand.
AGCCCATGGCGGCGCGAAGGCCGCCCACCATCTGGTGCAGCACGGGACTGATCGGACCCTTGTAGGGGGTTTGGCCCTCGATGCCCTCGGGCACCAGCTTCTGGGTGTCCTCCACTTCCTTCTGGAAATAGCGGTCGGCCGACCCGGCCCCCATCGCGCCCACCGAGCCCATGCCACGGTAGGATTTGTAGGACCGGCCCTGATACAGGAAGACCTCGCCGGGGCTTTCGTCGGTGCCGGCGAACATCGAACCCATCATGGCGGCCGAAGCGCCCGCTGCGATCGCCTTGGCCAGATCGCCCGAATATTTGATGCCGCCGTCGGCGATGACCGGGGCCCCGCTGTCGCGGGCCGCGCGCGCCGCCTCCATGATCGCGGTCAGTTGCGGCACGCCGACGCCGGCCACGATCCGCGTGGTGCAGATGCTGCCCGGGCCGATGCCGACCTTCACCGCATCGGCGCCCGCATCGATCAGGGCGCGCGCGCCGTCATAGGTGGCGACATTGCCGGCGATGATCTGGATGCGGTTGCTCTCGCGCTTGATCCGCTCGACGGCCCTGCTGACCTGGACCGAATGCCCGTGGGCGGTGTCGATCACCACCACGTCCACGCCCGCCTCTGCGAGCGCCATCGACCGCTCATAGCCCGCGTCGCCGACGGTCGAGGCGGCGCCGACCAGCAGACGGCCCTGATCGTCCTTGGCCGCATGGGGGTGGGCCTGGGCCTTCTCGATGTCCTTCATCGTGATCAGGCCGACGGCGCGATAGCCTTCGTCCACCACGATGATGCGTTCGACCTTGCGGGTCCGCAGCAGTTCTCGCGCCTCGTCTCGCCCGGCGCCTTCGCGCACGGTGATCAGATCGCCCTGCGTCATCAGGTCCCCGGCCTTGCGGTTCGGGTCCGTATCGAACCGCATGTCGCGGTTGGTCAGAATGCCGACCAGCCTGCCCGACGCCGGATCGACGACGGGGAAGCCGGAAAACTTGCGGCGGGCGACGATCTCGCGGATCTCCCCCAGGGTCGTCTGGGGCGAGACAGTCACCGGGTTGATGACCATGCCGCTTTCGAAGCGTTTGACCTCGCGGACCTGATCGGCCTGCTGCTGCACCGTCATGTTGCGGTGAAGCACGCCCAGACCGCCGGCCTGGGCCATGGCGATGGCCAGTCGGCTTTCCGTCACGGTGTCCATCGCCGACGACGACAGCGGGATGTTCAGTCGGATGTCGCGTGTCAGCCGCGTCGACACGTCCGCATCTGCGGGCATGACTTCGGACGGGCCGGGTTCAAGCAAAACATCGTCGAAGGTGAGCCCTTCGCGAATCTCCATGGGAGTCTCCGTTTTGCGGGCCGCCTATCCTCTTTCGCGGCTGCGAAGTCAACCGTGACGCGCGCGCATCCGAAGCTCGGCCGCAATCGTAACTTTTTTCAGTCTCGCTTGAAACTTTCAGTCTGTGCTAACATTGAAGACGAAGATGGTCATCGCACTCGCCAGATCCGTCCGCGGCCTCGCGCTGAAAATCGCCAGTTATGGCGTGATGCATCTGGTCGTGGCCATGCTGGTCGCCTGGGCGATCACCCAGGACTGGCGCATGGCCCTGGCCATCGGCGTGGTCGAACCCTTCTTCCAGACCATCGCCTATTCCTTCCACGACCGGATCTGGCACCGGATCGAGCGTCGTCGTCGCGGCAGTCGGATCGAGGAGACTGCCGAGGCCTTCACCGCCCGGCTGGACGTCATGAACGCCGAGGAACAGGCCCGCTCGCACGGTCAGCATGGTCACAGCCACGCCCTGCCCTCGTTGAAGAACATCGCCGTCAAGACGATGACCTATGGCCTCATGCATTTCGCCGTGGCGGTGACCGTCGCCTTCGCCATCACTCAGAACTGGCGGGTCGCCCTGGCCATCGGCGTCGTCGAGCCTCTGGTGCAGATGGCCTTCTTCGCCATTCACGACCGCATCTGGACGTTGCGTGAGGCGCGGCGCTCGGCCCAGACCGCCTGAGCCTTCAAGCCTCCTCGGACCGCTGCGCCAGCCATTCGTACCAGGCGCCGTGCGGGTGCCCGCGCGCCAGCCCCTGGTCTTCGCCGCCGGGCCAGGTTTTCAGCCGCAACACCGGCCAGCGCTCGAAGCCGGCGCCCTCCGCCTCGTAGCTGAGCCATGCCATGGGCGCTTCGACCGTCGCCGCTTCACCGGCCGCCTCGATCCGCGCCCTGACCCGCGCCTGAACCTCCGGCGGGAAATACTGGAAAGCGATGGTGTGCAGGATGACGCGGCAGACGCCGGGTTCCGGCTCGACCGCCAGCTCGGCGTCCAGCCAGTCGGCGGCGTCCGCCTGATCGAGGCGGACGGGCGTCGTCCGTGCGATCTCGACCGCCGCCTGCAAACGCGCCAGCCGTTCGCCCTGACCCGCCCAGACATAGGCGCTCAATCGTTCGGCCGTGGCCGGATCGGTCGGATCCAGCGGATGTCGATCGACCCCGGCGCGGCGAACGACGCGCACCGCCCCCGCCGGCGGCGATGCGCCCCGCCAGTCCGGCGTGAGCCTGAGCGGCGATCCCGCCTCGCCCGCCTCGGTCTCGCCCAGCCGATAGGCGTAGCGATCCAGTCGCGTGTTCAGGCCCGCGCTGGCGCCCAGCTCATACAGGGCGAGCGGAAGGCCGAAGCGGGCGGAAAGCACCAACAAGCCCGCTATCAGGCCGCCCGACCGCCCGACCTCATTTGTCTGCGGCGGACCATCCAGCCACGGGTCCAGCAGCGCCATCTGAGAAACCAAACATCCCGCCAGGATTTCCCAGAGCTGCGCGTCATTTTCGCCCCCCGCGTTCGGCGGATAGGCCTCGGTCAAGGCGGCATCGGCGCCGGACCGGGCCAGGGCGTGAAGCCCGCCCGCCAGCCGCAACGGCAGGGCGTCGCCCTCGTGCGAGGGATTGCCCGGCCAGTCCAGCAGCCGCCGTCCAATAGCCGATGACCGGTCCAGCCGCTCGCCGATCAGGCCGCACACCCGACCCGTGAACGGTGCGCCCGAGGCCGTGCAGATGGCCGCCTGTTTGGCGAACGCCGCGCGGACCTCGGTCTCGCTCACCGCTTGTTCAACGCCACCAGATAGACCTCCGACGAGCCCTTTCGGCTGGCGGCGGGCTTGACGTATTTCACGTCCTGGAAATTGGCCCTCAGGTCCGCCAGCACATGGCCCGCATCGCCGCCCTGGAAATTCTTGGTGACGAAAGACCCGCCGGGCCTCAGCGTCCGGATCGCGAACTCCGCGGCGATCTCGATCAGGGCGATGATCTTCAGATGGTCCGTCTGGCGATGGCCGACCGTATTATGCGCCATGTCCGACAGGACCAGGTCCGGCGCCCCGCCGAGCAATTCGATCAGCTGGGCGTCCACGCCCGGCTCGGTGAAATCGGCCTGGATCAGGGTCGAACCGGGGATCGGCTCGATCGGCAGCAGGTCGACGCCAACCACCGCCACGGCCCCCCGATTGACGCAGACCTGGACCCAGCCGCCCGGCGCGGCCCCCAGATCGATGACGCGAGACCCCTTTTTCACCAGCCGGAACCGGTCGTCGATCTCGCTGAATTTGAAGGCCGCCCGGCTGCGCCAGCCCTCGGCGCGCGCTTTCTCGGACCAGGGATCGGCAAGCTGGCGCTTGATCCATTCGATGGAAGAGATCGATTTCTTGTCGGCGGTCTTGATCTTGCCGCCCATGCCGCGGCCGGCCGCGGTTCCGCCGCTGGGCGGGCGCACCATGCGGCGTCTGGGTTCGGGGGCGGTCTTTTCATCGTCGCTCATCGCACCCACATAGCGCCGACGGCCCTCAGCGGCTATGACCCCCGCCAATCATCCGAAAATGGAGCGCCACATGGCCGACCAGACCCTGACCCTGACCCTCGAAACCGGTGACGTCGTCATCAAGCTGCGCCCAGACCTGGCGCCCGGCCATGTCGAACGCATCACCGAACTGGCCTCCGAAGGCTTCTATGACGGCGTGGTCTTCCACCGCGTGATCCCGGGCTTCATGGCCCAAGGCGGCGACCCGACCGGAACCGGAACCTCGGGCTCCAAGAAGCCGAACCTGAAGGCCGAGTTTTCGAAGGAACCGCACGTTCGCGGCGTCTGCTCGATGGCCCGCACCAATCAGCCCGACACGGCCAACAGCCAGTTCTTCATCGTCTTCGACGACGCCACCTTCCTGGACGGCCAGTACACGGTCTGGGGCCAGGTGATCGAAGGCATGGACCACGTCGACGCCCTGCCCAAGGGTGAACCGCCCCGCGCGCCGGGCAAGATCGTCAAGGCGACGGTCAACTAGAACGGATCGGGGCGGCCTTCGCGGGCCGCCCTTTTTCCTGGGCGGTCAGTCGCCGCCGTACCAGCTCAGTTTCACGCCGGTGACGCTGCGTCCGCCGATCCGGACCGACCCCGTCAGGGCCGCATCCTCGGAACCGCCCAGATTGCGCCGCGCCGTCGCCAGCGCCCCCTTGTCCAGTCGCAGATCGACAGAGACCTCGCCGACGCCGGGCGCCGTGCCCCGCATGGAGACACGGCCGTCGCTGACCGCATAGCGATCGGGCAGCACCCGCACTGTCTGACCCTCTCGCGTGAACTCGACCATGACAGGGGCGAACGTCGTGCTGCGCCGCCCGGCCTCCCAGGCTTCGAAGTCCTGCGTCTGGCCGACGAACACCTGCGTCAGCGTCAGGGCGCCGCCGGTCACGCCGGTGGCGCGATAAGACCCCGAGATGTCCTCGGACTGGCTGTGCGAGAAGGCGCCGCCGCCCGGCGCCGCCGTCGCAGCCTCGCCGTCCGGCCCGGCCGGCCGCGTGGAGGGGGCTAGAACGTCGCACGCGGCCAGGGCCAGCCCGACGGCGATCACCGCCCCGACCGTCTTCATCGCCTTCACGGCAGGTGCAGCAGGACAGGAAGCCAGCCGGCCGCCTGCGCCATGTCCACGCCTTCGAAAATCGGAATGGCCAGCAGGAAAACCAGCCCGTCCCGGATGGTCGTCACGAAGAAACGTGGCCTAATGCTGAGCTCGTCCTCGTCACGCCATTTCGAGAAGTCAGGACCACATCGCGGCGTGCGGGCCAGATAGTCCCGATAGGCTTCCCCGAATTCCGCCGAGAGCCAGGCCTCTTCGCGCTCGATCGTGAAATGGAACACTACGACCGCGATCAGGACGAAGATCGCCGCGATGGTCATGCTGCCGGTCTGGGCGCCGATGCCGAATGCGCCCGCATAGCTGAATACGTAAAGAGGGTTGCGGCTGATCGAATAGGGGCCGGTGCAGACCACCTGCGCCTTCTTGCGGCCGCCGATATAGAGCGAGCACCACGCACGGCCGACGATGCTGAGCACGATGGCGCCAAGTCCGATGGCCTCGACCGCTTCATGGGTCGACCCGTCCCCCCACCAGCTGGCGCTGAACATCGCCACCAGAACGACCACAGCCAGCGACAGGCCTATGGTCCATTTGCGGATCCGCTGGATGCGTTGCAGGTCGAACGCATCCGTACTGGTGGTCGTCATTGTTCATCGCACCCCGTGATCAGGAACGGAAACGCCGAACCGGTGGTCTGTGCAAGGTCTATCTTTGCAACTGAAAATCGACCGCGATCAGCGATCAAGTCCCTGATCCAGCGCCCGGAACGCCGACACCGACAGCTCGGCCGCGCTCTGGAACACCGAGGGCGTGATCTTGTCGAAATCGTCCGAGGGGCGGTGATAGTCGGGGTGGTAGTCGACGCCCAGATACAGGAACGGCACGTCGGCGTGGAAGAAGGCGCCCTGGTCGGACGCATCGACCCAGTTGTCGGCGCCCGTGTCCTGCGGCGTGTCCTTGCCGAAGGCGAGCGACACCGCGCCGTTGGCCGGAATGGTCTCCAGGATCGGCCGGAAGGTCGGGTGCTGGTAGGTGCCGGTGACCCACAGATGCCCGTCCGTCTCGGCCCGCGCGACCATGTCGAAATTCAGGTTCATGGCGATCGACGCCAGCGGCACCGGCGGCGCCTGGACGAAATGCTTGGCGCCCAGCAGGCCCCGCTCCTCGCCGTCGAAGGCGACGAAGATGACGCTGTGCTCGGGCGGGGCGGCCTTCAGCCGGGCGGCGATCTCCAGCATGGTCGCCACGCCCGAGGCGTTGTCGTCGGCGCCGTTGAAGATTTGATCGTTGTTGATTCCGACGTGGTCGTAGTGGGCCGTGACGACGATGTAGCGGTCCGGCACGCGCGTGCCCTCGATCAGGCCCAGGATATTGACCCCGTTGAAGGTCTTGGGCCCCTCGCGCGTGCGGCCCTGCGTCTCGAACGGCTGCAGACGGCCGACGGGCGGGGCGCCCACGCCGAGCGCTTCGAACCGCGACACGATATAGGCCCGCGCCCGTTCCCCGCCGGGCGCACCGGTGTCGCGACCCTCCATGTCGTCGGCCGACAGGATGCGGACGTCGGCCATCAACTGATCGTAGTCGACCGGGGTCGCGGCGACGTCGGCGGGCGCCTCGGCCGGGGCCGTGGCCTCGTTCATCCCCATGCAGCCGGACAGGATCAGGGCGGCGACGGAAGCCAGGGCGGCGGAGCGAAGGGCGTGCGACATGGAAACTCTCTGATGCGTCCCATTCGGCATAGCGGCCCGACGGCGATACGTCCGCTTAAATTCGTGTCATCGAACCGGCTGGCGAGGACCGGCGGCGGTGCTAAACCGGCGCCATGGCCGAACCGTCCGTCGAATCCCTGAGCGAAGCCGAGGCCGAGGCCGAACTGGCCCGGCTGGCCGCCGAAATGGCCCGGCACGACGCCTTGTACGCCGAGGCCGCGCCCGAGATTTCCGACGCAGACTATGACGCCCTGCGCGCCCGCAACCTCGCTGTCGAGACCAGGTTTCCCGGCCTGGTCCGCGAGGATTCGCCGTCCAGGACGGTCGGCGCACCCGTCGCCAGCCAGTTCGCCGAGGTCCGCCACGGCGTGCCCATGCTGTCGCTCGACAACGCTTTCGACGACGGCGACGTGGCCGATTTCGTGGCGCGTATCCGGCGCTTCCTGAACCTGCCGGCGGACGAGGTCACGGCCTTCGTCGCCGAACCCAAGATCGACGGTCTGTCCGCCAACCTGCGCTATGAAAACGGCATTCTGGTTCGGGGCGCAACGCGCGGCGACGGCCGGACGGGCGAGGACATCACCGCCAACCTGAAGACCATCGCCGACATTCCTCACCGCCTGAAGGGCTCCGGCTGGCCCGCCGTGATCGAGGTGCGCGGCGAGGTCTATGCTCCCAACGACGCCTTCGCCGCCTTCAACGCCGAGGCCGAGGCGGCCGGCAGGCGGACCTACGCCAACCCCCGCAATTTCGCGGCGGGCTCCCTGCGCCAGATCGATCCGACGGTGACGGCCCAGCGTCCGTTGCGCTTCTTCGCCTATGCCTGGGGCGAGATCTCCGAACCTTTCGCGGAGACGCAGGAGGGCGCGCTCAAGATGTTCGAAACCTGGGGCTTTCCGGTCAATCCCCGGTCGATCCGCGTCGAGGGCGCCGAGGGCCTGACCGGCGTCTACCGCAAGCTCGAAACCGACCGTGCGGGTCTCGGCTATGACATCGACGGCGTGGTCTACAAGGTCGACCGGCTGGACTGGCAGGCCCGCCTCGGCTTCGTCTCGCGCAGCCCCCGCTGGGCCATCGCGCACAAATTCCCGGCGCAGCAGGCCACCACGGTCCTCGAAGGCATCGACATCCAGGTCGGCCGCACCGGCTCCCTGACCCCCGTCGCCCGCCTCGCCCCCGTCACCGTCGGCGGTGTGGTGGTGCGGAACGCCACCCTCCACAACGAGGACGAGATCGCGCGCAAGGACGTCCGCATCGGCGACACCGTCGTCCTGCAACGCGCCGGCGACGTCATCCCCCAGATCGTCTCGGTGGTGGCCGACAAACGCCCCCCCGACGCCGCGCCCTACATTTTCCCGACCCACTGTCCGGTGTGCGGCTCGGAGGCCGTGCGGCCCGAGGGCGAGGTGCGCCGGCGCTGCACCGGCGGGCTCATCTGCGCCGCCCAACTGGTTGAACGGTTAAAGCATTTCGTCTCTCGCCGCGCCTTCGACATCGAAGGTCTGGGCGAAAAACAGCTGGCCGCCTTCCACGAGCGGGGCTGGATTCACGAGCCCGCCGACATCTTCCGCCTGGCCCGCGATGCCGAGAAGCTGGACGCCCTGCGCGCCGAGGACGGCTACGGTGAAACCAGCGTCCGCAACCTGATCGCCGGTATCGACGCCCGCCGCGTAATCGCGCTGGAACGGCTGCTGTTCGGCCTCGGCATCCGCGACATCGGCGACCAGACCTCGCTGCTGCTCGCCCGCCATTTCGGCGACTGGAACAGCTTCCACGCCGCCGCGCTGAAGGCCGCGTCGGGCATCCCCTCGCCCGAATGGACCCAGTTGTCGGAAGGCCACGGCGTGTCCGCCCGCACCCTGTCGGTCATGGCGGCGGCCGAGCTGTCGCCCGCCGATCCCTGGCCCGAGGCGCCGCTCGACCAGAAGCTGGCCCTCGCCTTCCCCGGCGTGGCCACGCCCGCCCGCCGCGCGCTTGCTGAACTGACCACCGACTGGGGGAGCATCGTCGAACTGGCCCGCATCGCCCGCGAGGAAGGCCCGTCGATGACCCTGGGCGAGATCGCAGGCATCGCCGGCGTCGGTCCCGTCGCCGCCCGCGCGGTGGCCGAGTTCTTTCACGAGCCGCACAATCGCCAGGTCGTCGACGCCTTGGTCGCCGAACTGACCAAGATCGAGGACGCCGAACGCCCCAAAGCCGACACGCCGGTCGCGGGCAAGACCGTCGTCTTCACCGGCGCGCTGGAACGATTCACCCGCGACGAGGCCAAGGCCCGCGCCGAAAGCCTGGGCGCCAAGGTCTCGGGATCGGTGTCGAAGAAGACCGACTACCTCGTCGCCGGCCCGGGCGCTGGTTCCAAGCTGGCCGAGGCGCAGAAGCATGGCGTCGCCGTCCTGACCGAGGACGAATGGCTGGCGTTGATCTCGTAATCTCCTCCCTGTCGCGCAGCGATGGGGAGGTGGCGCGACCCCGCTTGGGGTCGTGACGGAGGGGGCGACTCGGTTCCGACGAGCAAGCACCCTCACCGCACACACCGTCTCGCCCCCTCCGTCACGGCGCTGAAGGAGCGCCGCGCCACCTCCCCATTCGCCAAGCGGCGAACGGGGAGGAGAGAAAATCAGCGGTTGAGCGCGCTCCGGGCCGCTTCCGCATAGCGGTGACCCGAGGCGGCGTCCCTGGGGAAGACGGCCTCGATCGCCTCGACGTCCTCGGCCGTCAGGACGATTTCGGCGGCCGCCGCATTGTCTTCCAGGGTCGCGATCCGGCGCGTGCCGGGTATCGGAACCAGATGATCGCCCTGCGCCAGCACCCAGGCGAGGGCCAGCTGCGCCGCCGTCACGCCCCGGTCGTGGGCGATGGCTTTGACCGCCTCGACCAGGTCGAGGTTCTTGTGGAAATTCTCGCCCATGAAGCGCGGATTGGACCGGCGGAAATCGCCCTGCTCCAGATCGTCGATCGACTTGATGTCGCCCGACAGGAACCCGCGTCCCAGGGGGCTGTAGGGCACGAAGCCGATCCCCAGTTCGCGCACGGTCGACAGGATTTCGTCCTCCGGTTCGCGGCTCCACAGCGAATATTCGGTCTGCAGGGCCGTGATCGGATGGGTCGCGTGGGCCTTGCGGATCGTCTCCGGCGCCGCCTCTGACAGGCCCAGGAAACGGACCTTGCCCTCCTTCACCAGTTCGGCCATCGCCCCGACCGTCTCCTCGATCGGCGTGTCCGGATCGACGCGGTGCAGATAGTAGAGATCGACGTGGTCCATGTTCAGCCGCGTCAGGCTGCCCTCGATGGCGCGGCGTACGTTGGCGGGCGATCCGTCGACCTTCAGCGCGGTGCGGTCGGCGTTGTAGCCGATGCCGAACTTGGTCGCTACGAACGCCTTGTCGCGCCGATCCGCCAGCGCCTTGCCCACCTGAATCTCGTTGGTGTGCGGACCGTACATCTCGGCCGTGTCGAAGAAGGTGACGCCCAGCTCCAGCGCGCGATGGATCACCGCCGTCGCCTGCGCCTCGTCCGACGGCGTGCCGTAGAAGGCCGCCATCCCCATGCAGCCAAGGCCGATGGCCGAAACTTCGGGACCGTTCGGTCCAAGACGACGGGTCTTCATGGGGCGATCTCCTGCGGGTGGGCTGAGACCGGAACGTCGGCGCCGCCCGACCGATCCGCAAGGTCAGACCGCCGAAACGATATCCGTCTGTGCGAAGTCTTCACCCTTGAACAGCAGGGGTTCGCCGGACTGTTTGGCCAGGGCGTAGGCGAAGCAGTCGCCGAAGTTCAACCGGGCCGGATGAAAACCCTTTCCGAACCGCCGGTTCGCGGCCCGTGCGACAACGGTCAGCTCCCTCTCGACCGGAATGATTTCCAGAGCCAACTCCGCCAAGAGGCCATCCAGCAACCGTGACACGCTCGGGTCCTTGAAGCGATCGATCACGATGAACAGCTCGACCAATGTGCCGGCGGACATTCTTATGGCCTCGCCGGCTTCGGCTGCTTGGACAAGGCGCTCGAAGAATACAGGCTTGTCGATTTCGTTTCGGACGATGGCGACGAGCGCCGAGGTATCCACAATCACACCGGCAGTCCTGTCTCCGGATCGTAGAGAAAGGCTGTCGGATCTTCTTCCTCGAAGAACTCAGGCGGCAGGCGTTCGCGCATTTCAGCGAGGAGAGCCTCAACCTTGGCGACGTCGATGCCCTTTGGCTTCGGCTTCAGCCGATCCCGCCGCTCCTCCAGCGAATGGATGACAGCATCTGTGAGCGTCTCGCCCGCGGCCTCGGCCACTTCGACGGCCAGCTGATGAGCGCGCGGGTTCTTGATGTTCAACATGGTAGAAAGACTTCTACCACATGCCGTCATCCCCTCAAAGCGGCGCGCACTGGGCTTCAAGCCAGGTCTTGGCTTCACCCTCCATCAGCGGCCCGACCTTGGCCAAGGTCTCGGCGTGATAGGCGTCGACATAGGCGCGCTCGTCGGCCGTCAGCAGATCGACGTCGATCAGCCTGCGGTCCAGCGGGGCGAAGGTCAGTTGTTCGAATCCGTGCATCGGCCGCTCGCCGCCCGGGATCGGTTCGGGCGGCGTGACGACCTGCAGGGTCTCGATGCGGATGCCCCAGTGGCCTTCGCGGTAGTAGCCCGGCTCGTTGGAAAGGATCATTCCGGTCAGAAGCGGCTGGGCGTTCGGCGCCTTGGCGATCCGCTGCGGCCCCTCGTGGACACCCAGATAGCTGCCAACGCCGTGACCGGTTCCGTGGTCGTAGTCCAGCCCCGCCATCCACATCGGCAGGCGCGCCAGGGCGTCCAGCTGGTGGCCCGTCGTGCCGGCCGGGAAGCGCACCACGGCCATGGCGATATGACCCTTCAGCACCAGTGTGAACATCCGGCGCTGGGCGGCCGAGGGTTCGCCGATCGCCATCGTGCGGGTCACGTCTGTCGTCCCGTCCAGATACTGACCGCCGCCGTCTACCAGCAGCAGCGAGCCCCGCTCCATCTTGCGCAGCGTGCGCGTGACCGGCTTGTAGTGCGGCAGGGCGCCGTTCGGCCCGACCCCGGCGATGGTGTCGAAACTCAGATCCTTCAGCGCGCCGGTCTCTTCCCGGAACCGCTCCAGCGCCTCGACCACCTGACGCTCGTCCGGCAGTTCAATCTGGGCGACCGTATCGACCCAGTGCAGGAAGCGGCTGAGCGCGGCGCCGTCGCGGATATGGGCCTGACGGCTGCCTTCGATCTCGACCGGGTTCTTGACCGCGCGCGGCAGGGCGCACGGGTCGGCGCCGCGCACCACGGTCGCCCCGACCAGCTCCAGCCGATCGAAATACCACGCCGACGACTGGGCCGGATCGATCAGGACGCTGTGCCCCTTCATCCCCTCCAGCGCCTGGGGCAGCTCGTCGGGCCTCATCAGCGTCACGTCGTCGCCCAGCCAGCCGGGCAGTTCGTTGGTCACCTTGGCCGGGTCCAGGAACAGCATCGCCGTTCCGTTGGCCGCGATGATCGCCTGGGCCAGCGGCAGGGGCGAGCGGATCACGTCGCCGCCCCGCACATTGAACAGCCAGGCGATCGAGGTCGGCGCGGTCAGGACGGCGGCGTCGGCGCCCGCGTCGGCGATCGCGGCCCCGATCCGGGCGCGTTTCGACGCGCTGCTTTCGCCGGCATGGCGATCTTCGTGCGGCACGACCGGGGCGACGGGCTGGGCCGGTCGCGTGTCGGCCCAGGCGGCGTCCACGGGATTGTCGGCGACCGCTTTGAGCGACGCGCCGGCCCTGGACGCGGCGCGCTTTAGCGACGCCAGGGCGTCGGGGCTGTGCAGGCGCGGATCGTAGCCGATGACCGCCCCCCTGGGGGCGCGCTCCAGATAGGCGGGGACGCCGCTCTCCAGACTCAGGATCTCGAACTGGTCGGCATCGACCTGGGCCTTGACCTGAACGGTGTAGCGGCCGTCGGCGAAGACCGCCGCCGAGTCCTTCATCACCACCCCGGCGCCGGCCGATCCGGTGAAGCCGCTGACCCAGGCCAGGCGGTCGTTGGCGGCCGGCAGGTACTCGTTCTGATGTTCGTCCTCGTGCGGGACCAGGAAGCCGTCAAGCCCCTGCCGCGCCATCTCGGCGCGGACGAGCGGAAGGTGTTTCGCCCCGAAGGACGGGTCGGTGGTTTCGTCGAATGTCTGGCGCATCCCGCCCGCTTAGCATCTCCCTCCCCGTCCTGGGGAGGGGCGCCGGCGAACTGGATCAGGGTTGCGGGGAGGTCGTGGTCACCGTGGCGACGCCCGAGGTCGGCGCGGGTTGCGGCGCGGGCGTCGTGATGACCACCGGCTGGGCGGCGCGCGCCATTTCGGCCCGCGCTTCGCTGGCGGCGCGGCTGGCTTCGGCCTGGGCCTGTGCGGCGTTGGAGCGGGCGATATCCACGCTCTGCTGGGCGCCGGCGATCTGGCTCTGCAGCACCGCCTGGTCCGACTGGGCCTGGGCCGTCAGGGCGTCGGCCTGGGCCTGGGCCAGCTGGGCCTCCGTCTGATCCTCGCGACCTCCGGACGCCAGGATCCACAGCACGGCGATCAGAACCGCCGCGGCCAGCCCCCCGGCGATCCACCATCCGGTGTTGGATTCGCGCTGGACGACGACCGTTTCGGTATAGACCGGTTCGCTGACGACGACGCGCTCGCGTTCCGGGCCGTCCAGGTTGGGATCATACTGGGTCATGGGAAAGTCCCTCCATTGAACCAGCAGAACGGCGCCGCTTCGTCGAGGTTCCTGCCCTACCCCGTTCGCCTCAGCACCAGCGCGCTCCAGGCGTCGCGATGGATGCGGCGCTCCAGCCGGAAACCGCGCGACAGATAGGCCGCCGAGACGCGGCGCTCCTGCGTTCGCAGCAGGCCCGACAGGATCGCCACGCCGCCGAGGCGCAACGACATCTTGATGTCCTGCGCCAGGGCGACCAGCGGCGGTGCCAGGATGTTGGCGAACACCAGGTCGTACGGCGCGCCCGACCGAACCTTCACGTCATTCAGGCCCGAGGCGTGCACGAACCGGGCGTGGGCCTGGTTCAGCCGGGCGTTCTCGTTGGCGATCCTGACCGACGGCGCGTCGATGTCTGTGCCGACCGCCAGGGCCGCTCCGGTGCGCGCCGCTGCGATGGCCAGCACCCCGGTGCCGCATCCCACGTCCAGCACCCGCTCGAACCGCTCGCGCTTCAGCAGTTCGTCGTAGGCGACCAGACAGCCCACCGTTGTGCCGTGATGCCCGGTCCCGAAGGCGGCGCCAGCATCGATCTTCAGCGCCACGGCGTTGGACGGCACCCGCCCCTGATCGTGGGCGCCATAGACGAAGAACCGGCCGGCCCGCACTGGCGGCAGGCCGGACAACGACATGGCCAGCCAGTCCGCGTCGGCCAGCGGTTCGACCTTGACGGCCATCTCCCGATGGTTCGCCAGACGGGCGGTCAGCGCCTCAACCTCTTCATCCGATGTCGGAAAAGCGTCGATGCGCCAGATGTCGCGATCCTCGTCCTCTTCGAGAATTGAATAGGTCGCGCCCTCCAGAACGACATCGGAATCGATGTCTTCGGCGGCGGCTTCGGCGGCGGCGCGGGGGCCGCGTGCGATTATCTGGACGGGATTGTGGGACATTTGCTCAAACGACAGTATCATTGCGAATCGATACTATATGAGTTTGTGTCCGTCGCTTGTCGCATCGGATGCGATCGTTCCAACCGAGGGGTCGGGGAATACATGGCCAAGTCACCGTCAACAGCGTCGCCTAAAGCGCCTGCCGCTTCCAAGCCCAAACCGGCAGCGAAGTCGACCACGAAAACGGCAGCCGCCGCCAAGCCTGCCGTCAAGAAGGTCGCGCCTGCGGTGAAGACCGCCACGGTCGCGAAGGCGCCCGCCGCCAAGGCCGCGCCGAAGACGACGACGGTCAAGGCGCCGGCGGCGAAGCCCGCCGCCAAGGCTCCGACGACCCGGGCCGCCGCGAAGCCTGCGGCCCCCAGGACCATGGCCGCCAAGCCCGTCGCCGCCAAAACCGCCGCCGTCAAACCTGCGACGAAGGCCGCGCCGAAAGCCGCTGCCAAGCCCGCCGCCGCAAAGCCCGTCGCGCGCCGGCAGGCCTCTGCGCCCCCGGTCGTGAAGCCGGCGCCCGTCGCACCGGCTCCCGCGCCCGCGCCCAAGCCGGCGGTCGCCGCCGCGCCGACCCCCAAGCCTGCGACGCCGCCGGCCAAGAAGGGCTTTTTCGACAAGCTGGCCGACGCGATCTTCGGCAAGCGCTGATCTTCGCCTGAAACGACAAACGCCGGGCGGTTCGCACCGCCCGGCGTTTGCATGTCCGGCGTCGGCGACCGGATCAGTCGGCGGGCAGATCCTCGGCCAGGATCGCCATTTCGAACATGAAGCTGCCGTCCTCGTCTTCGTCGTCGAACACGACGCCGATGAACTCGTCGCCGACATAGACCTCGGCGGAATCGTTCACCTTGGCCCGGGGCTTCACGATGATGCCGCCGGTGTTGAACGTGCGCTTCAGGTGCGCCTCGATGCGCTTCATGTCTGCTTCGGTCACGGGAGCCTCGGTGGTCTGGATTGGGCTGCGGACCCTAGAGGGGCCGCGTCGGCATGGAAAGCCCGACCGGATCAGATCACGAAGTCATAGACGATGTCCGCCAGCGTATGGTCCATGGTCCGGGCCGGCGCCGCGTCCGTCGGACAGTTGACCAGCCGCGCCGGGACGCCCGCGACAGTGCATCCCGTCGGCACGGGTTTCAGCACCACCGAGCCGGAGGCCACCTTGGCGTAGTCGCCGACCACGATATTGCCCAGCACCTTGGCCCCGGCGCCCAGCAGGACGCCCCGACCGATCTTGGGATGGCGGTCGCCGCGCTCCGCCCCCGTGCCGCCCAAGGTCACCCCGTGCAGCATCGATACCTCGTCGCCTACCACCGCCGTCTCG
This sequence comes from Alphaproteobacteria bacterium, assembly GCA_018820205.1. Lineage (GTDB taxonomy): Bacteria > Pseudomonadota > Alphaproteobacteria > Caulobacterales > Caulobacteraceae > Brevundimonas. The sequence continues at coordinate 25,931 of JAHJOK010000018.1, forward strand.
CCGATGACGATGCCGGTGCCGTGGTCCAGGAACAGGCCGGACCCCAGTCGCGCGCCCGGGTGGATGTCGATCTGGAACAGCTCAGAGATCCGGCTCTGGAAATGGAAGGCCAGCGTCTCGCGCGACTGTCCCCACAGCCAGTGCGCCACGCGCGACGCCTGCAGCGCCTGGAAGCCCTTGAAGTAGAGGAACGGCTGCAACAGCGTCTTGATCGCCGGGTCGCGTTCGGCCACGGCCTGAAGGTCGGCCTCGGCGGCGGCGACGATGCCGGGCTCGGCCTTGAAGGCCGCCATACAGACCTCACGCACGGTCATGGCCCGCAGTTCCTCGTCGCCCAGCTTGCGCGCGATCTGGAAACTCAAGGCCGCCGCCAGGTCGTGGTGCGACAGGATCACCGCGTTCAGCTGCGACGCCAGATGCGGCTCCTCCCGCGCGGCGGCCTCGGCCGAGGCGCGCAAATGACCCCAGACGCTGTCCTGATCCGCGACGATTTCCAGCTTGTGCATCACCGGCTCCATTCGCCCATCATACCCGCGTCAGCATGGCATGCGCCAGCCAGCCGGGCAGAAGGCCCTCCCGCGCCATATGGTAGGCCCGCAGCGCCGTCGCCACCGTGAAGGCGTCGCGCACCGCCCCGCGGTCGATCTCGGCGATCAGGCTCATGAACGGCACGCGAGCCAGGGCGATCACCTCGGTCGGATCCGGCGCCTGTTCGACCGCGCTCAGATCCCAGGCCAGCCAGGCGATCGCCCGCTCGTCCGTGATCGAGTTCGACAGCTCCATCCGCAGCACTTCGCGCCATGTCCGGGCCGCCAGCCCCGCCTCTTCGGCCAGTTCCCGTTTGGCGCCCGCCAACGCGTCCTCGTCGAACGGCGCGCCGCCCTCGGGCATCTCCCAGGAATAGTTCATCAGCGGAAACCGCGCCTGACCGACCAGGGTCACCGTCCCGTCCGAATGGATCGGCAGCATCCCCGCCGCCAGATTCCTGGGCCGCATCACGACATAGGTCGCCTCGGCCCCTGTGGGAGCGGTCGCGGGATGCGAGGTCAGGGTCAGCCAGGGGTTTTCGAACGTCGTCGTCTCGCCGCGACTGTCCCAGGCCAGGCGAGTTGGCGGGTCGCGGTCCCAGGCGGGCACGGGACGGTCGGCGTCGAAATCGTCGCGGGTGTCGCTCATCGCCTCGATATGGCGCCGAGCGGGCCGAACGCCTAGCTAGGCGACATGACCCTGCCACCTCCCGTCGAACTCGGCGCCGCCCTGCCCGCCCCCTCGCCGTCGCCCGAAATGCTGGACCGGCTAGCCACGCGACGCTCCTCCCCGGCCCAGGCCCTGACCGTGCCCGGACCCGATCCGGACCAGATCGCCGACATCCTGACCCTGGGCGCCCGCACTCCGGATCACGGCAAGCTGACGCCCTGGCGCTTCGTCGTCATGGGAACCGAGACCCGCGCGGGGATCGCCGAACGGCTGGCCGTCATGGCGACGCGGAAAGGCCTGTCGCCCAAGGCCGTCGCCGTCCTGGCCAAGCTGACGGCCGCCCCGACCACCGTGTTGGTGATCTCCACCGCCGCGCCGGGCGCCAAGCCGGTCTGGGAACAGGAACTGTCGGCCGGCGCCGTCTGCATGAACATCGAACACGCCGCATCGGCCCTCGGGTTCGCCTCCAGCTGGATCACCGACTGGTACAGCTATGACGCCGACGCCGCCGCCCTGTTCGGCGTGACCGAAGGCGAAAAGGTCGCCGGCTTCATTCACATCGGCACGGCGACCGAGCCCCTTCTGGAGCGCGATCGCCCGAACGTCGCCAGCCTGACCACCACCCTGCCCTGATCCTCGCCCCAATACCGCCACGCTGCGGGCCTCTCCTGCCGCACCGGCGTTGGGAGGAGACCGTGGCGAAACGGCTGGCCAATCTATTCACGATCTCGCTCTGTGCGATCGTGGTCTGCGCCTGCGGAGGCGTGGTCGACATCGATGGGTCCGCGCTCAACCCGCCACCGGGCGGCTGGGACGATCACGGGCCGGGCTGATCACCTGACGCGCGGCTCCTCCTCCGGGCGGTGGACCAGCGACACCATCACCACCGAAATGATCATCAACAGGAACCAGCTGCCCAGCTTGGCCAGCGACACAATCTCCCACCCCGCCTCCTGTCCCGGATAGGCCCAGGCGCGACCCAGCGTGCCAAGGTTCTCCGCGAACCAGATGAACAGGGCGACCAGGAAATAGCCCAGCAGCAGCGGCATTTTCAGCCGCGTGCGGTTGGCCGTGAACCAGAACCAGCCGCGCCCGAACAGCAGGGCCGTCGCCGCGAACAGCGCCAGCCGCACATCGGGCAGCCAGTGATGCGCGAAGAAATTGACGTAGATCGCCCCCGCCAGCACCCACGTCGTCCAGATCGGCGGATAGCCGCGCACCCGGATGTGGAAGATGCGCTGCACCCGCGCGATATAGCTGCCCACCGCCGCGTACATGAAGCCCGAGAACAGGGGGACCGCGCCGATCCTCAGAACGCTGTCCTCCGGATAGACCCACGATCCGTGCGCCGTCTTGAACAGCTCCATGATCGTGCCGGCGATGTGGAACAGCAGGATCACCCGCGCCTCGGCCCAGCTTTCCAGCTTCAGCCCCAGCATCAGCGCCTGGATCAGCACCGCCCCGACCACCAGGAAGTCGTAGCGCGACACCGGACTGTCGTCCGGCCACAGCAGGAACGTCGCCAGGATCAGCCCCAGCATCGCCCCGCCAAACAGGCACGCATAGGCCTGTTTGATCCCGAACATCAGGAAGGCGAAGGCGAACCGGGTCCACCGCGCGCGATCGGCCGAGGCCTGCAGTCCCTCCAGCCAGGCCCGGCCACGTGTTTCCCAGGGAAGGCGAGAGGATTCGGTCACCAGAGGACGATAGCCCTATCCGGCGCGCGAGGGGATCAGAGATCGATGATCGCCCGGCAGGCCACATAGACGGACACGATCAGGATCAACCCCGCGAACAGCCTGCGCCCCAGCGCCCCGGTCGCTCCCAGACGACGCGCCAGCGGCAGTCCGGCCAGCGTCCCCGCGATCCCGCCCGCCGTCATCGCCCCGACCAGACCCGGATCGACCCAGCCCGACAGGCCATAGTTCACTGCCGTCGTCACTCCGAACGCGGCGACGCTCAACAGGGAGGTGGCCTGGGCCGTGGCCAACGTCATGCCCGTCGAGACCATGAAGCCAGGGACGATCAGGAACCCGCCGCCGATCCCGAAGAAGCCGGCCGCCGACCCGACGCCTGCGCCGGTCACGCCGACGCGCGGCGACATCTGCCAGTTCAGCCTGGGCTCCGGGCGATCCACCGCCCTGGCCGGCCGCAGCATGGAAACGCCGACCGCCCCCATCGCGACCGCGAAGATCAGCAGCAGCTGATGTCCGTCGATCGCCTTGGCCAGGGACGAGCCCAGCCAGGCTCCGATGGCTCCCGTCACGGCGAACAGGGTGGCGCAGGGCCAGCGTACCCGCCCGGCGCTCGCGTGGCCGGCCAGCGCCGTCAGCGCGTTCAGCGCCACGCCCGCCGCGGCGACCCCGATGGCCACATGAGGATCGGACACGCCGACGACATACAGCAGCAGCGGCACGGCCAGCACCGACCCGCCGCCGCCGAACAGCGTCAGCAGCAGGGCCACCAGCCCCCCGCTCAGGGCCGCGAGCAGCAGGGGGATGATCTCGACCGTCATGACGTCACGCGGCCCCGGGCGCCCTTCGGTTCCACGGCATCACGGCCAGAAGCCGCGCCATGCCGCAGAAGCCGGTGGCACCCGCCACGAACAGACCGGCGCCGACGAAGGCCGACAGGCCCCAGAAGGCCGGGTGCAGGACCAGGCCCAGCGCCGCCCCGACCAGGATCAGCCCGCCCGCCGTCATCTGGACCTGACGCATCAGCTCGATGGGCTGGGACCGGTTCGTCCGAGTCGGCAGCCCGTGCGCCTTCCAGGCGTCCAGCCCGCCCTCGAGCACGAAGGCCTCTCCGGGCACGCAGGCCGCGAGCTTCACCGCGTTCACCCCGGTGCGATTGCCGGTGCGGCAGGTGTAGATCACCTCGCGACCCAGGTGACGGTCCATCGACACCGCGTCGAATCCGGAGAGCGGCGCGTGCGAGGCGCCGACCACATGCTCGCGCGCGAACTCGTCCGGCTCGCGGATGTCGATCAGGACCGCACGCCGCGTCTTCAGGCGCTCGGCGACATCGGTCGGCGTGAGGGGTGTCAGGGTGGTCATCGGGTCAGTCCTTGGGGTTTGAAAGCGGGGGGCAGAAAATTTCGGCGAGCACGGCGATGACCTTCAGCACCGAGGGATTCGCGATCCGGTAGAAGATGGTCGTGCCTTCCCGGCGCGTATCGACCAGCCCCTCCTCGCGCAGTCGGGCCAGGTGCTGCGAAAGGGCTGATTGCGACAGACCCACCGGCGGCGCGAGCTCGCCCACCGACAGTTCGCCGTCGCCCAGCTGGCACAACACCATCAGGCGCTTCTCGTTGGACAGGGCCCGCAACAGGCTTGCGGCCCGCCCGGCGCTGGCCTGGAAAAGATCGAGCGGGAGCGCGTGAGGATCGGTCATGACGATCTATATATTCGATATTGCTAAATAAGCAAGTGCTTATATATTGAGGGCTGAAAAGGAGCACGCCCTATGTCCGCGCCGCCTGTCGTCGAAGGCTTCTTCGATCCCGCCACCCACACCGTCACCTATCTGGTCAGCGACCCCGACACCGGCCAGGCCGCCATCATCGACCCGGTGCTGGACTACGACGCCGCTTCGGCGCGAACCTCCACCGCCTCTGTGGACGCCGTGATGCGGGCTCTACGCGCGTCTGGCCTGACGCTGGCGATGGTGCTCGAAACCCACGCTCACGCCGATCACATGACCGCGGCCGAGCATCTGCGCCGGACCGAGGGCGTCCCCATCGGGATCGGCGAGGGCATCACCGCAGTCCAGTCGATCTTCGCGCCCCTGTTCGACGCGCACGACGTGACACCGGACGGCGTCGCGTTCGACCGGCTGCATGCGGACGGAGACACCTTCGCGCTGGGAAATCTGACCGTGGAGGTGATCCATACCCCAGGTCACACCCCGGCCTGCGTCAGCTACCGGATCGGTGACGCCCTGTTCGTCGGCGACACCCTGTTCATGCCGGACTACGGCACGGCTCGCGCCGACTTCCCCGGCGGCGACGCCCGCACGCTTTATCGCTCGATACAAAGGCTTCTGCGCCTCCCGGACAAGACGCGGATTTTCGTGGGACACGACTACCTGCCGGACGGACGCGCCGACTTCCGTTTCGAGACCACCGTGGGCAAACAGCGCGCCCACAACATCCATTTGGGGACTAACGAGGAAGCCTTCGTGGCCATGCGAGAGGCCCGGGATGCGACCCTGAAGGCCCCGCAGCTGATCCTGCCGTCCTTGCAGGTCAACATCCGCGCAGGGGCCGCGCCGCCGCCCGATGCCGACGGCCGGCGTTACCTCCGACTGCCGCTTAACGCGATCTGAACCCTCAGCCCCGCCCGCGATAAGTCGGCACGCCCTGGTCGGGCAACCACAGGCCCTCGGGCGGGGCGCCGGTCTGCCAGAAGACGTCGATCGGGATGCCGCCGCGCGGGTACCAGTAGCCGCCGATCCGCAGCCAGCGCGGCGCCAGCAGGTCGGCGATCCGCTTGCCGATGGCCACGGTGCAGTCCTCGTGGAAGGCGCCGTGGTTCCTGAAGGCGGTCAGGTACATCTTCAGCGACTTGGACTCGACCAGCCAGTCGCCCGGCGCATAGTCGATGACGATGTGGGCGAAGTCCGGCTGGCCGGTGACCGGGCACAGGCTGGTGAACTCCGGCGCGGTGAACCGGGCCAGATACAGGGCGTCGGAGTGCGGGTTCGGCACCCGCTCCAGCACCGCCGTCTCTGGCGAGGTGGGCTGGACGATATGCTGGCCGAGTTGGCTCAGGCCGGAAGTGTCGGTGGTCATGGCGATGCTCTAGCGCCAACCCCGCGCAAGGTCGATGCGTCCGCGAATGGCGCAGGCATCTGCTAAGGTCGATAGTTCCTCCCGGTCCCCATCCGACCGATGCGAACGGGTCGGACGGATCGGACGGTGTTTTTGCATCCCTGCGATCTCACCGATTTGCCTTCCCCCGCGACATCCCGCTAAGCGTTGCCAAACAAGACGGAGCGAACGCCATGGCCATTCCCGCCTCCCTGCAAAAGGGCCTGAAACTGCCGGTCATCGAGGCGCCGATGTTTCTGGTCTCCGGCCCCGACCTGGTGGTCGAATGCTGCAATGCCGGCGTCATCGGCACCTTTCCGTCCCTGAACGCGCGGACGACCGAGGGCTATCGGGAGTGGCTGGTCGAGATCAAATCCCGCCTGAACCCCGACGCCGCCGCCTTTGGTGTGAACCACATCGTCCACCCGACCAATCCGCGCCTGATGGCCGACATGATGGTCTCGGTGGAGCACCAGGTGCCGCTGATCATCACCTCTCTGGGCGCCGTGCGTGACGTGGTCGACGCGGTTCATGGCTATGGCGGAGTGGTCTTCCACGACATCGCCAACGTCCGCCACGCGAAGAAGGCGGCCGAGAGCGGCGTCGACGGACTGATCCTGGTCGCCAACGGCGCAGGCGGCCACGCCGGCATCATCAACCCCTTCGCCCTGGTCAACGAGGTGCGCGAGTTCTTCAAGGGCACCATCATCCTGTCGGGTTGTCTGTCGACCGGTCAGGACGTCGCCGCCGCCCTGATGCTGGGGGCCGACTTCGCCTATCTGGGAACGCGCTTCATCAACACGACCGAGGCCATGGCCCCCGACGCCTACAAGGCCATGATCATCGAAAGCGGCGCGACCGACATCGTCCACACCCCGGCCGTCTCGGGCATCCCAGCCAACTTCATGACCAAATCGCTCCAGGCCAACGGCATCGATCCCAAGGTTCTACCCGAGCACAAGCTGGACATGGGCGACGAGGCCAAGGCCTGGAAGACCGTCTGGTCCGCCGGTCAGGGCGCCGGCGCGGTGCATGACGTCCTGCCCGCCGCCGCCCTGGTCGCCCGCCTCCGCGACGAATATACGCAGGCTACGGATCAATTCGCCAAGAAGGTCGGTGTCGCCTAAACCGTGGACGGATGATTCGATCGACCGTTATTGCCGCTTTGCTCGCCTGCCTGGCCCTGCCCGCGTCCCCTGTCCTGGCCCAGTCAGATTCGTCCGGCGACTGGTCGTTCGTGCTGGGCGCCGCCACCGACAATCGCTCGAAAAGCGTCTCCAAGACCGGCAATAACGGCCACGTCTTCGGCTCGGCGACCTGGCAAAGCGCGGACGGCCGCTTCTACGCAGGGCCGGCGTTCGAGGGGGTTCAGTCCAGCGGTTCGAATGTCGAGGTGGCGCTGGCCGGCGGTTTCGCCCCGGAAGCCTTCGGCTTTCTGTTCGATTTCAACCTGGCCTATCTGAACCGGATCGACACAGACGCCGGGAACGACGGGGACGCGTGGGAACTGACGACGGACATCAACCGATCGATCGGCCCGGCGTCCGGCAACCTGCAGATCCAGTATGCTCCGGACGCCGCCGGCGCGACAAAGTCCTTCGTCTGGGTCGAGGCCGAGTTGGGCTGGGAGTTCTCCTATCGCCTTTCAGGCTCGGCCGCCGTTGGGCGTCGCGAGCAGAACGGCGCGCCGGACTACACCGGCTGGAATGCGGGCCTGACCTGGGCGGCGACCGACGTTGTCGATCTCGACCTCCGCTATTTCGACACCAGCGACCACAGCCAGGGCGAGACCTATCGCGACACCGTCGTCGCCGAGATCAGCTTAGCCTTCTGACGCCCCTCAGGCCAGCGCCTGATCCAGGTCGGCGATCAGGTCGTCCACATCTTCGACCCCGACGGACAGCCGGACCAGGTTGTCCGTCACCCCGCCCGCCTCTCGCACCTCTTTCGGCACCGAAGCGTGGGTCATGATGGCCGGGTGGTTGACCAGGCTTTCGACCCCCCCCAGCGATTCCGCCAGGGTGAAGACCTGAACCCGCTCCAGCACCTGTTTCGTCCGCGCCAGATCGCCGTCGATGAACAGGGTGACCATGCCGCCGTATCGACCGTTCATCTGGTGCGACGCCAGTTCGTGCTGAGGATGGCTGATCAGGCCCGGATACAGCACCCGCGACACCCCGGCGCGGCCCTCCAGCCAGCGCGCGACAGCCAGTGCGTTCTCGTTGTGCGCCTTCATCCGAAGACCCAGCGTCTTGAGACCCCGATTGGCGAGGAAGGCGTCGAATGGTCCCATCACGCCGCCGACGGAGTTCTGAAGGAACTTGATTTCCTTGGCGACCTCGGCGTTTCCGGCGACCAGAACCCCGCCGATGATGTCGGAATGGCCATTCAGGTATTTGGTGGCCGAATGCATCACGATGTCGGCGCCGAGCGACAGCGGTCGCTGGCTCCACGGCGTGGCGAAGGTATTGTCGACGACCAGCAACAGGCCGTGCTTCTTCGCGATCACGGACAGGGCCGCGATATCCGCCAGCTTCATCAGGGGGTTGGTCGGCGTCTCGACCCACAGCATCCGCGTCTTCGACGTAATCGCCGCCTCGACCGCCGCCGGATCGCTCAGGTCGACATAGGCGAAGTCCAGCCCCATCGAGCGCCGCCGCACCCGTTCGAACAGCCGCCACGATCCGCCATAAAGATCGTCGCCGGTGACGATATGCGACCCGGCGTCCAGCAGTTCCAGCGCCGTCGAGGTCGCCGCCATGCCGCTGGCGAAACCGAACCCCTGAACGCCGCCCTCCAGGTCGGCGATACAGGCCTCGAACGCCTCGCGCGTCGGATTCTTGCCCCGGGCATATTCATAGCCCTTATTCACCCCCGGGCTTTCCTGGGCATAGGTCGAGGTGGCGTAGATCGGCACCATCACCGCGCCCGTGGTCGGGTCCGGCCGCTGTCCGGCATGGATGGCGCGGGTCGAGAAGCCCTGACTGTTCTTCAAATCGGCCATCTGAGTCTCAGCGCGCCGTGGACAGCAACTGGGCGTCGAAGAAGTCGCGCGTATGCTGGAACACCTCGCACCAGGTCGGCGCGTCGAACAGATGTTTGGCGGTGTTCAGGGTCTCGACCGTCACCGGCATGTCGCGCGTTCTCAACTCGTCGGCCCATCGGTTGACCGAGACGATGGTCGCCACGGGATCCTGATCGCCCGCGATCAAAAGCGTGGGCGTGGTGCTGCGGCCATCGCCCAGCCGACCCGCCGTGGCCACGGCCACGACCGCGCGGGCGGCGCCTCCGTCCAGGGTGCTGTCCACCGCCAGCCGTCCGCCGAGGGAATAGCCCCAGATCCCTACCTTGTCGGCCGTCACGCCGGGCAAGGTCGCAGCGTAGTCCACCGCGTCGCTCGCCACCTCGCGCCAACGTTCCGCGATCAGGGGGCTGTCGCGAAAGCTGCGGTTCGAAGCGCTGTAGTAGTTGGGCAGGACCACGTAGTAGCCGCGGCTGGCCAGCTGATAGGCCTGCAACTCATAGCGCGGCAGATCCGACTGAAGGCCGCCCTGACCGTGCAGCATGACGATGGCCGCGCCGTTCGTCGGTCCGGTGGGCCTGATAAGAACAGTCTCGATCGGCCGTCGGCGCGTTTCGAAATTCACCACCTCGATCGTGCCGGCCGGCGCGATGTCGCTGGCGCAGACCGCCGGTTCGATCACCTGGCTCGTCTGCGCGGTCGCCGCAGTGCTTGCTCCAAGGGCGATCAGGGCCGCCAGGGAAAGCGTATGGATATTCATCGGTTGAGACTCAGATGGTTGATAAGATCGACACGGGCGATCAAGCCGACGAATGTCTCGCCGTCCAGTACGATCGCCACCCGGTCGCGATCGAACAGGGGAATAAGCGCGTCCAGCGGTTCGGTCACCTGGACCGTATCCAGGTCCCGCGTCATGACCGTGCCGACAGGCTTCTTGAACCGTTCCTGACGGGTGATCTCGTCGGTGTTCATGACGTGGACGATGTCGCTCTCGTCAAGAATGCCGACCAGTCGACCGTCCTGGATGATCGGCAACTGCGACACGTCGGCCGAGCGCATGCGCTTGAACACGGTATCGAGAGTGTCGTCCGGTCCCGCGGTGACCACGTCGCCCTTGGCGTATTTGCGACTGATCAGGTCCGAAAGATCGCCATGGATCTCGCGTTCGCCCAGCCCCTGATCGGCCAGCCAGGCGTCGTTGTAGACCTTGGACAGGTATTTCGCCCCGGTGTCGCAGACGAAGGTGACGCACCGCTTCGGCTCGGTCTGTTCGCGGCACCAGCGCAAGGCGGCTGCGATCAGCGTGCCCGACGACGATCCCGCCAGAATGCCTTCCTTCAACAACAATTCCCGCACCGTCGCGACGGCTTCGGCGTCGGGGATGGAATAGGCCCGGTCGATCAGGTCCATATGTGCGGTGTCGGGCACGAAATTCTGGCCGATTCCCTCAACGGTATAGGAGCCCTCCGGCCCCGGCACGCCGTCGTTGACGATGCCTGCCAGAACCGACCCGACCGGATCGGCCAGAATGATTTCCGTTTTCGCGCCCTGGCTTTTCAGGAACTGAGCCACGCCGGTGATGGTCCCGCCTGAGCCGATCCCGGCCACATAGGCGTCCATGTCGCCGCCCATCTGTTCCCAGATTTCCGGCCCCGTAGTCTTGAGGTGGGCCTCCGAGTTCGCATCGTTCGCGAACTGATTGACGTAGAAGCCGCCCGGCAGCTGCTGCGCCAGACGCTCGGCCATGTCGGTGTAGTATTCCGGATGCCCGTGCGGGACGTCCGACCGGGTCAGCCGCACGTCGGCGCCCATCGCCCTCAGATGCTGGATTTTTTCCTTGGACATCTTGTCCGGGATGACCAGCAACACCTTATATCCCTTGGCCTGCCCGACCAAGGTCAGGGCCAGACCGGTGTTTCCGGCCGTCGCTTCGACGATGGTGCCGCCCGGCTTCAGAAACCCCTCCGCCTCCGCCGCCGCGATCATCGACAGGGCGATGCGATCCTTGATCGACCCGCCGGGGTTCTGCGCCTCCAGCTTCAGGAACAGTCGGCATTTGCCGGTGTCGATCTTGGTCACCTCCACCATCGGCGTGTTGCCGATCAGGTCCAGCAGCGAGCCGGTCGGCGCGCTCAGGGTCGGGTGGTCGGACAGGGACATGGGCTTTCGACTCCAGCGGATTCGTCTGACCCACCGTCTATGACCAACCGCGCCGAATTGCGAACCGGGGCAAAAATGGCTATACTTATGGCCAGAATTGGAGAGTTCCGGTCATGGCCAGCTATGGCGTCGCAGAGGCGAAGAACAACTTTACCCTCCTGCTCGACCGCGTGCAGGAGGGGGAGAGCATCACCATCACCAAGCATGGCAAGCAGGTGGCTCAAATTACGCCCATGCCGAAGCGCGATCCGGAAAAGCGACGGGCGGTCATGGCCGAACTCGCCGAGATCAGGCGACAGCAAAAGCCTCTGCGGATGACGGTCGTCGAACTTCTTCACATGGATGACGAGCCCGAGCGTTGATCGATTACTTCGACGCCTCAGCGGTCGCGGCCATGCTTCTGAACGAGCGGTCCAGCCAGGGCGTAGTATCCGTGATGAATGAGACGGACAGGGATGTCGTCGTCAGCGCCTTCTGCATCGCAGAAGTGTCCTCGGCCATCTCACGTCTCCTGCGAATGAAATCTCACTCCCGCGAACAGGCTGAACGTCTGCTCTCCCTGTTGGATCGCTGGACGGATGTCGTATCGGAACTGACCGAGATCGAGAGCGCCGACTTCTCCCGCGCCACCGAACTGGTCCGGACCTTCGACCTGAAGCTCCGAGCGCCCGACGCCCTTCATCTTGCCGTGGTCGAGCGGCTCGATGCTCGCCTGATCACCCTCGACCGAAATCTCGCCACCGCCGCCCGCGCGGTCGGCGTCGAAACACATAATCCAGCCGAGGCCGAAGCGCCCGGCGAACCGAAAGACTGAATGACAAAGACACCCAAACCCGCCGTCGGACTGCCGGACGAGGCCACTTTGCTGGCCTTCCTGCGTGACGCCGGCAGCGCCGAAAAGGGCGACATCGCCCGCCACTTCGGCCTCAAGGGGGAAGACCGCCGACGCCTGCGTGAAATGATCCGCGGCCTCGAATCGACCGGCAAGCTCGGCAAACGTGGCAGGAAGGGCTTCACCGAGGCTGGCGCCCTGCCCCCCGTCGGCGTCGCCGACGTGGTCGAGAAGGACGACGACGGCGATCTCTATGTCCGCCTGGTGGAGGCCTCGGCCGATGCGCCGCGCGCCCTGCTGGTCCCCGACAAGTCCAAGACCGCCCCCGGCCTCGGCGCCCGCATCCTCGCCAAGTTCGAGCACGGCCCGAACGGCTGGGAAGCCCGGCTGATCAAGGTGCTGGACACCGACGCGAACCGCGTCCTCGGCGTGATCCGCAAGTCCAACAAGGAGACCCGCGTCGAGCCCGTCGATCGCCGCTCGAAAGATGTCCTGATCGTCCCCGCCGTGCAGGCGTCGGATTTGCGCGACGGCGACCTGGTGCTCGCCTCGATCGAAAAGGGCGACCATCGCCACGGCCACAAGCGCGGCAAGATCCTGGAGACCATCGGCCGCGAGGACGATCCCCGCGCCGCCTCCCTGATCGCCATCCACACCCACGGCGTGCCGATGGGCTTTTCCGAGGCGGTCGAGCAGGAGGCCGAGAACCAGGACCTGCCTACGCTGAAGGGGCGCGACGACCTGCGCGACATCCCCTTCGTCACTATCGACCCGGCCGACGCCCGCGACCACGACGACGCCGTCTATGCCCAACGCGACGAAGATCCGAAGAACCGGGGCGGCTGGATCGTCTGGGTCGCCATCGCCGACGTCGCCGCCTACGTCCGGCCCAACACAGCGCTGGACCGCGAGGCTCGGGCCAAGGGCAATTCCACCTACTTCCCAGACCGCGTCGAGCCGATGCTGCCCGAGCGGCTGTCGAACGGCCTGTGCAGCCTCAAGGAAGGCGAGAACCGCGCCACGCTCGCCGTCCGCATGGTCTTCGACAAGGACGGCAAGAAGACGGGCCACAAGTTCCACCGCGGCCTGATGCGGTCCCACGCCAAACTGTCTTATGAACAGGCTCAATCAGCCATTGACGGGATCGAGAAGGGCGGCGGCACGGACGACGCGACCGGCCCGATCATGGACACGATCCTGTATCCGCTGTGGAACGCGTATCACACGATGCTGAAGGGCCGGCTGAAGCGCAGCCCGTTGCAGATCGACAGCGCCGAACGCCGCATCCGCATGTCGCCGGACGGCGGCATCGCCTCGATCGAAAAGCGCGTCTCGCTCGAAGCCCACCGGTTGATCGAGGAGATGATGGTCCAGGCCAATGTCTGCGCCGCCGAGACTCTGGAGGCCAAGAAGACGCCGCTGATCTTCCGCGTCCACGACACGCCCAGCCAGGAGAAGGTGTTCAACCTCGCCGACTTCCTGTCGACCATCGGCAAGCCGTGGAACAAGGGAGAGGCGCCGACCACCAAACGGTTCAACAAACTGCTGGACGAGACCCGCGACGGGCCCCACGCCGAGGTCGTCAACGAGGTCGTTCTGCGCAGTCAGATGCAGGCCATCTACAGCCCGGAAAACGTCGGCCACTTCGGTCTGAACCTGGACCGCTACGCCCACTTTACTTCGCCGATCCGACGCTATTCCGACCTGATCGTGCATCGGGGCCTGATCCGCGCGCTCGGGCTCGGCAAGGACGGCCTGACGGACCGGGAGATCGCCGAACTGCCCGCCATCGCCGATCAGGTGACCCAGACCGAGCGCCGCTCAATGGCCGCAGAGCGCGACGCGATGGACCGCTATGTCGCCGCCTTTTTGGAGGACCGCGTCGGCGCGACCTTCCCCGGCCGCATCACCGGCGTCACCCGCTTCGGCCTGTTCGTCCGGCTGGATGAGACCGGCGCCGACGGCCTGGTTCCCATCGGCTCGCTGGGCGCCGAGTATTTCACCCATGACGACCGCGCCCACGCCCTCGTCGGCGAACGCAGCGGCCAGCGCTACACCCTGGGCCGCACGGTCGAGGTGAAGCTGAAGGAGGCGACCCCGATCACCGGCGGCCTGTTGTTCGAGATGCTGTCCGATCCCGAACCTCGCGACCCCAACGCCCCGGCCCCTCGCCTGGGCATGCGCGGCCGAGGGGGAGACGGCCCGCCCAAACGCGGCGCAGGACGCCCCGGCGGTCCCAAGCCGCCCAGAGGCGGTCGCGGCGGCAAGCCCTCCGGCGGCCTGAAGGGCGTGCGCAAAGGCAAGCGGCGCTAAACGCCGAGCCCTCGCCCCATCGTCAGCGCGAATGCCAGCCAGACCAGAGCCACGGCGCCAATCACGGGCTGGTGTCTCCTGATCGGTCGCGCCGTTACGGCGCCACTAATCCGGGGCGCGATCACCAGCAGGGGCAGGGACGCGACGCCGATCGCCAGGAAGGTGTCGCGCAGGTTGTCGCCCAATCCGCCGCGATAAAGCAGCGCCGCCGCCACCGTAGCCACGGTCGCGGCCATCCAGGCGGTTCGGGCCACCCATCGCGGCTCGGCCAGCCGCGCCAGCGACCGCGATGCAAACACTAGGCCCGCGACATAGATGTCGACCCCGATGACCACCCCCGCGCCGCGAACCAGAATCGAGGCCTCGCCGACCAGACCGCTCCAGGCGAAATACAGGTCGCCATGCTCCGTCAGCATGGCCTGAACCAGGTAGCCGCCCTCCCAGAAGGCCGCCATCGATGCGACCAGGGTCAGAAACAGGATCAGCCCCGGCCGCCCGGCTCCGACGGCTCTGCTCGCCAACCCGGCCGCCAGCGCGACTGCCAGACTGGTCAGCGGCCCGCCGAGATCGATCAGGAACGAAGGCTCGCTGCATCCGAACAGCGAGGTCGTCAGCAGCGTCACATCCCCGCCCACCGCCGCGCAGACGCTTCCATGGCCCAGGGCTTCGTGCGCGACGGTCACCATCACGGCGGCCAGCGCCCCGATTGCGGCGATCGTCGCCGCATCGTTCGCGCGTTCTGACCCCGTCGTCATCGACCGCCCCCGCTTGCCCGCGACCATCCTAGCGGTACAGCATGGCCGAACGCCATGAGACAGCCATGACCGACCCCGATTCCGCCCTGACGCAACTGAACGCCTCCGAGCGGGAACTCCTGCTCCTGCTCGGTCAGGGCCACACCGCCAAGTCCATTGCGGCGCTGAAAGACCTGTCCGAACTCGCGGTCAACGAGCGCTTCCGTACGGCCCGTCGCAAGACCGGAATCGGCTCTAGCCGCGAGATCGCCCGGCTTCTGACGGCCCAAGAAAATCGTGACGACATTAGCGGAGTGGCCGAACCGGCCGCCCCGACGCCAAGCCTTCCTCGTCCAGGCGCACCTCGCCGTGCGTCGCCTCTCAGACGATGGAGCCTGCCCATGTCCGCCGCCGCCTTCCTGATCGCCAGCACTATCCTGGCCCAGCAGACCGCCGTTCCGCCCGAACGTCCCCTGCCCCCCGCCGTCGTCGCGATGTTCACGCCGCCCGATCCGGCGCCGGATATCGTCGCCCTGCACGCCGAGATCGCCACGGGCCCCGCCGATCCGGAATGGTCACGCGCCACCGAGGCAGCCCTGTCCCGAATCTATCAACGGGCGATCGACCCTTCCGGCGCTCTCGCCTCGCTCGACACGACCTGCAACGCGTCCCTGTGCGAGGTCATCGGCGTCAGCCGCGCGGGCCTGACCGACGACCAGATCACAGCCCTTACAACTTCTGTCCAAGGCCGCGAAACGAACGAAGCCATCACGGCCATGAAGCTCGACAACATCGTAAGCGGCTTCCACTCGACCACCGAGGGCGGGCCAGCGGACATCGCGGGCACCGTCGTCTTCGCCGCCTACTGGCGTCGCGCCGACTGACGCCTACGCCAGGCATCCGACGGACGGGCCAAACCGGCTCGGCGCGAGCGTCGCGCCCGTCTGGCCGCCCAGCCCGCGACGTGATTTTCGCCCTCCTCCTGGCACGGCGCGGTGGTAGTCTCCCGCCGTGCCGACATCCCCAATCCCGCCTTTCGACGCCGCCCAGGACCTGGCTGACGCGCCCCGTGCCGGCCCTCGCCAGCGCCCGAAGGACGCCGCCACGCTGATCCTCGTCCGGGGCGATAAGAGGCCTGAGGTGCTGATGGGCCGACGTGCGCCCGGGCACGTGTTCATGGCGTCGAAATGGGTCTTTCCCGGCGGGCGGATCGAACGCGCCGACTTCACGGCCGCCGCCTGCTCAGACCCCGCAGCCGCGACCCGCGCCCGGCTGGAGGCGGAGATGCCGGCCCGCCGTGCGCGCGCCCTGGCCCTGACCGCCGTGCGTGAGACGTTTGAGGAGACGGGCCTGATCCTGGGCCGTCCCACCCCGGCGGCCTCCGTCCACGGCCCGTGGCGAGAGTTCCGACAGGCGGGAGCCCTGCCCGACCTCGCCGCCATGTCCTACGTCGCTCGCGCCATCACTCCGCCCGGGCGCAGCCGCCGGTTCGATGCCCGCTTCTTCATGGCCGACGCCGACGCCCTGCTGTCACCGGAACCCACGGCCGGGTCGGGCGAACTGGACGAGATCGCCTGGCTCCCGCTGGATGAGGCCCGCGCCCTCGATCTGCCCTCCATCACCCGCTTTGTCCTGGCCGAAGTGGCCGAGCGCCTGATCCGCCCCGACCGACCCCTGCCCTTCGTCCGCATGGTGCGAGGCAAGCATTTGGTGACCCATGGCTGAGACCCTGACGCTTCGCCTCACCATCGCCAATCCGGTTCCCGGCCTGCACTACTGGCGTCAGGACGCGAAGAACGCGCCGCACGACATCCGCCTGTCGACGACCGCGCCCCTGACCTTCGACATGCCGGTCGTCCTGCGCCCGGACGGCAGGCTGGGCGGCACGTTCGTCCGGCGCGAGGGGCCGACGCGGCGATTCGTCTACATCGCCATAGGCGGGGCGATGGAGGGGCTGCCCGTCGTCAGCCGCCGCGCCAAGATTGATGTCCATGACATCCCCTCCGACCTGATCCGACCGGGCGCCGTGATCGAGACCACCCTGCCCGGCAGAGGCCCGGACGGAACCCCCGCCTGCGCCACCGTGCGGCCGCTCACGCCTTGGAGCCGCGTCGGCTGATCCGCCCTGATCCGGCCACGGTCCCCCGTCAGCTTGACCGGGCCGTCGGGGAGGGTTCGTGTCGAACGCCGGAGTCAGTCTCATGTCCCGGCGCCTGCTCGCCGCCCCTGTCGAGCGTCGCCGCGTCATCGTGCTGGCCGCGTCGATCGTGCTGCACGCCGCCGTCCTGACGCCCATGGCGATCGGATTGTTCAGCCGCCCGCCGGCCGTTCCCGATCTCACCGCCCCTCCCGTCTTCGTCGAGATGGAGCCCCGCCCGCTGCTCGACGGAGAGACGGCGCGGACCCCGACCCCGTCCAGCGCCGCCGCGCGCGAGGCCGCCCCCGCTCTGGGCGAGACCGTACCCTCCATCGCCCGCGAACGCCTGCGCGAAGAGGATGAAGACGATCGTCCCAGTCTTCCGGTCCCGCGCATTGGATCCAGCGCCCCGGTCGGCGCCCCGCCGGCCCCAGCGGATGCCTGGCAGGTGACCCCCGAGACCATGGGCGCCGCCGTCGCCCGATCGATGCGGACCGGCGCCGGGGGCTGTCGGATCATGGACGGACGCCTCAGCCCCGGCGAACAGGCCCTGTGCGACGAGCGGTTCAACGAGGCCGCCGGCCGCGCGGGCCCCCTGGGCCCCCGCACCCGGAACGCCTCCGAGGCCCGGCGCGACGCGGGCTTCGCCCGTGACGGCGCCCGGGCGCTGGCCGGATATGAGGCCCGGCGCCGACCGCTGTCCGGCGGCGTCGGCATCATCGGTCCCGGCGACTGTCCGGGATCGAACCTGGGCGTCGGCTGCGCGGGCGCGCATCTGGATCCCGCCATCCGCCAGGGCGCGACCACGCCCGGCAATCCCGGCATGCGCCAGGAAACCCCTGATCCGATGTTGCCGATACCGGGCCAGGAGTAGAGCCGCCCAGCAAAAAGGGCCCGGTTCGCACCGGGCCCTCTTCAGTCTTCAGCCGGTGAAAGCGATCACTCGCTTTCCGCCAGCTCCAGTTGCAGGTCCGCCGGCAGGGGCTCGACGGCGGCTTCCCGGGTCGAGGTCAGCAGCGCGTCACGCTCGTTGGCCACCTTCTGCAGCGACCGCAGATAGGCCCCCGTACCGGCCGGGATCAGACGACCGACGATGACGTTTTCCTTCAGGCCTTCCAGCGTGTCCTTCTTGCCGTTGACCGAGGCGTCGGTGAGGACGCGGGTGGTCTCCTGGAAGGACGCCGCCGAGATGAAGCTGCGGGTCTGCAGCGACGCCTTGGTGATGCCGAGCAGGACGGGCTGGGTGGTGGCGATCCGGCCCCCACGCTTCTCGACCTTCTCGTTCTCCAGCACGGCTTCGGCCACTTCGACCGTATCGCCACGGATCAGGGTGGTTTCGCCCGAGTCGAGGATCTCGACCTTCTGCAGCATCTGGCGAACGATCACCTCGATGTGCTTGTCGTTGATCGGCACGCCCTGCAGGCGATAGACCTCCTGCACTTCGTTGACCAGATATTCGGCCAGCGCCTCAACCCCTTGAATACGCAGCAGATCGTGCGGATCCGGGTTGCCGTCGATGATGTAATCGCCCTTGTTGATCAGATCGCCGTCGTGGACGGAGATGTGCTTGCCCTTGGGGATCAGGAATTCGACCGGTTCGGCCTGGTTGCCGTCGGCGTCCAGTTCCGGGGTGATCTTGATGCGACGCTTGTTCTTGTAGTCGCGTCCGAATTCCACGCGGCCGTCCATCTCGGCGATGACCGCGCAATCCTTGGGTCGACGGGCTTCGAACAGCTCGGCCACCCGCGGCAGACCGCCGGTGATGTCGCGCGTCTTGGCGCCCTCGGTCGGAACGCGGGCGATGATCTCGCCCGGCTTGACCACATCGCCGTTGTTCACGGACAGAACCGCGCCCACCGGCAGCAGGTAACGGGCGTCGGAGCCCGAGGCCAGCTTGGCGTAGGCGTCGCCCGAGGTGACGCCCATGGCGGGACGCAGGTCCGCGCCGCGGGGGCTGGCGCGCCAGTCGCTGACGACGCGCTGGGCGATGCCCGTCGCTTCGTCGGTTTCCTCGCGGACCGACAGGCCCTCGACCAGGTCCTCGAACCGGATCACGCCGCCGACTTCGGTCAGGATCGGAGAGGTGTAGGGGTCCCACTCCGCCAGACGCTGGCTGCGCTTGACGTCCGATCCCTCGACCACCCGCAGACGGGCGCCGTAGGGGATCTTGTGGCTCTCGCGGTCCTTGCCGTCGACCACGATGGTGACGACGACGTTGCGGCTCATGGCCACCAGATCGCCGTGCGCCGCCTTGACGGTCGGGCCGGTGATCTTGGCGACGCCGGGGTTGGTCGCCTCGTAGAACGAGGTCTCCGCCACCTGCGCCGTGCCGCCGATGTGGAAGGTCCGCATCGTCAGCTGGGTGCCGGGTTCGCCGATCGACTGGGCGGCGATGACGCCCACCGCTTCGCCGATGTTGACGTTGGTGCCGCGCGCCAGGTCACGCCCGTAGCAATAAGCGCAGATGCCGGCTTCGGCCTCGCAGGTCAGGGCCGAGCGGACCTTGACCGACTGGACGCCGGCGCTGTCGATGATCTCGACCTCTTCCTCTTGCAGGTAGGTGTCGGCCTTGAACAGGACCTTGTCGCCGCCCGGCTCCTTGATGTCCTCGGCCGCGTAACGGCCCAGGACGCGTTGACCCAGCGAGACCAGCACGTCGCCGCCTTCGACCACGGCGCGCAGGGTGATGCCCCGCGTCGAGCCGCAATCGTCCTCGGTGACGATCGAGTCCTGCGCCACGTCCACCAGACGACGGGTCAGATAACCCGAGTTGGCGGTCTTCAGCGCGGTGTCGGCCAGACCCTTACGGGCGCCGTGGGTGGAGTTGAAGTACTCAAGGACGGTCAGGCCTTCCTTGAAGTTCGAGATGATCGGCGTCTCGATGATCTCGC
>JAHJOK010000001.1 GCA_018820205.1 Alphaproteobacteria bacterium
CCGGACACAGCCCGGGAGCTGGGCGTGGTCGACCGGTTCGACCCCGTCGAAAACCTCAGGGGAGGGGCCGACTATCTGGCGCGACAGATCCTGCGCTTCGGCGATCTGAGGCTGGCGCTGGCGGCGTACAACGCCGGCCCGCCGCGCGTGGCGAGACTGGGTCGGGTTCCGGACATAGCCGAAACCCGGTCGTATGTGGCGACTGTCGTTGACTGTTACCTGGCGCTGACCGCAGGCCAGGGCGTCGTCAGTGCCCGGCAATGCCGTCCCCGCGGAGCCGGGCAATGATCGGGGAGACGGAGGATGGGGTGGAGATCGCTCCAGCGATCGACGAGCTGTTGCTGACGCGGGCGGAGGCCTCGGCCTTCCTGGTCTCGTTCGGAATTCGACTGAAACCGGCCACCCTGGCGCGGCTGTGGTCCACGGGCGGCAATGGTCCCCCGTGCCGCCACATCCGGTCCAGGCCCTTCTATCCGCAAGACCTGTTGCGGGATTGGGCCCGGTCGCAGATTTCGGACATCCGCACCGCCGCGCCGCCCGCGGCGAGGGGGCGTCGTCGTGGCTGACCGTTTGACCCGGGATACCGTGACGGCCCCGACGATCGAGGCTCTGTTGGCGGACCCCGCCGCCAGTTTCGCGGTCAAGGCGGTGGCCCGGCGATGGGCGAGGCGCGATTGCGTCGATGCCGCGGTCGACGCCCGAACGCTTTGCACCGTCTTCGAAGCGTTTGCTGACCAGATGTTTGGAGGCGTGTCATGACGTTTGAACCCGAAGGCGAACCGATCGAGACGGGCGGGCCGGAGGACCGGCTGTTGCCGTGGGATCGGGTCCGGGACGTCACCGGCCTCAGCCGGTCGACCGCATGGCGCCTGCAGCAGGTCGGGGATTTTCCCGAACCCGTGCGCATCTCCCCCAACCGGGTGGGCTGGTGGGAAAGCGAGCTGACCGCATGGAAGGCGACCCGGACGGTCCGGGGCCTGCCGCATCCCAAGCCGTTGGCCCGACCCCGGGCACCGAAGCTGATCCAGACGGGTCGTGCGCCCCGCCGCCAGACTGACAAGGACCCGGCACCGAACGTCGCCCATCCCGCCACACCACGGGCGAACACGGCTCCGCGCCGCCGCAAGCAAAAGACTTCCACAGAACAGATCGATTTCGGATTCTAGCCGCTTCATTGGGGTCGACTCCAATCAGGCCCAGCGAACCCACCACCGGAACGGTGCGCGGTCCCCGGGGCCAGCGCGGCGCTAGTTCACGACCAGAACATAGCCTCGCTGCTGAAAGTGGACCGTCGTCATCAGCGCGGCGAGATCCACACTCACGCCGGAAGTGAGCTCGCTCGGATCGATCCCGTTGCCCGTCATCGCCTGGCCACAGATTCGCAAGTCGACCCCGGCGGCAATCAGCTGCGTGACCAGGGTCGAACTGGGATTGGCGTTACCGTCATGCCGTTTTGCCCAAGCTTCGTCCGACATGACCGCGGTGGTCGCCGCGCCATGAACGACTGCCACGATCCGGCGGTGTTCGGAATCGACACCGCTGGCGGCGAGAATGTTGATGAAGCGGGCAACGCGATCGAGCCCGCGCGAGGGCTGACCCTCGCTGCCCCCGATGGAAACGTCGAAAATGACTTCATAGACCCTTGTCGGGTCCGGCTGTTCGCCGGCGTCCGGCAAGGCGGTATGGGCACCATAACCAGGTACCGGGCGATCCGGCGTCTGCGCACGGACGGGGCCTAGACCGACGATCAGAAGGGAGACGGCGCTGACGGCGGCAACGAACAATCGGGTCATGGGGGCTCCGAACAGGTTGGGACAACGGGTAAGAAGGGGGCCGGCGCAGTTCAGCGGCGGCATGGGGGCGATGTAGCGCCTGATGGGCAGGGACAGGCGCGGCCTAGCCCCCCGCCAGTGAGCCGACGCTGCGGTAGAGCATATAGATCGCCACGACGAAAATCAGGGCCGCGAAGACCGTGTTGAGCGCGCCCTTGCGGCCCGACAGCGTCTTGGCCAGCCGGGCCCCGAGCAAGCCTCCCACCACGCCGCCGGCGATGAACGCCCCGGCCAGCGCCCAGTCCACCCAGCCCGACAACGCGTAGTTCAGCGACGTCGTCAGGCCGAAGGCGGTGACGCCGACCAGCGAGGATCCGACCGCGGAATAGATCGGCATGCCGGTCGAGTACATCAGGCTGGGGACGATCAGGAAGCCGCCGCCGATGCCGAAGAAGCCGGACAGGACGCCGGTCGCCGCGCCCGTTCCCACCAGCTTGGTGGCGTTCCGAGGATTGAGGGTCACGGTCGCGTCGCCGCCGCCCTTGCGGTCACGCAACATCAGACCCCCGACCACGAGCATGAGGATGGCGAACAGGGCCAGAAGCCGCTCGCCGTCGAAGGCCTTGCCGAAGGTCGAACCCAGCGCCGCGCCGACGACGCCGGCCAGGGCGAACAGGCCCGCGACCTTCCAGTTCACAGTGCCGTGGCGGGCATGGTTCAGCAGGTTGGCGAAGGCGTTTGCGGCCACGGCGAAGGCGCTCGTGCCGATAGCCAGATGCGGATCCTTGACCCCGACCAGATAGACGATCAGCGGCACCGCCAGGATCGAGCCACCGCCGCCGACCAGACCGAGGGAAAACCCGACCACCGATCCCGCGCCGGCACCGAGGAGGTACTGCACCAGGCTGAGCGTCGGGATCGGGTCCACCCTATTTACCCTGCAGGCGCGGTTGCAGGCCGCTGAGGTCGTAGCCGGCGGCGCGAGCGCAGCTGATCAGGTCATCTGCCGGACGCTCCCCCGCCAGCGCCAGAGCCCACATCGTGGTGGTGCGGGCACCGCTGCGGCAGAAGCCCAGCACGGGTTGCGGCAGATCCTCCAGCGTCTTGCGGAAGGCGGCGACATCCTCGTCGCTGATCGACCCGCCGACGACGGGCAGGTGGGCGAACGCCAGCCCGGCTGCCTCGGCCGCTGCCCTCATCTCGGCAGCCGAGGGCTGATCCGGGGCCTCATCGTCGGGTCGGTTCGATATGACCGCCTTGAAACCGGCCTCAGCGACGGCGGTCAGGTCGTCGGGACTGAGTTGCGGCGAGGCCGAAAGTCGGTCGTCGAGAGGGCGGCTATCCATGTGTTTGGGTCCCTTTTCTGGTTCAACAGTTGCGGTCGAGCGTCAGGCGAAAGAGCGCCATCCCGGCGATCATGGCGGCGACAAAGGCGAAGGCCTGCCAGGCCCCGGTGGTCAGGGCCGCCAGCGCGGGGCCGGGGCACAGGCCGACCAGACCCCAGCCAAGGCCGAACATCACCGCCCCGCCGACCAACGCCCGGTCGATCCGGCGACTGTCGGGCACATGGAAGGCGTCGGCCGCGACCGGCTCGTCGAGCCGGCGGCGGATCAGATAGGCGATCGACGAGGGGATCAGCGCCCCGCCCATGACGAAGGCCAGCGACGGATCCCAGGCCCCGGTCACGTCGAGGAAGGCCAGAACCCGCGCCGGATTGATCATGTCGGAGACCACCATGCCGGCGCCAAACAGCAGGCCGCAGCCGACGGCGACGATCAGGGCCCTCATCCCAAGCCTCCCATCAGGTGGCGGGTGACGAAGACGGTCAGCGCCGCGACGGTCATGAAGACGCCGGTGGCGACGATGGAGCGCGGCGACAGACGGGCCAGGCCGCAGACGCCGTGACCACTGGTGCAGCCCGAGCCCCAGCGGGTGCCGAAGCCGACGATCAGTCCGCCCGCGACCAGCAGCCAGAGCTCCGAGGTGATCTGCACCTCAGGCCGCCGGATCAGCGCCGAGGCCAGGGCCGCGCCGCCGAGCAGGCCGGCGATGAACCCCAGGCTCAAGTTGCGCGGCGCGCCCTTGGCCAGGCCGGTCGCCGCGGCGGTCAGGCCTGAGATGCCGCTGACCCGCCCGTTCAGCAGCAGGTAGAGCGCGGCCGACAGACCAACCAGCAGGCCCCCCGCGAGCGGCCAGACGAAGGAAATGGGTTCCGGGGTCATGACATCGCGTTCAGCGGCACCCGAAGATAACTCACCCCGTTGGCTTCAGGTTCAGGCAGGCGGCCGCCGCGGATGTTCACCTGCAGCGCATGCAGCATCAATTTCGGCAGCGGCAGGGTAGCGTCGCGCTTGTCCCGCAGCGCCACGAAATCGGCTTCCGACACGCCACCGCCGACGTGGATGTTATCGATCTTCTGCTCCCGCGCGGTGCTGAAACAGGCTGGTTCGCGCCCGTCCGGGCCGTAGTCATGTCCCACGAACACGCCCGTCTCGTCGGGCAGGGCGAGGATTTCCTGGATGCTGCGATAGAGAGCGTGAGAGTCGCCGCCGGGGAAGTCCGCGCGGGAGGTGCCGGCATAGGGCATCATCAGGGTGTCGTGGACGAAGGCGTTGGCCCCGATGACATAGGTGATGGAGGCCATGGTGTGCCCGGGCGAGAACATCACCCGACCCTCGAGCCCGCCGACCTTGAAGGTATCGCCTGCCTTGAACAGCCGGTCCCACTGGCGGCCGTCGGTCGGGAAGTCATCATCGAGCCCGTAGATGTCCTTCCACAGTGCCTGCACGCCGGTGACCATATCGCCGATCGCCGTTGGCACGCCCAGTTTCTCTTTCAGATAGGGCGCGGCCGAGAAATGGTCGGCGTGGGGATGGGTGTCGAGGATCCACTCGACCTTGAGCCCGGCGTCCCGGACGTGATCCAGCAGGGCGTCTGCATTTCTGGTCGAGGTGGCGGCGGCCTTCTCGTCAAAGTCCCATACCGGATCGATGATCGCCGCGGCTCCCGTGTCCGGATCGCTGACGACATACTGCCAGCTGCCGGTTTTCTCGTCGTGAAGGGCCGCGACCTGGGCCCCGCCGTGGGTAAAGTGCTGCATCAAGACTCCTCCGCCGGGTCGTTGCCGTCAGGCGCGATAACTTTTGAGGACGGCGAAAGGATGCAGCAAAATCTGCACATCCCCGTCAGACGACGACGATGCTTTCGGGTCGCGGACGATCACCCACGAGATTCGTCGAAAGCCAGCGGCGCAGAGCGGTGATGGCGTCGACCGGCAGATCGCGCCGGGCCGTTCCAAATCGTTTGGGCACGCCCTGGGTGGTGACGAAGGCGCAGGGGTAGACGCGCTCGGGATCGACCGGTTCGTCACCGACGAACAGGCGATCGACGCGTTCGCCCTTCGGGTTCTCGATCTTCACGAAGGCCGTCAGGCCCCGACAGCGTTTGATATAGCCACCCATCTGCTCATAGGCGTCGGCGGCGAAGGTGCGCTCCAGATTGTCTTCCAGCATCTGGCGGATCGCGGCCCCGGTCAGGTCGACGCGAGAGACCGGCGGGTTCATCGGAATGATGTTGTACAGGTCGTTGAGGGTTACCGGGCCCGGTGCCACCGGCGCGCCGTAGCGCCAGCCGTTTGAAAAGGCGATCTCGACGTCGGCAGCCGCGGCGATGGCGTCGAGAAGAACGTCGTCCATGGGCGCACTGGGCATGGCGTAGCGGTGCAGCGGGACGGTCGTGCGACCAACCACTTCAGACAACAGGGCCCGATGAGGTGCCATGGCGGCGTCGATCAGTCCCGTCATCTCCGGATCTTCGGGCCAGTGGTCGTTGACAGGGATCAGCACGTGGTGGTGGCTGACCACACGCCCCGCCTCGACCTCAAGATCAAGCCGCCCGACGAAGGCTCCGTGACAGCCCGACTGAAAGATGATCGCGCCATTGACCAGGGCGGGTTCATGCATGCGGTTGTGGGTGTGGCCGCTGACGATGACGTCGATGCCGTCGACGTCTCCAGCGAGTTGCACGTCCTGGGGGAAGCCCAGGTGCGACAGGACCACCACCAGATCGACGCCCTCGTCCCGCAATGCTGTGACGTGATGCCGGCATTCCTCGACGCCGATTTCAAAGCGCAGTCCCTCGCTGAAGCTGGGCGGCATGGTCTTGTCGACGATCGGGCAGGCCAGGCCGATCACGCCGACGTTCAGTCCGCCACGTTCGAACACGCGCCGACCCTCGAAGGCCGGAGCCCCGTCTGCCTTGCGAAAGACGTTGGCGGCCAGCACCGGATAGTCCAGTTGCGCCGCCAGGGTGGCGAACCCCGCTGGTCCATAGGCGAACTCCCAGTGCGCGGTCATGGCGTCGATCTTCAGGGCGTTCATCAGGGGAACCAGAGCCTCCCCCTTTGACTGCAGGGCGACGTAGGACCCGTGGAAGGTGTCGCCATTGTCCAGGGTAAGGGCTGCACCCTTGGCCTCGGCGCGGGCCTCCGCGAAGATCGAGGCAATGCGCGCCAGCCCGCCCAGCTGCTCGAACCGCCAGCCACCGCCGGTCCGCACCAGTTCCGGGTGCGGCTCGAGATAGCCGTGCAGGTCGTTGAGTTGCAGCAGGGTCAGTCGGGCCATGAACGTTCTTCTTCGGTCAGCGCAGCGGATCGCCCGCGCGGATGCGGGCGATCACCGCCTGGAGTTCCGCCAGCGGCATGCCTCCGGGGATCAGGTTGCCGTTGATGATGAACGCCGGCGTACCTTGAAGGGCCAACGCGGACGCCTCGCGTTTGTTTCTGTCCAGCACGCCATCGATGTCGGCCCGGTGGGTCTGGAGGTCCCGCTCGAGACGGGCCATGTCGACGCCGGCGGATTCGGCCAGGGCCCGAACATCATCCTCGCTGGCAATGCGATCAGCCGAGCGCATGAAGGCGTTGTGAACGGCCTCATACTTACCCTGGTAGGCCGCTGCGAGTGCGGTCCGCGCCGCCGCCGTCGACGGCGCGCCGAAGATCGGCCAGTCCTTGTAGAGGATGCGGACCTTTGAATCCGCCTCGAGCAGGGCCGCCAGTTCGGGGTTCATCTGTCGGCAGTAGGGACAGTTGTAGTCCATGAAGCCGATGATGGTGACGTCAGCCTTCTCCGCGCCGATGAAAGGCGCTGCCGGATCCCGCAGCAGATCCGCGAAGCCGACGCTGGTGATTAGGGCACCGTCCTGGGCAGCCGAGGGCGTGGATTCAGGCGGGGGATTTCCAGCCCCTGCGGGATTGCAGGCGGCCAGGGCCATGGCACCAACGACGGTGGCGAAGATGTGATGGGTGTTGAGCATTTTCTTCTCCGGGGGTGTTGAAAGCAAGAGAGCCGTCATCGGGCGATGGCCCTCAGTTCGGCATCGATCTGTTCGGGCGAAATCTCGCCCATGTGGGATTTTCGCAGGGTCCCGTCAGGGCCGACGAACAGGGTCACCGGGATTCCGACGGTCCCGTAGTGCCTCGGTACGGCCATGGTCTCGTCGAGCAGGACTGTGCCCAGCGTCAGGCCTTGGGCGTCGAGAAAGCGGCTGACGGTTTCCGGACCTTCGCCCTGGTTGACGAACAGGAACCGGACATCCGGATGGGTCTCTTCCGCGGCCGCCAGCACCGGCATTTCCCGGCGACACGGCGGGCACCATGTGGCCCAGACGTTGATCACCGTCGGGCGGCCGTCGCTGTGGGCGAGGTTCAACGGCGAGCCGTCAACCTGGGCGAGGGTCAATGACGGCATCGGCCGGGCATCGGTCTTTACCGTCAATTGATAGGCGACGTTCCAGACGAAGACCGCTGCGATCACCGGTGCGAGGCCGTAGACCATCAGACGGCGCTGCCTGAGAAGGAACGGGCTGGCGATCGCCACCACAACCAGAGCCCATGGCCAGTCAAACCCGCCCTGCCAGACCGCCAGAATGCGCGGCAGATCGCCTTCGAAATAAGCCCAGTGACCGATGACATGCGCCAGGCGGGCCACCGCCAGGCCGCCCAGCACGACCACCGTGCTCCAGGGATTGAACCGTCCGCTTACGCGGCTCGCGAGGATTCCTGACACGATCATGAAGGTCGCCACGCCGAGAAGGATGGCGAACCGTTCAGCGGACAGGACCAGGGGCCCGAGGACAATCGCGCCCATCTCAGCCCCCTTGAGTGAGGGCCAGGGCGTCGAGCACGCCCCCGGCGCCGGTCTCACCGACGATCCGCGTACCGGCGGGCTCGCGCGCTTGGGAGTCGAGGAAGATCATTGTCGGCGGCCCGACCACGGCGAAGGTCTCCATCAGTGACCGCGCCTCGGCGTCCGTCCTTGTGACATCCACCTTGATCAGCGCCACCTCGCTCAGTCGCGCCTGGACTTCGGGGTCATTGAACACCTCGCGCTCGATGACCTTGCAGCTGACGCACCAGTCCGCCGTGAAATAGACCAGCGACGGTCGCCCTGCCTCGGTCGCCTCGGCGATCGCCTGCCTGAGCGCGGTCTCGTCTGTCACCACGGTTTCGGAATAGCCCGGGGACACGGCCGTCCCGCGCACCCCGCCGAATGGCGCGAGCGGTTGCAGGGGGTCCGTCGCCCCCGCGCCCGCGCCCACCAGGAGCATCACGCCCCAGACGGTCATCGCCAGAGCCGCAACGCGCGCCATCTGCGCGCCGGGCCCCTGCGCCGGTTCGCGCCGGAACAGGCCCAGGGCCACGGCCGCCATCAGCAGCAGCGCCGCACCGATCACCAGGGTCGCGCCCGGCGGCAGGATGCGTGATCCCAGCCACCACGCGGTCGCCAGAAACAGGAAGCCGAAGACGGCCTTGACGCGGTTCATCCACGGACCGGCCTTGGGCAGAAACCGCGCGCCCATGGTGCCGAATATGATGAGAGGTACCCCCTTGCCCAGACCCAGGGCGAACAGGGCCCCGGCCCCCAGAGCGAGGTCGCCGGTTCGAGCGATGTAGAGCAGCGCTCCGGCCAGCGGCGCGGTTACGCAGGGGCCGACGATCAGGGCCGATACGAAGCCCATACCCACCGCCGACGGGGCTGAACGCCGGCCGGTGCCGCGGTCCACCGACAGCCGCGAGGTCCAGGCCGAGGGCAGCTGAAGCTCGAACAGGCCGAACATCGACGCGGCCAGAACGACGAAGACCAGCGACAGCGCGCCGACCGCCCAGACCGACTGCAGGGCCATCTGCAAATTCTGCCCCGACCAGGCCGCGGCCATGCCCAGAAGGGCGAAGGCGAACGCCAGCCCAAGAACATAGGATCCGGACAGGACGAAGCCCCGCCGGGGGTCGCGACCTTCAACGCCGCGGCCGATCACGCCGGCCAGGATGGGATACATGGGGAAGACGCAGGGCGTGAACGCCAGCAGGATTCCGAAGCCGAAGAAGGCGAGGATCACCCAGGCCGCGCCGCCACGCAGCGACAGCGATTCCACCATTCCGCCGCCCGACTGGAGCAGCACCTCGCCAATCCCGGAGCCGGCCGGGGTCGGAACCGCGGCGACGCCGGGGCTATCGACAAACGACGTCTCGGCGGCAGCGATGGCAAGGGTGCTGGCACTCGCCGCGACTTCGTCCGACGGGGCGCGGGTCGTGAGGGCCTGGGAGGGCACCGCGCGGCCTTCCAACTGAGCCGGCAGGACCACCGCCTCGGTAACCGGCGGATAGCAGATCGAATCCTCGACGCAGCCCTGGTAGGTGATGTTGATCGTTCGGGGAGAACCGGCCCCGCCAAGCGTCGCCTGGGTCAGGGTCGCCTGGCCGGCTCCGCGCCAGATTTCGACGACGCCGAAACCAGGATCATCCTTTTGCTTGCCCGGAGCCAGGTCGAGGGCAAGCGCCGTCTTGCCGTCCGCCGCTGTGGCCACGGTATGCCCCCGGTACAGATAGTGTCCGGGCGCGATGCGCCAGGCGAAGGACACATCTCCGGCCTGGGTACGGGTAACCGAGAGGTCAAAGGCGTCCTGCGGAGACAGGGGAGCCTGGGCCGAGGCAGGCACAGCGCCCGACAGCGCCGCGACCATCAGGGCGATGGCCAGCAGCAAACCGGGAGCGAAGGCGAAGCGCTTTTTCATTCGGCGTCGATCGCCATCGCAGCTTAAGTCAGACTTAAGCTTGGAGGCCGACACGATCGCCATGCGCATTCTCGCCGTCGAAGACGACCCCATTCTCGCCAACGGCCTGCAGGTCGGTCTGACCGCCTATGGCTGGACGGTCGATGTCGCCGGGACGGTTCAGGACGCGCTTGCCGCCCTCGAGTGTCACAGCTTCGACGCCCTGGTGCTGGATCTCGGCCTGCCGGACGGCGACGGTCTTGAAGTTCTGCGGCTTGTCCGAACACGCGAAATGGCGGTAGCCGTGCTGCTCCTGACCGCCCGCAACTCGACTCCCGATCGCGTCGACGCCTTGGATGCGGGTGCCGATGACTATCTGGGCAAGCCGTTCGATCTGGACGAGCTGGCGGCGCGGCTGCGAGCGGTCCGACGCCGGGTCCTCGGGCGGGCGACCGTGACCCTGAAACACGGAGACCTCGTGCTCGATCCCAAGGCGCGTCTCGCCTGGCTGGGCGACCGTGACCTGCTCCTCTCGCGGCGTGAATTCGCAATCCTCGAGGCCCTGATCGAGCGTCCGGGCCAGGTGTTGTCGCGCGCCCAGCTCGAAGAGCGGCTCTATGGCTGGCAGGAAGATATCGGCAGCAATGCCGTTGAGGTGCATATCCACCATCTGCGCGCCAAGCTGGGCGCGGGACTGATCCGGACCCTGCGCGGCCTGGGATACACACTGCAATGAGTTCAATACGCCTCAGACTGTTCGTCATCCTCGCCCTGGTTTCCTCGGTCGTGTGGAGTGTTGCGGCAGGCTGGGTCTATGTCCGTACCCAGCACGAGGTTGAGCGCGTGCTCGACGCCCGTCTGATCGAGGCCTCACGCATGGTTTCGTCCCTGTTGTCCAGCGGTGAGGTAGCTCGCATCCCGTCGCAGGGCCCCCTGACCTCCACCACGCGCCGGGCATCCTATGACCGTCAACTGTCCTGCCAGATATGGTCCCTGGACGGCGCGCTAGTCGGGCGTTCGGACGGGGCGCCGGGCCGCCGCCTGACGACCGAAGCTTCGGGGTTCTCCGAGACGACGATCGAGGGGGAGCGCTGGCGCGTCTACGCCGTGGAGAACAGCGAGGCCGGCGTTCGTGTCCTGGTGGGCGACAACCTCGGCATGCGCGATCATCTGGTGCAGAGCGTCATCACCGGCCTGATCGCCCCGGCCGGACTGGGACTGCTGGCCATGGCGGGGCTGATCTGGATGTCGGTCGGTCGCGGCCTCGCCCCGATCCGGTCGGTCACCCGCGTCATCGCCGCCCGCG
The DNA here is from genome assembly GCA_018820205.1 of Alphaproteobacteria bacterium. GTDB lineage: Bacteria > Pseudomonadota > Alphaproteobacteria > Caulobacterales > Caulobacteraceae > Brevundimonas. The sequence continues at coordinate 11,128 of JAHJOK010000001.1, forward strand.
AGGCCAATGATCTGTCGCCCGTCATGACGCCCGAAGCCGCGACCGAACTCAAGCCCTTCACCGACGCCTTGAACGGTCTGATCGGGCGTCTGGACGCGGCGCGACAGCGCGAGTCACAGTTCATTTCCGCGGCGGCGCATGAACTGCGCACCCCCTTGGCCGGTCTGCGTGTCCAGGCCCAGATCGCCGCTTCCGCCACGGACAAGACCTTGCGCGACGCTGCGCTGGCGCAGATGACCGGGTCGGTCGACCGGACCGCGCGACTCGTTAGCCAGTTGCTGGAGATGTCGCGCAGCGAGGGGCTCACATCGACCCTGGAGGAGCGACGCTGGATCTCCCTCGATGACATCTGGCCGGACCTCATCAAACGGGCGGGTGCCCATTCCGGCATCGACATCCGCGGCCCCGGCCCAGTTAGCCTGCATGCGCAGTCTCATCCGTTGTCCGTCATCCTCGGCAATCTATTGTCCAACGCGGCGGCCTATGCCGATGGTCGCGTGGATGTCCGCCTGGAGACCGGGGAACCATGCGTGCGGCTGATCGTCGAGGATGACGGTCCCGGCGTCGCTGTCGACGACCTGACCCGTCTCGGTCAGCGCTTTTTCCGCGCGGCCAACGCGCGTCCGGGCGGCCATGGTCTGGGGCTGTCCATCGCCGAGGCCTGCGCCCGGGCCCAGGGTTGGCGAATGGATTATGCGCGTTCAGGTCTGGGCGGCCTGCGCGTCAATCTGAGTCTGCCTGCGGCCGATGTGCGCGCCGAGGTTTGAGATGATCGGGTTCGCCAGCTCAGGCCGCGTCTGATTTCAGCCGAACTGTGAAGGTCGGTTTCCCTGACAAGGCGGCGTGAGCGGGAGCCTGAAGCCCCGGCCAATCCTCCCCGGTGGCGTAAAAGTTTGCCTCGTCGATCAGGTTGATTTCGGGTTCTGGCGCGGCGGAGCAGGTTTTGCGGGGCAGGGCGCTCGCCGCGGGCGTGGGTGCAGTGGATCGCCGTGAAGTCCGCTAAGTGGGCCCTGCGGACGATGCGGCGTTTTAAGAGATCTGTGCGGACACTTTCGGATGGTCTGGCACCTTAAGAGAATGTCTTTTAAGCGACTTGTGCGGACATTATTGCGAATTAGGGGATTGTTGCGGACAATTCCTGTAGACTCCGCGGTCTTGGGAGACCGTCATGGCTGATATCCTCTTCACGCCCTCGGGTAGCGAAGCGACCGACAGGAAGATCCGGCGCGATCATGAAGCCGGCAAGCTCGTTCGCATTGCGAGCGGCATCTATGTCGAGCCCGGTGCCGAGCCGATCGAGGCCGTGGTGCGCCGAAAATGGTCGATCATCCTCGGCAAGTTGGTTCCCGACGGGGTCGCCACCGACCGAACGGGTATGGAGAGCCAGCCGTGGAGAGACCGATCCAGCGGCGCGCCGCAGGGCGACGCCCTGGTGTTCGTCAGCGCGCCGCGCACCCGCGATGTGATCCGCCTCCCGGGTCTCGAGATGCATATCCGTCAGGGTGTCGGACCCGTCGACGGTGACATTCCCTATCTGGGCTCCTGGCTGGCCGGGCCGGTCCGAAAACTGCTCGACAACCTCGCCCCGTCGCGCGCCCGGAACGGTCCCGCCCGCACTGTGGGCAAGGCGGGTGTCGAGGCCGCGCTGGAAAGTCTGTGCTCGACCCACGGAGAAGAGGGTCTGAACCATATCCGGGACCAGGCCCGGGTTCTGGCGCCCGTCCTTGAGCGTGAGAAGGAATTCGAGGTTCTCAATGGCCTGATCGGGGCGTTGCTCCGGACCCGCCAAGGTAAACTCAGCACGGTGCAGGGCCGGGCCCGCGCCGCCGGCGCGCCTCTGGACCCCGCCTGCGTCGGTCGGCTGGTGACCCTGGCCGACCATCTCCAGGCCCGGGCTCCGCTGTCGATCGCCGATCGTGACACGACCCCGGGGCGCAAGACGAGTGGCGCGTTCATCGAGGCCTATTTTTCCAACTTCATCGAAGGCACGGAATTCGCTGTCAACGAGGCCGTCGAAATCGTCTTCGAAGGCAAGATGCCCGATGCCCGGCCCGAAGACGGGCACGACGTCCTGGGTGCCTACCTCCAGCTGGTCGATCTGGGGCCGCACGCGGCCGGGGGGCGGGGAGCCGACGCCTTCCTCGCTGAAATCCGGGAAAGGCACCACATCCTCATGGAGGCGCGACCGTCGGTTCGGCCGGGCGAGTTCAAGACCCGGACCAACAAGGCCGGGGACACGACCTTCGTCGCCCCGGACCGCGTCGAGGGGACCCTGCGGGAGGGTGTGTCGATCCTTGAAACGATCAAGGATCCGTTCTCCCGCGCCGTGTTCGTTCATTTCCTGCTGTCTGACGTCCATCCCTTCAATGACGGGAACGGGCGCCTGAGCCGCATCATGATGACCAAGGAGCTCATGGCCGGCGGCCTCTCCCGCATCGTGATCCCGACGGTGTTCAGGGAAGACTACCTCGACGCATTGCGCGCCCTGTCGCGGCGGAACGAGCCCTCCATCCTGGTGAGGTCGCTCGAATTCTGCCAACGGGTGAGCGCGGCCTGCTCGCAGGAGACGACGGACGCCGCGATCACGACGTGGGCGCAGGCCTATGCCTTCTGTGAGAGCCCGCGCCACGCCCGGCTGACGATGCCGAACCCGGCACTGGTCATCGAGACGGTAGATGGCACGCCGGCTCCCACTGACTACTGGCAGGCGCTGAGGCACGACCAGCGTGCCCCGATGCCGATCTGATCGGGAGTGCCTTGAGCGGGGCTCTGACGCGCCGCGGTCCCGCACTCAGATCGCGTCTGGAGAAGGTGAGGTGGCGGTCGGGCCGTTCGTTCAGACAGAACCCTTCCGGGACAACGGCAGGGGCGGGACACCCCGACCCTGCGAATGCCCGGGACCGACCGTCTGCCGGACGCCCGCGAAGCGGTCTAGATCGAACCCATGACGCTGCAGGTCGCCAGCCCGGTCAGGAGGACCACGACGACCAGCAGCGCGCCGATCAACACCGTTTCCTTGAGGTCGGGTCCACGAGCCCATTCCTCGCGGGGCTTTCCATCATTGCGTGACCACGCCGTTCGCAACCGGGACCACCCTTGCCGCAAGGGACCCGGATCGGGCATCAGCGAAGGCTCAGGGTGGCCGAAATCGCGCAATGATCGCTCAGAGCCTGGCCACCGAACGTCCGTTCCTCAAAGCTTCTCAGGTTGGCGGTTGCCCGCCGATCAAGGACGATGAAGTCGATGAAGTCCCGGTAGCGGGGATTGCATCCTGCGGACTCGTCGCCCGACGCAAGGGCGAGGTCCGAGTTCGGCGGAGACGAATCGTCCCACTCGGCCCAGACGGCGTCATTGGCCATGCCCATGCGCCGGTTGAAATCCCCCAGCACTGCGAAACGCACCCCCTCCACGGCTCTGTCATCGATCCAGCGTTCCATGGCCGGAACCTGCTCGAACAGGACCGGACAGGCGTCGTTCCGGTCGCCGGACGAACACCCCGAC
>JAHJOK010000019.1 GCA_018820205.1 Alphaproteobacteria bacterium
AGGTCGTCGACTTCGGCGCTTTCGTGAACTTCTTCGGGGCCAAGGACGGTCTGGTCCACGTGTCGCAGATCGCCCTGGAACGCGTCGCCAACCCGGCCGACGTCCTGTCCGAGGGACAAGAGGTCAAGGTCAAATTCCTCGGCTTCGACGATCGCGGCAAGACCAAGCTGTCGATGAAGGTCGTCGATCAGGAAACCGGCGAGGATCTGACCGACAAGATCAACGCCGAACGCGCCGAACGCGGCGAGGCCCCCATGGCCGAGGACACCGGCGGCGGCGGCAAGAAGCGTGAAGGCGGCGGCGGCGACCGCGGTCGTCGTCCGCGCCGCGACTAAGGCGTCGGCTCATCGCTGAAACGAACGAGGCCCCGCTGGAAACAGCGGGGCCTTTTCTTTCGTGGAGCGCGGACCTCCAGGTCCGCTTGGCTGACGAGTCGGAACGGGCGGATCTGAGGTGCGCGCTGCTTGCGTCAGGCGGCGCATTCCGCAGGCTTTTCCTCGCCCGGCCCGTACTGGCCGCAGGCGCGGTCGATCTCATCCTGGATCAGGGCGCAGGCATTGGCTGGGTTGCAAGGCGGGTGGCTGGCCGGGCTGACCATGGTGCAGCGTTCCGCCAGCCGGACTGCGGCGGCCTCGCCGATGGAGTCGGTACAGGTCCGGTCGGCGGCTCCCAGCAGTTCGCCCTCGGGCGCGCCGGCCTCTTCCTGGGGCGGGGCGTCGTCGGGCATGACCGTGACCGGCCCGGCGGCCGGCTCGGCGGCGGCGGTCGGTTCGGTGGCGGCGGGCGTTTCGGGCGAGCCGCAGGCGGCCAGCGACAAGGCCATCAGGCCGACGAGGGCGAGGGCGGCGGGAACACGGACCATGGCGGCGTCTCCGGACGATCTGGAAAACGCGACGATGGCCCGGTTCGCGGCTTCAGGGAACCCCGCTACGCCTGGCGGGCGAGCGCCTCGTCGACAGCGGCCTTTTGCAGCTTGAACAGGTCGTTGCAGCCGGCCTCGGCCAGCTGGAACAGTCGGTCGAACTCGGGACGCGAGAAGCCGCGCTTCTCGCCGGTCGCCTGAATCTCGACGATGGTCCCCGAGCCGGTCAAGACGAAGTTTCCGTCGGCCTCGGCGTTGGAATCCTCCTCGTAGTCGAGGTCGGCGACCGGGGTATTGTCGAAAATCCCGCATGAGATGGCGGCGACCTGATCCGTAATCGGGTCTTCTTTCAGCACTCCCTCGGCGCGCAGGTAACCGAGCGCCGACGCCATCGCGACCCAGGCCCCGGTGATGGAGGCGGTGCGGGTGCCGCCGTCGGCCTGGATGACGTCGCAGTCGATCAGCACCTGACGCTCGCCCAGGGCCTTCAGATCGACCACGGCGCGCAGGGAGCGTCCGATCAGCCGCTGGATCTCCTGGGTCCGGCCCGACTGTTTCCCGGCGGCGGCCTCGCGGCGACCGCGCGTATGGGTGGCGCGCGGCAGCATGCCGTACTCGGCCGTCACCCAGCCCTGACCCGAGTTGCGCATCCAGCCGGGCACCTTTTCCTCGATCGAGGCGGTGACGAGAACCTTGGTGTGGCCGAACGAGACCAGACACGATCCCTCGGCGTATCGGTTGACGCCCGTCTCCAGCGTCACGGCGCGGAGCTGTTCGGGGGTGCGATCGGAGGGGCGCATGGTGGAAGTCCTGAAAGCGGTAATGCGTTGGCGTATCGAGCCGGGCTGCTTATCCTGAAAGGGTGAGCCTGTATCCCCCCCATACGACCGTCCGCCTGCGTCCCGCGACGCCCGACGACGCACGGCTTTTGGCGGCCTGGGATCGCGAGCCGCACGTCATCGCCTGTTCCAGCGACGACCCCGATGCCGAGGTCGCCTTTGACGGCGTCGAATGGGCCGACGAATTGTCGAACTCGGCCTATGAGTTGGACTATCGGATCGCGGAGGTCGACGGGCGGCCTGTGGGCGTCCTGGCCATCTGCGACCCCCATACCGAGCCCAGCCACTACTGGGGCGAGATCGAGCCGAACCTGCGCGCTATCGACATCTGGATCGGCCCCGCCGAATGGCTGAACCGGGGCGTCGGCACCCGGATGATGACCGAGACCATTGAGGCCTGCTTCGCCGACCCGACGATCACCGGCATCGTCATTGATCCCCTGAACAGCAACACGGCCGCCCACCGTTTCTATCAACGGCTCGGATTCGTCGCCGAAGGCCGACGAATGTTCGATCGCGACGACTGTCTGGTTCATCGTCTGACGCGCGCCGTCTGGGAGAGCCGCGCGTGAGGCCCCCGCTCAGCCCCCTGATGACGCCCCACTACGCCGGTCTGACGGCGCTGGACCAGCGGGCGCGCGACATCTTCCGCAGCGTGGTCGAGACCTATCTGGAAACGGGCGAGCCGGTGGGGTCGCGGACCGTGTCGAGGGGCGGCGTGCATCTGTCGCCCGCCTCGATCCGCAATACGATGCAGGACCTGACATTGGCGGGCCTGCTGGCCGCGCCGCATACGTCGGCCGGGCGGATACCGACGCACGCGGGCCTGCGCCTGTTCGTCGACGGCTTGTTGGAGATCGGCGACGTGGGCGCCGACGAGCGGCGCGAGATCGACGCCCGGCTGGTCGGGCGCGGACGCGGCTTCGACGAGGCGCTGAACGAGGCCTCGGCCCTGTTGTCGGGTCTGGCGGGCGGGGCGGGCATCGTGGCCAGTCCGGTGCGGGATGCGGGGGTCAAGCACGTCGAGTTCGTCGCCCTGGGGTCCGGCCAGGCCCTGGCGGTGCTGGTCGCCGACGACGGCACTGTCGAGAACCGGCTGATGCCCCTGGCCGCCGGGGTCACTCCCTCGAACCTGCAGGAGGCGTCGAACTTCCTCAATGCGCGGCTGAAAGGGCGGATGCTGTCGGAGGCCCGGCAGGAGATGGGCGCCGAATTGACCGCCGCGCGCGAAGCGCTGGACGACGCGGCGGCGCGTCTGGTCGAGGACGGCCTGGCCGCCTGGTCCGGCGGCGCCGAACGGGAACGGTCCCTGATCGTGCGAGGCCGCGCCAACCTGTTGCAGGATGCGGGTGCGGCGGAAGACCTGGAACGGGTCAGGATTCTGTTCGACGACCTGGAGCAGAAAGAACAGCTGATTGGACTGCTTGACGGGGTCAATGCGGCCCAGGGCGTGCGCATTTTCATCGGCGCTGAAACACGGTTGTTTTCGCTTTCGGGTTCCGCCGTCGTCGCGGCGCCCTATATGACGGGCCGACAGCGGGTTCTGGGCGCCATCGGCGTGATCGGACCCGCGCGGCTGAACTATGCCCGCATCATTCCGTTGGTGGATTACACCGCGCGGGTGCTGGGGCGAATCCTGGACGGACAAGATACGTGAGCGACATTCAAGACCCCAACGACCTGGAAGCCCAGCTGGACGAGGCCTTGGCCAATGCCGAGGCCGGTCTCGATTCCGATCCGGCGGACCTGGCGCCGCTGGACGCCATGATCGCCGAACGTAACCAGTGGAAGGACCGCGCCATGCGCGCGGCGGCCGAGGCTGATAACGTCAAGCGCCGCACCGAAGGCCAGATGAACGACGCGCGCGCCTTCGCCATCCAGCGCTTCGCCAAGGACCTGCTGGGCGTGGCCGACAATCTGGAACGCGCCCTGATGGCCGCGCCCAAGAACGCCGACGCGGGCGAGGCCGGGCTGGTAACCGGGCTGGAACTGACGCAGAAATCCCTGCTGCAGGCGTTCGAAACCAACGGGTTGAAGCGCGTCGCGCCGGGCCCCGGCGAGACCTTCGATCCGCATCTGCACCAGGCGATGATGGAGCAGCCCTCGGCCGAGGTGCCGGGCGGCAGCGTGCTGCAGACGATGCAGGCCGGCTACGAACTGTTCGGCCGCACCGTGCGTCCCGCCATGGTGGTGGTCGCGGCCAAGGGGTCGGGCGCGCAAGGACCAAACCCATACGGCGCCGCGCCGGCCGACGCCGGCGGCGCGTTTGACGGCAAGGCCTGAGCTTCAGGCGCGGCCTCAGTCGGCTGAGGCCGCCGACACGGGTGGAACGCAATAGTCGCGCGCCTCGCGGGCGAGGGCCAGATAGCCGCCGTCCAGTGCGGCGCGCGCGGCGGCGTCGCACCGGTCCTGGCTCAACAGGCTCGTGACCTCGCGTCTCACGGTCAGGTAGGCGTTCTCCTCATCGCGCAAGGCCCGCGCCGCCCTCCGGTCATCGGGCAGACACAGCGACATCCAGCCCGCGTCGGCGCAGCGGGCGACCAGCCGCGCCTCCCGCTCGGTCAGCACGCCCGCGTCTGGAGTCGTCGCGAGGGGGACAGGCGCGGGTGGTTCGATGGCGGTCGTCTCCGCCGTGCGCGCCTCGCCCAGTATCGAAGCCGGCGCGGTTGCGACGATATCGTTGCCTGGAATCGGCACGATCTCGATGTCGGGGACGGCATAGCGGCACACCCAGCGGCCGTTTTCCATGGCGCAGGATTGAAGCGTCGCCTGCACGGCCTGTTCAGGCATGACAGACGTCGGGCTGACCAGCAGGGCGAACATCAAGCCGATCATCGTAGCCTCCAGCGGCGTCGCCCGGCGACGAGCGCGTCTGCGGGCAGTCGGTCAGCGGCGATATTAACTCTTTCGCGGGGGCCGGACCTAGAGAAATTTCACCCTTCGGCGACCGTTGATTGATCAACCAGCGCCGCGTGATGGCGCCGCTGACGCCGCTCCACCGCATAGCTCACCAGCCAAAGCGCCATCGCCCAGGCCGCGCCGACACACCAGCCCGCCAGGACGTCGGAGGCCCAGTGCGCGCCCAGATAGACCCGCGTCAGGCCCACCAGAAGAGCGAACACGATCCCGACGCCGAGGACATAGGCCTTGAGACGACGCTTGGGAAAGGCGCGGGTCATCATCACGGCGACGGTGAGATAGAAGACGGTCGACAGCAGGGCGTGGCCCGAAGGGAAACTGGCGTTCAATGTTTCAACCGCCTGATAATCGGCGGGCGGTCGGGCGCGTTCGAACACGGCCTTGAGGCCCTCGCTCAGGACCACGCCGCCCGCCAGACCCACGACCAGAAGCACGGCCGAAAGCCGCTTCTTGAGAATGAGCATGAAACCCAGGGCGCCGAGGGCGAACAAGCCGAGCACCGCGATACCGCCCAATGACGTAACGTCTGCGGCGGCCTCATGCAGCCACCAGGGGCCTCGAGGCTGGCCGGCGATCGGCTGCATCCAGGTCAGGACCATCTGGTCGAAGGCCTGCCCGTCGGCCTCCGTCATATCATCGGCGATCTCGATGAAGGTCATGATTCCGAGGGTGATGATCGCAAATGCGCCCAGGGCGGCGAACTCGGCCCGCGCCACAGTTGCCGCGCGGCGCAGGAAAGGGACGACGTCGGAGGATTGCATCGGCCGCTAACGGCCAAGCTGACCGCCTGTTCCCGATCACGGCTTCGTGAAGCTGGCCGCGTCGACCCGTCACGCGGGCGTCGCCTGCTTTTGCACAGGGTCATCCCCGGTCACGTCGTGATTCGCATCGAAATCATCCGTCAAGCCCGTTGACGGGTCGTTAGGCATCTGCGCCCCATATATTGGTTCGGGGAGTGCTTCGGCCACTAGATGCAGTGGTTTGGGCGCAGACGGCTTACCTTCGATTTTAGTTCAGGGCGATGACGATTATGGTTGGCGGCGAAGCGTTGAAGACAGTGGAATTCGAGACGGTCACGGCTGCGCCGGCCTCTGATCGCCCCCATCTGACGGTGGTGCGTTCCCTCGAACTCGACCGGTCGCGCGACGAACTCCTGACCGACTTCGGCAAGAAGACGCTGGAGGATCGCTATCTGCTGGCGGGTGAGAGCTATCAGGACATGTTCGCCCGCGTCTCCACCGCCTATGCGGACGACGCCGATCACGCCCAGCGCGTCTACGATTACATGTCCCGGCTGTGGTTCATGCCCTCGACGCCGGTGCTGTCGAACGGAGGGGCCGCGCGGGGCCTGCCGATCTCGTGCTTCCTGAATTCGGTGGCCGACAGTCTGGACGGCATCCAGCGCGTCTGGAACGAGAACGTCTCGCTGGCCTCGAACGGCGGCGGCATCGGCACCTATTGGGGCGGCGTCCGCTCGATCGGCGAGAAGGTCAAGGGCGCGGGCCAGACCTCGGGCATCATCCCCTTCATCCGCGTGATGGACTCCCTGACCCTGGCGATCTCGCAGGGATCGCTGCGGCGCGGGTCGGCGGCCGTCTATCTGGATGTCCACCACCCCGAGATCGAAGAATTCCTGGAAATCCGCAAACCTTCGGGCGACTTCAACCGCAAGTCCCTGAATCTGCACCACGGCATCAACATCACCGACGAGTTCATGGAGGCGGTGAAGGCCGGCGCCACCTTCGGCCTGCGTTCGCCCAAGAACGACGAGGTGCTGAAGCTCGTCGACGCACGGTCGCTGTGGCAGAAGATCCTGGAAATCCGGCTTCAGACCGGCGAGCCCTATCTGATCTTCTCCGATACGGTGAACCGCCAGATGCCGCGTCACCAGCAGGAGCTGGGCCTGTCGGTCAAACAGTCGAACCTGTGCTCGGAAATCATGCTGCACACCGGCCGCGACCACCTGGGCGTCGACCGGACGGCGGTCTGCTGCCTGTCGTCGGTCAATGCCGAGACCTTCCTGCAATGGAAGGACGAGCCGCGCTTCATCGAGGACGTCATGCGCTTCCTCGACAATGTGCTCGAGGACTTCATCCGCCGCGCCCCGCCGGAAATGTCGGCCGCCGTCTATTCGGCCAAGCGTGAGCGGTCGGTGGGGCTGGGGCTGATGGGCTTCCACTCCTTCCTGCAGGCCCAGGGCGTAGCCTTTGAATCGGCCATGGCCAAGTCGTGGAACATGCGCCTGTTCAAACACCTGCGCCGCGAGGCCGACAAGGCCAGCCGCCTGCTGGCCGAGGAAAAGGGCGCCTGCCCCGACGCCGAGGAGCGCGGCATCATGGAGCGCTTCAGCCACAAGCTGGCCATCGCGCCGACGGCCTCGATCTCGATCATCTGCGGGGGCACATCGGCGGGCATCGAGCCGATCCCGGCCAATATCTACACCCACAAGACGCTGTCGGGCTCGTTCGCGGTCAAGAACCCCTATCTGGAGGAAATCCTCGCGGGCAAGGGACTGAACACGGATGCCATCTGGAACTCCATCCTCGAGAACGAAGGCTCCGTCCAGCATCTGGACGAACTGACCGAGGACGAGAAGGCCATCTTCAAGACCGCCTTTGAACTGGACCAGCGCTGGGTGGTCGAGCTGGCCGCCGACCGCACGCCCGAGGTTTGCCAGGCCCAGTCGATCAATCTGTTCATTCCCGGCGATGTCGAGAAATGGGACCTGCACATGCTGCACTGGTCGGCGTGGGAACGGGGCCTGAAGTCGCTCTACTATCTGCGGTCCAAGTCGGTGCAGCGGGCGTCGTTCGCCGGCTCGGAGGACAAGGCCGAGGCCGAAATCGATCCGAACCAGCCTGATTTGTTCTCGGTGGCGCGTACCGATTATGACGAATGTCTGGCCTGCCAGTAGGGCAGGGCCTCGGCGCGAGGGAACGCGGGACCGCCCCTGTCCGTTAGAGGATCGGAGCCCGCGTCGCCGAAAAGTCATTTGTCGGACGCGGCCGGATGTAGCATGCTCAAGCGCATAACGCTGCGTGAGGGCACGGTGAGGG
>JAHJOK010000020.1 GCA_018820205.1 Alphaproteobacteria bacterium
CTGCCGTCGCAATGCCGGCTTCCTGCTCACGCAGGATCCCGATGATCTGCTCTTCCGTGAACCGTGATCGCTTCATTCTGTCCGTCCTTCCGAGGGGCGGACTCTAGCTATTCCTGGAGGAGTTTCAGGGGGTCACGTCAGCGTCAGTCACGCGTAGAGAACTGACTGAGGGCACGGGCGAGCCAGTCCGGCAGATGTGGCCCGACCGAAATCAACTCTCCAAACGCCGAAGGTGCCAGCTTCCGCTTGAGCGTCGCGATCGCTGTCTGAGCCTTCTCGGGACCCAGCCAGGCCAGCGCCCGGACCGCATCGCCGGCCAGACGGCCGGCGAGTAATAGTTGCCATGCGGGTGCATGCTTGAGCTCGACGGTCTGATTGCCGACGCGGAGCTCCCGGCTCGGCCCGTCGGTCAGATAGATTGTGCGGATCGGTACCTGCGTCGTCAGGCCCAGCGAGTTCGCCGCCGCCGCGCCACTGGTGACGATGATCTCTCCTCGCTGCTCGCTAACGGCGCGCGCGACCTTCTCGACTGACGGCGCTCGTGGGCCGAAGCGGCTTTCCACGGGGCACACATAAAGTCCTCGGCCCACACGCAGCAGACTGCCGCGACGCGCCAATTGCGACAGCGTCCGATGCACCGCCGCACGGCCTTCCAAGTGCAGGAGCGAGTCGGCAGTGATCGACGCGCCTTCGGGCAGCGCCCCAACACTCTTCATGATCTGCCCAGCCAAGGTTTGCATGCCTACCACTCTCCGACCGCATCGAGAGGCGCACCGGCGGTGGCGTGGCGATACTAGGGTACCCGAATGCCACGCTCGGCCAAGCGACCCAAGGCGTCAGCCAACGCATCAGCGGTCTGTAGCTCTAGGCCTTCCTGACGGGTTCCTTCGACTACGGCAGGGCAACCAGTCCATACATCAAAGACGGTCCAGCCCTCTTCATCCGGGCGAATGTCGTAACGTGCGAGCATGGGGAGATCATGCCTCGACAGCGTCGAGAACTCAATTGCCGACTTAGGGTGCTACAGGAGAAGGAAAGCAGATTGTTCGACCGGTGACTAAGCCCTTGGCATGCCGCGAAGCTCAGGCATTTCGCTAGCCACGACGCCGGGCCTTCGCTTCATATCGCTTCGAAAGCCGTTTCCAGTTGCCGCAGGCGTCCGGTCATCGCGTCCACGACCGATGTGTAAATGTCGGTATGGAAGTCTGCCGGCATGCGGCTAAGAGCACGTTCCGCCGCCGGGAGGGCATCACGGCGGATCTCATCCAGAACCTGTCTGATGATCGCCTGACCGAGTCCGGCTTCCTTTGCTGTCTCCACAAAATGACGACCATGCACGTCTAGGATTTTGTAATGACGGTTCGCTCCAACCGACATGGCGAGCTTGTATTTGTTGTGGGGGATTCGCCTCGCGTCGAAGGCTGGCTGCGCACTTAGCACATCATAAAAGGGCGTCAGTTCGAAGCGGCCGCCGGGACGGATAAAAACGCTGAAGTTCTTGCCGTGTCCGTCGGTGGCGCCGATCAGCCAGAAGATGATCTGACTCTTGAAGAAGGCGGCCTGATCCCTGAGCGGCTCGTCGCTTCCCTGGAGCAGCGTCATGATATCGACCGCGCTCGGGCCTTGCTGGCTTTGATACTTCCGGCTCGAAGGGATCGACAGCGCCTGACAGCAATCCTCCTGCGGAAGGCGCAGGAGTTGGCTATCGCCTCGCCAGCGCCGATCAAAACGCTCAACGACGAGAACACGGCGCGCGCCGAACGTCGCAATCTCTGTCTGCGCGACTTGGAGGCCGAACCCTTCGAGCAGTTTCAAGCAGTAGTGTTCGTTCTCGACGCTGTTCGACAGATCGATCATGCCCCAAGGCGTCGGGATTTCTCCAAGCTGGGGTTTGAGGATGTGAGTCGTCGGCGTCGTGCCGATCGGGCGTTTCCAACGGCCCTCATGAAACAGCAACGCCGTCTTTTCCTGAGCGCCCGCCACCGAAATTCGAAACTCCTGTTCGGTATCGATACCGAGCGGTGCGCGCGCGAGGTTAGCGAGGATCGCCTCGATCTCTTCGTCGCTGACCGGCTCGCCTTCAATCGGCTGGAATGCGTCGATCACCATGCCGTCGGGCAAGAACTGCATGGCCCCCACACAGTCGCGGCCGATCTGCTCCAACAGGCTGTAGGAATCGGTGCCTTGCGCGCCCGTCTTCTCTGCCACCAGGCGGCGAACTGTCGGATTGTCCGGCAGCAGGTTGTCGAAAACCGCGACAACCCGCTCGCCCCGGAAGGTGGCCTTCCTTGGAGGCAGCGACAACGAGATCGGGAAGTGCGGTGGCCAGTCGAGCCAACTCTGATCGTACTGAAACGCGATTGCGCCACCCGGCTCTTTTTCCAATCGTCCGACCAGTCGATTGTTGATCAGGACATTGAGCGGCGCATGGGTCTTGCGACGCCCCATCAGAAGATGTCCTCGATATCGGTGGATGAGCTTTTCGACCGGGGCCCGATTGTCATCTCCAGATCGAGCGCGCCGAGCAGATCGCAGATCGATGAGATTTTTGCGCCGTTGTGGCCGCTTTCGATCTTGGAAATCAGCTCTTGGCGCATGCCTGATCGTTCGGCGAGTTCTGTCTGACTCATCCCCTTCAGCCTTCTGAATCGCTGTATGAGGTTGCCGACCTGACCGGGGGAGCGAGCAATCTGGTTCATGGGAGCCTCCTTCCCATTGTTATGCGGAAAATCGCATAAGATAGCAATATGTGATTTCGCGCATATAAGCGAGATATGCTAAAACACGCATAAGATAGTTTTATGCGGATTTGCGCATAGGGCCTCTGGGCCAGCTGGCGGAAGAAGCTGCCACCGCAATTAGCGCAACTATTAGCACACCAAGCCACAAAGACAGAAAAGTACCTAATTTTTCAGCTACTTCTGAGAACCTATATCAGACTCAAAATCCGGTTCCGAAAGGAGTGCCGGTTCGACCCCGGCCCGGGGCACCAGATCCTTCCGCGCCGTTGTCGCGCCGCCGCCTGACGGAACGGAGATCGTGCAGAAACATTAATGGGGCAGTTCAAAAGGCTGCTTACCCATGATCGCTCTGACCCTCGCCATCGCCCTGCTCGCCGATCCCACGGGCGCTCCGTCCTTGACCCGCGCCACGCTGAAGACCGAGCCCGCACGCGTCGTTGCGCCGGCTCTGCAGAGCGTCGCGGTCACTTTGGAGTGCACGGCGTTCGCCGACGGCAGGGTCGGTGACTGCCAGGTACTGGGCGAGACCCATCCCGGCATGGGTTTCGGCGATGCGGCCATCGCCCTGATGCGGGACGCCCAGGTGCAGCCTGCAGCCGCGAACCACCAGTTCGCGCGCACCATCCAGTTCATGCCCTGACGGCGGGTCTGCACCGGCCATCTCGCAGTTGCGAAAAGTTATTGCGATCGCCGTTGCGAAGCGGGTTGGCGACGCGCATCTGGTCTGAATGACCGCGACCGACCCCCCCCCTGAAAAGACCAAGGGTCCGGGCTTCCCCGAATTCGTCTGCATGATCGCCCTGATGATGGCGCTGAATGCGCTGGCGATCGATTCCATGCTGCCGGCCCTGCCCAATATCGGCGCGGCGCTGGGGGTGGTTTCAGACAACAGCCGGCAGTGGGTGATCACCGCCTATCTGCTGGGCTTCGGGACCATGCAGATCGTCTATGGGCCGCTCGCCGACCGATACGGCAGGAAGCCGGTCCTGATGATCGGCGTCGGGATTTATGTCGCCTTCAGCATCGTGGCCATGCTGGCCCCCACCTTCGAGACCCTGATCCTGGCGCGGGTCGGACAGGGGCTGGGGTCGGCGGCCACGCGGGTTCTGGCGGTCTCGATCGTGCGTGACCGGTTTTCGGGACGGACGATGGCGCGCGTGATGTCGCTGAGCTTTCTGGTGTTCCTGGGCGTGCCGGTCATCGCGCCGTCGCTGGGCCAGTTGATCCTGCTGGTCGCACCGTGGGAGGCGATCTTCGGCGTGCTGGCCTTTGCCGGGGTCGCGCTGATGATCTGGACCGGTCTTCGCCTGCCCGAAACGCTCGCCCCCGAAAACCGCCTGCCGATCCAGGCTCGGCGCATCGCCCTGGCGTTCCGCGAGGTCGTCACCAATCGCCAGGCGATGGGCTATGCCCTGGCCATGACGGCGATCACCGGCGCCCTGTTCGGCTTCATCAACTCGTCGCAGCAGATTTTCTTCGACGTGTTCGAGGCGCCGGGACTGTTCACCACCGTCTTCGCCCTGATCGCAGGGGGGATCGCCGTGGCCTCGGTCGTCAACGCCAGACTGGTCGAGAAACTGGGCTCGCGCCTGATCAGCCACGTGGCGCTGCTGGGCTTCATAACCTTTGGCGCGATCCACCTGATGGTCACGCTGAGCGGGCACGAGACGATCTGGACCTTCGGCATCCTGCAGGGTCTGACGATGTTCTGCTTCGGCCTGCTGGCGGGTAATTTCGGCTCGATGGCGATGGAGCCGATGGGCCATATCGCGGGCACCGCCTCCTCGGCCCAGGGCTTCATCTCCACGATCGTCGGCTCGCTGACCGGCTTCATGATCGGCCAGCAGTTCAACGGCACGGTCGTGCCGATGACCGTCGGCGTCACCGCCTGCGGCCTGGTTGCCCTGGGCTTCGTGCTGTTCGCCGAGCGGGGCCGACTGTTCGTGGCGCGCAATGCGGTTCCGGCCCCGGCGGCGGCGGAATAGCGCCCGCCCCCTTGATCTCCCGGCGCTTTCAGGGCTCCCTCCGCGGCGAAATGTTTCGGAGTTCGTCGATGCCCCGCGCCCGTCTTGTCACCCCCCGCCTTGTAACCATGGCCTCAGCTCTCGCCATCGTCGCCGCCTTGTCCGGGGGACTGGCGGCCTGCGGGCGGGGCGACAAGTCCGACATGCCGCCCCTGCCCGCCTCGGCCACGGCGCCGGTCAACTATGAGCGGGACATCCACTCCTACGCCCAGCCGGCCATCGCCCGGGTCAAACACGTGGACCTGAACCTGACGGCCGATTTCGCGAGCAAGACCCTCAGCGGCACGGCGACCCTGGACGTCACCGGACAGGCCGGCGCCACCGAGGTCATCCTGGACGTGCGGAACCTGGATATCCGCTCCGTCGCCGACGCGGACGGCAAGGTGCTGGCCTATACGCTGGGCGCCGACGATCCGATCAAGGGCCAGCCGCTGACCGTCACCGTGCCGGCCTTCGAGGCCGACAAGGCCCAGAAGATCGTTGTGACCTATTCGACCCGACCCGATGCCGCGGCCCTGCAATGGCTGACCCCGGCCCAGACGGCGGGCGGCGAACAGCCGTTCCTGTTCAGCCAGGGCCAGGCCATCCTGACCCGCACCTGGGTCCCGACCCAGGACAGCCCCGGCATCCGCCAGACCTATTCGGCCACGATCACCGTTCCCGAGGCCCTGAAGGCGGTGATGTCGGCCGAGATGCTGACCCCCGACGGCGAGGACGCCGCGAACGGCCTGCACAGCTATCGCTTCCGCATGACCAACCCGGTGCCGCCCTATCTGATCGCCCTGGCGGTCGGCGACCTGGCCTTCGCCTCGGAAGGCGACCGCGTGGGCGTCTGGACCGAGCCCAGCCGGCTGGAGGCCGCCAAAGCCGAATTCTCGGAGATGGGCCAGTTGGTCGACGCCGCCGAGGCGCTTTACGGCCCCTATCGCTGGGGTCGTTACGACCTGCTGATCCTGCCGCCGTCCTTCCCGTTCGGCGGGATGGAAAACCCGCGCCTGACGTTCGCCACGCCGACCGTCGTGGCCGGTGACAAGTCGCTGGTTAGCCTGGTGGCGCACGAACTGGCGCACTCCTGGTCCGGAAACCTGGTGACCAACGCCACCTGGGCGGACATCTGGTTGAACGAAGGCACGACGACCTATTTCGAAAACCGGATCATGGAGGCGGTTTATGGCCGCGACCGTGCGCTGATGCTTCAGGTTCTGGGCTGGAACGACCTTCAATCGTCCATCGCCACGATGCCGCCGCTGGACACCCGGCTGCATGTCGATCTGGAAGGGCGCGATCCCGACGCGGGGCTGAACGACATCCCGTATGAAAAAGGCGCCGCCTTCCTGCGCACCATCGAACGCATTGTCGGCCGCGAGCGGTTCGACGCCTGGCTGAAGGGCTATTTCGAACGCAACGCCTTCCGGCCCATGACGGCCGCCGGCTTCCTGGTCGATATCCGCCAGCATCTGGTCGGACCGGACAATCCGGCGCTGGAGGCCGAGTTGCAACTGGACAACTGGGTCTATCAGCCCGGCCTGCCCTCCAACGCCGTCGCCCCGCAATCCAGCGCCCTGGCCGCCGTGGACACCGCCGCGAAAGCCTTCTTCGTCGACAAGGGCGCCGCCTCGGCCATCCCTTGGGCGCGCTGGTCAACGCAGGAGCGTCAGCATTTCCTGGACTGGCGGCCTGAGGGTCTGGTCGCCGGTCGCGACTGGCTGACCAACCAGCAGCTGGCCGATCTGGAATCGACGCTGAACCTGCGCAGCGAAGGCAATGCCGAGGTACTGTTCCAGTGGCTGCAGATCGCGGTCGCGCATCGCTATCAGCCCGCCGTGCCGACGCTGGAGCGGTTCCTGACCTCGCAGGGCCGACGCAAATTCGTCCTGCCGCTGTTCACCAGCCTGTGGGCCGAGGACGGCTGGGGTAGGCCGATCGCGACCCGCATCTACGCCGAGGCCCGGCCGGGCTATCACCCGGTGACGACGGGATCGGTCGATGCGGTGGTGGGCGTTCCGGCGGGCTAGAGGTTCACCACCTCGAAGCCGTCCTCGGCCGCCAGCCGTTCGGCCAGGACGGCACGGTGGCACCCTGCGTGATCGGCCTCGAAGCAGAGCATGGCGACGCTGCGTTCGGCCGCCAGCGCCTTCAGCTGAGCCAGTTGCAGCTGCGAGGCCGGCTCCGTCATGTGGTCGGCGAAGATGGCGCGCATCTCGTGCACATGACCCTTCCTGGCCGCGTCCCGCCCAGCCTTCGGCGTGCCGAGCGCGCGCAGGTGCAGATAGTCGATGCCCTCGGCCTTCAGGCTCTCGCCCAGGATCGTCTTGGAGAAGCCGGCGCGACGCGAGGCGGCGACCGCACGCACGTCGACCAGGGTTTCCACCCCTGCCGCCTTCAGACGGCCGATGACGTCGGGCTGGGTCGCGCCCTCGTATCCTATGGTGAACAGTTTCATCGTCGGGATATGGGGTCGGCGATCCCGACAGCCAGCGCGGCCTTGACGCGGACGGTCAGGCGGCGGCAACTCGGCGTCCGATTTCCGCTGTTCCGGTGACCCGCATGTTTCGATCCTTTTTGACCGCCGCCGCCCTGGCCGCCCTGGCCCTGCCCTCGGCGGCGCAGGATCTGCTGATCCGTGGCGGGACGATCCACACGGGCGTCGAGGCCGCGCCGACCGCCGAGGTCGTCATCGCCCGCGACGGCAGGATCGCCTATGTCGGGGCCGCCGCCGACGCGCCGTCGGTCGAGGGGCTGGAGGTCATCGACCTGGACGGGGCGACCCTGTTCCCGGGTTTCACCGACGGACACGCCCATCTGGACGGGATCGGCTGGCGCGAACTGACGCTGAACCTGGAGGGATCGACCTCGGTCGTCGATGCGATGGCCCGGCTCACGGCCTGGGCCGAAAGTCATCCGGACGGCGTCATCGTCGGACGCGGCTGGATCGAGACGCGTTGGCCCGAGAGCGCGAACGGCGCCCGGTTCCTGACCGCCGCCGATCTGGACGCAGCCGCTCCCGGCCGGATTGTCCTGCTGGGCCGGGCGGACGGGCATGCGGTCGCGGTCTCGACGCCGGCTCTGGAAGCCGTTGGCATTACCGCCGACACGGTCGCCCCCTCCGGCGGGGAAATCCTCAAAGGGGCTGACGGCCGCCCCACCGGCCTGCTCGTCGACGCAGCCGAACAGCTGGTCGCGCGACTGATGCCACAGGCCGATCCGGCCCAGACCCGGGCGGCCTATCGCGCCGGATTCGCGGTCGAGGCCCGCTATGGCTGGACCGGCGTGCATTTCATGAGCGCGCCGTGGGGCGATATCCCCCTGCTGGAACAGATGGCGGCCGATGGAGAGGCGCCCCTGAAGATCTACAACAGCGTCACGCCCGACGGCGCAGCGGCCCTGATTGCGGGGGGCCCGCGCGACGTCGCCGATGGGCGGATCATTACCCGTGCGATCAAATACTATGCCGATGGCGCGCTGGGTTCGCGCGGCGCCGCCCTGTTCGAACCCTATTCGGACCGGCCCGACACGACGGGTCTGATGCAGATCACCGAGGCGGAAATCGTGCCCCTGTATGAGGCGGCGCTGCGCGGCGGCATCCAGCTGGCGACCCACGCCATCGGCGACCGGGGCAATGGATCGGTGGCCAGCTGGTATGCCTCGGCGCTCGAGAACGTCCCGGCGTCCGAGTTGCCGAACGGGACCGATGTGCGTCTGCGCATCGAACACGCCCAAATCCTGCGGCCCTCCGACTACGGCTATTTCGCCAACCTGCCGATCATCGCCTCGATGCAGCCCAGCCATGCCATCGGCGACTTCCATTTTGCCGCCGCCCGGCTGGGCGACGCCCGTCTGGACGGCGCCTATGCGTGGAAGAGCCTGGTCGATCTGGGCGTCATCGTGGTGGGCGGTTCGGACGCGCCGGTGGAACGCGGCGATCCCCTGATCGAGTTCTACGCCGCCGTGGCCCGTCGCGACCTGGACGGGTTTCAGGGCCCGGACTGGCGACCTGAGGAGGCCGTCGATCGCGCGACGGCGTTGAAGATGTTCACTCTGTGGCCCGCCTACGCCTCGTTCCGCGAGGATGAGTTGGGCACGATCGAGGTCGGCAAGCGCGCCGACTTCACCGCCTTCGACATCGACCTGATGACCGTGCCCGAGGCCGACATTCCCAAGGGCAAGGCGGTGCTGACGGTGGTGGACGGGGTGGCGGTCTACCGGGCCGACTAACGAGAACGGCCGCCCTGCTTTCGCAGAGCGGCCGTCCGTCGGGTAGGTGTCTTGAAGGCCTAGAAGCGAGCGGTCAGGCTGACCGAAGCGCTGGATCCCAGATCGTAGTTGTTGATCCGGACCTTGTTGCCCAGTTCCTGATACTCGTCGAAATCGGTGCGCAGCAGGTTCCGCAGTTCGAGCGCGAAGCCCAGGTCCTTGCCCATCGCGGTGAAATCCTTGCGATAGACGAAGTCCAGGAACACGCCCGGCTCCTGGATGTAATCCGGCTCGCGGCTTCCGGCGACGCCGGCGCCGCGGGCGGTGATCCGCTCCGACACGTAGTTGACGATGAAGGTCGCCTGCGAGCGGGCCACGTCGTCTTCCCAGCCCAGTTGCAGGTTGGCGACGTGTTCCGATTGACCCTGCAGACGGCTGCCGTCGGTGATGAAGAAGGCGGCCTGTTCAGGCTGACCCGCACCGCCCAGCGTCAGGACCGTGTCGTCGGCGTCCACCTGAACCTCGGAGTCCGAATAGGTGTAGTTGGCCTGCACCAGCCAGCGCTTGTTGGCGATGAAGGACATGCTGTTGTCGAGGAACTCGAAGTATTTCTTCACCTCGACCTCGGCGCCCATGACCGTGGCGTTCGGGGCGTTCAAGAACGACTGCTGGCGCTGGTTGCCGACGTCGACGATGACCGCCTCGACCGGGTTTTCCAGATCCTTGTAGAAGACGCCGGCGGTGATGAACTGCTGACGGTCGAAATACCATTCCCAGCGGGCGTCCAGGTTCAGCAGTTCCGTATCCACCAGGAACGGGTTGCCGATGAACGTCCGGTCGCTTTCCGGGTCCGTGTAGGACTGCGGCGCCAGTTCGCGGAACTGGGGCCGGCCGATGGTCTTGGAGGCGCCGACGCGCAGCTGCATATCCTCGGCGAAATTCCAGGTCAGGGTGCCGGCGGGCAGATAGTACTGCTCTTCGATCCGGGTCGACCCGAAGGTCGCCGAGCCGCCGAACAGGTCGCGCGGGGTGACCGACTGTTCGCCGTCCTCGAAGCGCAGCCCGGCGGTCAGGTTGACCAGGGGGATGATCTCCGCCTGGACCTGGCCGTAGACGGCGTTGACGGTCAGTTCGCCCTCATACGCCGCGGCGCCGTTCGATCCCGTGATCTCGCTGATCTGCAAGACCTGATCGTTGATATTGTAGTCCGAGAAAAGGAAATCGATGCGACTTTCGGTCTGCTCGGTGGTCAGGCCGTTCGGCGAGATGAAGCGCAGATCGCGACGAACCGAGTCGCGGCTGTTCTCATACAGGGCGAAGCCGCCGCTGATGGTCAGGTCGCGATAGTCCGACAACGGAATAGTGTAGGCCAGGTCGGCGCCGCCCGAATAGACGTCGTCGTCGAGTTCGCTGAACGAGATCAGGTTGCGCTCGATGTCGTGAATGAAGGTGCCGTCGTCACGCAGGGCGTAGCCGAAGGCGCTTTCGTACGGCGCATCACGCGAAGTGGTCGAATAGTTGGCGCGCCAGTCCAGCTCCAGTGAGCCGTCCATGAAGGCGTGCTCGCCGGCCAGTTGGGTCGAGAACAGCTGACGCACGAACCACTCGGTGTAGTCGTCGCGCAGGATCGAACCGCCCGCGTCGAAGTCCGGCCCGATGCGCGAGCGCGCTTCCTTGGTCGTGTTGCGGACGTAGAGGTTGGTCCACTTCACTTCATGATCGGCGCCCGACAGGGACAGGCCGCCGAGCAGGTTCAGCTGAACGTCGTTCTGGGTCGAGTCATAGGCGTAGCTGGTGGAGGCGATGATGTCGTCGCCCGAGAACTGCGCCTCTTCCTGGAAGCCGGAGCGAGTCGAGGAGCTGTTGTCGTAGCCGGCCACCATGATCACGCCCAGGGTGCCGATCGGCGTCTCGTTGGAGAAGCCGCCCGAGGCCTCCAGGCCGACGTTGACCGGGATTTCCTCGCGTTGCAGCAGGCGCAGCGGGGCGTTGACCAGCGACTGGCCGATGCGACGCAGTTGAGCCGCGTCATAGTTCTGGCCCAGCTGGATCTGATTGCCCGAGGCGAAGGCCAGGGCCAGCGGACCCGGCACGTCGCGGGTGTCGTCGTCGAAGCCGAGGAAGTCGGTGCGCGACCCGTAGTAGACGAGGCCTTCCTGGGCCGTCGTCTCGGTGTTGCCGCCCAGCGAGGTCTTGAAGTTGAAGAACGGGGCCGACGGGGCGTCAACGGTGCGCAGGTCGATGACCCCGCCGCCGAACTCGCCCGGATAGTTGACCGAATAGGTCTTCTGAACCGTCACGCCGTCCAGGATCGAGGCGGGGAACAGGTCCAGCGGCACGACCCGCTGCAGAGGCTCGGGGCTCGGCAGGGGCGAGCCGTTTAGCAGGGCCGAGGAATAGCGCTCGCCCAGGCCGCGGACGTAGATGAAGCGGCCTTCGACGATCGACAGGCCGGTGACCCGGGTCAGGGCGGCGGCGGCGTTGGAATCGCCGGTGCGTTGCAGGTCTTCCGAGGTCAGGAAGGCCGCGACTTCGGGGCTTTCACGGTTCGGCTCGGGAATGTAGCGGCCCAGGACGACGATTTCGCCGACCTCGGTGGTCTCATCCTGCGGCTGGGTCTGTTCGACCGGGGTCTGTTCGACCGGGGCCGTCTGGGCGTGGGCCAGCCCCGGCGCGATGAGCGCGCTGGTGGCTAGAAGGACCCCTGTCAGGGTCAGAGAGAGTGTCTTCATGATCTGCGCCTTGAAGGGGTTCAAACGGAAAGCGGAAAGGTCGGCGGCGACCCGTCGGGGTCGCCGCCGTGCTTCCGTCATCAGCAGGTCGTGGCGTCCAGACCGCAGGTCCAGCCGAGGTACCAGGTGTCGGCGGCGTTCTGGACGGCGCCGATGTAGGTGGTGGCCGTGAAGAAGCTGTAGACAGCCGGGGCGTTGACCGGGGTCACGGCGGTTTCGTTGGCGCCGTTGATGAAGGTCAGGACCTGGTTGGTCAGGGTGGCGCCCGCAGGGGCCGTCAGGGTCGAGGTTCCCGCGGCGGTGTTGCCGGCCGAAGGGGCCTGGGCGAACGTCGCCGTCGAGCGGGCGATGTTGTTCGGACGATACGAGACCGGGCAGGACATGAAGATCGAACGGAACACCGGTTGGCTGGTGGCCGTGTCGGCGTCCGCGATGTCCAGGCAGCCGGCGACCGAACCGGCGGCGGCGGTGAAGACCGAGTTGATCAGCGTGGGCTGGGTGCCCGTGTCGAAGTGGGCGATCGTGTGGTTCGTGTTGTCGGTGTTGCGGCCCACCAGGGTGAAGTTGGCGATCTTGGGCTGCGAGATGTAGCGCGAGGCCAGCGGCGTCGAGGCCGGAGCGGACGAGAACTCGAAACCGGCCGAGCGGCTGGTCGCGTTCGGCGCACGCTGGGTCACGATGCCGAACTGGGCGCCGCCGCGCCAGCCCGTGTCGGTGTCCAGGCCGTCGTCGTCAGCGCCATTGATGACGATGTGCTTCAGGTTGATGAAGCCGCCGAAGATTTCGATGCCGTCGTCCGAGCTGTTGTACGACTGGAAATATTCGATCGTGGTGCCCGAGCCGACGCCGGCCAGGGTCAGGGCCTGAAGCTCGTTGCCGGTCGAGATCTCGAAGCCCGAGAACTTGACCTGAACGTAGCGCAGACGGCCCGAGTTGTCGGTCGGGGTGTTGCCGCCGTAGAAGGCGCTCGTGCCTTCGACCTGACCGGTGCAGGTGACCGGGGCGGTCAGCTGGCAGTTGGCCTGCGGCGCGCGACCGGCGATGACCAGACCGCCCCACTGACCTTGCGAGGTCAGGGTGGTGGTGCCTTCGACGTTCTGGCGGCTGGTGAAGATGATCGGGTTGGTGGCGGTGCCCTCGGCGAAGATCTGCGATCCGCGATTGACGATCAGATAGTCCGAACCGCCCGAGGCGAAGATCTTGACGCCCGGATCGATGGTCAGGACGCCCTGGGCGCCGGTGGTCGAGGCGGGGTCGAGGCCTCGGTCAAGGCCGACCTGGGTGCGGCCCGAGATGGAGTAGATGGTGCCGGCGCGGACCGACAGGGTCAGGTTGCCGGTGATGTCGGCGGGCAACTGGCAAGCGCGCAGGGTGCCGCCGGCGACGACGCCGACGTTCGACAAGCCCGTCGGGCAATCTGCGGCGGGCGTTCCGTTGCCGGGCGTGGGGGTGGTGGGGGTGGTGGGGGTGGTCGGCGTCGTGCCGCCGCCGAAATCACCTTCGCCCGGCGAAGCCACTTCGGCGGAGCCGCAGGCGGCCAGGGCCATTACGGCCGCACCGGCCATCAGAACTTTGGTCAGACGAAGCATCGAGATCCCCTCGCGGTTAAATGTGCGGATCGCCACGCGCCGTTTCGACACAGTCTCAGCAACCCCGGGGCCGCCTTTAGGGAATCATTGCAAAGCTGAGGTGACAGAAAATCCTTTGTTTATTACAGTTCGTCAGATAGCGGATCAAATGACTTGGCCGCAGCTGTCCGAATACTTCAAGTCCATTTGACGACAGTTGATCCGTAATCGGATCGGTTGTCGTCCGTCCAGCCAAACCGGCGTGCGCGACGGCCGCCGGCGGACATGCGGCCGGATCGAAGCGGAGACCGGCTCGATCGGAAAACCGCTCACGGTCTTCCCGCGCAGTCTGTAGAGTGCCGTCCGGCGCCGCGGGCATGATGTAGTGGTAGCCTGGCAGCTTCCCAAGCTGCTCGTGCGGGTTCGATTCCCGCTGCCCGCTCCAAGGCTTAGCTAACTCTCGCGGGTGCGTTTTGCAGCCAGTTTTGCAAAACCTGTTCACCCTTCGGCCCTCTTCAGCTTTTGAACGATGGCGCTGGTCACCGCTGACCGCCCCACGTAGCGACGGATGATCCGGTCAACTTGGCCCTCTTCCCAAGCCATGATCTCCGCGATTTCACGGTTAGACAGGCCGGCAGCATGGAAACGGGTTGCCGCCGTCCCGCGCAAGTCGTGGAAATGTAGATCACGTCCAGGAAGTGCAGAGTCTCGAGCGTTTCGGAAGGAGGTGCCGTTGACCCCATCCCGCCATTGCCGCCCTTTCTCGTTCGTCAGCACGCTGAGGGACCGTTTGGGGATTTCGGCCAGTACAGAACGAAGATCGTCATAAAGGGGCACAAACGCTGACCGAGTGCCTCGGCTCTTGCTGGTCGGAATAATGATCGCGTCGTCGCCAATATGGCTCCATGCCAATTCTTTGAGGTCTGCAGCTCTCAGTCCCGTGTGCGCTGCAAGGCTGACCGCCCACCAAACTTCAGGCGACGCAACGGCCTTCAACGCCGCCAGATCATCGTTGGTCCAGATCAGTTCCGCGCGGTTGTTGGAATAGAGGTTCTTGATCCCTTCGCAGGGGTTCGCTCGGATCTTGTCCAGATCCACCGCGTGCGTGAGGACCCGAGAAAGCACTTGGATTGCGTAGTCGGCACTGCGTGGCCTGTCTGACCAGGTGTCACGCCATTTGCGAATGATGGGGCGGATCTTCTCCGGGCGGTCAAACTGCGCGACCGGGTACTCACCGAACCGTTCCACGATACGATCCAGCCAGCGCTGCCAGACCCGCCGGGTGGTCTCAGCGAGCCCGGTGAACGCTGGACTTGCCCGATACGAAGACACTAGTCCGCGCACCTTCCCGACATCCGTCGTCCGCCGGCTAGTTATGGCTTCATGATAGCTTGTGATGAACTCCGGGGAGTTTGGCTTGCCCGTCAGACGCGGGCCACCGCGCCAGGCGTAGTAGTAGGTGCGATCCTTGGAGGTGACTTTGGCGATCCCTTTCAGGTCAACCTTCACCGTACTTTGCCTCCAACCGGAGCAGCTCAATGTCCTGATCCGCCAACGGGATCGTCGCATCCACTTCGCCAAAATCGACCACGAACCCTCCGTCCGGAAAGACGCGCGTCGATCGCACGGTCAATCCTGACTTGATCGCCGACGTGAACGCCGCTCTCAGATCGCACTGGCGAACAGCTGGGCGTTTGGCGCTCATTGCCCCTTCCTCCACGACTGCTTCGATTCCGGGGCGCGCATGAAGGCCGCCCATTTCTGAGCTTCGAGCGTCAACAGATCCGCATCAGTTAACCTCGGCAAGATTCGGCCCATGGAGTCTGACGCACTTACGAGCGTAAGCCCCTTCAACTCCCATCGGCCCTTCAACCCCCGTTGAGCGCGGGCAATGGCCTGGTCGATCGTTCCAGCTATGGCGCAGATTGCTCGGGTCGTTTCCTGCAGATTCCCAGCATCCCCCTTGCCCAACTTACCGAAAGACGCCTCGCCGAACAGAACTGGGCCAGGAGGAGGAGCGGGGTCGGCATTGAGAAAATCGAGGAGCCCGTCGAACTCGTCCCGCAGCAATTTGCTGGCTTGGGCCTGCAACATGCCCTGAGCGGTGAGGTCCATGAATATGGCCAGACGAATGGCTTCCTCGACGCCGAACTTGGACCAGCCGCCAGACGATCCCTTTTCAAAGGGCAGGACGCCGCGGGCGAGCACCGCTGTGAAGGCGGTGCTCGTCATTCCGACAACAGAGAGAAGATCAGACGTGCGCATCAGAACACCACTTCGATGTCTGACTTTAACAGATGGTCAAAAGTCATGCAAGGAAGATGGATTTTTCGCTGTTCAACCTCCGAGGCGGCCTCTTGCCATGGCGTGCCTCACGATCAGCCGACCAGCTATCGAGCAGCCAGCGCAGAGCGGACCATCTCGGGTGCGCCATTTTTCATCGTAAGCATATGCAATTGCTGGCCTAGGTCTTTTTTGGGAAGCTGGTCCATAAGACTTTTCATAAGTCCTTTGCCAGGTTTGCTGTGCGGACCCAGATTTTGATGCGGCAATGACCCTCGCACCCCGAGACTTCCCGGGCGCGCCACTTCTTCCACCAACATGGCGCGACGTCCGCTAGCTGCGCCCTGAGTATCAGAAGCGCCTCACTATCGTAGCCCCATCGGGCGCGCGGCCAGGTTGCGCCGGATAGCCGATTGGCCCAATCGCTCGTCTAACACTAACACTTTCCGCGTCGTTGGATTGCGCATAGGTTGAGAATGCGGGGGCGTTAATGAACTCAGTGAAAATCGCAGATAACGAGCCCATCGCGTATATGGGTCGCCTGCCATCCTTTATCACCGGCGCGAGTCTCGCGGAAAAGCTTGATTGGGCTCCGAGCCTACAGAGACTTTTTCGCCAGCAGGTTCAGTCGCAGCCTGTGCCCGGCTGGACGCCGTCCGACGTCGACTTGTACTCCTCAATTTGCGACCTGCTGTGTTTGCCTGGTGGCCTTGCCATTTTCGAGGATAGGGTGGCCGGGTTCGACTCGAAAAAGAGAGGCCTTCTGAGGGCCCTCATTGACGCTGGTTGGCGCCATCTGCCTAGCGATACCAAGTTCCGGTCTAGATCTCCCGCAGCGCTGCTGTCGGCGATGATCCGCCAGGAAGCGTGGGACATCGCTAGCTGGATGGCGTGGTCCCAGTGTGAGATTGGGGAGTCGAAGAGCGAGCGTAAAGACGCCGCCACGGTCTACGAGATCGTCGAAGCTCACAGCGAACTCGTGACACGGCTTGGGGACTATTGGGCGAACCAAGGCTGGTCGCGCGGTTCCTACGATGAGGCCCAGATGTCGGCGGATCACGCCTCAGGCGAGGAAGAGACCGCCGGCGCCTTGCTGGAGCTGTCCTGGCACGAGGAGATCGCCGGTATAAGCCGGCGGCTGATCGAGGCTACCATCGGCGATGATTTATCGGATGCGCTTGAAACCGCAGGTGAACGACTAAGGGTTCTAAGTCGGGAATGGGCCGAAGCGGGCGCTGCCTCACTAGGATCTCGTCGCGACGCGGCCTTGGCGGCTCTCGCAGACACCTTGCGAGCCGTCGAGCCACCCTTGACGGTCTCCAGCCTGACCATCGACCAGTTCTTTGAAGCCCTTGGTCTGGCGATTAGGATCGACGACGTCGCGCGAATCGGCAAGGTGGAGGCGGCGGTCACTGAGGCACAGTATCTTAGAGCGGAAACGTTGCTGGCGGCGGATGCCGAGGAGGACGCCAAGGCTCGGCAAGAGCGCGAGGACTCGGACGCCGCGGATGCCGCTTACAATGCGGCGCGAAGCCATCGCCGTAAGGTGGCAGAGACTCTGACCACCTTCGCGGACAACCACCTGTACAATCTGCTGACAGAGGAACGGCCAAGAGACCATGAGGACGTGCGCGTCTCGACGGCAAGCTTTGAACCCGCCCTGGCGGTGGATACCGGACCCGAGGTGGCAGACCACGAACCGCAGACCGCGTCGGATGTAAAGGCGCTAAGTCAATCGGCGCATACTGCGGCGGACCAGGACCTCGCAAGCCTCGCAAGCCTCGCGGAAGCGATCGAACCCGAAGTGCACGATAGGGTCATCGAAGCCATCGCAGCGGAAAGCCGGGATGTCGCTCCAACGGAGGGCGACGCGGAGATTGCCGAGGTAACGCCGCCGCCCCTGCTGGTATTGCCTCCAGAGCTTGCCGTGGTGCCGCTCGACACGCCTGTCGAGGCGGCGATCGAACAGGCGCTGATAGCCAAGCGCTACGGACTCGCCTTCCATCTCGCGGCGGCGGCGACGGAACTGGGCGGTGGACCGGGCCTGGTGCCGCCAAAGGTCCTGGAGGCGCTGGCCGTCGGTGCCGCGGCTGGTTCCGCGCGGCTGATCCCGGC
Source organism: Alphaproteobacteria bacterium (assembly GCA_018820205.1). Taxonomy (GTDB): domain Bacteria; phylum Pseudomonadota; class Alphaproteobacteria; order Caulobacterales; family Caulobacteraceae; genus Brevundimonas. The sequence goes on from JAHJOK010000020.1 coordinate 17,658, forward strand.
CGCGAGCCGCTACAAGACGCTGCAGGAGGAGGTCCTCCTTGCGATGGACGCCAGTTCCACACCTTCGACCCGACTGACGGTTTTCGCCGGGGCTATCAGACCGGCGCTGTTCGCACCCGACTCGTCGGGCGTCGAGATCCTGGGCCGCGCCAATCTCGGCGATTATGGAGCCGGTCTTCACGAACTCTGCCAGTTCGTGACCTTGGAGATCCGAGGCCGCGGGCTGAACCTTACGCCGGCTGATTTCGCGCCGGCCACCGCGGACGGTGATCGCCGTTTGCGTGAAGAAGCGGCGCGTCAGGCGCTGCTCGACTTCGCCGCGATGGCGCCCAGCCGCAGGCTGAAGTTCCATCGCGCCATCGTCATCTGGACGGATGTCTTCCGCCAAGGTCCTGTCGCCGAGGCGATCGCGGCCGTCGAAAAGAAGGCAGACAACGCGACGGTGCTGGCGAAGGCGGCCGAAGCGTGGATTTACGAGGACACCGCCGAGCAAAGGGTCGATCTGCTCGACGTCGCTCACCGAACGCGCAAGGATCGACCGCTTGAGGCCGGGGTCCGCCTTCGCCTTGCCGATTGGCTTCGCCAAACAGCTCAACACCTCGGGCATTGGGTTGAGGCGCACGCGGCGTGCGAAAGCACCCAGGGCGAGCACATCCTGGAAAAATTGCACGAATTGCGCCGTCATCTTCAAGCCGCGCAGAACGATCTGGAATCGTTGTCAGACAGCCACCCAAACCTTCGTGCGCCCGTGCAGGCCGCGGTTGATGTCGTGACCGAACTCCTCAACGCCTCACAGACCGCGGCCGAATCGCCGCTGACGCTAGAGATGATCCTCAACGACGATCTGCTCCTGTTCGATCCCCCGATCCTGCGTCGAGGTTCGGAGACTCTCCGCGTTGATCAACTCGAAACGATCGTGCGACAGGGTTCATCCATTGCCGCGGAACCGGCGGACTTCGAGACCGCTTTCGAAACGGCTGTTGTGGCCGGCCGCTTCGGCGCCGCGCGACAGATACTCGAACGCCTGACCGCAAACGATATGGCTCTCGGGCCGCTGGAACAGTCGCTTAAAGCGTCCGCTGACTCCTGGATGACGAAGACGAGCGACCGTGCGGAGAAGCTGCGCGGAAAGATCGACGACCTCCTGGGCGCCGACCAATCGGCCAGGATCGACGTGAGCTTGTCCGCGCGCCTCGACGGCCTGCTGACCGTCTTGCGGGCGGAGACAGTCGCGGAGGACACTCAGCTCGACTTCACCGCTCTCGATGCTCAACTCAAGGAGATTGGGTCCGACGTTCGCAATGGCTTCGAAATCCTGCTCGTTCCGCTCCGCCAAAGAATCGATGACCTGAAAGCAAGGGGCCAGAACACCGCTGAACTGGAGGAAATGGCCGAGCATCATGACCTTGCCACCTTGGTCGAGCATATCGATGCTGCGAACGACGGCGTGGATTGGACAATCAAACGCGGTAGCGCGCTTGAGACCTTTGCCGGTCACTGTCTGACGGAGGACTACGAACGCATCCCGAGCAGCGATCGCGGCATAGCGGAACTGATCAGGGCGGCGGAAGCCCGGTGTCGAACACCTGCGGCTGACTTCTCGCTTCTGGATGCCGATGAGGCGGAGCGGGCGCGCGAGCTGCTCACCGCATGGCGCGAGCTCCGGAATCCGCAAGCGCGGCGCGAGACGGCCTTGACGAAACTGATGCAGGCCCTGGGCTTCACATCGGCGGAAGTGAAAGACAACGGGGCGCTCGGCAAGGCTCACGGCGCCCCACGACGCATGACCTTGCAGACAGACAAGATCGCCGACCGAGACATCTGCCGGGTTCCCGCTTTCGGCAGCGAGGCTAACGGCCGGTACATGATCATCCTGGCCGAGCCGTCAGCCGTGAAGACGGGAGAGGAACTGACCAGCTGGCTCGATCAGCTTACCGGCTCCACAACCACACCAACACTGATTGTCGTCACCGGGCACCTGCCGTTCAAAAGTCGCAACTTTTTCATGAGCGAAGTGCGTCGGCGAGGCGGGTCCGCCTCGTGCGGGCTGATCGACGAAGCCATGGTGGTGTTCCTGGCGGCGCAGAAGGATCGGCGCCGCGGTCACATCTTCGACCTCGCCCTGCCCATGGGCCTGGTGCAGCCTTACGCGGATACCGCTGCCCGCACGTCTCAGGAAATGTTCTACGGTCGCAAGAACGAGTTGGACGATCTGTGGGATCGCAACGGGTCGTGCCTGGTGTACGGTGGCCGGCAGCTCGGCAAGACAGCGCTGCTCAAGCAGATCCAGCTGCGCCATAATAAGCCGCCCGCCCAGCTGGTCATCTACGGCGATCTCCAGGCGGAACTGCCCGGCGCCAATGGACTCAACATCTGGCGCTGGCTCGGCGGCAAGCTGAAGGGAGAGGCTGGCTTCGCGAACCGCGATGCAAGGACACAGGCGGAAGTCGAAGCGAGCATCCGCGCTTGGCTTGGCACCGATGGCCGAAGGCGTCTGCTGGTTCTCGTCGATGAGGCGGACGAGTTTCTTCATCAAGAATTAATCAACCAGTACAGCACCCTAGCCAAAATCCGCGATCTGATGCAGGCGACGGATCGCTATTGCAAGTTCGTGTTCGCCGGCCTTCACGACGTGCAGCGGCTGGCCCGCATGCCCAACTCACCGTTGCTGCATTTTGGCGCGCCCGTCCGCGTCGGCCCACTGATGGGCGGGGATTTGCCGGAAGCGCGAGCCATGGCCGAGGGACCCTTGGCGACCGCTGGTTTCGTCTTCGAATCGCCTTCGTTGGCCGGGCGGATGCTGAGTCAAGTCGGCTACTATCCGTCGCTGCTGCAGGCCCTTTGCAAGGGCCTGATCGAGCGAATGAACAAGTCCATCGGCCGACGGTCGGGACCGGCCGGCCGCTCGCTGCTGCCTATCGTCATCACGGACCGGGATCTTGAGGAGACTTTCCAGGACAGCGCTTTCCGAAAGAACATCCAACTCAAGTTCGAAAACACTCTGAACCTGGATGAACGTTACCGCCTGATCACCTTCGTCATGCTGGTCGATAGCCTGGCGCGGCGCGACCAAGGGGCATTGCCCATTGGCCTGAAGGATGCCGAGTTGCAGCGCCTTGCTCTGGAATGGTGGCCACAGGGGTTTGTCGAGGATCAGTCGCTCGACGCGTTCCAAGGCCTGTTGCAGGAGATGATCGGCCTCGGCGTTCTCATCGAGCAGGCCGATGGGCGCTTCGTGATCCGCTCCGCGCGGATCGCCGACATGCTGGGTGGTCGCGAACAGATCGAACGCAAGCTCGTGGAGTTGTCGGATACCGAAGCCCCCAGCCGCCTCGACACCGGCACGCTTCGCCGCCTTTGCGGAACCACTCCGTCGCCGCTGACCGCACGGCAGGAGACCATGCTTCTGTCGGACTCGAAGCCCGCTAGCGCCGTGCACGTCCTGGCGTCGTCAAGGGCGCTGGGTATGGATGAGATCGCGACATCCTTGCTGGATATTAACGACGATACCAAGATCAAGATCGTAAGGCGCAGCTACCAGAACGTGCGGCAGTTCGAACAGGCCATCGAGACCGCAGCGTCGAGCATCGATCAAAAGGAACGCGGCCTGTTGGTGCTGTCCGGACCATGGCTGGGGGCGGAAACAATCACCTTGGCGGCTCGCAACGCCAGGGTGCGCCAGGCGCAAAAGGACGGCCGCTACGGGATGCGTGTCCTGCTGGTTCCCTACGAAGTGGATTGGCGGGAACTAAACACCGCGGTCGATCGCGATGACATCATTTCGCTGTCTCCGCTCGGGGAAAACTCTCTCAGCCAGTTCGTCAAACGGCATTGGAGCGGATCGTTCCCCGTGCAACCGGACGAAGCGCAGATAAAAGAAATCCGCCGACTGACAGGCGGCTTTCCTCGCTTTCTGCAGCAACCGAAAGGTCGGACAGTCGCCGAAATGATCGAAACGCTGAGGGCGCGCACGGAGGACCTTCATCAATCGGAGGACATATTCGGGCTGCTCGGATTGGATGACGATGCGCTCCGAAGCGTCCTTACGGTGATCGCTGAAGTGGGCTACGATGCCGAGGTATCGGACGACCTGATGCGGGATGTCGGGATCGACGATCCGCAGGCGGCGATGCGCCAGGTCGAGCGGCTGGGTCTTGTTGAACGTCACGCCAGCCAGCAGAGCTACGAGGCCGAGCGTCGGCTCAACCCGCTGGTGCAGGCCGCCATGGCGCGGCGGCAGGGCTAGGGTGCGTCATCCGGACCTCTGGACCTTGCCCGGCCCGCGCCGGTTCGTGAGAGATGTCGTCGATCGAGCCTACAAGGGGCGCTGCATCGCCCTGCGTGATGCCCAAGGCGCGGCCGGGATCCTCGGGGCGCTCCAGGCCGAGATTGGCGGGGACGGGTTCATGCGGCTTCAGATCGTCGATCTGCGGGCCTCGACCGAACTCCTGCCGGCACTGAATGAGACGCTGGCGACCGATGTGAGGTCGCTCGCCGCCCTGGCGGTAAACGACAACGCCCGCGATACCGTCTTTCTGGTCCATTTGTTAGACGGGGCGTGCGCCAGCGACCTCCAGACCTTCGTCCGTGCTGGCCGGCTGAGCTTAGGAAGCGGAGCTGCGGTTGTCGTCGCCGCATGCGATCGCACCCTGGACGGACTGGGCGGCGAGCATTGGGATGCCGTGGACGCCGCCGGCCTGGTTGGTCCCCTGGACGGAATCGCCTTCGCCGCCGCTCATCTGACCCAGGCGGACAGCTTAGCCATTCGGATCAAGGCGGCCGTGGCCGTCGAGGTCGGCACGTGGGACCTCTGCCTGACGGAGCGCTTGTTGGACTTGCCTATGAAGCTCGCCTTGCGGCCCGATCTCTGTGCCGAACAGTGGCTCGAGGCGGACGACCAGGGGGTGGCGCAACATCTGGACGGCTGGGGTGGTGAGCCGGCGCGCCACGCCGCCTGGTTGGCGAGCAACGACAAAGGCAGCCTGACCAAACGCGTCTGGCGCGGCCAGCTAGGTGTGCTCTTCCCCTGGATCGAGGAGCGCCGACGCGACGTAATCGCTCGCCATCGCCCCTTCCTGCGCGCCACGGATCAGACCATGCCCGAGGTCGAGATGCTCGATTGGGGACCCATTTCCATTCAGCTCGGCAACAGCCCAAAGGGCTGTCCGAAGGCGGTGCAATCGGCGCGAACTATCCGCAATGAGCTGGCCCATGGCCGTCCCGTGACCTGGCCTACCATATCGCAATGCCTAGACGAATTCGGCACCTGGGCAGCGGCGAGGACCTGAGGGATGGGCGGCGAACCTTTACTCGCCGAAATTCTAGCCCGAACGGGCCTTGGAGCTGCGGACGGTCGCGCCCTCTTCCGGTATGCAGTCGATGAGGCGTGCTTCGCCACGTTAAAGGCGCAGCTTGAGACGACTCACCGATATGGCGGATTGGCGCAGCCAAACCAGCCGACCGCGGCAGTCTTCGCCCTTTATGTCGCAGAATGGTACCGACGACAGTACCAGGGTGGACCCTATCGGTGGGACAGCCCGCTTCCTGAAGTGATTAGCGAGCTAACGGCATCGTCAATCAAGAGCCTGGCTCAACAAGGCTTGTCTTGGTGGGGCCTCGCACCGCGCCGTATGGCCGGCGGCGAGATGCGGCTCCTTTCCCTCATTCTGGAGGGCGGTTTTCCCACCCGGCTTCTGGAGACCCGCGAGCGCGGTCGGATTGCGGTTCACCTGCAAACCCTCATCGCCAGACTGGAGGCTAGGGTCGAGCTTGACGAAGAGGCCGCCACGGCTCTGTCGCGCACCTTGGGTTCCGCCCTGGGATCCTACGACCACGAGGAGTTCCACATCCTTTGTGCCGAGCTGACGCTGGGCGTGATCGCCTTGAGGCACCACGCCGCTACCAAGGGGCCTAAAGGGATTCCCGCCACGGCCTGGCTGGACGCCGCGCAGCCGGGCTGGCGCGAGACGCTACCGATCGGTTTGGCGGGCGACGGCGCCCAGCGGCTGTTGGACGACCTGGTAAGCGGCCGTGCCGAGCGCATAATCGGCGAGGTAGGCTGCCAACGGCTGCTCGTGCGTGTGGGCGAAGTGTGGGTGCCCGCACTGACGCTCGAGATGCAGGGAGAGATCGCCCTGCCAGTTGGATTGGCGCAGCCATCGGAGGGACGATTGCGCGTTTTTGCAAAGAACGCGCTGGCCTCGGTACAAGCAGGCGAACTGGCTCTACTGGATCCACCCGCCGAACTCGCCCAGCGATGGCTAAGCCGTCGGCGCGGCGGCACCAGGGACCATGCTGCCTTTCCGTTCGATCAACCCGTGCAAGTCGAGCTTGTTTCCGCAGAGAATCGGCGATTGACCGTGACCTGGCCTCGCGGCGAACCCATTCGCTCGGAGGTGATGGTGTTCGCGGATCCCCGCGGCGACGAAACGGCCAGTCCGCCGCAGACCTTGGTCCATCTCGGTGGCGGTTCGCTGAGCACTCGCAGAAGCCGGGTGTGGGTCCTGACGCCGCCCGACTTCGCCGTCTGCTCAGTGGACGGCGATGATCCAGAGGCTCCTATTTGGCGGGGAACGCACCATCTCTACGAGATCAGCGGTTCTGTGCAGGCCGGGCCACCCGGGACGCGCGGCTATCGCATCGAAGTCGGTGCCGATGCCGATCGGACCTGCCAGATGCTTCTCGACGGACCGGAGCTGGGAGGCGCCGAGGCGACGAGCGGCAATGTCGTTTTCGCCGGAGTCCCGGCAGTGAGACTGCTCAGCGGGGCGCAACGGAAAGCGCCGCGGAGCGGCGACGTGCTCTGGCGGCTGGCGGGGGGTTCGGCCTGGCGCGACTGGATCAGCGAGACACCCGACCCCGGACGCGATCACGGGCCTATCGAAGTCGTTTGGTGCGATCCCAAATCCCGCGTGCCGGTGGACCGCCGCCGCATCGTGATGGTCCCGGAAGGGGCGAAAATCAACGCGCGACCGTCGGGTGAGCGGGGCGTTGCCTACGCGCTGGAGAACCTGAGTGACTGGTGGCTCGAGGCGGCGACAGAGCATGTCACGACGTCCCCTCTTCTCGCTGGTCTCGAGATAGCGTTCGAGGGCCGGCCATCGCGTCGCGTCACACTGGTGCTGGCGTCGGCGGTGGCGCGATTCGCGATCTCGGCGCCTGCGCCTGTCGCGGGTGGCGGCTTCTGCGACGCGGAGGGGGCTCTGCTGGACAACGGCGCACGCGTCATGCTGGACGACTTGCGCGGCGCATTTGCCTTCTCGCCCGGCTATGAGCGTCTGCTGCTTCGCGGACCCTTCGGTTCCAGCAGCCATGTGGCATTCGATGGCGAGTTCCCGCTGTGGGCGGCATCAGAGGAGATCATGCGCCTGCTCAGCGCCAGCAGCGGCCTCGACGACGTGGTCACGCTGGAGTTGGGCCGACGCGGCCGAACGCTGAAGGTTGGCCGCTACGCCGCAACGTTGGTGATCACGACGGCGGGAGTTGTGTCGCTCGTTCCCGAACCGCCGGCCGGGCCGGGGCGGCGGCTGGATTGGCTGTCGGTGGCGACGGCGCAGCATCGGGTGGTGTCCCAAGGCTTCTGGGTCGAGCAGTTGCCGACGGACCTGGATGGCCCCGGCATCGTCATGCCGCGGCAAGGCGGTCAGGTGGTTGGAAGACCGACTTTGGCTACGGGTCGCCCCCTTGCCGCCGAGGGCTTGGGACGCCTGCAGCGTGCGACGCTGGTCGCCCGGGGCGGCCAGCGCCGCGCCGACGTAGGCCAGCGGCTGGGGGCGCTGCTTGAAGACTCCGCGGAAGCGGCGCGCGATCGCGGTTTCCTGCTTGACCTGGTCACGGCTCTGGACGGCGCGCCTCCCGCCGCCATCGACGCCCTCGCCATGCTTCCCGATCACCCCGCGGCCCTGGCAAGTCTGGCGGCGGCGGCCGAGACGCCGGAGGCGCGGGGCCAGGTCTGGCTGTTGGAGCGTGAGCTGCCGTTCCTGTGGGCGGCCGTGCCGCTGGATATGTGGACCGAGGCCTTCGACATGCGTCGGAGGACGCTCGACCAGCTGCTGGTCGTCAACGGCCTTCCCGATGCCACCGCCGTCGCGTTGGCGTCGTCCGCGGTCATCGCCGCTGCGGACGCCTTGGCCGGGTTTGACCCAATGTTGCGCACCGCCCTTACCCTGGCTGTCGGGACGACCCTGTCAGCCGACAAGGCACCGGCGTTGAAAGAGGGGGTGCAAGATCGACTGAGGCGCACGGCCGATGATACGGGTCTCGGTATCGATGTTGATTCGCAGCGGAGCGTGTCGACCGCATCCTGCTTCCGCCGCCCTGGTTCCGCGCTGGCCGAGCGACTGCCCGTCTTTCCCTTCCACAACAGCTTCAGGGAGAGGCTCGATGCGCCTTTAGCGGTCGCACTGGCGGCGGCGACGCGATGGGACAATCGCCGTCCCATAAGGCTCGATGCCGAGCAGGTGAGGCGAGCGCGCGACGAGCGCGCCCGGGAGCCGCAATCCTTCGCCGACATCTATGCCGCCGCCCTGATGATCCTGGCGCGCGGCGCGCCGCTGTCCCTTTAGCGGACCTGGACCCCGAACCCTGTGATGATGAACCCGTTCGCCACACTTGATGAGATACGTCGTCGCACCGCCGAAGGGGTGATCGGGCAGACCGGAATCAACCATCCCGGCCTGGCGAGTGAAATCCGGACGCGTCTGGGCGCCTTCGACATCGCTGCTGGTGGAGTGACCCAGGCGCCTTTGCTGGAGGCCGCCCTGCCCTATGTGACGGCGGAGCAGACTCTGGGCGAGCTGGCCGGGAGCCTGCTGCACCCCAGCTTGGTGGACGCTCTGGAAGGCGCGGATACGCCTGACCGGCCGTATCGCTTCGAGCGGCGAATGAAACCCTATGCCCACCAACTGGACGCCTGGCGCGCCCTGTCAGAGGAGACGCCCCGCTCGGTGCTGGTGACCAGCGGCACCGGTTCGGGAAAAACCGAGTGCTTTCTGGTGCCCATACTCGACTCCCTGGCCCGTCAGGCGGCCGCCAAACCGGGGCGGTTAGAAGGTGTGCAAGCGATCATGCTGTATCCGTTGAACGCCTTGATCGCCAGCCAGCAGGAACGGCTTCGCGCCTGGACCAGACCGTTCGGCGAAAGCATCCGATTCGCTCTGTACAATGGCCTGATGAAGACCCGGGTGAAGGCCGCAGACGCGGCTGCGACGCCCGAGGAGGTGGTCGATCGGGTGCGGCTCCGAGCATCGCCGCCGCCCATTCTGGTCACCAACGTGACGATGCTGGAGTATATGTTGCTGCGGCCCGAGGATGCGCCAATTCTGGGCAAGTCGCGCGGCAATCTCCGCTACATCGTGCTGGACGAGGCTCACAGCTACGTTGGTGCCAAGGCGGCCGAGATCGCCTTGCTCCTGCGTCGGGTCTGCCTCGCGTTCGGGGTCTCACCCGCCGACGTCAGGGTCGTCGCGACATCCGCGACGATCGGGCGAGGTGAAGGCGTGGAGCGGGCGCTGGAGGATTTTCTGGCCGACGTTTCCGGTGCGCCGCGCGACCGGGTCAGCGTGATCCAGGGCCATCAACGGCGGCCGGAGCTGCCTGCGCTCCACAGCGGGGGTCCCGTGCCCGAGGCCGGACACTTCGACTATTTCGGCGGCCATCCAAATCTGCGGCCCTTGCTGGAGCAACTCTATGCAGCGCCGCTGGCCTGGAGCCAGATAGTCGCGGCGGGCCAGGCGCTGAACCTGCCCGCAGCGGACCTGGCCCTGAAAATGGCGAATGCGGAGTCAGATGACGGGGAAAAGCTGGCGCCGCTCAGAGTCCACACCTTTCACCGGGCCGTCTCTGGCCTCTGGAGCTGCCTCGATCCTGGATGCTCGCTACAGCGCCCCGCCGGCTGGCCGTTTGGCGCCATCCACCATCAGCTCGGTGAGGCATGCAGCTGCGGAGCGCCGCTTTTCGAGGTGGTGACCTGCTCGTCTTGCGGCGAGCCGTTTCTGGATGTCGAAGAGCGTCCGGGCCTTGGCCTTCGACAGCCTCGTCGCGCGCGGATCACGGATGAGTTCGCCGCCGACGCCGATCGGGATGCGCTGGACCCTGACGATGACGCGGGCGATCCGCCTCCGTCGAATCTGGGTGACGGTGAAAGGAAACTGGTCGCCCTCTGCCAGCTCCGGCCCGGCTCGAGGTGGCTTTGCGTTGAGCCGTCCACGGGCGTTGTGCATGCCAACGATGGCCCTGGCCGTTTGCGTCTCGCCGCCTATGATCGCGCGACGCCTCAGCGCTGCCCGGGTTGTGGCGCGCGCGAACGGGACGGCTCGGACCTGATCCGACCCGTACGCTTCGGCGCCCCCTTCATCCTGGGCGGAGCCACGCCGGTTCTGCTGGCGGACGCCGCCATTCCAGAAGCGGCCCGCGATCCTGTCGTCATTGAATCTCTCGGCGCCGCGCCGCCTTCGGAGGGTCGCCAGTTGCTCTCCTTCACCGACAGCCGTCAGGGCACGGCGCGGCTTTCGGCCAAGCTACAGACTGGGTCGGAAAGAAACTTCGTCCGATCCGTGATCTATCACGCGGTGCAGGACCGGCTGGGGGCCGCCCTAAATCTGGAACGCGCAGGAGAACTCAGGACGCAGATCGAGCTTCTCCGCGCCATGCCCGCACCCGAGGTGGTACCCCTTCGAAGCGATCTCGAACGCCAGCTGGCCGGGCTGGAGACCGCCGGTGCCGCCGGACTGCCATGGAACGACATGGTCGATGTGCTTGCCGAGCGGCCAGAGGTCAGGGTCTGGATCGGCACGGTCTGGGCCGGACATACCAATCGCTTCAGTCGAACGCGCGATTTGGCCGAGTTCCTGCTGCTCCGCGAGTTCATCCGCCGACCGCCCAGGGCGAATGCCCCCGAAACCCTGGGCCTGGCTCGGCTGCGGTTCGCCGTCATCGACAATCTGGTGGATGCGCAGGCCTCGCCTGCCTTTATTGGCTTGGGTGGCCGTCCCCAGGACTGGCGAGACTTCTTGCATCTGTTGACGACGTTCGTCGCCCGGGGCCGCTCAGCGGTGCAGGTTCCACGCGATGTCCTGCACTGGATACCGCCAAAGTCAGGCGCGCGTGAACTGCTGTTCCAACCGCAGAGGGCGGCGCAGAGCTGGGAGGTGGTCTGGCCTCGGTTCACGGCTGCTTCCGGAGGGCGGACGCCCATGATCGTCAACCTGCTGTGCCAGGCGTTCAACCTGTCTCCGGGCGACGCCGCCACGCGAACCCTTCTTGACGACATCTTTCGCGACGCCTGGCACGCGCTTGGGCCGGTGCTTCGTTGGTCTGGGCAGACCAAGTTCGCCTTGGACTTCCGGCAGGCCAGCGTCGCCCCCGTGACCAGCGCCTGGTACTGCCCATCGACCCGACGTATGCTCGATGTGACGCTGAAGGGGCTGTCGCCCTATGGCGCACGCACGACGGGCGGACAGGGCATGCCCGCGGAACGGCTGGCGATGCCACGGCATCCGGTCCCCTATCCGGGCGGTTCCGATGCGCTGAAGGCGGCCGGCGATAGAGAACGGATCGGCGCCTGGCTCGCGGACGACCCAGCCGTGGCCGCCCTGCGCGATCGCGGAGCGTGGAGCGACCTGAGCGACCGCATCGCCTATTTCTCGGACTATTTCCGATCGGCGGAACACTCCGCGCAGCAGCGGCCAGGGAAGCTGAGAGCCTATGAGCTGGCCTTCAAGACTGGGGCGATCAACGTCCTCAACTGTTCCACGACGATGGAGATGGGGGTCGATATCGGTTCGGTCTCACACGTGATGATGACCAACCTTCCGCCGTCGATCGCGAACTACAGACAGCGTATCGGCCGTGCCGGGCGACGCGGTCAGCCGATCTCGATGGGGTTCACCTTCTGCAAGGACAGGCCATTGGACCGCGATGCCTTTTGCGATCCCGAGCGCTACCTGAACCGACAGGTGCGGGCGCCGAAGGTCGCACTCGACAGCCGAGTGATCGTGCAACGGCATGTCAATGCCCTGCTCTTCGCCGCGTTTGTGCGAAGTCATGGGGCCAACGCGCTGAGCATGCAGGCGGGTCCCTTCTTTGGTTGCGACCACAGGATCGGTGAGGATGAAATCGAACAATGCCCCGCGCGGCGACTGGCCGACTGGGCGCGCGCGCCAGAAACCCGCGAGGCCTTCGGCAGCGATATCGAGCGGCTGACGCGCCATTCGGTTCTGGCCGCTGACGACGGCGTCTGGGAGACGGCTGCTGGCGCGATGGAGGCTGCTCGCGAGGCCTTCGCCGCCGAATGGCGCGGCGTCCAATCCTTGGCCGCCGGATGTCGCGACGAGGCCGCCGCCCTGGAGCGATTGGCGATCCAACTTAGGCGGTTGTGCCAGGACTATCTTCTGAGTGTGTTGGCGAACCGGGGGGTCCTGCCAGGTCATGGTTTTCCAACCGACGTGGTTTCTTTCGTCATACGTACGGAGACGCGCGATCTGACCAACGCCGATGAAGAGGAGGCATCGCGCTTCAACGCCTATCCTCAACGACAGCTCGACATCGCAATCCGCGAATATGCGCCCGGCTCGGAGATCGTTCTCGATGGGTTGGTGCACAAATCGGCCGGCGTGACCCTGAACTGGAAGCAGCCCGCCACGGCCGAGGCAGTCCATCAGGTACAGGCGCTGCTTTGGCGTTGGAGCTGCGAGACCTGCGGTGAATCTGGCTCACAGCGGAACCGGGATCTCGCGCATCTTGACTGTCCCGTCTGCAGGACGAACCCGGCCGTTTGGGTGGAGTATCTGCAGCCTGCGGGGTTCGCCGTCGATCTTCGCGCCGAACCTCACGCCGACGCCGATGTCGTGACCTATGTTCCGCCAGAACCCACCGCGGTCTCGGCCCGCGGCGCCGATTGGGGACCTCTGCCGCAGAGGCTTGCAGGGCGGTGGCGTGCGACGCGCGAAGGAACGGTTTTCTTCTGCAATGCCGGGCCTGACGGGGATGGCTATAGTCTCTGCCTACGCTGCGGCCGGGCGGACGAACAGGCCGCCGGACCGCATCGGCCGCTCGTGGGCAGTGAAACGGAGTGTGGCGGTCCCGCCCGTCAGTACGCGCTGAAGACTAACCTTCGATTAGGTCATCAGATTAGCACCGACGTCTTAGAGTTCCAGCCGGCGGATTGGCCAAAGCCTGGGGCTGGCATGGCGCTCGCCGTGGCGTTGCGCGAAGCTCTTGCCCGCCGTCTCGGTGTTGAGACTGATGAAATGGGGATCGCGATCGCGCGACGCACTGACGAGACCAATGCACCTACAGTGTCTATTTTCTTGCACGACAAAGCTTCGGGCGGTGCTGGCTTCTCTATCCAGGCACTGGAATTGCTGCCCGAACTATTGCCAGAAATCGAGCGAATCCTAGACTGCGCGGTCCCTGGATGCGTAAACGCCTGCCCAGCCTGCGTGCTAGCTGGTGATCTTAGCGATGACGAGGCTGCAATCCTGGATCGTTCAACCGCACTTGCTTGGGTGTTTTCACAGCGTAGCAGCGTTATCGTGTGAACCGCTAATCCGAGCTGTGTGTTATAACGTTTTGTTTTCATTCAACAAAATGTTGACGCGCGCTCAGAGGTGCGCTAAACATGGGTGGGCACGCTAACCAGCTGTGCCCCCCTATCCCCACAACACGGAGCACTGTCATGGCTGGTCGTCAGGCCAGAAGTCTCACCGCGCCTATCATCCGAAAATCACTCTCCGTCACCCAACGCCGCCCGCTCGGCAAACGCGACCAGGTCATCATCCTCCTGTCTCTTCGAGCAGGCCTCAGGGCGTGTGAAATCGCCCGGTTGGACTGGTCCATGGTGCTGGACGCCAACGGCAAGGTCGGCTCATCGATCGCCATTCCTGACACCATCGCGAAAATGGGCAGCGGCCGGCGCATCCCGATGCATCCGGACCTCCGCAAAGCCCTCACCAAGCTGGCCTCTCCAGCCGCCCGGATCGGCCCCGTGGTAACATCCGCCAAAGGCGGTCACCTTCGCCCAAACAGCATCGTCAACTGGTTCGTTGCGCTATTTGCCGAGGTTGGCGCAGCGGGGTGTTCTTCGCACTCAGGACGCCGAACTTTTATCACCAACGCCGCTCGGAACGCCCATCGATCCGGGGCCACCTTACGGGACGTCCAGCTACTCGCTGGCCACAAATCCATCGAAGTAACCCAGCGCTACATTGATGGTGACAGCGACGCCCAGCGTCGACTGGTTCACAGCCTTTAAGACTCTCTCTGGCGGCTCTTTGGCCGCCTTCTAGTCCACCGCACAAGCAGTTCGACCCCGGCGTTCTGGCATCCCGCCAGAGCGCGATGACTCATGTCCAAACAGGAGGTTTCCATGTCCGTCGAAAGACGCGAGCGCATCCGCACGCTCAACGACCAACTTCGCCAAACCCACGTCGGAGGGCGCATCCTGATGACCCAGGGGGTCATGTCGATGGGCCCTGAGGGAGTTGTCGGCGCAATGCTGGCGATCGCTAAGGCCAACGACTTCAACGAGGATAACGACCCCTACGGCGAGCACGACTTCGGCGCTGTCACGGTGTCCGGGCACAGGGTCTTCTGGAAGATCGATTACTACGACCAAAGCCTCTCATCGCAGGCTGTAGACCCCTCGGACGCCAAGGACTGCGTCCGCGTGCTCACCGTCATGCTGGCGGAGGAATATTGATGCTGGGCCGCCAGGAACGCGGTCAGGGGCCTCAATCATGAGGCCCGCACGACAGGGCGACTTCGACGGGCTGTGCGGCCTCTACGCCCTTATCAACGCACTGGATCTGGCCGCCGGCAGTCGTCCCCGGGCACCTATGCACCGCGACCTGTTCGTTGCCCTGGCTCACGCCCTACCGCGTCAAAAGCTCCGCCAGGCGATGGACGTGGGCTTAGAAGGGCGCGACCTCATCGATGCGGCAACCGCGGCCTTTCCGTTGTTCAAGAAGCGCCTCGGCGGCCATGTGAGCGTCATGCGCCCCTTCAAGCGCCAGGTGTTCAAGACCGACGCGGACTTCCTCGAAGCCATCTCGGACATCATGGCATCCGGGCGCTCCGCCATCATCCTCAACGTCCACACGCCGACCTACAGGCATTGGACGGTCGCTGAGACGATCACTGCCGAGGACATCCTGATCCGGGATTCCTGGGCGCTGAAGGCTCTTTCCCGAGGCCGCTACACCGTCAAACGTGGGCCCTATCGGATACACCCCAGCGATACGCTCCTGGTGCACTTTCGACCTTTTAGGAGACTAGCGCGGGAAGGTGGCTAGCACCGGTTCCCGCGCCTCCCGGACTTCACTGGCGGCGACGGCACCCATCAAATGACTTTTCTATGGGCTGACGAGCTGGCCGTCCTCTTACGCAGCGGCCGGTTCAAAGGACGCGTTTAAACCGGGTGCCACTGGCTCGGACAATTGGGTTAAGCGTGAGGATCAATGTGTCCCAGGGACGGTTATGATTGGCGTCCTGGCATCAACCTCGAGCACATCCGATCGACACCTGGAAGCTGGCTCGAAGGGTTGTGTAGGCAACGAAGCAGGCCAATGGGGCCAAGTGTGACTTTCGCACTGAGCCAAAATCTGCCCCGTGCCGCTTAATGAGGAAAGGCTTCACAACATCGCTCGCTAAGGCGTGAGCCCCCTCATGAAATTTCACTTTTCAGAAAATCGAAAACGTGTGCCGTTCAATTTTGAGGATTGGCGATTCTACGGGGCTAACTAGTCAATTGGGGGACTCAACTGGGCTGTTGGGCTGCTTCTCAATGGTACAGGGCTCTCCTGGGAGATGGCCGCCGCGCGTCTTGTAAAGGGTGGGAAAGCCATGAGGAGTTTGACCGTGCCCACAACTGCAGAACTGATCCCAGTTTGGAAGCTCCAGGAAAGACACGCTGAACTTGCCAAAGACGCAGACGTACGCTTTGGCCGTTCCCGGTCTGGCAAACCGGCGCTGCCTGCATTTCTGGAACCTGAAAATGCCATAGCTGCTAGAGCCTTGATGGAGGGCGCGGGAAGCTTATTCGTGGCACGGCTCAAGGAGGGGACACCTGTAGCATTCGTTACGGTCTGTCATCCTGGTTGGATTCGCGCTGCCAACAACCTCGACCCGAGCGTTATTGACCAAGCCCTGAAGTGGACACGCCGAAGGTGCCAGCGACTTAACCAGTACGGCCAGACCCTGGCGGTGGGCGCAGTCGATGTTTCCTGGAATGACGATCGAGCCAAGTCCAGGGGCCGATTTTGGTGCGTGCACAGCCATTTCCTAGTGAGCACCGAAAACGTCCAGGCCTCTGCTTTCCGAGACGTTGTCCATCACGATTTCCAATGCCCGACTGATCCTCGGATCGACGGCAACGGGCCTCTTATGGTGAGTGTGTTGGGCTCACGCTCTGACGTGGAAGCGACCCTTAAATACGCGTCCGGCGCATGCGCGCTGGTCGATCAGAACCGCAGTAAGCGGCGCCACGAGCGCAAGCGCAAAGCCACCGATGGTGTCGCGCCAGATGACTTCGTGCTCCGCCCGAAGCGGCAAGGAGAATTTACGCGGCTAATGAACGATGTTGGGCCGCCTGGCTTCATCATCCTCAGCGGCCTGCAACGACGCGGAGACCTGCTCAATCGCGTGCCTTCGAAAGTGGCGCAGAGGCTTCAACCGCTACGCACGGCCGAGGCCCAGGCGGAAGCAAGTCGCATCGCCGCCAAAGCGGCTTGTAAGAAAAGCATGCTGATCGGCAAATCGGAGATTCACGAGATGCATGCTCGGGTCCTTGGGATTGCGGCTGACTACCACGAGGCCCGTTCGACGAGGATTCGAGAGGAGCTTCTGGAGCAGGCGAAAAGCGGAAGGATTTCGACGCTGCGGATCGGTAGGACTAAGAGGCGTGGGGTTTGACGGCCATGTTGGCGATGGGGCGACATTGCCGTTTTGCCATGACGTAGGATCGGTCGGACCTCGCCGGTGCTGGCCCGCCCAATGTCGAGAATGCGCCAGGAGCGGACATTGGTGGGCCGCCCGAGCGGACGTTCGAGCGGCTTCAGGAGGGCTCCGGCCCCGACTAGCGAGTCGGCTCCAACCTCGCCCCCGCCGAGCGAACCGACCACGCCGCATGACCTCTCGCCGCATGACCTCTGACCGTCAAACGCACGGCTCCTCGAACAAGTTGAACTTCAATGATGGTTCTACCGCATTGACGACCGGGTCGTGGTGGTGAAGGGAACCGACGCGTGAGGCTGCGTTGAATCCATTCGGGCCGCCCGGCGTTCTTTCGCAAGGAGCACCGAGCCGGCGCGTGGCGCAGAAGGTTGTGCGTCCATGCAACCCAACGACCCTTTACACACGCGCTCAAGCGGTGCTGCATCAGCGGACTTCGGCGGCGATCGACCGCGACAACGCGACGGACGGCAGGAAGCCTTGAGCGACGATCAGAGCAAGACACTGCCGAAAACCGAATCCCTGCCGGCGCCCTCCCCATGGCCAAACGCTAACGCCCGGCTTCTCGGATTGGGCCTCGGCCTGCCCGTGACGCCGCTCGTCCGGCTCGCCCAGTTCGACGACAAGGAGTTCGAGCGCCTGACACTGGAATGGGCGGATGGCTATCTGCGCCATCACATCGACTATGTCGTCGAGATCCAGCAGCGCGGCGGCGCGGGCGACAAGGGGCGCGACATCGTCGTCTGGATCCATCCTCCCGGAGACCCGGAGCGTCATTGCATCGTCTACCAATGCAAGCATTACGCCGTGAACCTCGGCGCCCCGGCCGCCGCGGGCGAGATCGCCAAGCTCCTGTATTATGCCTACCTTGGGGATCTTCCGGTTCCGAGATCGTACTGGTTCGTGACCCACAGAGGCCTCACCAACCCATTCCAAGATCTGCTGGACGACCCGGTCGAGCTGCGCAAGCACGTCCTCACGAAATGGGATGACCATTGCGCAGATGCCGTCTCCAGCAAATTCAAAGTGGCGCTGGAGCCGCCCTTTCGAGAGTATGTCGAGGCTTTCGATTTCTCGATCTTTAAGGCCAAGCAGCCACAGGACCTGCTCAATGAGCACGCCCGGACTCGCTTCCACCTGACCGTCTTCGGGCTGCCCCTCATCGACCGGCCGCCGCCCGCGACGCCGCCCTCGACGGAAGCGCCGATCGAGACCAAATACATCCAGCAGCTCTACGCCGTTATCGGCGAAGCGCTGAACAAAACGGTTTCAGCGCCTGGGGATTTCGTCCAAGACAGTCAACTCAGAACCCTGTTTGATCGGTCCCGGATCACCTTCTACTTCGCCGAGGGACTGAAGGAGCTGGCGCGTGACCAGATGGCGGACCCAGCCTTTTTCACCACCCTGCTCGACGAGTTCGGGGACGGCCTCTACCACCACTACACGACCTCGGGCCTGACCGGTCTGCAGCGCCTTCTGGAGACAGTAAAGGCCTCCCAAGCCCTCCAGCTAGGTTCGCACGTCCTCGCGCCTCATGTCCTAGCAAACGATCGCGAAGGCATGTGCCACCAGCTGGCGAACGACGATCGCCTCGCCTGGTGCAAGCCGTGAGCCGCCCGCACCGAGCCCCCGCCCAACGCCCGTTCAACTCCCCCTTAGAGTACGGTCTGCGGCTTCTGTTCGTTCTGGACGCCGCGCAGGGAGCGACTTGCGACCTTCAGCGCCTGATCGCCTACGACTACCTCCTTGTTCACTCGGGAGACGTCGAAACGGGACCGGAGAGCCTCCATCCCCCCGTCCCGTTCCGGGGGGGAGAGCTGCTGGTCAAGCGGGAGGTCCTAGCGGCGGGATTGAACCAGATGGTCGCCAAGGAACTGCTAGACCGGACTTTCGGCGTCGAGGGCGTCGGTTATCGCGCCAACGACCTGACGCGAGCGTTCCTCGGTCTGTTGAAGAACAGCTATGCCGCCGACCTGCAGTGGCGCGCTCGTTGGCTCATCGAAACGTTCGGCACCTTCGCCGACGACGCCCTGGAGCGCTACATGAACGAACACGTGGGACTCTGGGGAGCCGAGTTCGACCGTCTGTCGGCGCTGAACGATCTGGAGCTCTGAACCGTGTTTCAACTCCGAAAAGTCGTGGTGCGCGGTCCGGGCATGCCGGACGCAAGCCTAGAGTTCGTCGCCGGCGGCAATATCCTCGCCGGCCTGTCCGACACCGGAAAGAGCTATCTCGTCCACTGCCTCGATTACATCTTCGGCGCAGACAAACTGGAGAAGCGGTTTCCGGAATCAGAGCCCTACGACCAGCTGTATGTCCAGTTTGCGAACGCCGTCGGCTCTCCCCTCACCCTCTACCGCCCCCTGAGCGGCGGTAGCCTGCTGGCCTACAACAGCACGATCGACGACGTGGCCGGACGCGGCGATGTCATCGTTCATCGCCGCTTTGGCAAGAGCATCGCCAAGGACATCACCTCGGTCCTCTTCCCCTTCGCGCATCTTTCAGAAGCCCAGCTCCGCAAGAATTCGAGGGGCGAGACCCAGCGTCTCACCATGCGACACTGGATGCCGGAGACGCTGGTCGACGAGGTCGCCGTCATAGACGAACGATCGCCCGTGCGCGGCCGGCCGGGATATGACCTTACGGCCAATGAACGGGCGTTCGCCTATATGCTCGCGGGGCGGGACGACGCTGCGGTCGTATCCGCGGAGCGCAACGACGTTATCGCGGCGCGGCTCCAGGCCAAGATCAGCGTTGTGGATCGCCTACTCAAACCCCTTCAGGATCGTGCGACGCCGGCGAGCGAAGACACGGAAGACTCCATCGAGCGCGTCGAGACCGCGATCACGGAGTTGTCCGCGGTGCTAGAAGATCACGCTCAGACCCACGGCCAGTATCAGGACCAGCGGCGGACAGCCCTTGAGGACCTGCAGAAGGCGGAAAGCCAGATCATCGCGCTCGACGAACTTCTGGCGCGCTACCGTCTGCTGGAGGCGCGCTACACATCGGACCTCGACCGTCTCGATTTCATCGCCGAAGGATCGCACTATCTCGACGGCCTTCAGACCGTGAGCTGTCCGCTTTGCGAGCAACCCATGACGGGTCCTCACGACCATGGCGCGGTCGATGCGACCCTTCAGGAAGCAGCCCGCGCTGAGGCCGCCAAAATTCTCTCGTTGCGAGCGGATCTCACCGGAGCCATCGAGAACGTCGAGGCCCGGCAACGCTTCCAGTCGGATCGGGCAGAGTCGAGCCGGACGCTGGTCCGCGAGATCGACGAAGCGGTCGCGGCACTGATGACTCCGACCTTGCGAGGAACCGAAGCTCGGATGCGGCAACTGATCGAGCGACGGGTGACCCTTGAGACGGCGCGCAGCGATCGCGATCAACTGGAAACCCTGACGGCGCTCCGCAGCGAACTCGAAAGAGACTCAAGAACACCTCGGACCAGCGCGACCGACTGGGAGCCACTCCCCGGAAAGGCGCTCGACGACCTATGCACGGAGATTGAAGCTGTACTGGTGGACTGGGGCTGGCCCGGAAAGGGCAAGGTCACGTTCAACCAGGAGACCTATGACATCGTCATAGACGGCCAACCCCGACAGTCTCACGGGAAGGGGGTTCGAGGCGTGCTCTACTCGGCGTTCTCGATCGGCCTGCTCAACTTCTGTCGCGCCAACCAACGGCCCCACCCGGGTATGGTCGTGATCGACTCTCCGTTAACGGCATTCAGCAAGCGCAAGCGAAACGCAGCTGCGGCTCCAGATGGCGCTGGCGTGGATCCCGGTGTCGAGGCCCGCTTCTGGGCCTCGCTGACCCGCGTGCCACCCGATATCCAGATCATCGTCGTCGAGAACAAGGCTCCGCCCGACGACGTCGCGGCCGCGGTGAAGTTCACGTGGTTCGCGGGCGAGTTCGCCGAGGACGGCGAACGCTACGGCTTCTTCCCGGTCAGATCGGATGCGTCAGGCTGACCTCCGATTGCCTAGCTGCCTAACCTTGGACATTGCCGCTCGCGCCGCACGTAGTGCCGCTGGGGTGAAGCTCATTCGGATGAGAAGCCGGCGTAACAGTAGTTGGCCCAGCGCGGCTCGGCCGATCAAGAACCTAAGACGACCGGCTCCACTCGGTTCTGGCCTAGCTTGGAGCGGACGTGCGCAACGTCCGCGATGAGTCAAAGGCGGGCTTTAGCCAAGGGTGCCGAAGAGGTTCAGCGAGGCGCGGCCGTTTTGCCAACGGGCGCTAAGACATTGATCTGCCTCAACCGTGTCCGAGGCGGTTTTGGCGATAACCCACTGGCTACTCAAAGAAAGCTCAAGCTTCCCAAGCTGCTCGTGCGGGTTCGATTCCCGCTGCCCGCTCCAGCCGGCGCGACAGACGCGGAACTATTGCCGCGTGACCGTGACGCCACGGTCCTCGAGGATCGCCTGGACGCTGTCGTCTCCCGCCAGGTGCGCGCTGCCGACGGCGATGAAGGTGACGCCGGAGCCCGCCAGCACAGTCTCGATCTGATCGGCCCAGTCGGCGTTCCGGGTGACCAGCAGCGCTTGATAGACGTCCTCGGACTCAGCGCGCATTTCATCGACGCCCAGGCGCTCGATGGTCTCCACATCCCCTGCGGCCCACGCCTCGACCAGGGCGTCCAGTTCGGTCGTGGCGTCGTCGAACTCGTCCAGCGTGGATCGCAGGAACGCCAGCTGGATGTCTTCCGGCAGACCGGCGAGGAGTCCGACCTGGGACTCCAGGGTCTCGAGACCGGTGATCGGCTTTCCAGCCGCTTCGGCGCGGGCCTTCAGGATCAACTCGACGCCCGATTTTGGATCGTAGCCGGCCTTGGCCAGAGGCGCGACCGACAGGGTCAGGCCGACCAGCCACGGCCGCAGGGGATCCATCTGGGCCGCGGTGGCGCCGATCGTCCTGGCCGCAGCGTCCAGATCGGCGAGTTCGGCGGGCGTCAGCAGGCTGGACAGCGGCCGCTCGGGCGAGACGCCGTACTGCTGGATCAGGGGCACGATGGCGGCTTGGTCATCGGGGTTCGAGATTTCGAAGATCACGTTCCGGCTGGCCTCGAACGCAGCATCGACCGCCGGCGACCCCCAGGCGGTGTCGGGGCGAAGCACGTGGATCGTGCCGAACAGATAGAGAGTCGAATCCTCATCCGAGACCACCCAGAGCGCGGGACCGCGCCCCTCGGCCGGGATGATGGCGCCAGCGGTCGCCGAAGACCCGGCCTGGACCGCGTCCTGGGCCCACGCCCGGCCGGGCGCCGTGCCCAGAAGGGCGGCGATCAGGCCCAGTCCCAGCGCGGCGCCGAGGGCGGCGCGGCCGATGGAGACGGTCGTGGCTTTCAGGTGGGAGATGCGGGTCATGGCTTCTGTCCTCGGGGTCAGGCGATCGCGGCGTGCCATGCTCAGGCCTCCGCGTCGGAGAATATGGATTCGATCGGGTGCTCGAACACCCGGGCGATCTTGAAGGCGAGCGGCAGGGAGGGGTCGTAGCGACCGGTTTCCAGCGCGTTGACGGTCTGGCGCGAGACGCCCAGGGCGGCGGCCAGATCGGCCTGGCTCCAGTCGCGTTCGGCGCGCAATACCTTGAGGCGGTTGTTCATCGGATCACCGCCGCTTCAGCCACCAGGCGGCCCATGCGACGCCATACCCGGCCATCTGGAACAGGGCGACAAGGGCCGCACCCGCCAGAACCAGGTCCTTCGCGTCGCCGACCAGACGATCCGGCGCGCCATAGACGGCGCTGAAAAGGACCACGCCCGCAAGCGACAGACCTGCGGTGGAGCCCCACCACCAGGCCCATTTGTGAGCCTCCTGCGCGGCTTCATCCAGTCCCCGCCACCAGCGCAGCGAGGCCCAGATTCCCAGGCCCATCGCCACGGCGACGGATACCCCAACCAGCACCACGCCCAGAGGCGTGCTCTCCGTCGAGGTGTTGCTGACGACGCCGGACACGGCGCCGGCAATCAGGCCGGCCAGCGCGCAGATTCCCATCACGGCCCCGTAGCGGGCCAGCGGATGACGCGACATTGAGCTCTCCATAGACATGACAAGCGACCTCGTCTGTTTGACAAGGGTGTTTTACAACATCGGCACGCGGTGTCAAGCGGCCTTGTCTATGATGCCGATGTCTTGTCGTGAACGAGTTCGGGGCGGCTCAGCGTTCGCGGCGCCGGTTCGACGGCGCTGAGCGTGGCCAGATCCCTGCCCTCGTGATCGACCTGAAGATCCTCGAAGCGCCGGGCCGAGACCATGACCTGGCTCTCCAGCGAGCCGACGAACTGATTGTATTTGCCGACCGCCTGTTCCAGCGCGCGCCCTACGCCCGAAACGTGCGCACCCATGACCGACAGGCGTTTGTAGAGTTCCTTGCCCAGTTTCGCGACCTCGTCGGCGTTGGCGGCCTGTTCCTCGGCCCGCCAGCCGTAGGCGACGGCCTTGCACAGGGCGAACAGCGTTGACGGGGTGACGATGATGACGCGGCGCGCCATCGCATCGGTCATCAGCTCCGGCTCGCGGTCCAGCGCCGCCGACAGGAAGGCGTCGGACGGCACGAACAGGGCGACGAAGTCGGGGCTGGGCTTGAACTGGTCCTGATAGGCCTTGGCCGCCAGATCGCGGACGTGGCTCTTGATGCTGGCGGCGTTGCGGGCCGACATGGCGGCGTCGCGGGCCTCGTCGTCCGGCTCGTTCGCGTCGGGAAAGGCCAGAGGCACCTTGGCGTCGATGACGAAGAGGCCGCCGCCCGGAAGCCGGACCAGAAAGTCCGGCCGCATCTGGCGACCCTCGTCATTCGCGCTGGAGGACTGTTCGGTGAAGTCGAACCGGCCCGCCATGCCCGCCGCCTCCAGCACGTTGCGACAGGTCTGTTCGCCCCAGCGGCCGCGCCGCCCGGTATTGCCGCGCAGAACCTCGGTCAGCCGTCTGGCCTCGTCGCGGGTGGCCGACGACGCGAGCATAAGGGCCGACAGCTGTTCCTTCAGCGTGCCGGTTTCCTCTGACCGCGCCTTCTCCAACGCCGCGACCTGGGTCTCGAACTTGGCCAGGGTCTCGGCGACGGGCTTCAGCTGGGCCTCCATCCGCTCGCGGGCGACGCGGTCCTGGGCCTGGAATGTCTCCGTCGCGCGGGTGACCATCTGGTCGGCGATGACCTGGGCCGACTGGGCCGCCTGGGCCCGCAGCAGATCGCCCATCGTCGTGCGGCTGTCCTCGATCAAGGCCATCTTGTCGTGGGCTGACGACAGGGCCGCGCCGGCCTTCTGCCAACCCATGAAGGCCCACAGGAAACCGGCCGCCAGCACCAGCGAAACGACGACGAGGACGATGGAGAGCGTGTTCATGCTCCGTTCCTTAGCGGGAGTCGCTGAAGCGGGCCACGGTCATGTGGGCCGCAAAAAACACCGTCCGACCCGTCCGACCCGTTCGGGTCGATCGCATGGAGATCGAGGCGGGAGGTCGATACATGACCCCGCCTAGCATGCGCCTACGTCGGAAGCGGACGCAGGCTACGCCGGCCGTCTGGCCCTCAACGCCTGGACGATGGTGCCGTCGTCGAGCCAGTCGAGGTCGCCGCCGACCGGGACGCCGCGCGCCAGAGAGGTGATCTCCACCCCGTCGCCGGAGATGCGGTCGGCGAGGTAGTGGGCGGTGGTCTGGCCGTCGACCGTAGCGGGCAGGGCCAGAACGACCTCGCGGACCTCTCCGCCCTTCACCCGGCCGACCAGTTCGGAGACACGCAGGGCATCGGGCCCGACGCCGTCCAGCGCGGACAAGAGCCCGCCGAGGACATGGTATTTGCCGCGGAAGGCGCCGGATCGCTCCATCGCCCACAGCGACCCGGCCTCCTCGACCACGCAGATCAGGCCATTGTCGCGCGCCGGGTCCGAACAGATCGAGCAGGGATCGCGGGTGTCGGGCGCGCCGCAGACCGAGCAGGACACGACCTTGGCCGCCGTCTCGGCCAGCGATGCGGCCAGCGGCTCCAGCAGGGTTTCACGCTTCTTGAGCAGGGCCAGCGCCGCGCGGCGGGCCGAGCGCGGACCCAGCCCCGGCAGCTTGGCCAGCAGGCTGATCAGCCGCTCGATCTCGGGTCCGGCGGAGGCGGCCATCGTTACGGTTTTCGGCTCAGAACAGTTTCGGCATGCCGGGGATGTTCATCCCGGCCATCGGCCCGGCCGCTTCGCGCATCAGGTCGGCGTTGACCGTGTCCAGCTTGCGCTTGGCGTCGGCATGGGCCGCGACGATCAGGTCGGCCAGGATTTCGCCCTCGCCGGGGACCAGCAGGCTGTCGTCAATCTTCACCGAGGTGACCTCGCCGGGGCCTTTCAGGCCGATCGTGACCATGCCGCCGCCAGAGGTTCCCTCGGCGGTCGTTTCGGCCATCTTGGCCTGGGCGTCCTGCAGCTTTTGCTGCATCGCCTGGGCCTGTTGCATCAGGGCGTTGAGATCTTTCATGGGCTCTAGATAGGACCTTTCGTCCAATTTTCCATCCGCTCATCCCCGCGAAAGCGGGGACCCAGTGAGAGCTTCAAAACAGGTCTTCGAACAGGTCGCGCCAGCCCGGGTTCATTTTCTCGATCAGCTCGAGCTTCCAGACGCGGTTCCATTTCTTGATCCGACGTTCCCGCACGAAGGCGTCGTGCCGTGTCGGATGCTCTTCGTACCAGATCAGCATCGCGCAGCCGTATTTGGCGGTGAAGCCCGCGAACGTTTTCGCCCGATGCTGCGTCGTCCGCAGGATCAGGCCATCCGTCGAACCGGTATAGATCGTGCCATTTCGCTGGCTGGTGACCATGTAGGTGTAGAAGGCCACGCCGTGCCTCACGAAAAGACTGGGTCCCCGCTTTCGCGGGGATGAGCGGAAATTATTTAGTCGTCGTCGCCGTCCGGTTCATCCGGGATGGCCGGCATCTCCACCGAAGGCGCGAGGGTCTTGATCTCGCCGACCACGGCGCCGGGGAAGGCCTCCAGCACGGCCTTGACGAAGGGATCGGCCTCGACACCGGCGCGGATGGCGGCGGTGGCCTTCTTCTCCTGTTCGATCAGGGTCTCGCCGCCGCCCTGGCCGTTGGCGACCACGAACCACTGGCGGCCGGTCCAGTCCTTCAGCCGCGACGACAGGCGGGTGGCCAGGTTGGCGGGCGCGCCGTCGACCGGCTCGTAGGTCAGGGCGCCGGGCTTGAACGACACCGGGCGGACATAACGCTGCACATCCATCTGCAGGGCGATCTCGCGCTTCTCGCCGATCAGGGCGACGACGGCCTCGAAGGTCTGTGGATCGGGCAGCGAGGGCGCCGCCATCGGACGGGCAGCCAGTTGAGCCGAGGCGCCGCCGCCTCCCCCGCCGCCGCCACGCGGCGCGCCCGAGCCGCCGCCGAGCGGTTCGCCGCCTTGCAGTTTCTTCAGCGCCTCTTCAGGCCCGGGCAGGTCGGCGGCGTAGGCCAGGCGGACAATGGCCATCTCGACCGCATCGGCCGGGTTGGGCGCGCGCCGCACCTCGTCCAGCGCCTTCAGCAGCATCGACCAGGTGCGCGACAGGGTTCCGGCCGACACCTGCGACCCCATGGCCGCCAGACGTTGGGCCTGATCGTTGGGCAGGCGCGTCGCGTTCGGCCCCAGCATCTTGGCCACCGACGCCGCGTGACAGTGTTCCAGAAGGTCGTTGGTCACCTGAACCGGATCGGCGCCGTAGCCATACAGGGTGCGAAACGTCTCGATGGCCTCGGGCGTGCGGCCGGCCATGATCTGTTCGAACAGGGCGATGGTCTGGGACCGGTCCGCCAGACCCAGCATGTCGCGGACGATCTCGGTGGCGACCGGCTCGCCCTTTTCGCCCTGGACCAGGGCCTGATCCAGCAGCGACAGGCCGTCGCGGACCGACCCCTCGGCGGCGCGGGCGATCAGGGCCAGGGCGTCGTCCTCGACCTTCATCCCCTCCTTGCCGGCGATGCGGGCCAGGTGTTCGACCAGGATTTCCGGCTCGACGCGGCGCAGGTCGAACCGCTGGCAGCGCGACAGAATGGTCACCGGCACCTTGCGGATCTCGGTGGTGGCAAAGATGAATTTGGCGTGGGGCGGCGGTTCCTCCAGCGTCTTCAACAGGGCGTTGAAGGCCTGGTTCGACAGCATGTGCACCTCGTCCAGCACATAGACTTTATAGCGGGCCTCGACCGGTCCGTAGCGGACGCTTTCCAGGATGTCGCGGATGTCGTTGACGCCGGTGTGGGACGCGGCGTCCATCTCCATCACGTCCATATGCTGGCCGGCCATGATCGCCGCGTCGTGACGGCCATGGGCGGTCAGTTCCAGCGACGGCTTGTCGATGACGTCGGTCTGGTTGTTCAGGGCGCGGGCCAGCAGGCGGGCCGTCGTGGTCTTGCCGACCCCCCGGACGCCCGTCAGCATGAAGGCGTGGGCGATCCGGCCGCTGGAGAAGGCGTTGGTCAGGGTGCGGACCATGGCCTCCTGGCCGATCAGGTCCTCGAAGGTCTTGGGCCGGTATTTGCGGGCCAGGACCGTATAGGCCTCGCCCTCGCCTTCGGTCGGGGCCGGCGCGGCGACCGGGACGGGGTCAGCCTCGGGTTCGGGCGCGGCGGCGGGCGCGCCGAACATGTCGTCGGTGTTCTCGTCCCTCTCGGGCGCGTCGTCCTCCGCCCAGGGCGGGTCGCCGGAATCAAGGTCGACGTCGGTCATGCAATGAACCTACCGCGAACGCCCCCGTCGATGCGAGCCGGAAGACGCTCTATCCACCGGCCGGGAACGGACGGCGCCGTCAGGTCGCGGCGAATTCGCTGAGCGCGTCGATGACGGCGCGGTTCTGATCCTCGGTGCCGACGGTGATGCGAAGGCCGTTGTGGATGCTGTAGCCGCCGACCGGTCGGACGATGATCCCCTTGGAGTTCAGGTATTCGTTGGCGGCGGAGGCGGGGCGTTTCTCGTCCGGGAACAGGACCAGCACGAAATTGCCGACGCTGGGCAGGACCTCGAAGCCGAAGCCGCGAATGGCCTGGGTCAGGCGCGGCCGCCAGGTCTGGACCAGTTCGCGCGAGGCCTTCTGGTGGGCTTCGTCCGACAGGGCGGCCGTGGCGGCGTCGAGCCCCGCGACCGAGACGTTGAACGGCAGGCGGATACGGTCGACCGCCTCGGCCACCGCCAGCGGGGCGTAGCCGAAGCCGATGCGCAGGCCGCCCAGGCCGTGAATCTTGGAGAAGGTGCGGGTGACGACGATGTTGGCGGCGTCGCGGGCCAGGGGGAAGCTGGTCTCCCAGTCCGGTTCGGCCACGAACTCGGCATAGGCCTCGTCGATCACCAGCAGGACCGTCGACGGCAGGGCGTCGTGCAGGCGGCGGATTTCCTCGGCGGTGTTGTAGCTGCCGGTCGGGTTCGAAGGGCTGGAGACGTAGACGATCCGGGTGCGGTCATCGACCTGTTCCAGCAGGGCGTCGACCTCGGCCTTGTAGCCGGGCTCGGGGGCCAGCTTGACCTGGGCCTGGCAGCCCAGGGCGCTGATGCGGTAGGCCAGGAAGCCGTACTGGCCGGTGACGATGTTGTCGCCCGGGGTCAGATAGGCCTGGTTCAGCAGGGCGAAGACCTCATCCGAGCCATTGCCGAAGATCAGGCGATCCTCCTCCAGACCGTGGTGCTCGGCGACGGCGGCGCGCAGTTTCGAGGCGCGACCGTCCGGATAGATGTGGATGTTCCGGATCGCCGCCTCATAGGCCGCCCGGGCCTTTTCGCCGGCGCCGAGAGCATTCTCGTTGGACGACAGCTTCATCGGCTCGGCCACGCCGGCGATGGCCGACTTGCCGCCGACATAGGGGGCGATGTCGAGGATGCCGGGCTTGGGCGCGGGGCCGGTCATGGCGTCGTCGGTCATGGGGCGGGGATCCTTGCGGGAAAACGGGGCGGCGTCAGAACTGGGGGGCGGAGCCGATCACGCCGGTCAGGGAACCGGGGGCATCGTCCAGCCGCCCGTCTTCCGCCTGCACATAGCCCGCCAGCATCATCAGCTTCAAGCCGCCCGTCGCCGCGAGCGACGTGGCCATGAAGCCGCAGGCCGAAAGGGCCTCGACGATCCGGTCGTCGGGCAGGCTGGAATCGGTGACCCAGAAGGTGCGGTCCCAGCCCGTCGGGCCGGTCGGCGCGGCGGCGACCATCAGCGCGGAAGGGAGGCCCCGGCCGTCGTCGGGCAGGGCGGCGACGACCCGAAGCCCGGGCCGGGCCAACAGCTTCCCCCACCAGGGTCGCCCGGTCGCGACATCGATCAGGGCGTGCGCGCCGGCCTCGGCCTCGGCCAAGGCGGCCTCGGCATCCGCGACGGCGCGGACCGACAGCCCGTACCGGTCGGCGGCCAGCAGTCGGGCGGCCGGGCCGGCGGCGACGCGGGGCGGCCCGTTGCGGGCCTCGATCCGACCCCACAAGGCCCGCAGCATGGCGGCCTGATGGACGTCGTCGGCCTCGTCCAGCAAGGCGCGCAGCGCCAGGGCGGACGCGTCGGGCGAGGTCTCCGCCTCCGACGCCAGCCGCGCCGTCAGCGCCTCGATCAAGGCCTGGTCCAGCACCAGCCGGTCGGTGTCGATCCGGGGTTCCTGCAGCAGGGCGCCGTGTTTTCTGGCCATCGGGACCGCGCCCCTTCAGAACAGCTTGGGCGCCGGGGCCAGGGGGAATGGCCCCAGGAAGGTCCGGCCGTCGCGGAACACCAGGGCCAGCGATACGTCGTCCCCGCCCCCGCCGGTGACGGCGCTGGCCGCCGCCGCCCCGGCCGCGCCCGCCTGGTTGACCGCGCCCGACCGGGTCCGCGCCAGACCCGCGATGGCCGCCATCGGCTTTTCGGCCCGCAGCGACACCGTCCCGGTCAGACGGCCGTCCGGCGTCGCCGACAGAGCCGGACTGGACAGGGTCGCGCGACTGTCGCCGGCCGACAGTTCGCCGCGCACGGTCGTGAACCGACCGCCCGCCCGCGTCCAGGCGGCGAAGACCCCGGCCGCGTCGGCGCCCTGGAGCTGATCCGCGTCTTCGATCACCGTCTCGATCTGGGCTGTCAGCTTGCCGTTTCGCGTCATGCCCTGCACGGGCCCGTTGGGCCGGCCCTCCGCATCGATCAGGCGGAACAGCACATCCACGCTGTCCTCCGCGCCCGTCCCGGCCGGCGCCAGATGGGGCCGCAGATAGAGTTCGACACGCCCGGCCCGGGAGATGGGGAAGACCTCCGCGCCGCGATGGGAGATGAATACGGGCTCGACCAACTCGATCGCGACATTGGGCCAGCGCTGGGTCAGGCCGTGGACGCTGGCCCGGATGACATCCCCGTTCACCGCGACCTTGCCCTTGCCGGAGCGGGTCAGGACCAGGCCGTCATCGGCGATCAGCACCCATTTGTCCGGGTTCCAGGCATTGGCTTCCGCGGCCAGGTCGGGGGCCGCGAGCGCATGACCCGACGGCGCGGTGACCGAGACGTTTTCGGCCCCGACCCGCACGCGGAACGGCCAGCCGGAGATGGTCCTGCCGGTATAGGCCACATCCCAGCCCGAAGCCCGCATGGCCTCGACCCGAACGTCCAGTTGATCGCGAACCTGACCGGCCAGCACGAACCACCAGATGGACCAGGCGATCAGGGCGATCAGGAACAGGCCGATCGGGGCGAACAGGCCGGAGCGTTTGTGGCGGATCGGGGATGCGTCGGTCATTGCAGCCTTTGGCGCGGCGAAGGGTGAGGCGTCCGGAACGTCTGAATCGCCAACTCGGAGCAAAAAGAGGGTCTGGATCGTCTGGATCGTCTGAAATCCGGCGCGTGGCGCGACCGGGCAGCGTCACCATATGGGACCGGCGAGCCGGGGCGACAAGCGGAACGGGGCGAGGACGAGGCGACGGGCGAAGTGACCGTCAGGCGTGTTCTCCATGGCTCGACCCTCAGACCTCGACCTTCGACCCCAGAAACACCCGCGTCAGCTCG
Source organism: Alphaproteobacteria bacterium (assembly GCA_018820205.1). GTDB lineage: Bacteria > Pseudomonadota > Alphaproteobacteria > Caulobacterales > Caulobacteraceae > Brevundimonas. The sequence continues at coordinate 48,561 of JAHJOK010000020.1, forward strand.
ATCGCCTCGACCAGGCTCATGCGCTGGACCTCGGCGCCGGGCGGCAGGGCGGCGAACAGGCGGGTCGGGGTGGCGGCGTCCAGCATGACGAAAACGCCCTTGTCGTCGCCGCGCCGGATCAATCGACCGAAGGCCTGGGCGATACGGGCGCGGGCCAGGGCGTCGTCATAACCCCGCCCCTTGTCTGAAATGCCGCCGAATTTCTCGCGCCGCGCCTTGTGCAGCAGATCCGGGCGCGGCCAGGGTACGCGGTCGAAGGCCAGCAGCCGCAGCGACCGCCCGGGCACATCGACGCCGTCGCGCACCGCATCGGTGCCCAGCAAACAGCTGTCCTGTTCGGCGCGGAAGATGTCGACCAGAGCCCCCACTTCCAGCGGATCGACGTGCTGGGCGTAGAGCGGGATCTGGGCCTTGGCCAGATCGGGGCCGAGGCGTTCGTAAACCGCTTTCAATCGGCGGATGGCGGTGAAAAGACCGAGGCCCCCACCGCCGGCCGCCAGGAACAGTTCGCGCATCGCCGCCGCCGTCTGGCGCGGGTCGTCCTTGGCCACGTCCTGCACGACGATGACGCGGCTGTTGGCGGCATAGTCGAACGGGCTCTCGACCTTCAGCGTGCGGGCCGGTTCGATCAGACGGGCGGCCCCGGTGCGCATCCGGGCCATGCCGAACAGGTCGCCGCCGGCGGCCTCGGCGATCGGATCGGACAAGGTGGCGGAGGTCACCAGCACGCCGTGGCTGGGCAGGATGACGGCGGCCTCCAGCGGCACGGTCGGGTCGATCCAGTGGCGACGGAGGGCCACGTCGTGGATACGGCCGAACGCCGTCTCGACCGACAGCCAGTCGACGAAATCGGGATCGGGTTCATCGCCGCCGTCCTGAAGCGCCGCCAGCATCGAGCGCCATCCGGGCAGGGTCATGCGGGCGCGACGGTCGAGGCCGCGCAACGCCCCTTCGATCCGGGCGCGGGACGATCCGTCCAGCTCGGCCGCCTCGTCGTCGAGGATGTCCTCCAGATGGCGGGCCAGGGCCAGAAGCGGCGCCTCGACGGCGGCGATTGCGGCGGCGGCTGCGCGGGCGGTTTCCAGCAGGGGCTCGGTTGCGGGGCGCACGGCGCATTCCGTGCCGAACTCCGACGACCCGGAAGAGGCCGCTTCCGACGTCCGCGCACGAATCTGTTCCAGCGCGGCCATAAGAAACTGTTCGATCGGCCCGACCGGATTGACCTCTCCCGAAGGCGGCGCGATCCGGCCCGATATGCCTTCACCGGGCAGGGCGGCGGCGGCCCGGATCGCGTCCTGCAAGGCCTTCAACGCCGCGTCATTGTCGGCGCACAGGTCGCCCAGTCTCTGTTCCAGACCCCGGCCGCGACGGCCGCGTCCCTCCGGCCCCCGGATCCAGCGGCGCAGCTCGGCCGCCTCCTGACCGGACAGGCAGGCGGAGAAGGCGCTGTCGGCCGCATCGAACAGGTGGTGGCCCTCGTCGAAGACGATGCGTTTCAGGGCGGCGGTCTCTCCGTCCTGTTTCAGCCCGCGCGCCGAGCGGGCGCCGTCGAAGGCGGCCTGGGTCATGACCAAGGCATGGTTGGCGACGACGAGGTCGGCGCGGCGGCTGGCGCGGATGGTCTTCTCGACGAAACAGGTGCGGTAGTGGGGGCAGGCCGCGTGGACGCATTCGCCGCGCCGGTCGACGAGATTGCCCGCGCTGGCCTGTTGTGCGGTCGGCGTGGCGAACAGGCCCGGCAGCCAGCCGGGGAAGTCGCCGCCGGTCATGTCGCCGTCGCGGGTGTGCATGGCCCAGCGGCTGGTCAAGGCCAGGCCGATCAGGTCGCCGTTCCCCAACTGGGCCGCCTGGACCATGTCCTGAAGGTTCAGAAGGCACAGATAATTCTCGCGGCCCTTTCGGACCACGGTCTTGCGTTTGCGCTCGACCGGATCGGGCCACAGGGCGGCGCTCTCACGGTCGATCTGGCGTTGCAACGCGCGTGTGTAGGTGGACACCCAGGCGGCGCCCTGATTGCGCTCGGCCCACAGGGACGCGGGGGCCAGATAGCCCAGGGTCTTGCCGGTGCCGGTGCCCGCCTCGGCCAACAGCATGCGGGGCTTGCCCTCCTCGTTCCTGGGCGAGAAGGCGTAGGCGGCCTCGGCCGCATAGTCGGACTGGGTCGGGCGGGTTTCGTCCAGGCCCGACGCCTGCAGCAGTTTCTCCAGCCGGATGCGGGCGGATTCGGAATCGACGGCGGCCGATCCGGCCTCCCCGCGCGGCGCCTCGTCCTCCCATTCCGCCAGCCGCGACCAGGCGTCGAGGCCCGAGCCGCGATACTGGCGCTGGCGCAGCGGCCCGCCCTGAAGCGCGCCAGACACCCGCCAGGCCCAGGACCAGCCGGCGCGGCCCAGGGTCTCGGCCAGGGTGAAGGCGTCCTCGCGATGAGGGTAGGCGGGGTCGGCGAGTTCCTTCAGCAGGACGGCGGCGGCGTCTCGGAGCGCGGCGGCCTGCGCCTCCGCCCCCTTGGGTTCGGCCATGCCCAGCGCCAGGGCCAGGCCGCTCGGCGACGGGGCGCAGAAGGTTGCCGGCCGCACGAAGGCCCACAGCTCCAGCACGTCCAGCAGGTCGTTCGATCGCGGCGGCGCCGACAGCCCCAGCCGCCGCGCCGTCAGGCTGGCGTGGGCCACCATGACGGCGCCGGTGGTGAACACCCCCTCGGCTGCACCCCGCCCGATCTTCCTCGCCCCCTCGTCATCGCAGATCGCCCCCGCACCCGGCGGCACGGCCAGCGCAGGCGGCAGGACCAGCCACGGCTCGGCGCCGGTCAGGCGGCTATTCGCGATGACGGATTCGTCGGACACGTCAGATAGATAGCGACGAACGGGATGAAACGGAACGGGAACATGCTATATCCTGTCCGTGACCCCGCCCGCCGCCAGTCTGCCGCCGTTGTTCGCCGACTGGTTCGCCTCGCGCGGCTGGAGTCCCCGCCGGCATCAGCTGGAAATGATCGCGGCCGCAGACGCCGGGTCGCACGCCCTGCTGGTCGCGCCCACCGGGGGCGGCAAGACGCTGGCGGGGTTCCTGCCCAGCCTGATCGATCTGGCCGAGCGCGGGCCCCGGCCGCCGCATGGGCCGGGCAGCGGGATCCATACGATCTATGTCTCGCCGTTGAAGGCGCTGACGACCGATGTCGAGCGCAACCTGATGACGCCGATCCGCGAGATCGGGCTGAACATCCATGTCGAGAGCCGCACCGGCGACACCAAACAATCGAAGAAACAGCGTCAGCGGGACAACCCGCCCGACATCCTGCTGACCACGCCCGAACAGCTGGCCCTGTTCTGCGCATGGGGCGGTGCGCGGGCCTATTTCGCCGACCTGAAATGCATCGTGCTGGACGAGGTCCACGCCATCTGGTCGGGCAAGCGCGGTGACCTTCTGAACCTCGGCCTCGCGCGGCTGCAGAGCTTTTCGCCGGGCTTACGGCGAGTGGCGCTGTCGGCGACGATCGACGATCCGAAGCTGATTGCGGAATGGCTGGGACCGGCCGGGGCGGAGGTCGCGATGGTAAAAGGTGATCCCGGCGCGACGCCTGTCATCGACGTCCTGGTGTCCGAAGGGCGCGTCCCGTGGGCGGGGCACACCGGCCAGCACGCGATCCCGGAGGTCTATGAGGCGATCAAACGGTCGGGCCTGTCGCTGATCTTCGTCAATACGCGCTGGCAGTGCGAGTTCGTGTTCCAGCAGCTGTGGGCCATCAATGACGAGAACCTGCCCATCGGCCTGCACCACGGTTCGCTGGCGGCCGAGCAACGGCGCAAGGTCGAGGCGGCGATGGCGCGGGGCGATCTGCGCGCCGTCGTCTGCACCTCGACGCTGGATCTGGGCATCGACTGGGGCGATGTCGACCTGGTCATCCAGATGGCGGCGCCGAAGGGATCCAGCCGTCTGGTGCAGCGGATCGGGCGGGCCAATCACCGGCTCGACGAACCGTCGCGCGCCCTGATGGTCCCCGCCAGCCGGTTCGAACTCTTGGAATGTCAGGCGGCGCGGGAGGCCGTGGCCGACAACGCCTTTGACTGGGAGCCGCACCACATCGGCACCCTCGATACGCTGGCGCAGCACGTCATGGGGGTCGCCTGTTCGGAACCGTTCGACCTGGACGCCCTGCATGCCGAGGTGACCAGTTGCGCGCCCTATCGCGGCCTGACCTATGAGGCGTTCGAGGAGGTGGTCGATTTCGTCGCCACCGGCGGATATGCCCTGCGCACCTACGACCGGTTCGCGCGGATCGTGCGGACGCCGGAGGGCCGGTGGACGGTCAGGAACCAGCTGGTCGCCCAGCGTCACCGGATGAATGTCGGGGCCATCGTGGCGGCGGGAACGCTGAACGTGAAGGTCGCTTCAAGACGTCGCGGGGGCGCGTCGAAACAGCTGATCGGGGGCAGGAAGGTCGGCGAGGCCGAGGAATGGTATTTCGAACAGCTGACGCCGGGCGACACCTTCGTCTTCGCCGGTCAGGTCTGGGCGTTCCAGGGCATCAACGGCATGGATGCCCTGGTCACCCACGCCACGGACAAGGACCCCAAGATCCCGTCCTGGGGCGGGTCGCAGTTTCCATTGGGCACGTCGCTGGCCGCCCGCGTCCGCGCCATGGTTCAGGACCGTGACCACTGGCGCGTCCTGCCGGTCGACGTGCAGGAGTGGCTGGAGCTTCAAGACCAGCGCAGCCTGATCCCCGACGCCGACAGTCTGCTGATCGAGACCTTCCCGCGCGGCAGTCGCCAGTTCCTCGTGGCCTATCCGTTCGAGGGTCGGCTGGCGCATTCGACGCTCTGCATGCTGCTGACGCGCAGGCTGGACCGGCTGGGGGTCGGGCCGCTGGGGTTCGTGGTGACCGACTACTCGCTGGCGATCTGGGCCATCAAGCCGATGGACGGTCTGGACTGGGACGCCCTGTTCCAGCCCGACATGCTGGGTGACGATCTGGAAGCCTGGCTGGAGGAGAGCTTCATGATGAAGCGCACCTTCCGCAATTGCGCCCTCGTTTCCGGCTTGATCGAGCGCCGACAGCCGGGCGCCGAGAAGACGGGGCGTCAGGTGACCTTTTCAACCGACCTGATCTACGACGTGCTGCGCCGCCACCAACCCGATCACCTGCTGCTCAGAACCGCGCGGTCGGACGCCGCGTCCGGCCTGCTGGACGTCGCGCGGCTGGGGCAGTTGCTGGCGCGGATCGCAGGACATATTCGCCATGCGCCGCTGGAGCGGCCTTCGCCCTTCTGCGTGCCCGTGCTGGTCCAGATCGGGCGCGAGCGGGTCGGCGGGGACGCGGCTGAAATGATCCTGGAAGCCTCGGCCGCCGACCTGATCGCCGAGGTCATGGACGACGCGCCGCCGGGCCTGCGAGGCGCGGCGTGAACGCGGCCCTGAAACAGACCCTGTCCCCGGCGCGTCGTCCTTGCGGGTCGCTGTCCGTGCGGGTGATGGGCGAACTTTGCGTGCTGCGCTGTTCGGGGGCCCTGTGGCTGCCCGACCACGGGACGCTGGTGGCAGGCGACCTTCACCTGGAGAAGGGCTCCGCGTTCGCCGCGCGCGGTCAGATGCTGCCCCCCTACGACAGCCGGGCGACGCTGGACCGGCTGGAGGCGGAGATCGCCGAACTGGCCCCGGCGCGGGTCGTGCTTCTGGGCGACAGTTTTCATGACAGCCGCTCGATCGGGCGGATGGCGGCGGACGACCGGGCGCGGCTGGACCGGCTGGCCTTCGGGCGCGACTGGGTCTGGCTGGAGGGCAATCATGATCGCGAAGCGCTGACGGCGGCCGATGCGGATGCGGCGTTCCGCCTGCGCGGGCGAGTCGTTGGCGCCATGGCGTTGGGCGCCCTCAACCTGACCCACGAGCCGATGCCGGAGGCCGGGGACGGAGAGGTGGCCGGACACCTGCACCCCTGCGCCCGCGTCGTCGCGCATGGACGGATGGTGCGGCGACCGTGCTTCGTCACCGACGGCCGCCGGCTGATCCTGCCCGCCTTCGGGGCCTTCACCGGCGGGCTCAACGTGAAGGACGCGGCGATCGCCGGACTGTTCAGCGAACCGCCGATGACGGCGGCGCTGGGCAAGGACCGGGTGCATGCGCTGGCATGGGCGACGCTGGTCTGATCGCCTAGTTCCGACGGAACACCCTCGACGCCAGATACCCCATCATGGCCGCCAGCAGCACGCTGAGCAGGCCGTAGGTCCAGGGACGGCGGTGGGCCAGTTCATAGATGTCGCGTTCGATGCCGACCTTTTCCACCGTCAGGGTCAGGTTCGAAACGCCGGCGGGTTCGCCGTCGCGGAACAGCCAGACCTCGGCGTGATATTCGCCGGTGGGGGCCGTGGCGGGCAGTTCGACCTGGGCGCGGAACAGTCCGCGATCGACGAAGGTCACCCCGTCCGGGTCTGTGTCGTAGAGGGCCGCCGCCTCTTTCAGCCGGATCACGGCGCGGCGCCAGTCGAGGTAGTCCTCGCCCAGCCGACTGATGACCACGTCGCGCACGCCGTAACGGGTGACGGTGCGGGTCTCCTCGGGCGCGTCGATACGCAGGTGGTCGACGCCGACCCCCAGGCGCCGCAACTGACCGAAACCGGCGATGTCCGACAGCGACCGGGTCGAGGCGGTCATGTAGAAGCCGGGCGCGCCCTCGAACAGGACCGGACGGCTGTTCAGCCAGACGCCGAGATTCCGCGTCTTCTTGACCAGGCGGACCGGCGCGTCCGGCCCCCGCACGACAACGACCACGTCGGCTGGATCGTCGGTCGGGTTGAACACCGCGCCGTACAGCACGATGGTCGCTCCCTGGAAGCTGGAGTCGACCTGCACGCGCGCATTGGTCAGGGCGGCCGCGACGCGAAGTTCGCTGGCGGTGTCGACCGACATCTCGGGCGCGACGGCCACGATTTCAGGGGGTGGAACGGCCTGGATCATCCGTCGGACACTCCCGGAGCCAGCAGGAAGATGTCGGAAGGCCGCACGAACAGATCCAGCCCCATCTGGATGCCGACGAACAGGATCAGGAGGCCGAGCACCGCCCGCAGTTCCTCGCCCCTGAATTTGGCCGAGTATCGCGCGCCGAGCTGGGCGCCCACCACCCCGCCGACCAGCAGCAGGCTGGACAGCACGATATCGACCGTCTGGTTCCGCCCGGCCTGGAGGATGGCGGTGATGCCGGTGGTGATGATGATCTGGAACAGGCTGGTCCCGACCACGACCCCCGCCTTCATCCGCAACGCATAGAGCATCACGGGCACCAGGATGAAGCCGCCGCCGACCCCCATGATGGCCGACAGGATGCCGGCGAAAATGCCCAGGCCGAGCGGCGGGATGGCGCTGATGTAAAGGCCGGACTTGGGAAAGCGCACCTTCCACGGCAGGCCATACAGCCACAGCGGTCGACGCCGTTCCTTGCGCGGCGCGATGACGCCCCGCCGCTGGCGCAGGATTTCGGTCAGGCTTTCGTACAGCATCAACAGGCCGATGGCGCCGAGGAAGAGCAGGTAGGACAGGGCGACGACCAGGTCCGCCTGACCCAGCAGGCGCAGATAGCGGAACAGCTCCACCCCCAGGACGGCGCCCATCGCCCCGCCGGCCGCCATGATCCCGCCCATGCGGAAATCCACCGCGCCCATGCCGGAATAGCGGATTACGCCCGAGGTCGAGGAGGCGACGACATGGCTGGCCTGGCTGGCCACGGCCACGGTCGGGGGAATGCCGAGGAAGATCAGCACCGGGGCCATCAGGAACCCGCCGCCGATGCCGAACAGACCGGACACGAAGCCGACCAGACCGCCCAGCATCACCAGGAGCGGCCAGTTCACCGAAACCTCGGCGATCGGCAGATAGATCTCCAAAGGTCGGGCCTTCCCCTTCTAAAACCGCTCATCCCCGCGAAAGCGGGGACCAAGTGCTTTGGGCGCTCAATGGTCGGGGTTTGGACGGAAGGTCAACCCGACGCACCGTGCGAACGAAAGAACTGGGTCCCCGCTTTCGCGGGGATGAGCGGAAATCAAGGCAAGGTCTAGGCGAGCGGTTCCAGGGCGAAGGCCTCGGCCTGGGCACGGGCGGTCTGGCGGGCGGCGGCCGGGATGGTCGGGGCCAGCCGATCGACCGCCGCCTGGGCCTGAGGATCGCCGGCGCGCGCCGCGATCAGATACCAACGGTAGGCCTGGGTCGGATTGGGGGCGATGCCCTCGTCGCCGTTTTCATAGATGCGGGCGACGTTGTACTGGCTGTCGACCAGGCCGCGATCGGCGGCCTGCTTCAGCCAGTCCAGCGCCTCGGGCCGGTTGCGGGCGCCGCCGACGCCGTCGAACAGATACATGCCGAAGGCGTGCATGCCGCGCGGATCGCCGCCCTCCGCCGCACGGCGCGCCCACAGGCGGCTTTCCTCGGCGTCGGCCGTGACGCCGTTCTCGCCGCTCTGATACAGGCCCGCCAGCTTCAGCTGGGCCTCGGGCTCGCCCAGATTGGCGGCGCGCGTCAGGGTCTCGACCCCGGCGTCGTCGCCTCGGTCCAGTTGTTCGAGCGCCTGGGCGAACAGGGTCTGGGCCTCGGTCGTGTCGACCGGCGCGGCGTCCAGCGGCGCATCGGCCGGCGCCAGGGCCAGGGCCGCGATCGGCGTGGAGTCCAGATCTGCGATCGAGGATCCGGTCAGGCTGGCCAGGTCGGGAATCTCGTATCCGGTCAGACGGCCGGTGGCGTAGAGGCCGGCGATCACAGCCATGCCGGTGACCGAGGCCAGGACGGCCTTCTTGACAGTGCCGTCGCGCGACGCCTGTTTGTCGAGCCGCTCCTGCAACCGCGACTTGCCGCCCTTCTTCAGGCCGCCCAGGCCGAAGGCGACGCGGGGCGCTTCCGGCGCCGGTGCATTCATCGCGGCGCGGGCGGCCTCGATGGTGTCACGGGTCGAGGCGGCGCGGCCGGCGGCGGCCCCGGCGCTGATGCCGGCGCGCAGACGACGAGGGTCCACGAACTCGGTCTCGGCGGCGAAGTCGTCCTGGCCGTCGTCAAAGACGCGGGCCGGGGCATGGCTCTCGGCCACGGAACCGGCGAACGGCTGAGGCTGGCCCTGCGTCCCGGCGATGGCCTCAAGGGCGTCGGCGACGTCGGCGCCGCCGAAACCGACGCTGGCGGATGGAGCGGCGCCGAAGGGCACTGGCTCGGGCGCGGCCGGCTCGAACCGGCGCGGCAGGGCGTCGAAACCCGGTTCGAGCGCGGCTTCAGGCGCGGCCCGGAGTTCCGGCTCGGGCTCACGCGAGGCTGCGGCGGATTCCTGGGGGAAGGGTTCCAGATCGGCGGACAGGGGATCGACGGACCAGCCGTCACCCGAATCGGCGTCGCCGAAATCCTCATCGGGGAAGGCCGAGGCGCGCCAGTCCGGCTGGGCGAACTCGGCCTCGGCCCGGACGGCCGGTTCCGGAACGGGCGCAGGTGGTGCGGCGACCGGCTCGGCCAGACGTTGGTCCAGGCTTTCGCGCGCCTCGGCCAGCAGTTTGGCGGTGCGTTCTTCCGACAGCCGCATCCGCTCGGCCAGTTCGCCCGAGGCGCGGTCGTAGCGCTGCTCGATCCGGTCGGAGCCCTCGCCCATCCGGCGGCCGATGTCCTCCAGCGCCTGAGCGGATTTGCGCTCGGACTGGGCGATGCGGTCGGCCAGCCGGTCCGAGATGCGGGTAATCTCGACGCCCAGCTTTTCCAGCGCGATGGCGTGCTGGTCGTCGGCGCGGTTCAGCCGGTGATCGATGGCCTGCCCATAGCGGCCCATGTCGCGTTCGATCTTGTCGGAGACGGTCTTGGTCAGGGCCGTCTCGAACTTCTCCAGGCGCGCGTCGCCGGCGGTCTCGATACGATCGACGCGGGTGTCCAGGTTCTGGGCGATGCGCAGCACCTCGCGGCCCATGGCGTCGATGCCCTGGGCGGAGCGCTGTTCGGCGGTGCGGGCCTGTTCGCCCAGCGAGGCGATGGTCGCCTCGATGCGGGCCATCCGGCCTTCGCTCTCGGCGGTTTCCAGCCGGCGCATCATCTCGGTGCGGTTGCCGTCGATCTGGCGCGACAGGGTCTCGGCGAGTTTCTCGAACCGGGCGGCCTCGCGCGAGCCCTCGGGTTCGACGCGCGTCTCGGCGGCGCGCAGGCGCTGGTCCAGGCCGGCGAAGGAGCGTTCGAGGTTGCGCAGGGCTTGGGCCGTCTGGCCCTGAGCCGCATCCAGCCGCTGGCCGACCTGGGCCAGAACGTCCGCGCCGACGCCCGGACCTGCGGCCTTCTCGACCGCCTCGATGCGCTGGATCAGGGTCTGGCCGTGCGCGCGATTGCGCTCCTCCAGGTCATAGAGACGGCTGGTCAGGGCGGCGACGGCGGTGTCGGTCTTGCCCCAGGCATCGGCCTTCTCGACCCCGTCCAGACGATGACGGACCTCGTTCAGGCCCGAGCGCTGGCGTTCCTCGATGTCATATAGACGGCCGGCCAGCCCGCCCAAGGCCTGTTCGACCTTGGCGATGGTTTCGGCGGTCTTCGGCCCGGCGTCCTGCTCGAATTTGCGGAGGCGTTTGTGGCCTTCCTTCAGCTCGTCGGAGATGTCGTCGATGCGACGGGCGTACTGACCCGCCTGATGGTCCTGGGCCTCCATCCGGCGCACCAGTCCGGACACGGCCTGATCGACACCCTGGATGGCGACGGTCGAGCGGCGTTCGGCGGCCTCCAGACGGGCGGCGATGGCGTCGACCGAGGCGGCCACGCGCTGCAGCGTCTCGTCGTCGCGACCGAAGCTGCGGCCGCTGATCTCATAGGCGTCGTCGACCCGGCGCGAGCGGCCCCGCCGGTCGATGACATCCGAGGCGTGCGGTCGGCGCGGGAAGGTCTGGACGCCATCATCGTCGTCGCCGTCCTCCATGATCATGGTGTTCAGCCACTCGCCCAGGGTCATGCCCGAACGACGCGCCAGATCCTTGGCCACTTCACGCGCCTTGGGGTCGATGCCCTTTACGCTCCACGGCGCTGCAGCGGCTGCGCTCACTGATTCGGCTCCCGACCCATAGGCATCACGCTAATCGCCCATATCCGGGGTGTAAACGTGTGGTTAACCCCAACATCTTGACGCCGACGCATTCTCCTGTGGACAGCGTCGGCCTCGCGCCAATCCATCGCGCCGACAGGGTTAACGAGAGGTGAAGATTAACCCCGTGGAAAGGGTTGGCTTGCGCCCGCGCGGCCTTGCCGCCACATCGCGCCCATGTCGATGACCCTGACCCTGATCCTGCTGGCCGGCGCCCTGATCGTCGGCGGTTTCGCCGGCTGGCGCGGGGCGCGGCCGAGCGATTTCCTGAGACCCCGGATGACGCCCTGGCGGTTCATCATGCTGCTGGCGGCCGCCCTGGCGTTCCTGCTGCTGATCCACGTCGGCGCACTGTTGGGCTTCGCGCCCCGGACGTGACGGAACAGCCTCGGCGCCCAGCAGTTATTCCGGGCGAACACAATCACTTGGGAGCCGTAGATGGCCGACGAAACTCTGACTGCCGCCGAAGCCGAAAAAGCATTCTGGAAACACCTGAAGGATTCCAACACCGGAATGCTGGGCATCGACACCCCCGGCTACCATTCCCAGCCGATGACCGCCTATCGCGAGGAAGAGACGGGCACGATCTGGTTCTTCACCCGCGATGACACCGACCTGGCTAGGGATGTCGCCCAGGGCGGGGCCAAGGGTATGTTCAGCTATGGCTCCAAGGATCAGCACGTCTGGGCCTGTTTCCACGGCTCGATGTCGCTCAGCCGTGACCAGTCGGTCATCGACAAGCACTGGAACCCGATCCTTGCCGCCTGGTATCCCGACGGCAAGGACGACCCGCATCTGACGCTGATCAAGTTCGAAGGTGACGACGGCCGGGTCTGGGTCTCCAAGAAGAGCGCAGCCGGGTTCTTCTTCGAGATCGCCAAGGCCAACCTGACCAAGACATTCCCGGACGCCGGCGGCGTGGCAGACGTCAACCTGTCCTAAGGTTGGCGTTCCGGTCAGAAGGGGCGCCGTTGTTCGACGGCGCCCTTTTTCGTGTCGGGAGGCGAAGGAGTCAGCCCGCGAAACACCACGCCAGCACGGCCTTCTGGGCGTGGATGCGGTTTTCCGCCTCGTCCCAGACCAGCGACCTGTGCCCGTCGATCACGGCGTCTGTGACTTCCTCGCCGCGGTGCGCGGGCAGGCAGTGCAGGAAGACCGCATCGCTGTCGGCCAGGTCCATCAGGGCCTGATCGACGCCATAGCTTTCGAACGCGTGCAGGCGCGCCTCATAGTCGCTGTCGCCCATCGACACCCAGGTGTCGGTGACGACCACGTCCGCGCCCTTGACCGCGTCCTTCGGGTCGCTGGTCAGGGTGACGGCGTTGCCGCCCTTGGCCAGGTCGTGAAGGTTCGGGTGATACTCGGCCGGGCAGGCCACGTTCAGGTGAAAGCCCAGCTTGGGCGCGGCGTGCATGAAGCTGTGACAGACATTGTTGCCGTCGCCGATCCAGGCCAGCGTCTTGCCCTCGATCGGACCGCGATGCTCCTCGATCGTCATGATGTCGGCCAGGATCTGGCACGGGTGAGAACGGTCGGTCAGGCCGTTGACCACCGGCACGGTCGAGACGCGGGCGAACCGTTCGAGGTCCTCATGGCTGTTGGCGCGGATCATGACGGCGTCGACCATGCGCGACAGGACGCGAGCCGTGTCCTCGACCGGCTCGCCGCGACCCAGCTGCATGTCCGAGGCGGTGGCGATGATCGAGTCGCCGCCCAGCTGGCGGATGGCGGCGTCGAAACTGAAGCGGGTGCGGGTCGAGTTCTTCTCGAAGATCATCGCCAGCACGCGATCTTGGCCCGGTGCATCGGCGTCGACCCGGCCTTTCGGCCAGCCCTTGCGGGCCGCCTTTCGAGCGTGAGCGTCGTCCAGGATAGCGCGCAGATCGGCGGCGTCCAGCCGATGGATGTCGAGGAAATGCCGGACCATCAGGCCGAGGCCTTGATCTTGCCCCGCGCGAACTCGCAGGTCTGCTCCAGCCGTTCGACGGCCTCGCGGGCCTCGTCCAGCGTCAGGTTCAGTGGCGGCAACAGACGCACGCAGTTGTCGCCGCCGCCGGCGATCAGCAGGCGGTTCTCGTCCCGCGCCCAGCCCATGAATTCGCGGTTGTTGGGGATCAGCTTCATGCCGATCAGCAGCCCCTTGCCGCGCACGTCCACGATCACGTCGGGGAAGCGTTCTGCCAGGCCGTTGAGCTGCTGTTTCAGATAGGACGCGATCTCGGCGACATTGCCCAGAATCTCCGGCGTGTTGATGGCGCCGAAGGCGGCCCGGCCCACGGCCATGGCCAGCGGATTGCCGCCGAAGGTCGAGCCGTGAGCGCCCACGGTCATCCCCTTGGCCGCCTCGGTGGTCGCCAGACAGGCGCCGACCGGGAAGCCGCCGCCGAGCGCCTTGGCCACCGCCATGATGTCGGGAGCCATGTCGGCCCACTCATGCGCCCACAGTTTCCCGGTCCGGCCCATGCCGCACTGGACCTCGTCGAAGATCAGCAGCACGCCGTGGTCGTCGGCCATCTGGCGCATCCAGCGCAGGTCTTCGACCGGCGTCTCGCGACAGCCGCCCTCGCCCTGCACGGGCTCAAGAATGACGGCCGCCGTGGTCGGCGACTGGAAAGCCGCCTCCAACGCCTCGCGGTCGCCCCAGACCAGCTGGTGGAACCCCTCCATCTTGGGCCCGAAGCCCTCGGTGTAGCTGGGGTTGGCGGCGGCGTTGATCGCGCCGTAGGTGCGGCCGTGGAAGGCGCCGTCGAAGCCGTAGATGTCGATCCGTTCCGGCTGGCCGTTGGCCGAGTGGAATTTACGCGCCGTCTTCAGCGCGCACTCGACCGCCTCGGCGCCCGAGTTGGTGAAGAAGACGACGTCGGCGAAGCTGGCCTCGGTCAGCATGTCGGCCAGTTCGTCCTGACCCGGGATCTTGTAGATGTTGGAGACGTGCCACAGCTTCTCGGCCTGGGTCTTGACGGCCTCGACCAGCAGCGGATGGGCGTGGCCCAGGCCGTTGGTCGAGATGCCCTGGACGCAGTCCAGATACTCGGTCCCGTCCGTGCCCCACAGACGTGCGCCTCGCCCGCGATCCACTTCCAGCGGCGCGCGATTGTAGACACCCATCAAATGACCGGACACGGACGTACCTCCAAAAGAAACGAAGCCCCGGCGCGGGTGCGACGGGACTTACGGAAGGGCAGCGTTGTCGGATGGGGCGGCGGGGGAGTCAACACATGGAGGGATTAGGGATTAGGGATTGGGGATTGGTAGGAGGAAGTCGTCCCCCTGGCAGACCCGACAGCGCCTAGCGTCTGCGCAGATAGGATTCGAGGCGCCCCTGACCCCTAATCCCTAATCCCTAATCCCTAATCCCTCGGCTCAGCTCTTCAGCCGCCAGCCCGACTTGAACACCAGCCAACTGGCCACGGCCATCGCCAGCGTCAGCACCGCGCTCATCACGACGCCGATCCACAGGTTGCCCTCCGCGTGGCCGATGAAGCCGTAACGGAAACCGTCGATCATGTAGAAGATCGGGTTGAAGTGGCTGATGGTCGCGAACGGCTCGGGCAGGTTGTCGACCAGATAGAAGGTGCCCGACAGGAAGGTCATCGGCATGATGACGAAGTTCTGCACCGCCGCCAGCTGATCGAATTTCTCGGCCCACAGGCCGGCGAAGACGCCCAGCATGCCCATCAGCAGGGAGGCGATCAGGCCGAACCAGGCGATGGCCAGGATGTTGGTCAGGCCCAGCCGGGCGAACGGCATGACGCAGATCGCCGTCACCAGTCCGACCGCCAGACCGCGTGTCGCGGCGCCGAGCGAAAAGCCGATGGTCAGTTCCAGCGGGCTGAGCGGCGGCGTCAGGAAGTCGGTCGAGGTGCCCATGATCTTGGCCTGGATCAGGCTGGACGAGGCGTTGGCGAAGGCGTTGTTCAGGATCGCCATCATGATCAGGCCGGGCGCCACGAACTCGGCGAAGGGCGTGCCATGCAGCGGCGGGCGGGCGCCCTTCAGCGCGACCACGAACACCAGCATATAGAGCAGCGTCGTCACCACCGGGGCGGCGACCGTCTGGGCCCCCACCTTCCAGAAGCGGCGAACCTCGCGCAGATACAGGGTCTGCACCCCGATCCAGTTGATCCCCGCATAGTGGCGCGGCGTCGGAAGGCCTGAAGGACGGGTCGAAGCGAGATCGGTCATGGGCCGTCAGATGCGGCCGCATGACACGGGGCGCAAGGCCTAGTCGGGCAGGATCAGCAGCCGACGCGCCTCGTCCGCCTCCGCGATCAACCTCAATCCGGAAATCTCGGCGGCGTCAGGCGTCAGGGTAATCGCGATCTCGGGCGGATCGATCACCCGGACCGAGCCTCCTCCCGCCTTTGGCGTCAAAGGCTTGCGGGTGATGGGCGGATCCTGAGGAGGCAATTCGGACATATGTCGTCAACCCGTCGTTGGCGCCCCTGTTCCGAACCGCGGCGCTTCGCGCGATCACAGAACAGCGATTCAAGATGTGGTTTCTGTGGACGACTGATTCGCACATCTTGCGTCTGTTAAGGTCTCGTTTACGATTAGTTGTGGCCAGCGAGACCCGGAGGGGGCTTCAGGCGCCATATGTTGAATCAAAATCTACCCGGAGGGTGGCATGACCGCAGGCTGGACCGAAGATCGCGTCGGCGCACTGAAGAAGCTGTGGCTGGAGGGGCAGTCCGCCTCACAGATCGCAAAACAGCTGGGTGGCGGCGTCACCAGAAACGCCGTGATCGGCAAGGTGCACCGTCTGGGCCTGTCGGGCCGTGCAACGCCGTCGCAGCCCGCGCGCACCTCGACCTTCCGCCCCGCCCGCACCCGCACGACGCCCCCGGCGCAACCTTCGGCGCCGCGTCGGATCGAGGCCGCCCAGCCTCAGGCCCGCCCGGCTCCGGTCGCGCCCAGCCTGCCGGCCATCACCGAGATGCCCGGCACCGCGACGGTGATGACCCTGGGCGCCCACATGTGCAAATGGCCGATCGGCGACCCGTCCTCGAACGAGTTCAGCTTCTGCGGCCGCCGCGCCTCGGAAGGCGTCTATTGCGTCGAACACGCCCGCGTCGCCTATCAGCCGCAGGTGAAGCGCGGCGGCAAGGAAGAGCTGGCGCGAAGCCTGCGCAGGTACATCTAGGCGAAGGGGCGCTATCGCTCGCGACGCGGTCGCTCCCTGCTTGAGCGCGATCCGTGTTGCGTCGTCGCGCCGTCGTCACGGTTGCCCCCTATGGGGCCGCATCCGCCCCGCTGGCTTCCAGCGGGACCGGGGCGGGGCTGCGGTTATCCGGGTTGACGCAGCCTCGCCGCCTTCCCAGCCCTTTCCCCCGTAAGGCACGGTGCGAGGGCTGAACCTCAGTTCAAAACCCGTCCGCCGGGCACATCCAGGCTGAACGCGGGGATCGCCGCTTCGAACGACCGGCCGGTCGCGTCGGTCATCGTATAGGTCCCCTCCATCGACCCCGACGGCGTCGGCAAGGGACAGCCGGAGGCGTAGGAATAGCTGTCGCCCGGTCCGATCAGGGGCTGTTCGCCGACCACGCCCGGCCCGCGCACCGTTTCCGTATGTCCCGTGGCGTCGATGATGGTCCAGCGCCGGGCCATCAGTTGCACGGCCTGGTCGCCCCGGTTTTCGATCTCGACCTGATAGGCCCAGACCCAGCGGCCTTCGTCCGGATCGGACTGACCGGCCAGATAGCTGGGCCGGACCCGCACGATCACGCCGTCGGTCTCGGCCACATAGGGGTCTGTGTCGTGCATGAGACCATCGTCGCCCGGCCCCGCGCGGGTTTCAAGCGCGGTCGCGTCGCGGGAGATCGGGAGGGCGGACCTGGGGGGCCGCGCTCCGGGACGTGCGTCCGGCGATCTCAGTGTGTAAGGCGTTCGCCATGACGCTCGAACTCCCCGCCCCCGGCATCCTGCCCTGCCAGTCCATCGAGGCCCTGATCGCCAACGGAGCGATCACGTCGGCCACGCCTTTCGACGCCGATCAGGTGCAGCCGGCCAGTCTGGACTTGCGCCTGTCGGACCGCGCCTGGCGGGTGCGGGCGTCGTTCCTGCCCGGCAAGCGCCTGGTCAGCGACCGGATCGCCGATGTCGAAATGCACCCCATCGACCTGTCGAACGGCGTCGTTCTGGAAAAGGGCTGCGTCTATATCGCCGAACTGCAAGAGCGGCTGGACCTGCCGAAAGGTCTGATCGCCCGCGCCAATCCGAAGAGTTCGACCGGCCGCGTCGACGTCTTCGTGCGCCTGTTGACCGATCGCGGCGGGGCCTTCGACGATGTGGACGAGGGCTATCAGGGGCCGCTGTATCTGGAGATCGCGCCGCAGACGTTTTCCATCCTGGTCCGGCCCGGCACCCGGCTGAACCAGCTTCGTCTGAAGGCCGGCGAACCGCCGAAACTGGAGACCCGCAGCGTCGGTGTCGATCTTCAGGGGGGCGACATCGTCGGCTTTCGCGGTCGCCGCCATGCGGGCGTGGTCGACCTGGACCGGATCGACGGCCATGACCCGAAGGACTTCTGGGAGCCCCTGACCCTGCGTCGCGGCGAACTGCTGCTGGATCCGGGCGAGTTCTACATCCTGGCGTCCAACGAGGCGGTCGAGATCCCGGTGAACCAGGCCGCCGAAATGACCCCGATCGACCCCAGCGTGGGCGAGTTCCGCGTCCACTATGCCGGCTTCTTCGACCCCGGCTTCGGCACCGACGAGGCGCATGGGGCCGGATCAAAAGGCGTGCTGGAGGTCCGCACCCACGACACGCCGTTCCTGCTGGAACACGGCCAGATCGTCGCCCGCCTTGTCTACGAGCCGCTGACCGAGCGACCGACACGGCTGTATGGCGAAGGCGGCAGCCACTATCAGCGCCAGGGGCTGAAGCTGTCGAAACATTTCAGAGCGTGGGGCTGACCTGACGTCTCCTCCCTGTTCGCCGCTTGGCGCATGGGGAGGTGGCAGCGAGCCCTTCACGAGCTGACGGAGGGGTTCTGAAGGGCGTCAAAAACCCCTCCGTCTCTCCGCTTCGCTCCGAGCCACCTCCCCATCGCTGCGCGACAGGGAGGAGACGCGCGGCCTCAAACCAGCTTGTCGGCCTTCCTCAGCCCCGGGAACAGCTTCGCCCATACGCCCGTCGCGGCCAAAGCGCCGAAGCCGCCGAACACCGCCGCGCCGATGGGTCCCAGGAATCGCACCATGACGCCGGAATAAGCCTCGCCCAGTTCGTTGGAGGCGCCGATGAACAGCATGGACACCGACGACACTCGCCCGCGCATATTGTCGGGCGTCGACAGCTGGATTAGGGTCTGGCGGATGTTGACGCTGACCATGTCGGCCATGCCGCCCACGAACAGGGCCGCCGCGCTGATCCAGACGATCTTCGACAGGCCGAACACGATGGTGCAGACGCCGAACACGGCGACCGAGGCGAACATGATCAGGCCGCCGCGTCCCGGCAGGGGATAGCGCGCCAGCACCAGGGCCATGACCAGAGCCCCGCAGCCGAAGGATGCGCGCAGCAGGCCGAACCCCTCGGGACCGACATGCAGGATGTCTCGCGCGAAGATCGGCGTCAGCAGGGCCACGCCCGCGAACAGCACCACGATCAGGTCCAGCGAGATGGCGCCGAGCACGATCTTGGTCGACCAGACGTATTTCAGCCCCTCCTTGACTGCGTCCCAGCGTTTCCCCGACCCTTCGGCCGGGGTCGGCCTGCCGCTGGTCCTGATGATCAGGAAACAGGTCAGGCCGATCGCGAACAGCACCAGCGACGCCCCATAGGCCATCGGCACCGACAGGCCGACGATGACCCCGCCCAGGGCCGGTCCGGCGATGGCGCCGGTCTGAAAGGCGATGGACTGGGCGGCGATGGCGCGCGGCAGGGCGGCCCGACCGACCACCATCGGCAGATAGGCCTGGCTGGCGGGGGCCAGGAACGCGCGCGACGCCCCGAACCCGACGGCCACCGCCAGCAGCCCCCAAAGCGGTGGATCGCCGTGGATCGCCATGGCCAGGAACGACAGGGCGCAGGTCCCCTCGGCCATGATGGCGTAGATCACCGTGCGGCGCCGATCGCGCCGATCCGCCATCTCTCCGGCCGGCAGGGTCAGGGCCAGGAGGGGGATGAACTGGGCCAGTCCGACGAGGCCGAGATACAGGCTGGCCTGTTCGATCGGATGGTCCCGGCGCGCGATCTCATAGACCTGCCACAACAGGGCCGAGGACTGGATCTGGATCGCCAGCACGGCGGCCAGTCGCCCCAGCCAGATCAGGCGGAAATCGTTGATGGCCCACGGATTGGTCCCGTGGGCGGCGAGCGCGGCTTCGGCGTTCGGCTTGGTGATCGGCTCGGGCGCCTCAGGTGCGTCGGTCATGTTTGGGGTAGGGCGTTCCGTCGCGGTGGAAATAGCGGTCGGAGCCCTGCGGCGCGACCATGTCGATATCGGGGTAGTCGCAGGCGTCGGTTTCGGGACGACGCGACCCGACCTCCAGCAGAACCGCTTCGGCGCCGGATCGGTTCTCGATCTTGTGGCCGTTCGGCACGCCGGCCTTGAACCCGGCGCAATCACCGGCCGTCAGCACGGTCTCGCCGTCATCCTCGACCAACACGACCTCGCCCGAAACGACCCAGACGAACTCGTCCTCGGCCGAGTGCCAATGACGCTGGCTGGACCAGGCGCCGGCCGGCAGGCGCAGCATGTTGACGCCGAACTGGTCGAGGCCCGCCGCATCGCCCAGCCGCCAGCGTCGGCGCGGCTTGCAGGGCCCGGCGTGTTCGTCGGGATAGTCGGTTCCGTGGCCTGTGGGGGCGGTCTCGATGTCGATCTTCGGCATGGGCTCCCCCTTTGCGGCTGCGTGCGATCTCCCTAAAGCATAGCCGCATGGGCGCCGCATCAACTCCTGTCATCGATCCTGTCGAACTGACGCGCGACCTGATCCGCAGGCCGTCGGTGACGCCCGCCGACGAAGGGGCGATGGACACGCTGCAGCGGGTGCTGACCGGCCTGGGGTTCATCTGCCGGCGCATGGCGTTCGAGGGGCCGGGCGGCCAGGGCAGGGACGCGCGGATCGAGAACCTGTACGCCCGGCGCGGGACCGCCTCGCCCAACCTGTGTTTCGCCGGTCATACCGATGTGGTGCCGACGGGCGAGGTCGCGGCCTGGTCGTTCGGTCCTTTCGAGGCCGACGTCAGGGACGGCATCCTTTTCGGTCGCGGCGCGGTGGACATGAAGGGTGGCATCGCCGCCTGGGTCGCGGCCGTGTCCCAGGTGCTGGCCGAGGGCGAGGTCGCCGGCTCCCTGTCCTTCCTGATCACCGGCGACGAGGAGGGCCCTGCCCTGCACGGCACCAAGCGGGTGGTCGAGACCCTGATGGCGGAAGGCGAGGTCATCGACGCCTGCGTGGTCGGCGAGCCCTCGTCCCAGATGCAACTGGGCGACACGATCAAGATCGGCCGGCGCGGCTCCCTGAACACATGGATCACGGTCCACGGCAAACAGGGCCACGTCGCCTATCCCGACCGGGCGGCGAACCCGGCGCCTGTGCTGGTGCGGCTGATGGCGGCGCTGGACGCCCATGTGCTGGATGAGGGCTACGAGGCCTTCCAGCCGTCGAACCTGGAGATCACCACCCTGGATATCGGCAATACGGCGACGAACGTCATCCCGGCCGAGGCCCGCGCCCGGCTGAACATCCGCTTCAACCCGGCCCAGACCGGCGACGGCCTGATCGATTGGCTGAACCGCGAGGCCGGCCGCGTCCAGGCCGAGACCGGCCTGCGGATCGAGCTGGACCACATGTGTTCGGGCGAGGCGTTTCTGACGCCGGTCGGTCCCTTCGTCACGGCGGTCCAGGATGCGGTCGAGGCGACCACCGGCGTGCGGCCCGAGGCCTCGACCACCGGCGGCACGTCGGACGCCCGCTTCATCCGCGCCATCTGCCCGGTGCTGGAGTTCGGGCTGGTCGGCCAGACCATGCACCAGATCGACGAGCGGGTTCCGGTGGCCGAACTGGTCGCCCTGACCGCCGCCTATCACCGCATCATCGAGACGGTGCAGGCGGCCTAGACGGTTCAACGAACAATGGAGCGCGGACCTCCAGGTTCGCTCTTCGGCATTGATAAAGAGCGGACCTGGAGGTCCGCGCTCCTAGTTCAGCGGTCCCGTCGGCGTCGCCGCCATCAGTTCCAGCCGGGCGATGCGGCGATCCATGTCGGCGACGACCTGTTCCAGCCGAACCTTTTCCGACGCCATGTCGACGGGCGTGCCGTCCTCATAGGTGATCCGCGCGCCCTGGGCGATCAGATCGAGCCGATACAAGGCCGTGACGCGCGCGGCCTTGAACCGTTCCAGTTCCGTATCAGCCATGGTCAGCGGTCCACCGAGGCGGTCGGGGTGGGACAGGATGTCATCGCCGTCCCCTCGCCGTCCGGGCGCACGGCGTCAAGCCTCAGGCCAGGACGGCAGCCGCGTGGTTCATGATCACCACCACCCCGCCCATGGTCGCCAGGAAGGAGGCGAGGAAGAAAAACGTCTCTCGCCAGAGCTCTTTGCGAGGCTGGCGCTCGATCGGCGGCAGGTGGAAATTCATGACCCTCATCGGCGCTCTCCGGGCGTAACCGTCGAAGGGTGCGCCCGGTTCGTTGAGCGATCGTGCACGAACATGGCGAAGGCGTTATTGACCTTATGGCCGCTCCAGGAACCGCAGCGCCGACAGGGCATGGGTCCGCACGCCCAGCGCCAGAACGTCCTCGTTGACGTCGAACTGCGGCGAATGGTTTGGCGCAGCGGTGGCCGGATCGACCCCGTCGGGCGTGGCGCCCAGATGATAGAAGACGCCCGGAACCTCGTTCTGGAAATACGAGAAATCCTCGGCCACCGTGGTGGGCGGCGTGGCGGGATTGACCATCCCTTCGCCCGCCGCCTCGGTCAGCACCGGAGCCAGCCAGGCCGACAGTTCGACGTCGTTGAACACCAGGGCCGCGTTCTGGCGCACGGCGAAATCGGCGGTGGCGCCGTAGGCTTCGGCGACATGGTCGATGGCGGCCTCGGCGCGCTTCACCAGATCGTCGCGCTGGGCGATGTCGAAGGTGCGCAACGTGCCCGACAGCACCGCCTCGTCCGGAATGATGTTGTAGCGGACGCCCGCCTGAACGGTGGCGATGGTGAACACCGTCGGGGTCGTCGTCGGGTCGATGGTGCGGGCCGTCAGCGTGTTGACCGTTTGAATGATGTTCGCCGCCACGGCGATGACATCGACCCCGCGCCACGGCCAGGCCCCGTGCGTCTGGCGGCCGTGTAGGGTGATATCCACCCGGTCCGACGCGGCCATGAAGCCTTCGGGCCGGTAGAAGACTGTCCCCGCCTTGCCCGGCACGACGTGCAGCCCGAAGATGGCCTCGACCCCGGGATCGGTCAGCGCCCCGTCCTGGATCATCAGCCGTGCCCCGCCCAGCGGCTCTCCCGGAGGCGCGCCCTCCTCCGCCGGCTGGAAGATGAAGACGACTGTCCCCGAGAACCGGTCCTTCATCCCGCTGAGAACCTGGGCGGCGCCCAGCAGCATGGCGACGTGGGCGTCGTGGCCGCAGGCGTGGGCCACCGGCACGGTCGCGCCCTGATAGGTGCCCGTGGCGGTCGATGCGAAAGGCAGGCCCGTCGCCTCCAGCACCGGCAGGGCGTCCATGTCGGCGCGCAGGGCGACGACGTGGTCGGCCCCGGGTCCGGTCCCGCGCAGGATCCCGACCACCCCGGTGCGACCCACGTCTTCGCGGACTTGGATCCCCATGCCTCGCAGGCGTTCTGCGACGAATGCGGCGGTGCGGGTTTCGGCCAGACCCAGTTCGGGGTGCGCGTGCAGGTCGCGACGCCAGGCAATGACGTCCGCCTCGATCGCTTGCGCCGCCGTGGCGACAGCCTCGGCCGGGACCGGCGTCTGGGCCAGGGCGGGGGCCGACATCAGCGTCAGGGCGGCGGCGAGCGCGGCGGGTCGCATCATGGTTCGGATTCCTTGAATGGCGACCGGATGATGGGGGCGAGGGCGCCCGTGAGGCAAGCCTGTTCGGGATGGCGTCTTGCGCCTGTCATGTCCGTGGCCGACATCTGGATCATGGCCATCAAGACGACGAAGACGAATTGGCGCGAGGTCGTGCTGGTCTGCAGGAAATGCTCGAAGAAGCTGGACGGCGGCTTCGGTCCCGACGGCGACAAGACGCTGAAGAAGGCGCTGAAGCGATACCTGCGGCCCAGGGGCGACGGCAAGAAGGGTCGCAAGGCCGAACTGGCAGTGATCGAGACCGGCTGTTTCGATATCTGTCCCAGGAACGCGGTCATCGCCGTCAACGCCGCCAATCCCAAGGCCCTGCTGATCGTGCCGGCCGGCGCCGACCTGTTCGAGGTCAAGGCGCGGCTGGGACTGGAGGACGGTCGACGGTTGAGGCCCAGGCCGGCGGACTAAGGCTCTCCCCGACGCGGGCCTATGGGTCTATGGATCGTCCATGTCCCCGAAGTCGTCCGCCTTCATGATCCTGTTCGTCGTCAGCCTGATCGCGGCGGCGGGCAATATGGGGCTGCAGTCGGTGTTGCCGGCGATCGGCCGGGAGTTCCGGCTGTCCGACACCCTGGTCGCCGGGGCCTTCGCGATCTCGGCCCTGATGTGGACGGTGACCTCGCCGTTCTGGGCGCGGCTGTCGGACACCCTGGGGCGCAAGAAGGTCATCCTGATCGGCCTGATGGGGTTCGTGCTGTCGATGACCGGGTTCGGTCTGGCGGCCACATCGGGCATCGAGGGCTGGCTGGGCGTGGTCCTGGCCTTCACCCTGATGGCGACGGCGCGAACCATCTACGGCGTGTTCGGGTCCGCCGCCCCGATCGCGTCCCAAGCCTATGTCGCCGACCGGACCCGGCCCGAAGAGCGCACCCAGGCCATGTCGCTTCTGGCCTCGGCCCAGGGGCTGGGCACGGTGATCGGGCCGGTGCTGGCCCCCTTCTTCATCCTGCCGTTCGTGGGGCTGGCGGGGCCGATGTATGTGTTCGCCCTGCTGGGGCTGATCGTGCTGGCCGTGGTGTGGCGCATGCTGCCCAGCGGCGACGTGGTCCGCACCCCCTCGCCCAGCGGCCGTCAGGGCGATGTCGGAAAGGGGCTGTGGCGCGATCCGCGCGTGCGCGACTTCCTGCTGTACGGCCTCCTGGTCACCGGAGCCCAGGCGGTGAACATCTCGGTGCTGGGGTTTCACATCATCGACGAGATGGCCTCGACCGGACTGGAAGCGCGTCAGGCCCAGCCCTTCATCGGCGTGGCCATGTTCGCCGGCGCCGCCGCGACATTGATGGTCCAGTGGGGACTGATCCCGCTGCTGAAGCTGCAACCGCGCGCCCTGATGCGGTGGGGCGCCGGACTGGCCCTGCTGGGCAATCTGATGAGTATCGCCGCGCCCGGCTATTTCGGC
This sequence comes from Alphaproteobacteria bacterium, assembly GCA_018820205.1. Lineage (GTDB taxonomy): Bacteria > Pseudomonadota > Alphaproteobacteria > Caulobacterales > Caulobacteraceae > Brevundimonas. Next base: position 73,075 of record JAHJOK010000020.1, read on the forward strand.
GTCGTCGTCGGCTATGCGGTCGTGTCGATGGGGGTCGGGTTCGCCCGGCCGGGCTTCACCGCCGGGTCGTCGCTGGCGGTCGGGGCGCATGAACAGGGGGCGGTCGCCGGCCTGATGATGTCGCTGGCGGGCCTCAGCTTCCTGGGTCCGCCGGTGATGGGGGTGGCGCTGTACGAGGTCGCGGAGGCGGCGCCGTTCGTGGCCAACGCCGTGCTGCTGGCCTTCGCCGTCGCCCTGGCCTTCATGAGCCGCACCCTGCAGTTCGACCCGAATCCGCTGGAGACCGACACGCCCTCGCCGGAAACGCCGCCGGCATCCCAGCCCGGACCGGAGGGAAACCGCTGATGTCGGGATGGTCCCGCTTGCGTCCGGATCGGCGGCTTGCCAAATCGACGACATGAATTTCAAGGTCGAGAAACGCATCGGCGTCCGCGCCCCTTCGGAACGCATCTGGGAGGTGATCGCCGACCTGCCTCACTGGGATCGCTGGAACCCCGTCGAGACCGAAGTGTCCGGCGCCATCGCCTTCGGCGGCGAGATCGTCCTGACCGAACGGATCGAAGGCCTGCCCGAACGCCGCGTCGCCGCTCGCGTCGCGGACTGGCAGCCCCGGGCCCAGCTGGTCTGGCACGAGAAGCGCGGCTTCCTGTTCAACGCCATCCGCTATTACGAGATCGAGGAGCTGGAGCCCGGCAGCTGTATCGTCGCCAACGGCTTCATCTTTTCCGGCTTCTTCGGAGAAGGCTTTCACGACAAGCACCGCAGGGCGATCCGGGCCGGCTGCGAAGCGATCGCCGAATCTTTGAAGACGACGGCGGAGAGCGGCTGAACCCTAGCGTGACGCGCCGGCCTCGGGCCGGGGCACGTCCTTGGCGGCGTTCGAGGCCATCGTATCCTGGATGCTGATGATCGCCGGCCCTAGGATCACGACGAACAGCACCGGCAGGAAGAAGATGATCATCGGCACGGTCAGCTGGGCCGGCAGGGCCGCCGCCTTCTTCTCCGCCGCCGACAGGCGCAGTTCGCGGTTCTCCTTGGCCATGGTGCGCAGGGCCGACCCCAGAGGGGTGCCGTATTGTTCGGCCTGGACCATCGCCGTCGCCACGGCGCGCACGCCCGGATGGTTGGTGCGTTTGGCCAGCCCCTCATAGGCCATCCGGCGTTCGGGCAGGTAGCTGAGCTCGGCCGACAACAGGCTGAGTTCCTCGGCGAGATCGATCGAGGTCGTGCCGATTTCCTGGCTCACCTTGACGATGGCGGACTCGATCGACATCCCGGCCTCGACGCAGATCAGCATCAGGTCCAGCGCATCGGGAAAGGCCTGCATGATGGAGGCCCGGCGTTTGCTGATCCGGTTCTGCAGATAGATGTTCGGACCATAGAATCCGGCCACCGCCGCGCCCATCGCCATGGCCACCTTGATCATCAGCGGCTGGCCGAAATCATTGACCAGAAACACATAGGATCCGGCCAGGAACAGGAAGACGAACGGCGTGGTGAAGCGGAAGAAATAGAAGGTGGTCAGGGGCTTGGGTCCACGAAAGCCCGCCTGGGTCATCTTCTCGGCGACCTTGGGATCCTCCAGCATCTTGGTCAGGTTCAGCCGGTCCACGACCCGCTTCTTGAAGCCTTCGTCGGTATGGCGCAGCCCGCCCTGACCACCCGCCATGGCCTGACGCGAACGGCGCTTCAGCTCGTCGCGGCGCACCGAGACCGCCTTCATCCGCTCGTCCAGTTTGACGCCGCCGCCCACCGATCCCAGCATCGTCACCAAGGTTGCGAACACCAGCATCGCGACCGCGATGCTGAGCAGGTTCCGGGGCTCGACGATGGCCTGCATGATGCTTTCCACGCGGCCCTCCTCAGAACTTGAACGAGATCATGCGCTTCATCATGAAGATGCCCAGCGCCATCCAGGTGGCGCCGCACAGCAGCATGATCTGCCCACGGAAGTCGGTGAACATCAGCGCCATGTAGCTGGGCGTCGTGATCGACACGAGCGCCATCACGACCGGCGGCAACGAGCCGATGATCCCGGCCGAGGCCACCGCCTCTGATGACAGGGCCTTGATCTTTTCGACCATCATCCGGCGCGCGCGCAGCACGGTGGACAGATTGCCCAGCGCCTCGGCCAGGTTGCCGCCCGTCTTCTGCTGGATGGCGATGACGATGGAGAAGAAGCGCAGTTCCGGGGTCGGCATCCGCTCGTACATCTTGTCCAGGGCCTGCGGCAGGGTCAGGCCGACGCCCAGCCCCTCGACCAGCTTCTGGAACTCCGGGCCCAGGGGCGCGGGGCTCTCCTTGCCGATGATCTTGAAACAGTCGTGGACCGGCAGGCCGGTCTTGATGCCGCGCACGATGACATCGACGGCGTTGGCGAACTCGCCGGAAAATTTCTTCATCCGGCTCTTGCCGATGAAGCCGACGACCCACCGCGGCAGTCCCAGACCGGCCACGACGGCGATGCCGAGCGCGACGAACAGGTTCAGGCCGAACATCAGCGGCAGAAGGAAGGCGACCACGCCCAGGCCGGCGCTGATCATCCAGAAGGTGCGGATGGTCATGGTCATGCCGGCGTGCTTCAGCCGCGCCTTCATGGTCATGCGGGCCTTGCGCTCCTGACGCTCGGCCTCCTTGAGCTGAAGCTCGATCGCCTTGCGCCGGGCTTCGGGGGTGTTGGCCTCTGCCTTGGCCGCCTTGGCGCGGGCGACCCGGGTCGTGCCCGAGGTGAAGCCCTCGGCCCGCTTCAGCGCCTGGGCGCTGGAATCGTCGCCGCCGACGAAGGCCCAGCCGAGACCGCCGATGGTGATGAAGGCCAGGATGGCGGCGAGAACGGGAAGCATCGGGTTCGTTACTCCGCCGCGTCCAGGGCTTCGGCCAATTCGCGCTCCAGCCCGTAATAGCGGGCGCGGTCCCAGAAGCGGGGGCGGGCGATGCCGGTCGAGCGGTGACGGCCGACGATCTTGCCGTTCTCGTCCTCGCCCGTGATCTCGTAGACGAACAGGTCCTGGGTCACGATCACATCGCCTTCCAGACCCACCACCTCGGTGATGTGGGTGATGCGGCGCGAGCCGTCGCGCAGGCGGGCGGCCTGGATGATGACGTCGACCGAGCCGACGATCATCTCGCGGATGGTTTTCGAAGGAAGCCCGTAGCCGCCCATGGTGATCATCGATTCCATCCGGCTGATGGCCTCGCGCGGGGAGTTGGCGTGCAGCGTGCCCATCGAGCCGTCGTGGCCGGTGTTCATCGCCTGCAGCAGGTCGAAGGCCTCGGGTCCGCGAACCTCGCCGACGATGATTCGCTCGGGACGCATCCGCAGGCAGTTCTTGACCAGATCCCGCATGGTGATCGTGCCCTGACCCTCCAGGTTGGGCGGGCGGGTTTCCAGACGCACCACGTGCGGCTGTTGCAGCTGCAGTTCGGCCGCGTCCTCGCACGTGATGACGCGTTCGGTCGGGTCGATGAAGGCGGTCAGGGTGTTCAGAAGCGTCGTCTTGCCCGAACCCGTACCGCCCGAGATGACGATGTTGCAGCGGCAGGCGCCGATTACGCCAAGAACCCGCGCCCCTTCCGGGCTGATGGAGGCGTACTCCACCAGATTCTTCATCGTCAGCTTGTCTTTTTTGAACTTACGGATCGTCAGGGTCGCGCCGTCGATGGCCAGGGGCGGGGCGATGACGTTGACGCGCGAACCGTCGGGCAGGCGGGCGTCGCAGATCGGGGAGCTCTCGTCCACGCGACGGCCGACCTGCGACACGATCCGCTGGCAGATGTTCATCAGCTGGGTGTTGTCGCGGAAGCGGACATTGGTCAGCTGGACCTTGCCGCCGACCTCGATGAACACCCGGCCGGCGCCATTGACCATGATATCGGCGATGTCGTCGCGCGCCAGCAGCGGCTCCAGCGGGCCATAGCCGAGGACGTCGTTGACGATGTCCTGGACCAGATGCTCCTGCTCGGCGACCGACATGGAGACGTTCTTGATCGCCACCAGTTCGGCGACGATGTCGCGGATCTCTTCGGACGCGGCCTTGGTGTCCAGCTGCGCCAGCTGGGCCAGGTCGATGGTGTTCATCAGCGCGTTGAATATCGTCGTCTTCGTGGCGTGATAATAGTCCGATTGTTCGCGGACGATCTCGGCGACCGCCTGGGCCTTTTTCAGCTGTTCGAAGCCGGGCGTGGCCTTGGGGCCGGGACCGGCGTTGGGCTGGGGCGCGGCGGCGACCTTGGGACGGGCGGCAAGGGCGTCCAGCCGGTCGGCGGCCGGCGACGGCGGGGCCGAGGCGGAACGACCCGAGGTGTGGGCGAAGCCTTCGTCGGCGGTCGGCGCGTCGACGGAATAGGCGAAGGCCTGGGTCTGGTGGCCCTGGGCCGGCTGTGGCGGAAAGCCGGCGCCGGCGTCGCCGGCACCTTCGATCTGCGGTTCAGGCGCGGGGGCGGGACGCGGCTCGGTGAGCACGCCGCCGGGCTGGGCTGTGCGTTTTCCGAACACCCGTCAGGTCTTCTTCTTGAACAGGCCGGAGAACATCGACCGGGACTCGCCCTTGCCGCCCCGGGGAGCGGACAGGGCGGGGAGTTCGCGGCGAGACACGATCTGGGCCAGGGTCTGGAAGGCGTCCGCAGCCTTGGACTTGGCGCCGGCGTCCAGGATCATCTGGCCGTTGTTGGCGGCAGCGCCGAACAGTTTCGCGTCGAAGGGAATGGACAGGCTGGGATGGACGCCCAGAGCGGCGCCGAAATCCTTGGCCGGGATTTCCGGACGACCCGGCAGTCCGACCTGGTTCAGCACCAGGCGCGGCGGCGCGTCGTTGGGACGGCCCGAACGGATCAGGTCGATCATGTTCTTGGCGTTGCGCAGGGACGCCAGGTCGGGCGTCGCCACCACCACGACCTCGTCCGCCGCGATCAGGGTGCGGCGCATCCAGCCCGACCACAGGTGCGGCAGGTCCAGCACCACGAACGGGGCCGTGCCGCGAATCTGGGCGGTGACCTCCTCGAAGGCCTCGGGGCTGACGTCCCAGTCGGTATCCAGGGTGGCCGGCGCCGCGAACAGCGACAGCTTGTCGGTGCACCGGACCATCATCCGGTCCAGCAGGACGGGGTCCAGCCGGTCGGGCTGGCCCAGGGCGTCGGCGACGCCGCTGATCGGATCCTGATTGAAGTCCAGGCCCGCCGTGCCGAAAGGCAGGTCGTAGTCGACGATGACGGTGTTGGCGCCGATCCGCTCCGACATCGCATAGGCGGTGTTGTGCGCCACCGACGACGCGCCGGCGCCGCCGCGCGCGCCGACGAAGGCGATCGAGCGGCCGACGAAGGGCTGTGCCGGATCCGAGAACAGACCGCCGATCGCGGCGATCAGGGTCAGGGGCTGAACGGGCGCGACCAGATATTCGCTGACGCCGCGCTTCATCAGCTCGCGGAACAGGATGATGTCGTTGGTCGCGCCGATGACGACGACCTTGGTGCCCGCGTCACAGACCTCGGCCAGGCGATCCACCTGGAACAGCAGGGTCTGGGGATCCTGCAGGCATTCGACGATGATCAGCGGCGGGGTCGGCTCGTGATTATAGGCCTCGACCGCGCCGGGGATGCCGCCGACGCGAATCTGGGTCGTGGCCCGCGACATGCGGCGGTCCTGCCCGGCCCGTTCGGCGGCGGCGAGGGTGTCCTGGCGCTCGGCGAAGACATGGATGGCGATGCGGGGAACGGTGACTTCGTTCTGCAGGCCCGCCGAAAGGGGCTGAGGCGCCAGTGCCGAAGCCGCGCCCGCGACCAGGTCTCCGACGGGGTTGTAGCCCGCCGCCGGCAGGCTGGCCGGCGCCATCGGCAGTCCGCCGGGATGGCCGACGACCGCTCCCGGCGCGGCCGCAGCTCCCCCGGGGGCGGTAAATTGCAGCGGCTCGCGCGGATTGATGTCGCCCGACGAGGTCGGCCCCGGCGACACGAGGTCCAGGTCGGCGTCGAAATCGTCGTCGAGATCATCGTAGGGGTTGGCGGCGAAGGCGTTGTTCATGGCGGCCTAGTCCACCGCGTTCGAAATGCGCTGGCTGTCGACCAGCGGCTCTCGTGGCGCCGAGGTCTGTTCGCCGGCGCGGTAGTTATCCAGAACGACGGAGCGACGCGCGGCGCTGCCCGGCGTCATGGCGCGCGGCGTGACGATGTCGCGGGGATCGGCGATCTGGGCCGCCAGATTGGCGGTGACCGCGCAACCGAAATTGGCGTAGCCGGCATTGGCGCCGGTCCGGCCCAGGTTGGTCCAGCTGGTCCCGCAGCGGGGCACGCTGGCCTGGACGGTCTCGAATCCGACCAGAACCGGCGCGCGCGGATCGGGGGCGTAGTAGGACGCCATCTGAAGCTGGTGGGCCGGTACGCCCGAGGCCTGGAGCGCGCCGTGGATTCGCCAGGCGACGTCGGCCGCGGCCGGGTCGTCGCCGGACGGCGCCTCGATGACCAGGACCGGCGCGCCCTCGGCGGCGAAACGATTCACCATATCCTGGAGGGCCCGGGCCTGGTTGGATGACAGGCCGGTCTCGTGCACGGCCAGGGCGATGCGCTCGACGCCGGGCTCGACCTGAAGGGCGAAGCGGGACGTCGGGGTCAGGGGCGCGGGGCCGGTTCCCGCAGCGCCCGCACAGGCGCTCAGCAGGGTCGCGGCGGCGACGACGATCAGGGCGGAACGGATCATGGCGGCGCTCACTCGATCACATAGCCGATCGGCCCCTGCCAGCCCGCCGACGCGGAGGCCGTGGGGGCGGGCGAACCGTAGGTCTGGTTCAACTGGCCGAAGAAGATGGTCTGGGCGTCGGTGGCGATCCGCAGGCCGTCGGCCGGGGTCTGCATCCGGCCCGGCGAGGTCGGGCTGACGATATAGGGCTCGACCAGAACGACCAGTTCGGTCTCGCCCGAGACATAGTCGCGCGAGCGGAACAGCGATCCCAGCACCGGCAGGTTGGTCACGCCGGGCAGGGAATCCACCGTCTGGCGGGTGTTTTCCTGCAACAGGCCGGCGATCATCATCGACCCGCCCGAAGGCAATTCGACGGTGGTCGACGACCGCCGCACGCCCAGACCCGGCAGGCTGATGGCCGAGGGCGTGCCGGCGCCGATGGTCAGGCCGCCGGTCGCCGACAGTTCGGACACCTCGACCGATATCTGCATCGAGATATTGCCGCCCGACAAGACCACCGGGCGGAAGCCCAGGCTGACGCCGTAGGGCTTGTATTCCACGGTCACATTGCCGTCGCGGTCGCGACCGACCGGCACCGGGAACTCGCCGCCCGCCAGGAAGCTGGCGTTCTCGCCGTTGACCGAAGTCAGGTTCGGCTCGGCCAGGGTGCGCACCAGGCCGACCCGCTCGAACGCCTCCAAACAGTTGGAGGTGTTGGTGCCGGTGACGGTCGAATAGATGGTTGAGGCGATGCCGGTCAGGGCGCTGGTCAGCGAGTTTCCGACCGTGTTGTTCAGCGCCGTGACGACTTCGTTGGAATCCAGCGAATAGACGCCGGGATCGCCGGCCGTGCCCACCTGGGTCGCATTGGTGACCGTGGTGGTGTTGCCGGTCGTGGTGGTCGTGCCGCTGGTCGTTTCCGAGCCGGTCTGCGCCTGGTTGTTGAAATTCGTCGTGCGGGCGTTGTTCTCGCCGTAGCAGAGGCCCGTCCCGCCCTGATAGCCGCCGTTGGCGCCCCAGGTGTTGCCGCGCCCGAAGCCGATCGACGCGTTGCCGTCATTGTAGACGACATTGGTCGACAGCCCCAGTTGCTTGATGGCGTTGCGCTGGACCTCGACCACCCGGACCTTCAGCGTCACCTGGTCAGACCCGGCCACGGTCATCATGTTCAGCACCTTTTCCGGCGCCGAGACGAAGGCGCGGGCGACCTGGACGATGCGGTCCGCCTCGCCCGGACTGGTGACCAGACCGCTCAGGATAATGCTGTCGTTGACCGCCTCGGCGCGGACCTGGGCGCCCGGCGCGACGCGGGACAGGGTGTCCTGCAGCGCGGAAACACCGGCGTCGACGCGGACGCGCAGAGTCAGGATCGCCCGACCGGCGGCGTCCAGGAAGACCGCGTCGGTCTCGCCCGGCGCGATGCCGATGACGGTGATGCGGCGCGGCGAATGCACATTGGCTTCGGCGACCGCCGGATTGGAGACGATCACATCGCGCGCGTCGGCCGGAAGATCGACGGCGAAGGATGTGCCGCGCGGCAGGTTGACCAGTTGCGGACCCGACCCCGCCGCCACGGTCTGGCGCGCGCCATAGGTCTGAGCCTGGACCGGCGCGGCGGCGCCGGCGGCGACCAGTCCGGCGCAGGCCAGGGCGAGGATGCGGTTCAGGGGAGTGCTCATCGACCTGCTCATGGGACGGTCACGACCTCGGGCTCGCCGCCCCGGAAGATCCGGACCGAGGCGGGCTGCGACGCACTGGCCGTGCGGGGCGCGCCGACGCGACCCGACGGTCCGGCTGTATCGGCATAGGACCGCAGAACCAGCGACAGGCTGCCGGCCGCCTTGGCCAGGGCCAGAGTCTCGGTGTCGCGCGGGGCGACTTCCAGCGTGGCGGTGGCGCCGACCACGGCCTGCTGGTCGTCCTCGGCGCGGGTGGACTGGTCCACGGCCAGAACCTTGACGTTCTGCAGCACGACCTGGCTGACGAATTTCGGCGCGTCGGGCTGGGTGTCGGACACGGACCGTTCAAGCTCGACGGTCAGGATGACATCGACGCGGTCGCCCGGCAGGATGAAGCCGCCGGCCGCGCTCTCGGTCGAGACGGCGATGGCCATGGCCCGCATGCCGGGCTCGAGATAGGCGGCCATATAGCCGCTGTCGCCGGCGCGGACGATCTTGCGGCCGACGATGGGTTCTCCGGCCAGGATCGGCTCGCGCACGACGGACCCGAAATAGTCCGCCTTGGCGCCGCCGGTGGCCAGGTCGTTGGCGGCGCGGGTGACGCGCGCGACCGTGCTGTCGGATTTCGCCGGCTCGGCCTCAGCCTCGTCGGCCTGGGGGACGGCGACCGTGCCGTCGGTGATGAAGGCGGGATTGACCTCGTCGGCGGGCCAGTCCTTCCATTCCAGATCGGCGTCGACCAGACGCTGACCGGGGGCCAGGTCGCGGGCGGCGACCAGCACCTTGGCCATCGGGCGCGCGGGCTCGGCCGCGGAGGCCACGGTCACGGCGTCGCCCGAGGGCGAACCCATGGCGCGCACGACCAGGGCCAGGCCGATGGCCGAGACGGCGGCGATGCAGATGACGGCGATACGGGCGGGCTTCATCGACGGTCTCCGGCGAGGCCGAGCGCGAATCGTGGCGCCTGCGACCTACCGTTAACGACCATGGCGGGCGCGGGTTAACGCCCCCCTAAGCGCCGGCCCGACGTCAGGCGGCGAACACGCCGGCCGCCATCACACTGTATGGAAAGGCCAGCAACGCGCCCATGGCGATGGCCACGCCGTAGGGAATGTCCCCCTTTTCCTCCAGCAGATTGCCCACCCAGCCGGGTGCGGCCGCCGCATAGGGCGAGAAATATTTGCGCGCCGAGATGATGGCGATCGAGAACAGTCCGCCGGTCAGGGCCGTCCATAGGACGAAATCCATTCCGGCCGAGGGCCCCAGCCACAGGCAGACGCCGACCATCAGCTTGGCGTCGCCGCCGCCGATGATCCGCATCGCGAACAGCCCCATGCCGATCACCAGGGCGGCCAGGGCGACCAGGGCGTGAAGGCCGACCAGGCTCAACGGCAGTCCGACCGCCATTGCGGCCGGAAAGAAGGCGAGCGCCACGGCGCCCGAGAGCAGGTTGGGAATCCGCATCGTGGTCAGGTCCGACAGGGCGGCGGCGATGACCAGGGCGGGCAGAATGCCGACGAGGGCGACGGTGAGGATTTCCATGACGCTCATCCTATCGGCAGGGGGGTTAAATCCCGGTTGCGAAACACCCCAAATCCGGGCCCCGAACGTGCGCAGTTCGAAAAGACGAAGGGCCGGAGCGTTTCCGCTCCGGCCCCCGGCTTCAAGACCAATAGGCGTGGCTTAGGTGGTGCCGCCGCCGGTGCCGCCGCCGCCGGCGCCGCCGATCGAGGTGGCGACCGTGGTGAAGGCGGTCGAGATGTTGGTGCCCAGAACCTGCACGGCGCCGATGATGACGACGGCGATCAGGGCCGCGATCAGGCCGTACTCGATCGCCGTGGCGCCCGACTCGTCCTGAACGAACTTGTTGATGAACTTGGTCATTCCGGTATTCCCTTTTTGAAACTGTGAAGCGAGCAACGATGGCTGGGAGGCTCGGTCGCCCGCTTGACCCCCAAACGCACGATCATAATCGCCGGAACCGGTTAAGGCCGCGTCAGAAGGCGTGGTTACCGGAGGGTTTACTGTAAAACCGCCCGCCCGGACGGGACGCTTCGCCGAAACGGCCAAGCAGGGACTGGCGTTCACGGCCGCCGGTCGCCGGATACTGAGCGACCAACCAGGGTTTGTTTACCTGTCTGAACGAAACCTTCCGCTTCAGACTTTATAGATATTTTCGCAGCATCCTGTCCGCTTCTCCGTCCATGCCAGGCGGCTGCAAGGGAATGCCCGTCATGTCCGCACCGCTCACTCGCCTTCGTCTCGTCCTGCTCGCGACCGGCGCGCTCGTCGCCGCGGGCGCCGCCCAGGCCCAGGCGCAGTCCCAGTCGCTGAACGTCGAGATCGATCGTTCGACCCGCGTCTCGCTCGCCGGGTCCGCCGCCTCGGTGATCGTGGGCAACCCGGAGATCGCCGATGTGACGGTCGTCGACGCCAACACCTTGTTCGTCACGGGCAAGGGCTATGGCGTGACCGAGGTCATCGCCGTGGACGGCGTCGGTCGCACCCTGTTCCAGGGCGAGATCGTCGTCACCGGAGGATCGACCGGATCGGTCCGGGTCTGGCGCGGCGCCCAGGCGACCGAACTGGCCTGCGCCGCCTCCTGTTCGGCCAGCATCCGCAACGGCGCATCGAGCGGCGCCGGCGCGACGCCCTGACGTCCATGAAAAGATCTCCGTTCCATCGGCGCGGACGATCCGGTCCCCGGCCGCGTCGCGAAGGCGCCGCGGCCGTCGAGTTCGCCATGGTGGCGGCCCCCTTCTTCTTCATGATGTTCGCCGTGATGGAGCTGGGACTGATCTTCGTGGTCGATTCCGTTCTGGAGAACGCGACCCAGGGCGCCAGCCGCCTGATCCGCACCGGCCGCGCCGACACCGAGAACATCTCGGCGACGGATTTCAAGACCGCCCTCTGCTCGCGGATGGGCCTGTTCGCCGACGACTGCGAGTCCCGCGCCAGCATCGACGTGCGGGTCATTCCCCAGTTCCGGAACGCCAATCCGCCCGATCCCATCGTCGATGGCGAGATGGATGAGGACGCCCTGACCTATCTGCCCGGCGACCCCGGCAGTCTGGTGCTGATCCGCGTCTGGTACATGCAGCCCCTGATCACGCCCTTCATGTCGCAGGCGATGTCGCGACTGGGGTCCGGCGATGCGGTCATCACTGTGGCCACCGCCTTCCGCAACGAACCCTACGACGAATGAGCCGCATGGTCCGCCGCGCCCGCTCCGCCCTGTTCCTGCGCCGGTTCGCCCGTGACAGCCGCGGCGTGTCGGCGGTTGAATTCGCCCTGATCGCGCCTCTGCTGATCGCGTTGTACTTCGGCCTGGCGGAGTTCTGCCAGGGCTATATGGCCCAGAAGCGGATGGGCCACGCCACGTCCCAGGTCGCCGACATCGTGGCCCAGTCCGATGTCGTGACGCGCGACGAACTCGACGACATCTTCGCTATCGGCGCCCTGATCCTGAACCCCTTTCCCGCCGGCCCCCTGTCGATGCGGGTCACCGGCATCACCCGAGGTTCGGACGGGGTGGCCCGCGTGGACTGGAGCCGGGGTCAGGGGATGGGCGGACGCTCCGGCACGGTCTCGGTGCCCGCCGGCCTGATCAACAACGGCGAGAGCATCATCATGAGCGAGGCGACCTACGACTATATCTCGCCGATCAACAAGCTGCTGCCCGGAACGACGCGGTTCAACCACACCTACTATCTGCGTCCCCGCCTGGTCGACCGGATCGGCTGCAGCAACTGCTGAGGCTCACGCCGCCGCCTGCTCCGCCTTCCTGAGCGTCGAAGCCCGGACCTTTTCGCTCTCGGACTTCAGCTGTCCGCAGGCGGCCAGGATGTCGCGGCCGCGGGGGGTGCGGATGGGCGAGGCGTAGCCGGCCTTGTTCAGAATGGCGGCGAAGCGCTCGATCGTCTTCCAGTCCGAACATTCATAGTCCGCGCCGGGCCAGGGGTTGAACGGGATCAGGTTGACCTTGGCCGGGATGCCCTCGATCAGCCGGACAAGGGCGCGGGCCTCTTCGGGGCTGTCGTTGACGCCCTTCAGCATCACATATTCGAACGTCACCCGCCGGGCGTTGGAAATGCCCGGATAGGCGCGGATGCCGTCCATCAGCTGCGCCAGCGGATATTTCTTGTTCAGCGGCACCAGAACGTCGCGCAGGTCGTCGTTGGTGGCGTGCAGGCTGATCGCCAGCATGGCCTGGGTCCGGTCGCCCAGCGGCGTCAGCTGGGGCACGACGCCCGAGGTCGAGACCGTGATCCGGCGGCGCGACAGGGCGATGCCCTCGTTGTCGCTGATGATGTCGATCGCGTCCGACACATGGTCCAGATTGTAGAGCGGCTCGCCCATGCCCATGAAGACGATGTTGGACAGGCGGCGGTCTTCCCTGGGAGACGGCCACTCCTCCAGGTCGTCGCGGGCGACCTGGACCTGGGCCACGATCTCGGCGGCGGTCAGGTTGCGCACCAGCTTCTGGGTGCCCGTGTGGCAGAAGGTGCAGTTCAGGGTGCAGCCGACCTGGGACGAGACGCACAGCGCCCCGGCCCGACCCACGTCGGGAATATAGACGGTCTCGATCTCGATGCCCGGAGCGGTGCGGATCAGCCATTTGCGGGTGCCGTCGTTCGAGACCTGGCGCTCGACGATCTCGGGACGGTTCAGGGTGAAGGCAGCGGCCAGCCGGGCCTGGGTGTCCTTGGCCACATTGGTCATTGCCGCGAAGTCGGTGACGCCGAAATGGTGGATCCAGCCCCACACCTGGCTGGCCCGCATCTTCGCCTTCTCGGGCGGACAGACGTCCGCGTCGATCAGCGCCTGGCGCAGGCCTGTCCGCGTCAGACCGGACAGGTTGACGGGGGCCGGTCTGGCCGGGGCGACGGTGCGCGACAGGTCGAGCGTAACGCTCACGGGCGGTGATCCTGGAATGAAGGGGAACCGGCCTTATAGCACGGATCGCGATGGATTTAAGGCGAGGCCGCCGGTCAGAGGATGAACCGGCTCAAATCCGCGTTCTTCGCCAGTTCCGCGACCTTGTCGCGCACGGCGTCGCCGTCGAAGGCCACCGTCTGGCCCGACAGGTCCGAGGCCTTGAAACTGGTCTCCTCCAGCACCCGCTCGATCACCGTAACCAGCCTGCGGGCGCCGATGTTCTCGACCGCGCCGTTGGCAGCCACCGCCGCGTCGGCCAGGGCCTGCACCGCATCGGGTGTGAAGGTCAGGGTCACATTCTCGGTCGCCAGCAGCGCCTGGTTCTGGCGGATCAGATTGGCTTCCGGCTCGGTCAGGATACGCACGAAATCGTCGCGGGTCAGGGCCTTCAGCTCGACCCGGATCGGCAAGCGGCCCTGAAGCTCGGGCAACAGATCGCTGGGCTTGGCGACATGAAATGCGCCCGAGGCGATGAACAGCACATGGTCCGATTTCACCGGGCCGTATTTGGTCGAGACGGTCGTGCCCTCGATCAGGGGCAGAAGGTCGCGCTGCACGCCCTCGCGGCTCACGTCGCCCCCGCCGCGATCCTGCCGCCCCGCGACCTTGTCGATCTCGTCGATGAAGACGATGCCCTCGTTTTCGGCCAGCATCAGGGCCTCGCGCGTCAGACTGTCCTGATCCAGCAGCTTGTCGCTCTCTTCGGACAGCAGCGGCTGCAGCGCGTCACGGACGGTGGTCTTCACCGACTTGGTCCGGCCCCCGCTCATCTTGCCCAGCATGTCCGACAGATTTAGCAGGCCGACATTCTGGCCGCCGCCCATGTCGAGGCCCTGAAGCGGAGACGCGGTGTCGGCCAGTTCGATATCGATCTCCTTGTCATCCATCTCGCCGGCGCGGAGCTTCTTGCGAAACGCATCCCGCGTGGCGGGCTGTGATCCCGGGCCGACGAGAGCGTCCAAGATCCGGTCTTCGGCCGCCGCCTCGGCCTTGGCGCGCACGCCCGACCGCCGATCGTCGCGCACCATCACCAGAGCGGCCTCGACCAGGTCGCGCATGATCTGGTCGACGTCGCGGCCGACATAGCCGACCTCGGTGAATTTGGTCGCCTCGACCTTCAGGAAGGGCGACCCGGCCAGACGCGCGAGCCGCCGGGCGATCTCGGTCTTGCCGACGCCGGTCGGGCCGATCATCAGGATGTTCTTGGGCGTCACCTCGTGGCGGAGGTCGTCGGGCACGCGCTTGCGCCGCCAGCGGTTTCTCAGAGCGACGGCGACGGCCCGCTTGGCGTCATCCTGACCGACGATGAAGCGATCGAGTTCGGAGACGATCTCGCGAGGGGATAGGTCTGTCATGAGGTGCAGATAGGCGCGGTCATGGCCCGCCGGGAGGGGGCGACGCCGTCGGGGCGGCGGGATCGTCGATGATCTGGGCGAAGACCAGCACCCAGCCTGTCGAGCGCTTCTGCCACAGATGCACGTAATGGCCTGCCCCCGGCGCGTCGTCCCGGCTCCACAGCGCGCGTCCATAGGTCCAGACCAGGTCGCCGGCGGCCGAGGATCCGCCGCCGAACGGGGGGCTCAGCTCCAGCGCTGCGGGCCAGGCGTCCAGGGCGGCCTCGAACGCCCCGGCGCCAACGGCAAGCGGCAGAGGCGCGACGTAAAGGCGGGCGTCCGGGGCAAGCAGCGACAGGTGGGCCTGTTTCTGGTTCCGTTCGGCCCCGGCGGCCAGCACGGCCTCGACCGTGCGGACCTCCGACATCGCCGCATTGGGGCTGCGCGCCTCCAGGACCGAAGTCGGAAGAAGCGCCGGCTCGACATCCGGCCCGGGCGCGCCGGCCGACGTCGCCGCGACGCCGCCGTCATAGACCCATTTCCAGCCGCCATCCGGCTGGCGCGCCCAGATCGTGAAATAGTGGCCGGTGCGGGCGCCGCCGACCTCGACCGCGCCGGTCGTGAAGCCCAGGTCGCCCGACTTGGCCATTCCGGCCCACGTCGGCCACCAGACCAGCGACGGCGCGGCCGGATCGAAGACCGCCGCCGGGTCGAGGATGTCGCGCACCAGACCGCTGGCTCCGCCGACGATCATCACCGCGTCGTCGCTGGACCATTTGAGGAAAGAGGCGTCCACGCCCAGAACCAGGGCGTCGGCGGCGAAGGCGCGCTCGGCCGCCACCACGGGGGCGGCGTCGGCGGGCTGGGCGTCCGCCGGGCGAGCGAACGCAAACAGGATCGCGGCGATGACGAATAGCCGGTGCATCGGAAATCTCCAGCCCTCAGTCATGCCGGGATCGACGCCCTTGTCGCGTTAAATCTCCGAAAGGCTCCCGCGCCCGTCCTGACGGTTCCTGACCGGGACGCGGGTCGGATTGAGCGGCCTACAGCCGCTCCACCGTCAGATTGCCGTTGGTGTAGACGCAGATGTCGGCTGCGATCGCCATGGCGCGTCGCGCGACCGCCTCGGCGTCCATGTCGGTGTTGTCGATCAGCGCCCGTGCGGCGGCCAAGGCGTAGTTGCCGCCCGAACCGACCGCGGCGACGCCGTATTCCGGCTCCAGTACGTCTCCGACGCCGGTGACGGTGAAGATCGAACTCTTGTCGGCGACCAGCAGCATGGCCTCCAGCCGGCGCAGATAGCGGTCGGTGCGCCAGTCCTTGGCCAGGTCGACGCAGGCCCGCGCCAACTGGTCCGGATATTGTTCCAGCTTGGCCTCCAGCCGTTCGATCAGGGTGAAGGCGTCGGCCGTGGCGCCGGCGAAACCGGCCAGCACCTTGCCGCCCGCCAGGGTGCGCACCTTGCGCGCCGCGCCCTTGACGATGGTGGGGCCCATCGAAACCTGACCGTCGCCGGCGATCACCGTGCGACCGTCCTTTCGCACCGCCAGAATGGTCGTGCCGTGCCAGTCGGGGAAGGCTGAGGAAATCTTCGTCATCCCTGCCAGATGGCGACGGAATTGCGGCGAGGCAAGACGAAAGCGTTGCAAATACAACGTGGCGGCAAAGTCACATTTTAACCAATGTAACCGGCTACAAAAACACACTCTCACCCCGATATCGCCATTCTCAAGGTAACGACGTGCTCCATCGCGTGATCTATGCCAGTGAAACGGTCGGCTCCACGGGCGCCTCGACCCTGTCTGTCGCCCAGATCCTGGGCGTGTCCGAGCGCAACAACCGGCGCGACGACATCACCTCGTGCGTGATGTTCCATCAGGGATTCGCGGTGCAGGCCATCGAGGGCGCGCGCGCAGACATCGACCGCCTGCTGCGTCGACTCGGCGAGGATCGGCGGCTGCGGGAGATCCGGATCATCAGCGACCGACCCATCGCCGCCCGGGGGCTGAACGAACCCATGGGACTGTGCGGCGACGTCACGGCGATGCTGCGGGCCGTCGGCCAGCCCTGCCTGTCCGCCCTCAGCGCCAATGACGCCGAACGGATGCTGGAGTTGCGCCGCGCCGCGTGACGCGAGTGGCCGCTCCGCCTAGTCTGGAGCGTATGAGCTTTTCCCCCGACGAGGTCGAACGTTACGCCCGCCACCTGGTGCTGGCCGAGATCGGCGGACCAGGGCAGCAGAAGCTGGCGCGCGCCACGGTCCTGATCGTCGGCGCCGGCGGGGTCGGCGGACCGGCCGCCCTGTATCTGGCCGCCGCCGGGGTCGGAACCCTGCGCATCGTCGATGGCGACACGGTCGCCCTCAGCAATCTCCAGCGCCAGATCCTGTTCGACACTAGCGATCTGGGCCGGTCCAAGGTCGAGGTCGCGGCCACTGCGCTGACGGCCGTCAATCCCCACGTGCGCATCGAGCCGCTGGATCATCCGCTGACGGCCGGGAACGCCGCCGGGATCGTCTCGGGATGCGACGTCGTGCTGGATGGAACCGACGATTTCCCTACCCGCCATACGGTCAACGCGGCCTGCGTGGCGGCGGACCTTCCATTGGTCTCCGGCGCCCTGGGTCGCTGGAGCGGGCAGGTCGGCGTGTTCTCCGGCAAGCCCTGCTACCGCTGTCTGGTGCCCGCAAGCCCGCCGGACGCCGAGACCTGCGCCCGCGTCGGGGTGGTCGGCGCCCTGGCCGGGGTCATCGGCGCCATGGCCGCCCTGGAGACGATCAAGCTGATTACCGGCGCGGGAGAGCCGTTGACCGGTCGGCTGCTGCTCTACGACGGCCTGTCAGCGACCGCGCGGACGGTCTCTGTGACCGCCGACCCGGAGTGTCCCATTTGCCGCTCCCACTAGCCGTCATCCTCGGACTTGAGTCCGAGGATCGGACGTTCGCCGGCCTGGAACGAAGAAGGGGCGCACGATCGGCTCGTGCGCCCCTTCTCTGTATTGAGTTCACCGCGTCCGGCCCTCGGATCAAGTCCGAGGGGACGGGCGTGTCGCGAACTATTCCGGACGCTGGCGCTTCTTGCGGAAGCTGGGGTTCAGCGTCTGCTTGCGCAGGCGGATCGACTTCGGCGTGACCTCGACCAGTTCGTCGTCCGAGATATAGGCGATGGCCTGTTCCAGGCTCATGACGCGAGGCGGCGTCAGGCGCACGGCCTCGTCCTTGCCGCTGGCGCGGACGTTGGTCAGCTGCTTGCCCTTGATCGGGTTGACGTCCAGGTCGTCCCAGCGCGCGTTCTCGCCGATGATCATGCCTTCGTAGGTCTTTTCGCCGGCGCCGACGAACATGATGCCGCGATCCTCGAGGTTCCACAGGGCGAAGGCCGCCGTGTCGCCGTCGGAGTTCGAGATCAGCACGCCCTTCAGGCGGCCGGCGATCTCGCCCTTGTAGGCTTCGTAGTGACTGAACACGCGGTTCAGCACGCCCGAGCCGCGCGTGTCGGTCAGGAACTCGCCCTGATAGCCGATCAGCGAGCGCGACGGCGCCTTCAGACTGATGCGGGTCTTGCCGGCGCCGGACGGGCCCATGTCGGTCATCTCGGCCTTACGGGCCGACAGTTTCTCGATGACGATGCCGGTATAGTCGTCATCGACGTCGATCATGACGTCCTCGATCGGCTCCAGCCGCTCGCCGTTCTCGCCGGTCTGGAAGACCACGCGCGGGCGCGAGATCGAGACCTCGAAGCCTTCGCGGCGCATGTTCTCGATCAGAACGCCCAGCTGCAGTTCGCCCCGGCCCGCAACCTCATAGGCGTCGCCGCCTTCGGTGGTCGTCACGCGGATGGCGACGTTGGCTTCGGCCTCCTTAAGCAGGCGGTCACGGATGACGCGCGACTGGACCTTGTCGCCTTCGCGACCGGCCAGGGGGCTGTCGTTGACCGAGACGGTCATGGAGATGGTCGGCGGGTCGATCGGCTGGGCGGGAAGGGCGTCGGTGACTTCCATGGCGCACAGGGTGTCGGCCACGGTCGCCTTGGACATGCCGGCGATGGCGACGATGTCGCCCGCTTCCGAACCTTCGTCCAGGGCCTGACGCTTCAGGCCGCGGAAGGCCAGCACCTTGGTGATCCGGCCGCGCTCGATTTCCTTGCCGTCACGGTCCAGGGCGTGGATCGCCATGCCGGGGATCGCCTTGCCGCTCTCGATCCGGCCGGTCAGCAGACGACCCAGGAAGGGATCGGATTCGATCAGCACGTTCAAGATCTGGAACGGCTTGTCCTTGTTCTCCTGAACCTTGGGCGGCGGCACGTGGTCGACGATCAGGTCGAACAGCGGGGCCAGGTTGTCGTTGGGCTGGTTCAGGTCCAGCGTCGCCCAGCCGTTGCGGCCCGAGGCGTAGATGTGCGGGAAGTCCAGCTGCTCGTCCGTCGCGCCAATGGCGGCGAACAGGTCGAAGGTCTCGTTGTGCACCCGGTCGGGATCGGCGTGGGCCCGGTCGACCTTGTTGATGCACAGGATGGGGCGCAGGCCCATCTTCAGCGCCTTGGTCAGCACAAATTTGGTCTGGGGCATGACGCCCTCTTCGGCGTCCACCAGGATGACGCAGCCGTCCACCATGCCCAGGATCCGCTCGACCTCGCCGCCGAAGTCGGCGTGGCCGGGGGTGTCGATGATGTTGATGCGGGTTTCGCCCGCCTTGCCGTTCCACAGCACGCTCGTGCATTTGGCGAGGATGGTGATGCCGCGCTCTTTTTCCTGATCGTTGGAATCCATCGCGCGCTCGGTCGTCGCCTCATTGGCTCGGAAGACGCCGGACTGGGCCAGAAGCTGGTCCACCAGGGTGGTCTTGCCGTGGTCGACGTGGGCGATGATGGCGACGTTGCGAAGGTTCATGGTCGATCAATACGAAAAAGGCGGCCGACAGGTGCGGGGGCCGCTCGGGAAGAGGCGTCATTGCGGGGAGCGCGCGCCTCTTACAGGCTGGGCGCACGAAAGGCTAGAGCCGCGCGAAAGGCAGTAGACGGTAGGCGGCCGCCTGGGTTCAAACCTTCGCGGCTCGCCCTCGCACCCAGGCGTACAGCGCGAACGTCAGCGCCACGAACGTCACCAGACCCGCCAGCATCGCAGGCCACGAGGATCCCTCGGCAATCATGGCGAACGGCGCATCGTTGCCGGTCGAGACGATCACCCCCGCCGTCATCACCAGGAACAGGCTCTCACCCACGATCAGGCCGCTGGCCAGCAGAACGCCCATGCGGCGACCGACATCGGCGAACCGCGTGGTCTTGATCGCCCGGTCATAGAACCAGCCGCACACGGCCCCCACCACCAGCATCGTGGTCACGGCGGCCGGCAGATAGAAGCCGATGCCGACGGCCAGGGGCGGCAGCTTCATCTTCCCCTTCGTCGCACCGCTCAGCACCGCATCCAGCACGATGATGACCACGCCGATCACGGCGCCCAGCCCGATCAGGTCCCAGCGCAGGTCGCCGCCGATGACGCCGCGCGCCAGGGCCGAGATCAGCGTTGCCTGGGGCGCGGCCAGCGGCTCATCGGCGATCCCAGCGGGTCCGCCCTCGAAGCCGAACGCCTGGTTCAGCAGGTTCAGGATCAGGGGAATGACGATGGCCCCCGCGCCCACGCCGACGATCAGGGCCGCCTGTTGGCGCCAGGGCGTGGCTTCGACCAGTTGGCCGGTCTTCAGGTCCTGCAGGTTGTCGTTGGCGATCACGGCCACGGCGAAGACGATGGCCGTCACGATCAGGGCGAAGGCCACGACCGACGGATCGGCCGGCAATCCCGCGATGGCCAGAACGCCCAGCATCAGCACCGAGGCCACCACGACCGCCAGGATGCCGACGCCCGACACCGGGCTGTTCGACGACCCGATCAGTCCGGCCATGTATCCGCAGATGGCCGCCACGGCGAACCCAATGACGATGACGTAGATCAGTCCCCCGGCGACCAGCAGGCCGGTCGACCCCGCCAGCGTCGGGTTGCCCTGGGCGAACCAGGCCAGAATACCTGCGATCCCGATCAGGCATCCGACCGAGATCAACCCGACCAATGGCAGCGGGATATCCTGCTCCGTCCGTTCCAGCACCTCGCCGCCCTTGCGCCGCGCATTGGCCGCCAGCGCCGAAGTCAGCCCGCCGATCAGGGGGCCGGCCAGCTTGATCAGGGTCCAGATGGCGGCGACGCCGATGACCCCGGCGCCCATGAACCGAACCTCGCGGCTCCACACCGTTCCGGCCAGTGCCTCGGCCCCCACGCCCGGCGGCAGGGTCGTGGCGATCGAGGGGATGCCGTTGGCGGTCAGCCAGGCGATGGTGTCGGGGCTGGTCAGGATCGGCACCGCGATCACCCAGGCCAGGAACAGGCCGAACAGTTGCGCCAGACCCACCGCCAGTCCGATCAGGTGGCCCGCCCCCAACAGGGCGAATTGCATCCCGAAACCCAGCCCGGTCGCCCCGCCGCCCAGGGCCGCCGGAAGCTTGAAGAACCGCGCCGCCTCGCCTGCGAAGACGCGCCCCGCGACCAGCAGCGCATAGGCGGCCGACACCAGGGCGCCAGTGACCACGACCCACAGTCCGGCGGCGTTCTCGCGCACCGCGCTCTCGGTCTGTTCGGCCCCGCGTGAGCCGACGGTCAGCACCTCGGCCGCCGCGACGCCCTCGGGATAGGGAAGCTCGGCCTCGACTACCAGCGCCCGACGCAGCGGGATCGAGAAAGTCACACCCAGCACGCCGCCGAAGCCGCAGATCAGCACCGATTCCCAGAACGGAAACTCCAGCCACCACCCGACCATCACCAGTCCGGGCAGGACGAAGATGATCGCGCTCATGGCCCCGCCGACCGAGGCCACGGTCTGGACGGTCATGTTTTCCCAGATGGTCGAGGTCTTGAACATCCGCAGGATGGCCATCGAGATGACCGCCGCGGGAATGGCCGAGGCGAACGTCAGCCCGACCTTCAGCCCCAGGTATGTGTTGGCCGCCGTGAACACGACCGCCAGCAGACAGCCCAGCACCAGCGCCCGCAGGGTCAGCTCGATACGTTTGCGGGGCGCGGCGCCGGAAGCGGTTGCGGGCGTATCGGTCATGCGGCGGTCCCCAGGCGAAGGCGCAGACCTAAGCCGGAAACGGCGCCGCTCGCAACGGGGGCGTCAGACCCCTACCGCTGCACCCACTGGCCCGCGGCGTTGCGATACCATTCGCCCGAGGACAGGCGCGGCATCAGCTGGCTTTCGAACATCCGGGCCCCGGCGACGTCGGCGGTGGTGCCGACCTCGGCCGCGCTGCGGGCGTACAGGCTGCGTCGCGCGGCGTTGGTCGCCGATACAGCGCCTTGCAGGCCGGCATCCGACGTCGGATTGCGGAAGCCCAGGAAGCCGTCGGCCTGTTCGCCGACGACGCCTGCGGATTTGGCGGTGTCGATCATGGCCTTCTGGGCGCTGGTCTGCGCCAGGGCGGAGCCGGCGGCGACGCCGAGGGCGACCACGGCGGCGCCGACGACGAAGATCTTGCGGAAACTCATGGCGGACATCTTTTTCATCAGAACAGATTGGGGTTTTCGGCGAGCAGATCCTGCAGCTCGCGGTCCAGCCGCACGCGGACATCGGCGTCCAGCTTGGCGTAGATCTGGATCGGATCGACCTGCAGCCGGATCGTGGGCGTGCAGCCCGCCAGCATCGTGGCGACGCCGACGGCGATCAGCACCGATCGTAGATAAGGCTTGGGCGGCGTCATGTCGTCATCTCCGGGTCTCCGATGCGTTTACTGACACAGGGGATGCGCCCTGTCGCCTGAATGGGTGCTGAACGCGCCAGGGGCATGCTGGATCGAGGTCTAGGGAACGTCCGCCGCTTCGCCGCCGTTCCGGGCCCGATTGACCGCCAGGAGATCGGAGACCAGCTGGTTCAGGTTCAGCGTGGTGTCCAGCGTCAGGTCGATGCCCGTATTGGACGGCAGGGGCAGAGGTCGGTTCAGGAACTCGCGGCTGATCAGCTCGGCCAATGTCAGCCGCAGTTCCTGACGCTGGGGCGGATCATGGCGCCCGACGATATGGAACAGGACGCCGACGCGGCCTTCGTCCAGGCTGTTCACATCGGCCGTCAGCACGTCGAAGGCCAGGTTCTCCATGGCCTGATAGGCCAGGTCCTCGACCGTATTGGGCGGCACCTCGCCGCCGCCGCCGGCCTCAAGATCGCTCAACGCCTCACGCTGGATCGATAGCCGACCGGGCTGGGCGGCGTAGAGGGTTCCACCTGAAATCCGCACCCCCGCATCGGGATCGGAGGTGAACGGCAGCCGCCCCGACACCACCGCGTCCAACTGAACCCGGTCGCCGAAGCCCGAGCCGGCGATCAGGTCGCCCAGTTGCACCCGGTCCAGCACGATGACGCCCGCGAACGCCCCCCCGTTCAGCGGCACCGAGAATGGCTCGACCCGCACGGTCCCGCCCGCAGCGCTGATCTCGCCGCCCGCGATGGTGAAGGCGGCCTTGTCGAGCGCGAAGGTCAGGTCCAGGTCGGTCAGGGGCGCGACGGTTTCCAGGCTGGCCACGCGCAGGGTCTGATCGGGCGCCGTCGTCAGCGGCGCCAGGTTGGTGAAGTCGATCGTCCCGCTCAGCCCCTTCACCGGTCCGGCCGGACTGACGAAGTCGATACCCGGAATGACCAGTCGACCGCTGCTCGACCCCTCCGGCAGGTCGTCGCTCCAGTCGAGCCGGCCGGTGAAGGACGCAGATCCAGTGGCCGGCGACTGCACGAAATCGGCCGCCAGGGGGCTGAGATCGGCCGGTTGCAACCCGCCCTCGGCGAACACCAGGTCAGGCGCATCGATCACGACGCCCCCCTCGCCGGCCACCCCGTCATGCGCCAGCGTCAGCCCGCCCAGCACGATGCCGTTGCGCGCGACGTCGAGCGCCCCGGTCCAACGTTCGTCGACCAGGGTCGCCGACCCGGTCGCCGTCAGCGGATTGAACCGGCGCGGGCGGGTCGCGTCCAGCACGTCGGCGGAGGCGATCCGCGCCTCCAGCCCCAGTCCGGCGTTGGACCCGGTCGCAAAGGCTGTCCCCTCGATATCCTCGAACGTCATGGCCAGGAAGGGCGCCGAGGCCGACACCCCGTCCAGTCGCCCGCCTGCCCGCCAGCGCCCGTTCTGCGAAACCACCAACGGTCCGCCGGACGCGCACAGCCCCCCCGCCAGGTCGGTCACGTCGTTCTCTTCCAGTTCCAGCCGTTCGGCGGTGAACGTCAGACATTCGGCGGGCGCATAGGTCAGCCGCCCGTTGTCGGTCGCCAGCACGCCGCGCGTCCTGACCTCCAGCCCGCGCGCCAGGCCGAAGTCCAGCGCCGCCCGCCCGTCCAGCGTGGCCTGGAACCCGCCGTCGGTCAGCCGCCAGTCGGGCACGGCGAATGTCGCCTGCGGCAGGCCCCGTCCGCGCGTCGCGCTCAGGCTCAGCGCCCCGCCGCCCATCTGGCCCGGCCGGCCGATATAGACCGGCGTTGCCGCAGGATTGACCGTCAGAACGCCGCCGTTGGCCGGGGTCAGCCGCCCGGCCTGCGTCAGGATCACCGCTACGCCTGAGTCCCCGCCGGTCAGCCTCAACCCCGGCAAACTGACCGAAAACGCCCCCAGCGCCCGTTTCATTTGCGCCAGTTCCGGCACATCGTCGGCGGCCGCCGGCCCGAACAGCGGCCAGCGCCCCTGTGCCGAGGCCAGCGACCCGGTCAGGACCAGCGGCGTCGCCCGGCCGGTCTCGAAATCCACATCGAACCGCCCGCGTGTCCGGGCAAGGGACAACTCATCGAACCGTGCTTGGGACAGGTCCGCCGCCACCGCACCCTCGACCGACAGGGCGCCGCTTGCCCCCGCCACGCGCACCCGGTTCGACGTCGCCGTCAGTCCGCTCAGCTTCAGGTCGCGCGCATGGCCCGACGCGGCCAAAAGCCGGGCCGGCCCTTCCAGCCCCCACGCCAGATCGTCCGCACGTCTGGCCAGCACCGTCTCGGCATCCGTCAGCCGGGTATCGACAGATCGCGCCGACAGCCCCGGGGCCGACAGCGATTGCGCCCGCAGGCGCGCGGTCGTCGCGCCATCGAACTGGAAGGTCTCGATCCAGCCTGTCGTCCGCCCCTCGCCTGCAAGGGTCAGGATCATTCCAACGGCCTCGGTCTCGCCCTGAACCAGCCGATCGCCCGACAGGCTGAGATCGACGACCGCCTGACCGTCACCGTTTCTGGCCGTCATGTCGGGATAGGGCAGGCTGGCGGTCCCCCACAGCCGCGCCCCCTCTCCCGCCAGCCCGGCGACGGCAAGCCGTTCGGCGGCGAAATCCACCTTTATCGCGACCCTGTCGCCGGTGGTGATCAAGTCCAGCGTCCCGCCCAGCGCCCGCGCCTCGACGTCGCCGCTCTTCAACGACGCCTCGGGCATCCGCGCCGCCAGTTGCATCAGCTTGCCGTCGTCCACCCGCGCATCCGCCAGCAGCGACAGCGGCCCGTATTCGGTGTCCAGCCTCAGTCGCCCCGTCTCGACGATCACGACGGGACCGCGACTGTCCGGGCTGGGCGGGCGGCCGGTGAACTCTTCGATCAGGGGATCCAGCGATCCGAACGACAGTTCGCCGTCGCGCCAGCTGGCCCGCGCCACCGGCCGCACCAACCGGATGCGGCTGGGCGTCACGCCCAGGCCGCCGCTGGACCAGGGCAGGCCCAGGGCATAGTCCACCTCGACCCGCTGGACAGTCACATCGGGATTGTCAGGGTCGCCGATCCGGACGCGGCCGACAAAGCCGTCCAGTTCCAGCCGCTCGACCTGAACGTCGGCCTGGATTCCGCGACGGTCCAGCCAGCCGACCAGCACCTCTCGCGCCGCCGCCCTGCGGTTCAGCCAGGCGACGGCGACCAGCAGTGCCGACACCACGACGATGATCGCCAGACTGGCGACCGCCGTGCGCGCCCCTCGTCGCGTCCGCCCGGTCGCCTTTCGCGGGTTTGTCTCGCTCAAGGTCCGACCTCCCGAGCGTCCCGGATCGGGACGAAGCCGTGGCTGAGCATCCCAGAGGTGTTGCGGCGCGAAACGGTCGTTGCGCACACGCCACAATGAGTGGCGCCCAGGTCACTTAGAGTGAAGACGGGCGTCCTACCCCTTCGCAATGATTCATTGTGATCAGCATCGGCGCGCATAGCTTGGCGATAAACTGTCTCGTGACCTGCCGGAATACCCAAAAGCGGCATGAACTACCGACAAGCCCCGCTGCGGTTAATCATTTGTAACGACCCTGCTTCCCATCCTGCACGCGGCGGGCTATACGGCTTGCTTCGCGGCCGGGGGGACTTGGGCGCGATCCTTGCTTCTGTCGAGTTTGGCGCCGTGTGGCGTCGTTGTATGCCGGGGACCGATGGCTCAGTTCGATCCGCGCCGTCAGCCGATGCGTTTTGCGCCGCATCTTCTGACCGCCGCCGCCGCCCTGACGGTGGCCATGCTCGCAGGCCGCGTCTATCAACCGGCTCAGGCCGAACCGGTTCCCACACTGACCGCTATTGAGATCGCTTCGCTGGAAGCCCGCGCGTTCGACGCCGCCGGCACCCCTGCCGGCCTGACCGCCCCCGAAGCCATTCCCGTCCAGATCCGCCGCGGCGAAACCTTCGAACAGGCCGTGCGCCGCACCGGCATCGGCGCCGCCGACGCCTCCGCCGTCGCCGCCACCATCTCCAACGCCTTCGACCTGAGCCAGCTTCGCGCCGGGCTGCGGTTCGAAACCGCCGTCTCCAAGCCGCGCGGCGGTCGGGGCGACGCCCGCCTGATCGGTCTGACCATGCGCACCGGCCCGGCCAGCCAGCTGACCGTGTCGCGCAGCTTTGACGGGGCCCTGCGCCTGCGGGCCCTCGAGGAACGCGTCACCCAGGAAACCGTCGTCCTGAAATCCGAGGTGCGCGGCTCGCTGTCGGCCACGGCCCAGCGGATGGGCGCCGACGCCTCGGTGCGTCGCAGGGCGATCCAGCTGTTCGCGCACAAGCTGGACCTGGACCGCGACATTCGCGCGTCCGACGACTTCACCCTGGTGTTCGATCGGTCCGTGACCGAGAACGGCCGCACCATCGACACCGGCGATCTGCTCTACGCCGAATTGAAGGGCGTGGTCTTCTATCGCTTCCAGCCCGAGGGCGCGAAAGAAGCCCAGTATTTCGACGCCTCGGGCAAGAACATGCGCTCTTCGATGATGCGCACGCCGCTGGATCGCGGCTTCCGCATCTCGTCGCGGTTCGGCGTTCGCACCCACCCGATCTCGGGCTATCGCAAGATGCACCAGGGCATGGATTTCGCCGCCGGGACCGGCACTCCCGTCCTCGCCCCCGCCGATGGCGTGGTGGTCGAGGCGCGCCGCTGGGGCGGCTACGGCAACTGGCTTCGCATCCGCCATTCCAACGGCCTGGAAAGCGGCTACGGCCACCTGTCGCGCTACGGTTCGGGCATCCGCGCCGGTCAGCGCGTGTCGCAGGGTCAGGTCGTCGCCTATGTCGGTTCGACCGGCGCCTCCACCGGTCCGCATCTGCATTATGAAATCTGGCGCAACGGCCAGCGAATCAATCCGTCCGGCATCCGCACCGATCAGGGCACGGTCCTGGAAGGCGCGCAGCTGACCGCGTTCCGCGCCGAGAAAGCCCGCATCGACCGCATCATGGCCGCCGGCGGCGAGCGTCGCCCGGCTGTGCTTCAGGCGAACGTCGAAGGCCTGCGTCCGGCCGCCCGGGCCACCTGAAGGACGGGGCGGCCTAGGCTCCTCTCAGGCCTTCCACCGCCTCGATCAGGCGCGCCAGGTCGCGCGGCGTCGACAGGCGGTGATCGCCGCCCTCGATCAGGTCCAGCCTCACATCGCCGCCGGTCAGCCGTTCCGTCAGGGCCATCGCATGGGTCCAGGGCACGGTGACATCCGCCCGTCCCTGCAGCACATGCACCGGCGTCGCGATCGGGATGGCCGTATACAGCAGCAGCCAGTCGCGCGCCTCCTCGAACATCCTCGCCGTCAGGACGTATTCACCCAGCCCTTCCTCGACGATCGTCGCTTCCCCGTCGCGCAGGATCGCCTGACGCACATGATCGTCCAGCGACGGCCACATCAGCCGTTCGGTAAAATCCTGGGCCGGATTGATCAGCACCAGCCCTAGCAACCGATCCGGCCGTGCGAGCGCCAGCAACAGGGCGACCCAGCCGCCCATCGACGACCCCACCGGTATGACCGGCCCGTCCAGAGCGTCGATCAGCGCCACCGCGTCCTCGCGCCACCGCCCAACCGTGGCCTGACGCCAGTCGCCGGACGACAGACCATGCGCGAAATGGTCATACCGGACGTAGGACCAACCGCGCTCGCGCGCCGCCGCCTCCAGCGCCAGCGCCTTTGTCCCCTCCATGTCCGAACGGAACCCGCCGATCCAGACCACGATCGGGCCGAAGCCGGTCACGCGCCGATAGGCCAGGGTCTCGCCGTCGGGGCGGGTCAGGTGTTGGATGTCATCGGTCATGCGGTCCACTTTCGTCATTCCGGGCGCAGCGTAGCGAGCCGCAGACCCGGAACAAGGCGGCGCCGTAGCGAAGCGAAGACGAAATGCTTCAGCGAGAGCGTGCGCGACAGGTTCGCGCTCACGCGCGCCGCCTTGTTCCGGATCTCCGCATCGCTGCGCCCGGAATGACGAAAGACATGGAGGTCGCTATGAGGGACGGATGAGTCGGAAAGTCCTTTTCGTCACCTCCAACCGCATCGGCGACTGCGTCATCTCGTCGGGGATCCTGAGCGAAATCGCGCGTCAGGTTCCGGGCGCGCAGATCACCGTCGCCTGCGGCCGCCCGCCCGCGCCTTTCTTCCGCTCGGCGCCGGGGGTTGAACGGGTCATCGCGCTGGACAAGAAGAAGGCCGCCGGACACTGGCTGGACCTGTGGCGCCAGGTCGTCGGCATACATTGGGCGATGGTGATCGACATCCGGGGCTCGGCCCTGAGCTATCTGATCCGGGCCGACCGGCGCATCATCTACAACCGCTCATGGGAGACCGGCCTGACCAAGGTCGAGATGGTCTCGCGGCTGATGGGCGCCGATCACCCGCTGGAACCCGAACTGTTCATCGACGATCGGGCCCGCGCCGAGGCCGCCGCAGTCATCGACCCTGAACTCGCTGCTGCTCCGGGCCCCATCATCGCCCTGGCTCCGATCGCCCACCAGCCGGGCAAGAGCTGGCCCGCCGACCGCTGGGGCGAACTGGTCCGGATGCTGAAGGCCGAGCCGCGCTTCGCCGGCTGGCGCTTCATGCCCGTCGGCGGTCCCGGCGACCGACCGCCCGCCACGCCTGCGCTGGACGCCGCCGGTCCGTTGGGGATCGATTTCGTCGGCAAGGGCGATATCCTCGCATCGGCCGCAGCCATCGACCGGGCGGCACTGTTCGTGGGCAACGATTCCGGCCTGATGCACGTCGCCGCAGCCGCCGGAACGCCGACCCTGGGCCTGTTCGGTCCGACCGAATGGTGGCTGTATGGTCCGCGCGGCCCACGCACCGCGATGGCGACCTCCAACCCCGTTCGGGGCGAGTTCGCACCCATCGAGGCCCTGACGACCCAGCGTGTCTTCGAGGCCGTGATGGCCCTGCATGACGCCTGGATCGCGCCCGACCCCGCCGCCAAGCCTTGAAGATAGGCCCTTTCGCGGTCATATAGGTCCACTTGGGGAACGCGGCGGAGCGCCGTGCGCTGTCCCTTGCGACACCACTGCCCTGTTCAGAAACACAAGGAAACGACGCCCATTCGCCGTCCGATGCAATCGCCGCCCGTGAAAGACGGGCCGCCCATGAACCAAGACATCCGCGCCCCGCGCGTTCTGCTCATCGATCAGAACGGCGAGAAACAGGGGGTCATGCCGACGTCCGCCGCGCTGGAGGCCGCCGAGGAGGCGGGCATGGATCTGGTTCAGATCGTCTCGACGTCGGAACCGCCCGTCGCCAAGATTCTCGACTACGGCAAATTCCGCTTCCAGGAGCAGAAGAAGAAGGCCGAGGCCCGCAAACGCCAGAAGGTCGTCGAGCTCAAAGAAATCAAGCTGCGTCCCAACATCGACACCCACGACTACGATGTGAAGGCCAAGGCCATGCACCGCTTCTTCGACGAGGGCGACAAGGTCAAGGTGACGCTGCGCTTCCGGGGACGCGAGATGGCCCACCCCGAACTGGGCATGAAACTGCTCAACAAGGTTCAGGAAGACTTCGACGAGATCGCAAAGGTCGAATACGCCCCGCGTATGGAAGGCCGCCAGATGATCATGATCCTGGCCCCGCGCTGATCCCGGCTCAAGCAGGCTGAACGGCTGATAGCCCGGGAAAGATAGGCTCAACCAAGCCGAACGGCCGACAGCCCAACCGAAATGACGCCCCGGCATCGCCCGGGGCGTTTTCGTATTCGGCAACGCAGTCTAGACCGACACCATGAGCCAGATCGCCGCGCCCGCCCCCAGAGCCAAGGCCCCGGCGCTGGCGGTGCTGTTCCTGGTGGTGTTCATCAATCTGGTCGGATTCGGCCTGGTGGTGCCGCTGCTGCCCTTCTTCGCCCAGAGCCTGAACGCCGAGCCGTGGCAGATCACGGTGATGTTCTCGGCCTATTCGCTGGGCCAGTTCTTCGCCGAACCCTTCTGGGGCAGGCTGTCGGACCGGATCGGCAGAAAGCCGGTCCTGCTGATCACCCTGGCGTCGAACGCCGTCGGCTATCTGGCCCTGGCCTTCGTGCCGAACATCTGGCTCGCGGTGGCGGTGCGGCTGTTCACCGGCCTGGGCGCCGGCAACATCTCTACGGTCCAAGGCTATATCGCCGACGTCACGCCGCCGGCCGATCGCGCGGGCCGGATGGGGATGATCGGTGCGGCCTTCGGCCTCGGGTTCATCGTCGGGCCGGGTCTGGGCGGGGTCCTGACCCAGCCGCAACTGGGGCATCTGGGCTATCAGCTGCCGATCTTCGTGGCCTCGGCGCTGGCCGCCCTCGCGGCTGTCGGCGTGGTCGTCTTCCTGCGGGAAAGTCGCGCCAAAGCCGATCCCGCGGCCCCACGCACGCGCTTTCTCGCTGGGCTGCACGACGCCCGCGCCAATCCGGTCGTGTCGCGGGTCCTGCTTGTCACCCTGACCTATATGGCCGGCTTTTCGGCGATGGAGAGTGTCTTCGGCCTGTGGGCCGAGGACCGGTATCAGTGGGGCGCGCGCGAGGTGGGGCTCAGCTTCATGGTCGTCGGCATCGTCTCGGCCTTGAACCAGGGCATTTTCACGGGACGACTGGCGAAGCGGTTCGGCGAGACGCGGGTGCTGGCGACCGGCATGCTGCTGTTCGGTGTGTCGCTGGTGCTTCAGGTCGCGGCCCCGACCGCCTGGTTCCCGGCGGTGACGCTGGACCTGGGGGCTTTCAGTCTGCCCCTGACCCAGGGGTGGGTCATCCCGATCGTGATGGCCCTGGGCGCCTTTGGCATGTCGATGGCCATGCCCAATATCTCGGCCATGATCAGCCGGGCGTCGCCGCCGGATCGCCAGGGCGCCATGCTGGGTCTGAACATGGCCACGGGATCGATCGCCCGCATCTTCGGCCCGCTGTTCGCCGGCGCCCTGTTTTCGGGGATCGGTCACGACTGGCCGTTCCTGGTCGGAGCCGCCCTGACGGTTCCCGCGGCGATCCTGGCCGTCAACGCCGGCCGCGCGCTGAGGCGCAGCCAGTCGGCGGCGGGCTGACGACAGGGATTTGGGTCCCGGCGGAATGCGTGTTTAGGATGCGGCTCCGGATCCGTAAGGGTTGCATAGGCACGGGCTGCGCCATGGTCGATCGTCTGTTCATCGTGATGTGCGCCCTGCTGGCGGTCTCGATCGGGGCGGCGACGCCGTCGCGGGCGCAGGCCCCGGCTGTCCCGCCTCTGAGCGCCTATGGCGCCCTGCCCGCGATCGAGAGCGTGGACATCTCGCCCGACGGGGCCAGCCTGGTCTATGTCCGTCACGAAGGCGACACATCCCAGGTCGTGGCCCGCGCCCGCACCGGCGAGCCGTTGGTGGTGGTCGACACGTCGGACAGGCGCGTGCGCGGCGTCTCGTGGATATCCCCCGATCACATCGTCATCGTTTCGGCCTCGACCGAGAAGGTCGCCTTCTTTGCCTCGCGCGCCGAGGTTCAGGTTCTGGACATCGTCAACGTCCGCACCCAGCGGGTCGTGCGCGCCCTGAACTCGTCCGATCAACGCTCGTTCAACGCCATCTTCAACTGGCGGGCAGGCGTCTATGGCGGCAAGCCGGTGCTGTTCGCCGAGGCCGTGACGGAAAGCCCGGGCCTCTACACCTTCGATCTGTACCGCATCGACGTGGACACCGGCCGCGGGCGTCGTCACGCCCAGGGCGACAGCGACACGCGGGGCTTTCTGGTCGGGCGGGACGGATCCGTTCCGGCGCGACTGGCCTACAACTCGGAAAACGGCCGCTGGCGGGTGTCGTCGCGCAGCGGCGGCGGCTGGCGCGACATCCACAACGTCAGCGCCCTGCTGGACGAGCCGGGCCTGTACGGCTTTGGACGTACACTGGACACCGTCGCCATCGGCGAGGAAGTCGACGGAAAATGGCGCCTGATCGAGGTCTCGCTGGCGGACGGCTCCGAACAGGGGCGCACCGATCTGGGCCCCAACCCCAACCGCATCTACAAGGACGCCGAGGGCGCCGTGGTCGGCGTCGGTTTCATGGCCACCTATCAGGACTATGAATTCTTCGAACCGGCCCTGGCCCAGGCCTGGGAGCTGCTGAAGACCTCCCTGCCCGGCCGCCAGCTGTTCCTGTCGTCCTACAGCGACGACTACAACGTCGTGGTGTTCTACATGGAGGGGTCGGGCGAGCCGGGCTCCTATTTCATGTATGACGCCGCCGCCCAGCGGGTGTCCCTGATCGGCAAGGCCTATCCCGCCATCTCCGGCGAGAACGTCGCGGAGGTCCGGATCGTCAACTACAAGGCCGCCGACGGGCTGGACCTGTTTGGCTATCTGACCCTGCCGCCGGGCCGCGAGGCCAGCGACCTGCCCCTGATCGCCCTTCCCCACGGCGGGCCGGCCGCGCGCGACACGGCCGGGTTCGACTATTGGGCCCAGGCCCTGGCGTCCCGCGGCTATGCTGTGTTCCAGCCCCAGTTCCGCGGCACCTCGGGCCTCGGCTCGGGTCTGCTCGAGGCCGGCTATGGCGAATGGGGCAAGAAGATGCAGAGCGACGTCTCCGACGGCGTCCGCTTTCTAGCCGAGCGCGGCACCGTCGATCCCGACCGCGTCTGCGTCGTCGGGGCCAGCTATGGCGGCTATGTCGCCCTGGCCGGCATGGCGCTGGAGCCCGGAACCTATCGCTGCGCCGTGTCCGTGGCCGGGGTCTCGGACCTGCGGGCCATGCTTCAGGAAGAACAGCGCCAGGGCGCACGCGGCGACGCCAACCCGGCCATCCGCTACTGGAGCCGCTTCATGGGGGCCAGCGGCGTCAGCGACACCAGCCTGGACGCCCTGTCGCCTGCGCGTCAGGCCGGAGCGGTGCAGGGACCGATCCTGCTGATCCATGGCCGCAACGACACCGTGGTGCCCTTCGCCCAGAGCGAGTTGATGGCCCAGGCCATGAGCGGACGCGCCCGACTGGTCGCCCTGGACGGCGAGGATCACTTCCTGTCGAACGCCGCCACCCGCCAGCAGATGCTGTCGGAAACGGTCGAGTTCCTCGAGGCGAACAATCCGCCGAGATAGGGGCTCGAGGCCAGACTCCGCTTGCGTTTGCGCGCCGGTTCCCCTACTAGCCGCGCCTTCGCGTACGGACCGCCGGGCGAACAGGCATGCCTGGGCGGTCTTTGAACCAGTGCTTCCAAACCTAGGGCTCAAGTAGCCCGAAGGGCGGTAGCCCCAAAAAGGAACTGAAAATGCCGAAGCTCAAGACGAAGTCGGGCGCCAAGAAGCGCTTCAAATTCACCGCGACAGGCAAGGTCAAGGCCGGCGTTGCGGGCAAGCGTCACCGCTTGATCAGCCACAACTCCAAATACATCCGCCAGAACCGCGGCACCTCGGTCATGGCCGACGCCGACGCCAAGAAGATCAAGTCCTACATGCCCTACGCGTAAGCGTCGGCATCCAGACCCAGGCTTCTCACCGCATCGTTCGCACGAATTTGAAATCAGGATTCCCTCAAGCAGTGAGCGCCCGCGGCGCGAACGACAGGGACCCTTCCGAAGGAAGATAATCATGGCTCGCGTCAAAAGGGGCGTCGTATCGCACGCCCGCCACAAGAAGGTTCTGGAACAGGCCAAGGGCTTTTCCGGCCGCCGCAAGAATACCATCCGCACGGCCAAGGCCGCCGTGGACCGCGCCGGGCAATACGCCTATCGCGACCGCCGCATCAACAAGCGCAATTTCCGCGCCCTGTGGATCCAGCGCATCAACGCCGCCGCCCGTCAGGAAGGCTTCACCTACTCGCAGTTCATGCACGGCCTGTCGAAGGCCGGGATCGAGCTGGACCGCAAGGTCCTGGCCGCGATCGCCATGGAAGGCACGGGCTTCGCCGACATCGCCGCCAAGGTGCGCGACGCGCTGAAGTAAGGCTTTTCCGGTTCGCCGGACGATCAAAAGCCCCCCGGTTCGCGCCGGGGGGCTTTTTGCTTTCTCCCCCAGCCGCTAGACGATCCGCAATGACCGACCTCGCCGCCCTTGAACTCGACCTCATCAACGCCATCGGCGCCGCGACCACCGTAGCCGAGGTCGAAGCGGTGCGCGTCTCCGCGCTCGGCAAGACCGGGACCGTCTCCGGCCTGTTGAAGGGCATGGGCGCGATGAGCCCCGACGAACGCCGCGAACAGGGACCGATGATCAACGGCCTGCGCGACCGGGTCACGGCGGCCATCGCCGCGAAGAAGGCCGAGCTGGAGGCCGCCGAACTGGAGGCCCGCCTGCTGTCCGAGCATGTCGACCTGACCCTGCCGTCGCGCCCGCGTCGCAAGGGCGGGGTCCATCCGACCATGCAGGTGATGGACGAGATGATCGCCCTGTTCGCCGAAATGGGGTTCGCCGTCGCCGAAGGACCGGACATCGAGGACGATTTCCACAATTTCACCGCGCTGAACTTTCCGCCCAAGCATCCGGCGCGCGAGACCCACGACACCTTCTTCCTGAAGGCCGATCCCGCGACGGGCGAGAAGAAGGTGCTGCGCACCCACACCTCGCCGGTTCAGGTCCGGACGATGATGTCGCAGGAACCGCCGATCCGCATCGTCGCGCCGGGGCGCACCTTTCGCAAAGACTCCGACGCCACTCACACCCCCATGTTTCACCAGATCGAGGGTCTGGTGATCGGCCGGGACATCCACATGGGCCATCTGAAAACGACGCTGGAAACCTTCGTTGCGCGGTTCTTCGAGCTGGACGGCGTCGACGCCCGGTTCCGGCCGCACCATTTCCCCTTCACCGAGCCGTCGGCGGAAATGGACATCCGCTGCGATCGTTCGGGCGGAAAGCTGGTCTTGAACGAGGGCGCCGACTGGCTGGAAATCCTGGGCTGCGGGATGGTGCATCCCAACGTCCTGCGGTCGTGCGGTATCGACCCGGACGAATGGCAGGGGTTCGCCTTCGGCATGGGCGTGGACCGGATGGCGATGCTGAAATACGGCGTGCCCGACCTGCGTCCCATGTTCGAGGCCGATGTGCGCTGGCTGGCCCACTACGGGTTCTCGGCATTCGCCGCGCCCAATCCGGCCTCGGGCCTGAGCTGACATCCCTTCCTGATTTTCGCGACGCGGACTGATCCCATGACAATGCCCTATCGTCCCCCCGGCGACCTGACCGCCGAAACGTTCGAGAACGTCGACATCACCCTGACCGAGATGTTCGTCGCCCTGCTGCGCAAGGGTCAGACGTCCATCGACGGCCGTCGGTTCGTCAACTGCCGGTTCCAGGGACCGGCCGTGCTGCTGTCGATCGAGGGCAACACGTTCGACAGCGTCAACTTCGGCTTTACCGACGGCGATATCGCCAGTCTGATCCTGAGGCAGGGCTCGCCGACGCGGGTCGTCGGCGCCATCGGCATGCGCCACTGCGTCTTCGAACGCTGCGAGTTCTTCGGCATCGGCTTCACCGGGCCCGAGGAATTCCTTCAGACCATCCTCGATCTGGATCCGGACAAGGCCGGCGGCGCGGCATGAAATTCACCCTGTCCTGGTTGAAGGACCACCTCGACACCCCGGCCTCGATCACCGAAATCGCCGATGCCATGACGATGGCCGGGCTGGAGGTCGAACATGTCGCCGATCCGGCCGCGGCCCTGGCCCCGTTCACGGTCGCCCGGATCGTGGAGGCGGTTCAGCACCCCAACGCCGACCGGCTGCAGGTCTGTCAGGTCGAGACCGTCGACGGGATGAAGGAGATCGTCTGCGGCGCCCCGAACGCACGCGCCGGCCTGACGACGATCTACGCCCCCATCGGCGCCTATGTGCCTGGGCTGGGCGTGACCCTGGTCGAGAAGCCGGTGCGCGGCGTGGTGTCCAACGGCATGCTGTGTTCGGCGGCCGAGCTGCAACTGGCCGACGAGGCGGACGGGATTCAGGAACTGCCGCCGGAAATCCCGGTCGGAACGCCGGTGGCCCGACTGTTCGGCGCCGAACCTGTCATCGATTTCGAGGTGACGCCGAACCGGCCAGACTGGCTGGGCGTCGCCGGGATCGCGCGCGACCTGTCGGCGGCGGGCGTGGGCTCGCTGAAGCATTTCGACATTGCCGTCGTGCGCGGCGGCTTCCCGTCGCCGATCTCGGTGCGGCTGGAGGCCCCCGAAATGTGCCCGG
Organism: Alphaproteobacteria bacterium; assembly: GCA_018820205.1. GTDB lineage: Bacteria > Pseudomonadota > Alphaproteobacteria > Caulobacterales > Caulobacteraceae > Brevundimonas. The sequence continues at coordinate 109,534 of JAHJOK010000020.1, forward strand.
TGTTCGCCGGGCGTGTGATCCGGGGGGTCAAGAACGGCCCATCGCCCGAGTGGCTGCAACGGCGGCTGACCGCCATCGGCCTGCGCTCGATCAACCGGCTGGTCGATGTGACCAACCTGATCGCCTATGATCGCGCGCGGCCTCTGCACGTCTACGATCTGGCCAAACTGGTGGGCGACGAGATTGTGGTTCGGGCCGGTCAGGTCTCGGCCGAAACCGGCGAGCACGAGCATCTGATCGCCCTGGACGGCAAGACCTACACCGTCGATCCCACGATGTGCGTCATCGCCGACGCGGGCGGTGAGCGCCCCATCGGCCTGGGCGGCGTGATGGGCGGGGACTCGACCGGTTGCGACGAGGCGACCACCGATGTCTTCCTCGAATCCGCCTGGTTCGATCCCATCGTCACGGCCCAGACCGGCCGCACCCTGACCATCAACTCCGACGCCCAGTACCGGTTCGCGCGCGGCGTCGATCCGGCCTCGGTCGTGCCGGGGATCGAACTGGCCACCCGGCTGATCCTGGACCTGTGCGGCGGCGAGCCGTCCGAGATCATGTTGGCGGGCGAACACCCGGCCAGTCCGGCGCCGATCGCCTTCGACCCCGCCTATGTGAAGCGACTGTCGGGCATGGACCTGCCGGACGACCGGATCGGGACCATCCTGGGTCAGCTGGGCTTTCAGATCACGGCCGGCGGTGCGGGACAGGTCGAGCCCTGGACGGTGACCCCGCCGTCGTGGCGTCGCGACGTCGACGGCAAGGCGGATCTGGTCGAGGAGGTCGCCCGCATCCAGGGCTTCCAGCATCTGCCCGACGCGCCGCTACCGGATCAGGGATCGCCTTCGAAAGGCGTGCTCAGCCCGCGCCAGACCCGCGTGCGGATCGCCCGCCGGGCATTGGCGGCACTGGGCTATGCCGAGGCCGTCACCTGGTCGTTCACCCGCCGCGACATCGCGAGCCTGTTCGGGGGCGGCGACGATCGACTGGTGGTCGACAATCCGATCGCATCGGACCTGGACTGCATGCGCCCCTCCGTCCTGCCGAACCTGATCCAGGCGGCGGCGAGGAACGCCGCGCGCGGCCACGCGGACGTGGCCCTGTTCGAGATCGGCCCGATCTATCTGGGCGACCAGCCGGGCGATCAGCGCACGGTGATCGCAGGCCTGGTCAGCGATCGCGCGCCGCGCCACTGGGGCGGTCCGGGCGAGGACGCCCTGTTCGCGCTGAAGGCCGACCTGATGAACGTGCTGGACGCCATCGGCGCGCCGGTCGCCTCGCTGCAACTGGCGCAAGGGGCCAACCGCGAATGGTGGCATCCCGGCCGTTCGGCCCGGCTGCAACTGGGCCCCAAGACCGTCATCGCCGAGTTCGGCGCCGTCCACCCGCGCGTGCTGAAAGCGCTCGACGCCGACGGGCCGATGCTGGCCTTCGAGATCGTACTGGACGCCGTGCCGGAACCGCGCGCCAAGGCCGGGGCGACCAAGGCGCGCGGGGTCGCCGACCTGCCCAACCTGATGCCCCTGACCCGCGACTTCGCCTTCGTGACGCCGGACGATCGGCCCACCGGCGACCTGGTCCGGGCCGTGCAGGGGGCCGACAAGGCCCTGATCGCCGAGGTGCGGGTGTTCGACGTCTATCGTGGCGCGGGCGTGCCGGAAGGGTCGAAATCGGTGGCGCTCGAGGTGGTCGTGCAGCCGCGCGAGGCGACCCTGACAGAGGCCGAAATCGAGGCCCTGTCGGTCAAGGTCGTGTCGGCGGCGCAAAAGCTGGGCGCGACGCTCCGCGGCTGATCCCCGGTAAGGATCGGTTAACCGCAACGCCCCAAGGCTGCCGCAAAACCCGGTGACGCTATTGATCTCGCCCGCGCCGCCGGCGACCAGCTACGGGGACTTTCGCCATGCACCGCCGCCACCTGATCCAGACCGGTCTCGCCGCCGCCGCGACTGCCGGGCTGTCCGCCTGCGCGACCGGCCCGCGCCAGCCGACCGAGCCGAACTATCCGATCGCTTCGGACGCCGACGCCCAGGCCTATACCGCCGACGAACTGGTCGCCGCCGGGTCGCGCGAACTGGGCATCGCGGCCGAGGCCATGGGCGCGGCGATCGAACGGATCTTCGCCGACCAGGGCGACCGCCCCACCGCCTATATCGCGGGGGAAGAGGCCGCCGGCGCCGCCGTGATCGGCCTGCGCTATGGCCGCGGCGCCCTGCACATGAAGGATCACTCCGCGTCGCAGGAGGTGTTCTGGCAGGGCACCTCGATCGGCTGGGACGTCGGCGGCAACGCCAGCCGGGTCTTCACCCTGGTCTATGGCCTGTATGCGCCCGACGCCATCTATCGCCGCTATCCGGGGGTGGAGGGCACCGCCTATCTGATCGGCGGCGTGGGCGTGAACTACCAGCGCGCGGACGGCATCGTCCTGGCCCCGGTGCGCACCGGCGTCGGCCTGCGCCTGGGCGCCAACGTCGGCACCATGGCCTACAGCCGTCAGAGGAACCTGCTGCCGTTCTAAACGGCGGTTGGCGGCTAGTTGGTCCCACGCCGGAACGCCACCAGGGCCTGTTCCCGGACCCGGGGATCGCCGACCGCGATGATGCGTCCGTCTCCGGTCACCGGGCCGCCGCGCCAGTCGGTGACCTCGCCCCCCGCCGCCTCGACCACCGGGATCAGGGCCGACCAGTCCCAGACCTTCAGGCCCGTCTCGGCCACCATGTCGATCCGTCCCATGGCCAGCATGGCGTAGGCGTAGGCGTCGCAGCCGTAGCGGGCCAGCCGCGCGGCCGCCATCACCTGGGTCCAGGCCCCCAGTTCGGGGGCGGTGAAGATTTCGGGGGCAGTCGTGGCTATGACCGCGTCGGTCAACCGTTCGCATGCCCGCACCCGGATCGTGCGGGTGTCGCCCCGGCTCATCAGCGCGGCGCCCGAAGGCCCGCCCAGGAACAGTTCGCCGATGTACGGCTGGGCGATGGCGCCGACGGTGGATCGTCCACCGACCGAGAGTGCAATCAGGGTCGTCCACAACGGCAGGCCGGCGATGAAGGCGCGCGTCCCGTCGATGGGGTCCAGGATCCAGACGTGTTCTGCGTCCGGCCGGTCTTCTCCATACTCCTCGCCGATAACCCCGTGGTCGGGATACCGGCTGGCGATCAGTCGCCGGATGGCGGCTTCCGCCTCCTTGTCCGCCTGGGTGACCGGATCGAAGGCGCCGGGCCCGGCCTTGTTCTCTTCGGCGTAGTCGCCTCTGAAGAACTGCAGGGTCACCTTGGCGGCCTCGGCGGCCAGCTCCACGGCGAAGGATTCAAACTCGGTCATGAGCGGAGGGCATACAGACGCCGCCCCCTCGCGTCATCAACGACCCGTCACGAAACGCGCTCAAGCAGCGCGCGACCGCGTCGCGAGCGGTAGCGCCCCTAAGAATGCGCTCAAGCAGCGAGGATCCGCGAGCCGGGCGTTAGCGCCCTTGAAATCAGGAAGGCGAAACTTCGCCTTCCGTGTGAAGCGATTTCGCCAGGTCCAGAAGACGGCGGCGCGGACGCTCGCCCAGCTGGTAATAGGCCTGGATCAGGTCGAGAGTTTCCTTCCTGGAAAACATCTCCCCGCCATTGGCGTTGGCGGTCTCCTTGCGTTCGATGGCCTCGGCCAGACCGTCGTAGAAATAGCTGATCGGCGTTTCCAGCGCCTCGGACAGCTGCCACAGGCGCGCCGCCGAGATGCGGTTGGCGCCGCATTCGTATTTCTGGATCTGCTGAAAGCGGATGCCGACCTGAACGGCCAGCTGCTGCTGGGTCAGGCCCAGCAGGCGACGACGGCGGCGCAGACGCCTGCCCAGATGAAGATCGATATCGGTGGCCATTGCCCAGTCCCCTTGTGCTGCGGGCTGTGCCGAAACGGCACGGCTCGCCTGGGACGTCGCAACGACCGTGCCGACTTCTCGTGACGGGCGAGCGACGGCGAACGCGGTTCGGTCTGGCCATTCTCAGCCTCGACGCAACCTAGGCCGTTCCAGAGCATTATCCCGGCCTCTGCTTTGGAAGGACACCTCAATGAATATTCTGTTCTGGATCATCGTCGGCATCATCGCCGGCTTTCTCGCCGAGAAGATCATGGGCCGTAACCACGGCCTGCTGACGAACCTGATCGTCGGCATCGTCGGCGCCGTGATCGGCGGCTTCATCGCCAATGCGCTGGGCTTCGCCTGGGGCGGCTGGATCGGTTCGACCATCGTCGCCACCCTCGGCGCCGTGATCCTGCTGTTCCTGCTGGGACTGGTGAAGCGCCGCGCCTGATCGGCCGCGCATTTCGCAACGACGAGGGGCGGCCTGCGGGTCGCCCCTTTTGCGTTTCGGCCGCTACAGCATCGCCGGGATGACCCGGTCCGGAGGGCGGTGGCCGTTCTGATGGGTCATGATGTTGGCGATCACCCGGTCCCCCATGTCCTGTCGCGCCTCCAGCGTCGCCGACCCCAGATGCGGGAGCAGCACCACATTGGCATGGCCGATCAGGCCGGGATGGATGGCGGGCTCGTTCTCGTAGACATCCAGGCCGACCCCCGCCAGCGCGCGCCGGGCCACGGCGTCCGAAAGCGCCGCCTCGTCGATCAGTTCGCCACGCGCCGTGTTGATCAGGATGGCGTGGGGTTGAAGCAGCCCCAGTCGCCGCGACGACAACAGGTGATGGGTGTCTTTGGTGGCCGGGCAGTTCAGGCTGATGACGTCCATCCGCGCCAGCATCTGGTCCAGATCGTCCCAATAGGTGGCGCCCAGTTCTTCCTCGATACGGGGGCTGACGGCCTTTCTGTTGTGATAGTGGACCTGCATCCCGAAGGCGCGGGCGCGGCGGGCGAGAGCCTGACCGATCCGGCCCATGCCGACGATGCCCAGCCGTTTGCCCCACAGCTTGCGTCCGCACATCCAGGTCGGGGTCCAGCCCTCGAATTTTCCCTCGGCGATCACCTGGGCGCCTTCGACGATTCTGCGGCTGACGGCCAGGATCAGGCTCATGGCCATGTCGGCGGTGTCCTCGGTCAGGACGCCGGGCGTATTGGTGACGATGATCTGACGAGCGACGGCGGCGTCGATGTCGATGTGATCCACCCCGGCCCCGAAATTGGCGATCATCTTCAGCTGGTCGCCGGCCCCGGCGATCAGGCCGGCGTCGATCACATCGGTGATGGTGGGGACCAGAACGTCGGCGCGTTGCACCGCCGCCTCCAGCGCCGCCCGGTCGAACGGAACGTCCTTCAGGTTCAGCTCGGCGTCGAACAGCTCGCGCATACGGGTTTCGACCGCGTCGGGCAGTCTTCTGGTTAAGACGACCTTAAGCCTGGGGTTGGACATAGGAGCCTTGGGTTTTCACGGGCGCGGACGTGCGTCCGAGCGGAACGGGTCGACGCCGGTGTCTAGCAAGTCTCAGCCAAGCCGCCAAAGCCTGACGCGCCGGATCGGCGTTGTCCTGGTCCTAGTCGGCCTGGGCGTCGTCTCGAGCGCCGGCGCCACCATGCCGGACGGCCGGCCGACGCCGACGGGGCTGGAGGTGCCGCGCTGGCTGACCCTGAAGTCTTCGCAGGTGCGCGCGCGCCAGGGGCCGGGCCTCGATTATCGCATCCTGTGGGAATACCGCGCGGCCGGTCTGCCGGTCCAGGTGATCGCCGAGACCCGCGAATGGCGCAAGGTCTGCGACCCGGAAGGCTCCGTCGCCTGGGTCCACCGCAGCGTGGTCTCGGGCCGCCGCGGCGCCTTCAACGCCTCGCTGGACGAGGTTCCCGTCCATTCCCATCGCTCGGAAGACTCGGACGTGAAGGCCCGGTTTTCCGCCCGGTCGGTGATCGCCCTGGACGACTGCAACGACGGCTGGTGCGAGTTGCGGGCCAGAAAGCTGCGCGGCTGGGTGGCTCAGGGGTCGGTGTTCGGAACCCAGACCCGGCTTCTGTGCGACGCCTCGCGGCCCGCTGGCGAAGCGCCCGAGCCTCGATCCCGCTGAGGCGACCCGAATTCGTGACCGTCAATTGTCTGACACCCGACAGACCATCGCCGATCGCCGTTCTAGCCTTTCCCGGAGAAGGGGAGGCTGGCGTGGCGATCTATCAATTTGTTTTCCTGAACGGATCGGGCGCGTCACCCGCGCTGGACCTTGTCGACTGCGACGACGACACGGCCGCGATCGCGCTCGCCTCGCGCGGCCTGGCGGATCATGCGACCTGTGTCGGCGTCGAAATTTTCGCCAGCGACCGCCTGGTCATGCGAACCACGGGAATCGCGGCGCCCCGCTCCGATTGATCGCCTTTGCGGTCGCAACTCTGTTAAGCTGACCGACGGGCCAGCGCCTCACTCCGTAAACGTCGGATTTCGACGGACGGGGCCTCTCGCCTTCCCCCATACGGCGAAGATGCCACCGGCTCCGCTTCGCAACCATTTGATCGACAATCTGAGTTTCGAGGATCGGAAGGCCGTGCTTGCGGCGTCTTCGCCGTTCGCCTTTGCGCTCGGCCACGACTTCTTCGACGCGGGCGATCTGGTCACCCATCTGTATTTCATCGAGAGCGGCATCGTTTCGGCCGTTGCGGTGATGGAGGATGGCCGCACGGTCGAGGCCTATATGGTCGGCTGCGAGGGCGTGACCAGTCCGACGGCCGCCTTCGCCCCCGCCCACACCTATTCCCGCCTGACCTGCCAGGCGGCCGGGGTGGCCCGACGGGTTGAGGCCGGCCGGTTCCGGAGCCTGATGGAACAACGGCCGGCCCTGCGAGAGACCGTCGCCCAGTACGGCGCCACGATTCAGAACGAACTGGAGCAGTCTGCGGCCTGCAACGCCCTGCACCGCGCCGACCAGCGGTTCGCCAAATGGCTGTTGCGGTCCTACGACCGGGTCGCAAGCGACACCCTGCACCTGACCCAGGAATATCTGGCCAGCATGCTGGGATCGCAGCGCACGACGGTCAACGAGGTGGCCCAGGAACTGCAGCGTCTGGGGGCCATCACCTATTCGCGCGGCCGCGTCACCGTCGTCGACCGCGACGTCCTCGAGCGCGTCGCCTGCGAATGCTACGCCCTGGGCCAGAGGTTCACGTCCGTGGCCCCGACCCCTGACGATCAGACGCAACGCAGTTGACGGTCCGGCCCCGTCGTGTAACCCCGGCGCAACACAGGGGCTGAAGCCGCGCGCAGGCGCGTCGGGCCCCTAGACGATCGCCGGAGTTCGCGCCCTTGAGCCAATCGCAATATCCATCGTCCTTCGACCACGCCGCCCTGCTGGCCTCGGGCCGGGGCGAGCTGTTCGGTCCGGGCAACGCCCAGCTGCCGGCCCCGCCGATGCTGATGTTCGACCGGATCACCCGGATCAACGGCGACGGCGGCGAGCACGGCAAGGGCTATGTCGAGGCCGAGCTGGATATCGACCCCTCGCTCTGGTTCTTCCAGTGCCACTTCATCGGCGACCCCGTCATGCCCGGCTGTCTGGGGCTGGACGCCATGTGGCAGCTGGTCGGCTTCTACCTGGGCTGGATCGGCGGCGCCGGTCGCGGCCGCGCCTTGGGCGTCGGCGAGGTCAAATTCACCGGTCAGGTCCAGCCGGAGATCAAGAAGGTCACCTACAAGATCACCCTGAAACGGGTCATCAACCGTCGTCTCGTCATGGGCATCGCCGATGGGGTGATGGAAGCCGACGGCGTGCCTATCTATACGGCCACGGACATGCGGGTCGGTCTGTTCCAGGCGGGCGAAAAGCCCTCGGGCGGCTGACCACCACACAATAACCGCGGTCAACGCGGACAGAAGATCAGAAGAGAAGGAAACTCTATGCGGCGTGTCGTCGTCACGGGTCTGGGTATCGTCTCCTCCATCGGCACGGGCCGGGAAGAGGTCACGGCCTCACTGCGCAATGCGAAATCGGGCGTGGTCTCGGCCCCCGATCACATCAAGCATGGCTTCCGCTCCCAGGTCTGGGCCCCGCCGTCGCTGGGCGTGACGGCCGAGGACTGGGCCCCGCTGGTCGATCGTCGCGCGGCGCGTTTCCTGGCCAACGGCACGGCCTGGGGCCACATCGCCTTCGAGGAAGCCCTGAAGGATTCCGGCATGACGCCGGACGAGATCAAGGACGATCGCATCGGGCTTATCGTCGGCGAGGGCGGCCCCTCGACCCAGGTCATCCTGCAGGCGGCCCAGACCACGATCGAAAAGGGCGCGCCCAAGCGCATCGGCCCCTTCGCCGTGCCCAAGGCCATGGCCAGCGGCCCCTCGGCGGTCCTGTCGACCTGGTTCGAGATGCGCGGCATCAACTATTCGATCTCCTCGGCCTGCGCGACCAGCGTCCACTGCATCGGCGCCGGGGCCGAACAGATCCAGTGGGGCAAGCAGGACGTGGTCTTCGCCGGCGGCTGCGAGGACATCGACTGGTCCATGTCGAACATGTTCGACGCGATGGGCGCCATGTCCTCGAACTTCAACGACACCCCCTCGGTCGCAAGTCGCGCCTATGACGCCGCGCGCGACGGCTTCGTCATCGCCGGCGGGGCCGGGATCGTGGTGCTGGAGGAATACGAACGCGCGGTGGCGCGCGGCGCGAAAATCTATGGCGAGGTGGTTGGCTACGGCGCCAACTCGGACGGCTACGACATGGTCGCGCCTTCGGGCGAGGGCGCCGAACGCTGCATGAAGATCGCCCTGGATCAGGCCGGCGGCCGCAAGATCGACTATCTGAACCCCCACGGCACCTCTACGCCCGTGGGCGATTCCAAGGAGATGGGGGCCATCCGCAATGTCTTCGGCGCCGACATGCCGATGATCTCCTCGACCAAGTCGCTGACCGGCCACTCGCTGGGCGCGGCGGGCGCGCAGGAGGCGATCTATTCCCTGCTGATGCTGAACAACGGCTTCGCGGCGGAAAGCGCCCACATCGAAAATCTCGATCCCGAGTTCGAGGGCATGCCGATCCTGCGAGAACGGCATGACGGCGAGATGACCACGGTCATGTCCAACAGCTTCGGCTTCGGCGGCACCAACGGGACGGTGATCTTCTCGAAGGTCTGAGGACGCCACGATGGGCGCAAGGGGACCAATCCGGCCCCGGCGCGTTCCGATCCCCTGACTGGAGCGCCAACGCCTGGAAATCTCGCCCTATATCCTCTTCCTGCTGGGCCTCGGCGCCGTGGTGCTGCTGGTGTCGTGGGCGCCCAAGGGGCTGAAGCAGCTGCCGCTGTCGCTGGCCATGCTCTGCGTCGCCCTGGGCTGGGGCGTGTTCAGCCTGGGCATACTGTCGTTCAATCCCGACCCGCGCACCTATGACACCCTGGCCGAGCGTCTGACCGAACTGGTGGTCATCATCGCCCTGATGGGGGCCGGGCTGAAGCTGGACCGGCCGTTGGGCCTCAGGGCCTGGGGCGCGACCTGGCGGCTGCTGGCCATCGCCATGCCCCTGACCATCGCGGCCACGGCGGTGCTGGGCCTGACCGGGCTGGGGTTCAGCCTGGCGATGTCATTGCTGCTGGGCGCGGCCATGGCCCCGACGGACCCGGTGCTGGCGTCCGACGTTCAGACCGGTCCGCCGCGCTCGGGCGAAGAGAACGAGGTCCGGTTCAACCTGACGGCCGAGGCTGGCCTGAACGACGCCCTGGCCTTTCCCTTCGTGAACCTGGCCATTCTCGTCTCCCTCAGCGGCGCGGCCGGCCTGGCCCTGAACGACCTCGGCCCGTGGTTCGCGGTCGATGTCGTTTGGAAGCTGGCGGCGGGCGGGGCCATGGGCTGGATCGTCGGCAAGGCCATGGGCTGGCTGATCTTTCGCGCCCACGACCGGGGCATCAGTCGCCATGCCGACGGACTGGTCGCAATCGGGGCCACCTTCATCGCCTATGCCTTGACCGAACTGGTTCACGGCTACGGATTTCTGGCCGTGTTCGTCTGCGCCCTTACCATCCGTGCGTCCGAGCGCGACGACGACTTCCACGAGGAAATGCATGATTTCGCCGAGCAGATCGAACGGCTGCTGATGATGCTGCTGCTGGTGCTGTTCGGCGGCGCCCTGGCCAACGGCCTGCTGGACGCCCTGACCTGGGCCGACGCCCTGATCGGCCTGGCCATCCTGTTCATCGTGCGGCCGGTGGTCGGCTATCTGTCGCTGATCGGTTCGCCATTGAGGAAGCGCGACCGGATCATGCTGGCCTACCTGGGCATCCGGGGGCTGGGGTCAGTCTATTATCTGGCCTACGGGATCAACCACGGCACGTTCGGCGATTCCGAACGGCTGTGGGCCATTACCGGCTTCATCGTCCTGGTCTCGATCGTCGTGCACGGGGTGACGTCGACGCCCCTGATGGCGCTGATCGAACGGCTGGGCGGCCGGGACGAACCGGCTTTGCAGGGCGCGGCGGCCCCTGCTAACCCTCCGAAACAAGAGCAACTCGGCTGATCCGCCGGGAAACGAGGAGACGACCATGGCCGGTGAGAGCAGCTGGAACATGCCCGCGGGCGCGCTGATGAAGGGCAAGAAGGGTCTGGTCATGGGGGTGGCGAACGCCAACTCCATCGCCTGGGGCATCGCCTCGCAGCTGGCCGCCCAGGGCGCCGAACTGGCCTTCACCTATATGGGCGAGGGGCTGGAGCGCCGCGTGCGTCCGCTGGCCGAAAGCGTCGGCGCCAGACTGCTGATTCAGGCCGACGTCACCGACGACGCCTCGATGGACGCGGCCTTCGAACAGCTGGAGAAAGAGTTCGGCACGATCGATTTCGTCGTCCACTCCGTCGCCTTCGCCAACAAGGACGAGCTGAAGGGGTCCTTCATCGACAACACCAGCCGTGACAGCTTCCTGTTGGCCATGAACATCAGCTGTTTCAGCTTCGTCGACGTCGCCCGGCGCGCGTCCAAGATCATGCCGAACGGCGGATCAATGATCACGATGACCTATCTGGGGTCGGAGCGCGCCATCCCGAACTACAACACCATGGGCGTGGCCAAGGCGGCGCTGGAGGCGGCCACCCGCTACATCGCTCGAGACCTGGGTCCGCGCGGCATCCGCGTCAACGCCATCTCGGCCGGGGCCATGCGCACGCTTTCACTGGCGGGAATTTCCGGCGGCCGGGGCATGATCGCGCAAGGGCGCGCCATGTCGGCGATGAAGGAGGACACCTCGATGGAGGGCGTCGCCGGCGCCGCTCTGTGGCTGTGCTCCGACCTCGGCTTCTCGACCACCGGCGAGGTCATCCACGTCGATGCCGGCTTCCACATGATGGGGCTGGCCGGGGACGAGGAAGGCTGAAGCCGTCTTGGCCGGCGACGAAGACGCCTAGGGCCGCGCCGGAATGGTCAGTCCCCGCGCCACCGCCGGGCGGGCGATGCAGCGCGCGACCCAGGCCGGCACGGCCGTCAGCGATCCATAGTCGACCAGGTCGCCGGCCTCATAGAAGTCGATCAGATTCTTGACCCAGCCGATCAGACTGACGTCGGCGATGGTGAAGTCCTCGCCCATGATGAAGTCCCGGTCGCTCAGCCGGGCCTCCAGCACGCCGAGCAGGCGTTTGCTCTCGGCGGCGTAACGGTCGCGCGGCCGCTTGTCCTCGTATGCGCGACCCGCGAATTTGTGGAAGAAGCCCAGCTGTCCGAACATCGGACCAACGGCCGCCATCTGCCAGAACACCCATTGCAGGGTCTCGTAGCGGGCGGCCGGATCGGTCGGCATCAGCTTGCCGGTCTTGTCGGCCAGATAGGTCAGGATCGCGCCCGATTCCCACAGGGCAAGCGGTTTCCCACCCGGACCGTCGGGATCCAGTATGGCGGGGATCTTGCCGTTGGGGTTCAGCGACAGATAGTCGGGCGTCCAGGTCTCGTTTTTCATGATGTCCACCAGATGGACCTCGTAGGGGATGCCGATCTCCTCCAGCATGATCGAGGCCTTCACCCCGTTGGGCGTCGGCAGGGAATACAGCTGCAGCCGGTCGGGATGGGCCGCCGGATACTGGCGCGTGATCGGAAAGGCGGAGAGGTCGGTCATAGGACACCGTGTCGGTTGCGATTGATCGCCATGTCGGGACGCAGGGTCTCGTCCGCAAGCCGTCTCACGCCCCTGTGTGCGCCATCCGACATTTGAGGGGTTGCCGCGGGAGGTTCAGCTTGGCCTTATCGGGCATCGCAAAACGGAGCGCGCCGCATGGCCCACAAGTTCGAAATCTACAAGGACAAGGCGGGCGAGTTCCGTGTCCGCTTCAAATACAACTCCGAGATCATGTTCTCGACCGAGGGTTATTCGTCCAAGGCCACGGCCCAGAACGCCATCGATTCGATCAAGAAGAACGGGCCGGACGCCCCTGTCGAAGACAACAGCTGACGCTCGCGAGGGCCGCGACGATCAGTCCGCCTCCTGCTCGCCGACCTCCTGCGGGCGGACGGCGAGCAGCCACCCGTCCGACAGGTGCAGTTCCGGCGTCGCGGCCTTCGTGAACGGCAGAAACCAGGTCTGGCCGCCGGCCACCGGCGTGATCTCCAGCATGTCGTCGGCCCCGAAATTCTGCACCGCCCTGACCGTGCCAAGCACGACGCCCTCGGGATCGCGCGCCTCCACCCCGATCAGGTCGGCGAGATAGAACTCGTCCTCGTCCGGTTCGGGAAACCGGTCGCGCGGCACATAGAGTTTCAGGTTGCGAAGGGCGTCGGCCTCTTCCTTGGTGGCGATCTGGGGGCTTCGGCCGACGACGCCGTCCTTGGTCGCCCGGCTCTGGGTCAGCGTCAGGCCGGGCGTCCCGTCCGCCCGCAGCAGCGGCCCATAGGCGGTCAGGGCCAGGGGGTCGGCGGTATAGGCCGTGATCCGCACCTCGCCCTTGACCCCGAACCCGCCGGCGACGTGGCCGACGAGGATGAGTTTGGGGGTGGTTTCGGTCGGGGCCATCAGGAGTATCCGCTCATCCCCGCGAAGGCGGGGACCCAGTTCTTTCGTGACGCACTTTGCGTGGGATCAACGGCGTCGCCAACGACAGACGCCGATCGCCCAAAGCACCGGGCCCCCGCTTTCGCGGGGATGAGCGGAAGATAGAGACCCTTAGGCCTCGGTCTTTTCTTCTTCAGTCGCTTCGGCGGCCGGAGCCTCTTCAGCAGCCGGAGCTTCCTCAACAGCGGCCTCGGCCGGAGCCTCTTCAGCGGCGGCTTCCGGAGCAGCGGCCTCTTCGGCGGGGGCCTCTTCAGCCGGCGGCGCGTTCTTGGCGGCTTCGGCGGCGGCGGCGGCTTCTTCCTTGGCGCGGGCAGCGGCCTCGGCGGCCTCGACCTTGGCGGCGGCTTCGGCCTCGGCGCGGTCGGCTTCACGCTGGGCGCGCTCGGCCGAGCGTTCCTGGGCCTTCTTGCCCGGGGCGCCCTTGTTCGGGTTGTTGCCTTGCGTCCACTTGACCTTGCCGGCCAGGGCCTCGTCCTGCGACAGGAAGCGGGCGACGCGGTCGGTCGGCTGGGCGCCCTTGCCCAGCCATTCCGAGATACGCTCCTGCTTCAGGGTCACGCGGGGCTTCTCGCCGTCCTTCGGCAGCATCGGGTTGTAGGTGCCGACGCGCTCCAGGAATTTGCCGTCACGCGGCGAGTGCGAGTCAGCGACGACGATATAGTAGTAGGGGCGCTTCTTGGTGCCGCCACGGGCCAGACGAATCTTCAGCATTTTCAGTCTCTTTCTTCAGGTTCGGATTATTTCTTGGTGGGTAGGCCGGGCAGGCCCGAAAGCCCCCCCGGAAGCTGTCCGCCGCCCAGGCCGGCAAGCCGGTCCTGGAGGGCTTTCATTTCGTCGGCGCTGGGTTCCGGCATCTTGCCGCCGCCCATGGCCTGGAGCCGTTTCATGTCGGGACCGCCGCCCATACCGGGGCCGCCACCGCCGAGACCGCCCAGCATGGCCGCCATCTGCTGCATCTTGCGCGGGCCGCCCTTGGACATGGACTTGACCATGTCGGCCATCTGCCGGTGCTGCTTCAGCAGCCGGTTGATGTCCTGGACCTCGACGCCCGACCCGGCCGCGATGCGTTTCCTGCGGCTTGCGTTCAACAGGTCGGGCTTCTTGCGCTCGGCCTTGGTCATCGACGATATGATGGCTTCCTGACGCAGGATCATCCGGTCGTCGACGCCGCTTTCGGCCATCTGGTTCTTCATCTTGGCCACGCCGGGCAGCATGCCCATGATGCCCTGAAGACCGCCCATCTTCTTCATCTGCTGCAGCTGGGCCGCCAGATCGTTCAGGTCGAACTGGCCCTTGGCCAGCTTGCGGGCCATGGCCTCGGCCTTGGACTGGTCCAGTTCCGTGCTGGCCTTCTCGACCAGGGCGACGATATCGCCCTGGCCCAGGATGCGGCCGGCGACGCGGCGGGCGTCGAACACCTCCAGCGCATCGACCTTCTCGCCCGCGCCGATATATTTGATCGGCAGGCCGGTGACGGCCCGCATCGACAGCATCGCCCCGCCGCGCCCGTCGCCGTCGGCGCGGGTCAGAACCAGACCGGTCAGCGGCAGACGGTCGTGGAAGGCCCTGGCCGTGCGCACGGCGTCCTGACCGGTCAGACTGTCGGCGACCAGCAGGGTCTCGACGGGTTTCGAGATATCGGCGACCTCGGCCACCTCGTTCATCAGCCCTTCGTCCAGGGTGATGCGGCCGGCGGTGTCCAGGATCAGAACGTCGAAGCCCTGAAGTTTCGCGGACGTGAGCGCGCGCTTGGTGATCTGCACCGCGCTCTCGCCCGCCACGATCGGCAGTGTCGCGACCTCGATCTGTTTGCCCAGCTGGGCCAGCTGTTCCATCGCGGCCGGACGGCGCGTATCGAGGGATGCAAGCATGACCTTCTTGCGATCGAATTTGGTCAGCCGCAGCGCCAGCTTGGCCGAGCTGGTGGTCTTGCCCGATCCCTGCAGGCCGGCCATCAGCACGACGGCGGGCGGCGCCGCGTTCAGGTTGATCGGCGTCGGCTCTTCGCCGCCCAGCATCTCGACCAGGCCGTCATAGACGATCTTGACCACCTGATCGGCGGGGCGGACCGAGCGGATGACCTCCTCGCCCGTCGCCTTTTCCGTGGCGAAGGCGATGAAGTCCTTGACGACCGGCAGGGCGACGTCGGCCTCCAGCAGGGCCACGCGCACCTCGCGCATCGCCTCGGAGACGTCCTTCTCGGACAGGGCGCCACGACCGGTGATCCGGTCGAAAACCCCTGTCAGCCGCTCGTTCAGAGCCTCGAACAATTCAGTACCTCGTTAGCCCCTCGGGCCGTGAACGCCGAAGCCCGAACCGATCCCCATAGCGAAATGACCTCTGGCGACGATCACGTCGGCAGAGGGTTCTCGCCATCCTCGTCCCGTCGAAACAGGGGTCGTGATGGTGGAGACGCAGGTTCAGTTGCGTCGGAAGCGGCGGCTTATGGCGGAAAAGGGCGGCGAAGACAAGGCGGATGCGCCCGCGCCGCGCTCACGCCCTCGGATGCGCCGCCGCATAGGCGCCCAGCAGGCGGGCGGCGTCGACGGCGGTGTATTTCTGGGTGGTCGACAGGCTGGCGTGGCCCAGAAGTTCCTGGATCGAACGCAGGTCGGCCCCGGCCCCCAGCAAATGGGTGGCGAAACTGTGCCTCAGGGCATGCGGCGTGGCGCTCGCGGGCAGGCCCAGCCGCCCCCGCAGCCTCTGCACCGTGGCCTGGACATGACGCGGACTGAGCGGTCCGCCGCGACGGGCCCGGAACAAGGCGTCATCGGGCGAAAGCGGAAACGGCTGGGCGGCGATGGCGGCCTCCACCGCTGCGCGGACCTGGGGCAGCACCGGGACCATCCGGGTCTTGTCGCCCTTGCCGGTGATCCGCAGCGTGTTCGGCAGGGGCGCGTCCGCGCGGGTCAGGGACAGGGCCTCGGAAATCCGCAGGCCGCAGCCGTACAGCAGCGACAGCACGGCGGCATCGCGCATCGCCTCCCACGGCTCGACATCGGGATCCAGGCCGGGCTCGGCGATCATCCCCCTGGCCTGATCGGCGCTGACGGGACGCGGCAGGGACGGTTTCACCCTCGGCCCGCGAACCAGCGCCAGCAGGGGTGCGGGCGTATCGCAGCGCCGGTCCAGAAAGACGTGAAAGGTGCGGATCGCCGACAGGGTCTGGCTCAGCGACCGGGCGTTCAGGGGCCCGGTCTTGCCCGAACTGTCTCCCGACCGCCGCTCGGCCAGATGCGCGCGCAACTCCGCCGCGCTGACGGTCCCCAGATCGGCCAGACCCTGCGGCTCGCCCCGGTGGCGCTCCAGAAACGCCAGATACAGCCGCCCGACATGGCCATAGGCTTCCAGCGTGCGCGGCGACAGCCGACGCTCGTGCGCCAGATGCTCCAGCCAGGCGGACAGGGCTTCGGCGGCGGTCAGCTGGGCCTCCTTACGTCAGCACCGGCCAGCGCTCGGCCGTGCGTTCGACCACCCGGGCGATGAAGGCCACCAGTTCGCATCCCATTCCGGCCGCGAAGCCCTCCGGCTCGGACGAGGCGAAGGCGCACAGGGCGTGGCGCGCCTCTTCCGCCCGTTCGCCGCCCAGATGCGGCGCCATGCGGATCAGGGCCACCGATCGGGCCTGTTCCGTCGTCGGTCCGAACAGGGCCAGCCCCTCGAACATCGGCCCCAGCCAGGTCAGGCCGTGGTCGCCCAGCAGGGCGTCGACCCCGCCGACCTCCAGCCCGCGCCAGCCGAACGGCACGCCGCCCGGCTTCTCTATGGCGATGGCGGCGCCCGCCAGCCCGAACCGCCCCTGCGCCACCGCATCCAGTCGGCGCGACAGGTCGGAATGGCTGCGGGCCTCCATCAGATCGAGAGCCGCGACATGGGTCTGGGTCTGGGCGGCGAAATTGGCGCGGGCGACGGACTCGATGCGCTTGCGGGCGTCCGCCTCGCGCTCGGCGGCCTCTTCCAGCCGGGTCAGGGCGGCGCGGCCGAACTCGACGACGTTGCGGCCATGCGGCTTCAGCCCGATTTCCTCCAGCAGGGAGCGGTCGTCGGCCAGAATCTGGGGGTTGGCCTGCAGCCAGGCGCGAATGTCCGGCCAGTGCAGGTCCGGATCTGCGAACAGGTCTGCGGTCTGATCCTTGGACGTCACGACGCGCTCCTGCCCGGAACCGCCGGGTCGTGGTTTACAGAATCGACTGGCCGGTCTTGCCCCAGTCCGCCAGGAAGGCATCAAGCCCCTTGTCGGTTAACGGGTGCTTGATCAGGGCCTTGAATGTGTCGGCAGGAAGCGTCGCGGCGTCCGAACCGGCCAGGGCGGCGGCCGAGACGTGGGCCGGATGGCGCAGCGAGGCGGCCAGAATCTCGGTCTCGAACCCGTGGATGTCGTAAAGCGCCCGGATCTCTTCCAGCAGTTCGGTCCCGACCGCGCCGTGGTCGTCCAGCCGACCGACGAAAGGCGAGACGAAGGTGGCCCCCGCCTTGGCCGCCAGCAGCGCCTGCGACGCCGAAAAACACAGTGTGACGTTGGTCTGTATCCCCTTGTCGGCGAACGCCCGCGCCGCCCGCAGCCCGTCCCAGGTCAGGGGCAGTTTGACGACCACGTTCGGCGCGATGGCGGCCAGCTTGTCGCCTTCCTTGACCATGGTCTCGAAATCGGTGGCCACGGCCTCGGCCGAGATCGGCCCCTCGACCAGGGCGCAGATTTCGGCGATGACCTCGGTGATGTTGCGACCGGATTTGGCGATCAGCGAGGGATTGGTGGTGACGCCGTCCACCATCCCGGTGGGCAGCATCTCGCGGATGACGGAAACGTCGGCGGTGTCGAGGAACAGTTTCATGGCACGGCTTCTAGCCGAATGGCCCGCGCGGTGAAAGTCGCCTCGGTCCTGATCCCCCTGCCGGTGCACGAGGCCTTCGACTACGAGGTCGGCGAGGGCATGGACCTCGCGCGCGGCGATCAGGTCGCCGTGCCTCTGGGTCCGCGTCTGATGCGGGGCATCGTGGCCGAGGTGCGCGAGACCACCGGATCGAACCGGCGGCTGAAACCTGTCGAGGCGCTGCTGGACGATCCGCGCCTTCCGGCGGGAACAGTCGATTTCGTCGAATGGGCCGCGCGCTGGACGCTGAGCCCGCCCGGCGAGATGGCGGCGACGGCGCTCAAAGGCCTGCGCGCGCCCCGGCCCCGGCCCGAGCGACGGGTGCGCCGGGTCGGCGACCGATCGCCCGCCCGGCCCACGGCGGCGCGCGCGTCGGTGCTGGAGGCGCTGGGCGACCGCGCCCTGCCCGGTCCCGACCTGGCCCGCGCCGCCGGGGTCTCGTCCGGCGTCATCAAGGGACTGATCGACGAAGGCGTGCTCGAAATCATCGAGATCGAGGCGGTCGCGGCTTTCGATCCGCCCGATCCGGCCCATGCCCCGGCGACCCTGAACGCGGATCAGGCGGCGGCGGCGGACGCCCTGTCGGACGCCACGGGTGCGGGAGGGTTCAAGGCCTTTCTGCTGGACGGGGTCACCGGGTCGGGCAAGACCGAGGCCTATCTGGAGGCCGTCGCCCGGACCCTGAGGGCGGACCCGTCGGCCCAGATCCTGATCCTGCTGCCCGAGATCGCCCTGACCCAGGCCCTGATCGAGCGGATCACCACCCGCTTCGGCGCCGCTCCGGCCGAATGGCATTCCGGCGTCGCCCCGCCGCGTCGGCGGATGGTCTGGGAGGCCGTGGTCGCGGGCCGCTGCAATATCGTCGTCGGCGCCCGTTCGGCCCTGTTCCTGCCCTTCCCGAACCTGAAGCTGGTCGTCGTGGACGAGGAGCACGACGGCTCGTTCAAACAGGAGGACGGCCTCGTCTATCACGGCCGCGATCTGGCCGTCGCGCGGGCGCGGATCGAGGGCGCTGTCGTGGTCCTGGCATCGGCCACGCCGTCGCTCGAGACGCTGTGGAACGCGCATCAGGGCCGCTACGGCTGGTTGAAACTGTCCAGCCGTCACGGGGCGGCGGTCCTGCCCGACATCCAGCTTCTGGATCTGCGCCCCTGTCCGCCCGACCCCCAGACCTGGCTGTCCCAGCCTCTGCGCGAGGCGATCGGCGACACCTTCGCGGCGGGCGAACAGACATTGCTGTTCCTGAACCGGCGCGGCTATGCGCCTGTCGTCCTGTGCCGCGCCTGCGGGCACCGGATGACGTCGCCGGACACCGACAGCTGGCTGGTCGAGCATCGCTATACCGGCCGGCTGGTCTGTCACCTGACCGGCTTTTCCATGGCCCGGCCGCGTCTGTGTCCATCCTGCGGGGCCGAGGACAGTCTGGTCTCGGTCGGCCCCGGCGTCGAACGGGTCGAGGAAGAGGTCCGCCAGCTGTTCCCCGAGGCTCGCACCGCCGTATTCAGCTCCGACACCGCGCCCGACGCGAAATCCGCCCGCGCCCTGATCCAGTCGATGACGGACGGCGAGATCGACATCCTGGTCGCCACCCAGGCCGCCGCCAAGGGTCACAATTTTCCCCGCCTGACCCTGGTCGGGGTGGTCGATGCGGACCTGGGCCTGCGCGGCGGCGACCTGAGGGCGGCCGAGCGCACCTTCCAGCTTCTGACCCAGGCGACCGGCCGGGCCGGGCGAGCGGACAAGCCCGGCCGGGCCATCCTGCAGACCTGGACGCCGGAACATCCGGTGCTGATGGCGCTGGCGGCCGGTGACCGCGACGCCTTCGTCGAGGCCGAGATGGCCGAGCGCGAGGCCGCCTCCCTGCCCCCGCACGGTCGGTTGGCTGCGATCATCCTGTCGGGCATCGACGCCATGGCCGTGGAAAAGGTCGCCAACGATCTGGCGACGGCCATTCCCAATGCGGAACGGCTGGAGGTCTATGGGCCCGCCGATGCGCCCCTGGGCCTGATCCGGGGGCGGCGGCGAAAACGGCTTCTGGTCCGGGCCGACCGCGACGTTGACCTCCAGGGCTTCCTCCGCGCCTGGCTGGCCCGGGTGAAGGTCCCCGGCTCGGTGCGACTGACCGTGGACGTGGACCCCTACAGCTTTCTCTAGGGTCTGATCCGGCGCGTAACCGGACCTTAAGCGCTGCCGGTGCAGGGTTCACCCATGCACCGTCGCGCCCTTCTCGCCGCTCCGCTCGCCCTCGCCGCCACGCCCGTCCTGGCGTCGGGCGGAGGCAAGGCGGCGTCGACCGACACCTATATCCGCTACCCCACCGTCACCGCGACCACGATCAGGCCCGACGGGCGTCGGGGCGTGATGACGGTCGAGACCGGTGTCGACGTCGCCGATCCGGATCTGCGCCTGCGCGCCCAGCAGTCGCAGCCGCGCATGCGGGCGGTGTTCAACATCCTGTGCCAGCGCGAGGCCAACACCCTGCTGCCCGGCGGCGTGCCCAACATCGACCGTCTGGCGGCCCAGCTGCAGTCGGCCACCAACATCATCCTCGGGCGACGGGGAGCCAAGCTGCTGCTCGGCACGGTGATGATCGTCTGAGACCCAGGCGTCCGCCAAACGCCTTGACGCATCGGGACTGGTAGGGCCCCCTGCCTGAATGCGTATCACAGCCCTCGCCGCGACCCTGGTTCTGGCCGCCTGCGCCTCGACGCCGCCGCCGCCTGCGCCGCCTCCCCCGCCTTCGGGACCGGACGGGCCCGTGTTGCGCGACTGGCGCAGCATCATCACCGCATCGGATCGCGACCGCTATTCGCGACGCGACGCGGCCTGGCGGCTGGCCCTGGAGCAGGCGCGACGTCAGACGGGATCGGGCGACCTGTCGTCCCTCGGCGCCCTGATCGAGCCCGGCGCGGCCCAGCGCGGCGTCGCGCCTCCCCCCGGAGACTATCGCTGCCGCACCGTCAAACTGGGCTCCCAGGGCGGCGAGGCGGGGCTGGGCTATGTCGTCTACGGCTGGTTCGACTGTCGCATCGAGGCGACGCCCCGAGGCCTGAAATTCTCCAAACTGACCGGCTCCCAGCGCCCGTCCGGCCTGCTGTTTCCTGAGAACGATCGTCAGATGGTGATGCTGGGCTCGATGGCCCTGGCCGCCGAACCGCCGGCGAACTCCTATGGTCAGCGCCCCGACCGGGACATCGTCGCGGTCCTGGAGCGGATCGGGTCGGCGCGCTGGCGACTGGTGATCCCCTGGCCGCAGGTCGAATCCAACCTCGACCTGATTGAGCTGGTCCCGGCCTGACCGTGAGCGGTCCCGCGACCGTCGCCATCGCCGGGGCCGGCCCCACGGGCCTCGCCCTTGCCCTGATGCTGGCGCGCCAGGGCCGCCGGGTGATGATCCACGAACGGTTCGACCGGCCGCGACCGATCGGCGCGGGCTTCATGCTGCAGCCGACCGGCCTGTATGTGCTGGATCGCCTGGGGCTGACCGACACGGTCGCCGCCCTCGGCCAGCCGCTGAACCATCTGTTCGGGCGCGAGGCCCGTCGTCGCCGGATCGTGCTGGACGTCAGATACGCCGACCTCGCATCGCGCCGGCCCGACGGCGTCAATGCCCTGGGCGTCCACCGCGCCGCCATCTTCCATGTGCTGCACGACGCCTGTCTGGACGCGGGGGTCGAGTTCGTCACCGATCACGAGGTCGCCTCCGCCGCCGACGGCCGGCTGACCGATGCGAAAGGGGTCGCCGGCCCCGCCTTCGATCTGGTCGTCGATGCGACCGGCGCCCGCTCGCTCATCGCCCGCGAGCTGCTGGCGAAACAGGGCGGTCGTCGTCATGAACTGGCGTGGGGCGCCGTCTGGGCCACCGTCCCCTGGCCCGGCGATCCGTTCGATTCAACGGCGCTGGAACAGGTCTATCGCGGCGCCTCGCGCATGATCGGCGTCCTGCCCGTCGGCGCCCGCCCCGACAGTCCCGACCGGCTGGCCACCTTCTTCTGGAGCCTGAAGCCCGCCGATCACGAAGACTGGCTGCGCGCCGGGATGGAGCGCTGGAAGGCCGAGGTGCGGACCCTGTGGCCCGAGGTCGCGGGCCTGCTGGAAACCATCCCCGACGTCGAGGCCCTGACCCTGGCCCGCTACGGCCACCACACCCTGCCGCTGCCGGTCGCCGACCGTCTCGCCGTCGTCGGCGACGCGGCCCATTCGACCAGCCCCCAGCTGGGTCAGGGGGTGAACATGGGCCTGCTGGACGCCCTGACCCTGGCCGATGCGCTGGAGACCCATCCCGAGCTGGACGAGGCCTTGGCCGCCTACGCCCGCATCCGCCGCTGGCACGTGCGGCTGTATCAAGCCCTGTCGATGGGCTTCACCCCCTTCTATCAGGCGGACGGGCAGGCCCTGCCGTGGGTCCGCGACCACGTTCTGGGCAAGCTGGCGCGGCTGCCGTTCGCGGCGCGGATGCTGGCGGCGACGGTGTCGGGCGTGCTGCTGGATCCGAGGCGATAGTCGGGTCTCGCCCGCCCCTGTTTCGCCGGCGGGTCAGCGATCGCCGGTGGACCGGCTGATCGAGGCGCGCATGCCCTCGGCGTTCAGGGCGCCGGAGGGCGCGATCGTGGTGTTGGGCGTTTCGGCCGGGCCCGGATTGCCGCTGCGATGCTCAGGCCCGCGCCACGGCTCGTTTTCGGCCTTGGCCGCGACGGCCTTCTTGAGGTTGCTGGTGGCCTTGCGGGCCTGTTTGCCCGCTTCTTTTTCAGCTTCGGTCTTTTTGGCGGTCATGCCGTTTCTCCCTGTGGCTCATGGGAAACAGCGCATGGGCGCGGGGGTCCGTTCCCCGGCCTCTTGTGCGGCCCCCTCGCCACGCCCAGATCAGCGACGACCAAACGGCGCGTTGCTTGCTTCAGAGGACGCGTCGGTCGCCTCACGTAGCGCCTGGCGCGACAGGCCAGACATCACGTCCGCTGTTCAAACGGGGATACGCCTTGAATCTCGATCTCTATTCCGACCGCGCCAAACAGGCCGTCCAGTCCGCCCAGTCACTGGCCCTGGCCAGGAAGCACCAGCAGTTCGCCCCCGAGCACCTGCTGAAGGTGCTGCTGGAGGAGCGCGACGGCCTGGCCCGCAACCTGATCACCGCCGCCGGGGGCGACGCGGCGAAGGCCGCCGACGCCGCCGAGGCCCTGCTGAAGAAACGCCCGCAGGTCGAGAGCGCGACAAGCCAGCTGTATCTCGACGGCGCCACCGCCCGGGTCTTCGCCAATGCCGAGGAGGCGGCGAAAAAGGCCGGCGACGCCTTCGTCACCACCGAAAGGATCCTGGCCGCCATCGCGCGCGAGGGCGGACCCGCCGGCGACGCGCTGAAATCCGCCGGGGTCACCGCCGACAAGCTGGACGCCGCCGTCGTCGATGTGCGCAAGGGCAAGACGGCCGACAGCGCCGCCGCCGAGGACGGCTATGACGCCCTGAAACGCTACGCCCGCGACCTGACCCAGGCGGCGCGGGATCAGAAGATCGATCCCGTCATCGGCCGCGACGAGGAGATCCGCCGCACCATCCAGGTCCTGGCCCGCCGCACCAAGAACAACCCTGTCCTGATCGGCGAACCCGGCGTCGGCAAGACCGCCATCGTCGAGGGTCTGGCGCTCCGCATCGTCAACGGCGACGTGCCCGAGAGCCTCAAGGACAAGACGGTGATGGCGCTCGACATGGGCTCACTGATCGCCGGCGCGAAATACCGCGGCGAGTTCGAGGAGCGGCTGAAGGCCGTGCTGGGCGAGGTCACCGCCGCCGAAGGCCAGATCATCCTCTTCATCGACGAGATGCACACCCTGGTCGGCGCCGGAAAGGGCGACGGCGCCATGGATGCCTCCAACCTGTTGAAGCCCGCCCTGGCGCGCGGCGAACTGCACTGCGTCGGCGCCACCACGCTGGATGAGTACAGGAAACACGTCGAGAAGGACGCCGCCCTCGCCCGCCGCTTCCAGCCGGTGTTCGTCTCCGAACCGACCGTCGAGGACACCATCTCCATCCTGCGCGGCCTGAAGGAGAAGTACGAGGTCCACCACGGCGTCCGCATCTCCGACAGCGCCATCGTCGCCGCCGCCACCCTGTCGAACCGCTACATCACCGACCGCTTCCTGCCCGACAAGGCCATCGACCTGATCGACGAGGCCGGCAGCCGCGTCCGCATGGCCGTCGATTCCAAGCCCGAAGCCCTGGACGAGATCGACCGCCGCCTGGTCCAGCTCAAGATCGAGCGCGAGGCCCTGAAGAAGGAGACCGACAATGCCTCGGTCCAGCGGCTCGAAAAGCTGGAGGACGAGATCTCCGACCTCGAGATC
>JAHJOK010000021.1 GCA_018820205.1 Alphaproteobacteria bacterium
AAGCCGCATGACCGAGATCACCCTTCCCCCCGTTCGCGGCAAGCTTCTGCGGGACGAACCGCTCGGCCCCTACACTTGGTTCCGCGTCGGCGGCGCGGCTGAGGCCCTGTTCATTCCGGCGGACGCCGAAGATCTGGCTGACTTCCTGAAGGCGCTGGACCCGTCCGTCCCCGTGACCGTGCTGGGCGTCGGATCGAACGTCATCGTCCGCGACGGCGGCGTCGAGGGCGTGGTGATCCGTCTGGGGGGGCGGCCCTGGGCGCAGGTGACGACGGACGGCGACATGATCACGGCCGGCGCCGGGGCGCTGGACTCCATGGTGGCCAAGGCCAGCGCCAAGGCGGGGCTGGCGGGGCTGGAGTTCTACGCCGGCATTCCGGGCACCGTGGGCGGCGCCCTGACCATGAACGCGGGTTGCTACGGCGCCGAGACCAAGGATGTTCTGGTCTCGGCCTGGGGGCTGACGCGGTCTGGCGAGAGGGTCGATTACGCCTTGGCTGACTTCGGCTACACCTATCGCCATTCGCTGGCGCCGGCCGAGATTATCTGGGTCGAGGCGACCTATCGCGGAACACCGGACGAACCCGCCGCTGTGCAGGCCCGGATCGACGAGATCACCAGCCGCCGCGAGACGACCCAGCCGATCCGCGAAAAGACCGGCGGTTCGACCTTCAAGAACCCGCCCGGCCATTCGTCATGGAAACTGGTCGACGAGGCCGGCTGGCGCGGCAAGCTGCACGTGGAGACCGGAGGAGGGGCCATGTTCAGCGACCTCCATTCCAACTTCATGATCAACCCCGGCGAGGCCACCGCCGCCGACATCGAAGGCCTGGGCGAAGCGGTGCGCGCCGATGTCTTGTTGAAGACCGGCGTTCAGCTGGAGTGGGAGATCAAGCGGATCGGCCGAGGTGGCTGAGTTCCAGACCTGCCCCGGATGCGGCTCGTGTCTTCCGGGCGTCGATGGACCGACCCACGCCTATATGACCTCCAGCCCGGCCTGCTGGGCGGCGTTCAACGAGGTCATCGGCCGTGAGTTCTCGAATCCCGACCTGATGCCCATCCATCGTCTCAGCGTCGACGCCTGGGCCGTGCAGCACCCGGGCGACGGCACGCGCCGGGCGATCCAATCGGTCGGTCTGCATCTGGCGGGGCTTTGGGTGCAACTTGAACAGGGCTTGTCGGGCGAAGAGGCCAGTTCCGCCATGCAGGCCTTCGCCGCGCGAAAGGCTGAACTGCCCGAACTTCCAGCGCGCCGGGCCTATATCCTGACGGTGGCGGATGTGGCGGGCGCCGTCGAGCCGGAGGCGCATCGGGCCGCGGTCCGTCGCTGGGCCGAGGCGACATGGGCCGATTGGTCGGATCAACACCAATTTATCCAGGGCTGGGCGCGTCAGGGTTGACGGCCTGTTAAACATCTCGGCCGCAATCGGAGAGCCCATGACCCGCGCTTTCAAAGACCTTCATGTCGCCGTCCTGATGGGCGGTCTTTCCGCCGAGCGGGAGGTGTCGCTGACCTCCGGCGAGCAGTGCGCGCAGGCGCTGGAGCGGCAGGGCGTGCGCGTCAGCCGGGTGGACGCCGGGCGCGACCTGGCCAACGTCCTGTCGGGTTTGATCAAGCCGGACGTGGTGCTGAACTGCCTGCACGGCGCCTGGGGCGAGGACGGCTGCGTCCAGGGGGTGCTGGAGACCCTGCGGATCCCCTATACCCATTCAGGCGTGCTCGCGTCGGCCCTGGCCATGGACAAGGATAAGTCCAAGGCGGTGTTGAAGGCGGCGGGCGTCAAGGTGCCCGGCGGCGGCTTGTACGACCGGCATGAGGTGGCGTCGCGCCACGTGATCGAGCCCCCCTATGTGGTCAAGCCGAACGCCGAAGGCTCGTCCGTCGGGGTTTATCTGGTGAGCGAGGGGGCCAATCGGCCGGTCGCCGAGGTGGGCGAGCCCGGCTGGGCCTATGGCGAACAGGTGATGGTCGAACCCTATATCGCCGGCAAGGAGCTGGCCGTCGCCGTGATCGGCTATGCGGCCGGGCCGCGCGCCCTGACCGTGACCGACATCACCCCGACCAAGGGCTTCTATGACTACGAAGCCAAATATGCGCCCGGCGGTTCGGTCCACGTCCTGCCCGCCCTCCTGCCGCCCGCCGTGTTCGAGGCGGCCCTGCGTCAGGCGGAGGCGGCGCACGTCGCCATGGGTTGCCGAGGCGTGTCCAGAAGCGACTTCCGTTATGACGATGTTAAGGACGATCTGGTTCTGTTGGAGGTCAACACTCAGCCGGGCATGACCCCGACCTCGCTCGCTCCCGAGCAGGCCGCCCATACCGGAATGAGCTACGAAGACCTGGTACGGTGGATGGTGGAGGACGCCTCATGCCCGCGGTAGTTCGCGGCGGTCGGCGACAGAGTTCGGGTTCCTCGCGTGGCGTCGCCTCCAAGAAGGGCGGGCGGCCACGCGGCGGCGCGCCCAAGCCCGCGTCCGCCATCCCCGGCAAGATGGCCGCCATCGGCCGTATCGATGTTTCACCCCGCACCGTCATGATCGCCCTGGGCGCCAGCGCCCTGCTGGTGATCGGGGTTCTGGCGACCGGCGCC
>JAHJOK010000002.1 GCA_018820205.1 Alphaproteobacteria bacterium
CACCTCGGCGTGGCCGATGGGCTTTTCGTCATAACCGAAGACCGACAGCATCCGCTCGACCCGGAAGCCGGGCGTATCGACGGGGACGATGATCTGGGACTGCTGGGCGTGGGTCGCGGCGTCCGGGTCGGTCTTGCCCATGACGATGGTCACGGCGACGTTCGGGTGGGCCATATTGGTCGACCACCATTTGCGGCCGTTGATGACATAGTGGTCGCCGTCGCGCTCGATCCGGGTCCGGATATTGGTGGCGTCGGACGAGGCGACCTCGGGCTCGGTCATCAGGAAGGCGGAGCGGATCTCGCCCGCCATCAGCGGCTTCAGCCAGCGGTCCTGCTGGGCCGCGTTTCCGTACATATGGAGCACCTCCATATTGCCGGTGTCGGGGGCGTTGCAGTTGAACACCTCGGCCGTCCACAGGTGGCGGCCCATCATCTCGGCGAGGGGGGCGTATTCGAGGTTCGTCAGGCCGGCGCCCCCGTTCTCACCGTCATGGCCGCCCGGCAGGAACATGTTCCACAGGCCCGCCTCGCGCGCGGCGGCCTTCATGGCCTCCATGACCGGGGGCTGGCGGTTCGGGTTCTCGCGCACCTGGGCGAAATATTCGGCCTCGCGCGGGATGACCTGTTCGTCGAGGAAACGGCGCACGCGGGCGTGCCAGTCCAGGGCGCGGTCGGAATGTCTGAAATCCATGTCGTTTCCTCGTTTTTTCGGTCGCGCCTCTGACGGACGCTGAAGACGAGAACGGCGCGGCCCCCGAGGGGCGCCGCGCCGCAGTCAAGTATTGATCAGCAAGCCATCAGCGCTTCAGCAGCGGAGCCAGCTTCTGCGCGATCATCATGTCGCCGGCGATCTTCAGCTTGCCCTGCATGAAGGCCATCATCGGGTCCAGCTTGCCTTCCGACAGGGCCATGAAGTCGTCCCACTTCATCGAGACGGTGGCGTCGGCGGGCTTGTCTTCGTTGGTGACGGTGTTCGGCACGGAGGCGCCGTCGATGAAGATCTTGCCCTCGTCGCCGAGGTCGAGCTTCACGGTCTTGCCGAGGCCGGAGTTGTCGCCGACGGCGTTGCGGATGTGATCAGTGACTTGGGCGAGATCAGGCATTGGGGGCGTCTCCCTTGGACGTTGAGGCTCCTGCCGTAGCCCGCATCGCGCGGGGCGCCAAGATCACGTCGGGTAAAGCTGTCGTCACTTGTCCGGTGAAGAGCCCGAATAGAGACTGGCCAGACCAAGGGCGGCCATGAAGAAGACGAAGGCCGCGACGATGGCGGCGACGAAGGGGACGGCGTCATGGGGCATGGGAAATCTCCTCAGCCCCACCCTCGCGCCGCCTCCGCCGCCTCGCCTTGATCCGGATCAAACCTGCAGAATCGGGCCGTCAGGCTTCGGGATCGCCGTCGCGGAACCGCCATTTCATCACCAGAACCCAGGACGCCATGACCAGGGCGCAGGAATTGGCCACGGTGACGGGCCAGGCCTGGGTCATCACCCCATAGACCACCCACAGGGCGAAACAGGTCACGGTCAGGGAATAGGTCCTCAGACTGACCGAGGAGGCGTCCCTCTCCTTCCAGATCTTGAGCGCCTGGGGTGCGAAACTGGTGACGGAACAGACCGCTGCGGCCGAGCCGACGATATTGGCGATCAGGTCGCTCATTCGGGGAGGATCGGCTTTGTCATGAAGGCCCAACAGCGGACCGCCGATCAAGGTTCCTGAAGGACGGGCGCGAGCAGAGGCGCGACGGCGCGCGTGCCGTTCAACGAGCCGGGAAAGGCCGGCGCCACCCGCTGCGGTCCCAACTGTTCAAAGGCGTAGCCGAGCGCGAGCACCCGCGCGTCCTGCCACTGGCCGCCGATGAAGCTGAGCCCCACCGGAAGCCCGCCCACCTGCCCCATGGGCACGGTCAGGTGGGGATAGCCCGCCACAGCCGGCAGCGTCGAGGCCGAGCCCAGATAGTGGTCGCCGTTGACGACGTCGGTCATCCAGGCCGGGCCGGTCGTCGGCGCGATCAGGACGGCGACGTCATTGTCCTTCAGCAGTCGATCGATCCCCTCGGCCCCGGCCAGACGCAGCGAGGTCTCGCGCGCGGCCACATAGGCGGAGTCGGACAGGCCGCCAGTCGCCTCGGCGGCTTCGAACAGGTCCTGGTCGAAAAGGGCCAGCTCGCGCGGGGTCGCGCGGTTGAAGGCGATGACGTCGGCCAGGGTGCGCGTCTGAACCTGAGCCGGATCGGTGGTGGCGAGATAGGCGTTCAAGTCCGCCTTCAACTCGGTCAGCAGGACGGTGAATTCCGCGCCGCCGACAGCGTCCATGTCCGGTCCGTCCTTGATCTCGACGAGGACGGCGCCTGCCTGGCGCAACCGCTCCAGATTGGCGTCGAAGACGGCGTCCGTACCGTCGGAATAGCCGGTCAGGAAGCGGGCGACGCCGATGCGAACCCCGCGGAGACTGGCCCCCTCCAGAGCCGCCGCATAGTCGGTCTTGCGGGCGTCGGCCTCGGCCGTCGCCGGATCGGCGGGATCGGTCCCGGCGATGACGGTCAGCACCAGGGCGGCGTCCCGGACGGTCCGGGTCATCGGCCCGGCGGTGTCCTGGCTGTGGCTGATGGGGACGATCCCCGTGCGCGACACCAGGCCGACGGTGGGCTTGAACCCGACCAGGCCGTTCATCGCCGCCGGACAGGTGATCGACCCGTCCGTCTCGGTGCCGATGGCCACGATGGCGAAGCCCGCCGCCACCGCCGCTCCCGAGCCCGAGGATGAGCCGCAGGTGTTGCGGTCGCGGGCGTGGGGATTGCGGGTCAGGCCGCCCACGGCGCTCCAGCCGCTGATGGAGTGGGACGAGCGGATATTGGCCCATTCCGACAGATTGGACTTGCCGATCAGCACCGCCCCCGCCGCGCGCAGCCGGGCCGTGATCGGCGCGTCGCGGTCCGGCTGGTTCGCGGCCAGGGCCAGGGAGCCCGCCGTGGTCGGCATGCCGCGCGCCTCGACATTGTCCTTGATGACCAGGGGCACGCCGTCCAGCGGCAGGGCCTGTCCGGCGAGGCGGCGGGCGTCGGAGGCGCGGGCGTCCTCGGGCGCATCGGGGTTGATCGCGATCAGGCTGTTGATCGCGGGACCGGGCTCGCCGAACCGGCCTTCGACGTCATAGGTGCGAATCTGGCTGAGGAAGAAGCGCGCCATCTGCTCCCAGGAGCCGTAGGGCGTCCGCTCGCGCTGAACCCAGGCGATGTCGGCGTTCGGCGGCGGCGGCGGGGGCGGCGGCGTCTGCGCCGAGGCGAACGGCGCCGCGACGCCGGCCAGGACGACGGCGAACACGCCGGCCAAAAGCTTGGTCTTCAACATGTTCGCCCCGTTCCTGATTAAGCCGTCAGTCCGCCGTCTCAGCCCTCTTGCCGATCGTGCGGTCCAGGAAGTCGAGATAGGTCCGCCATTGCTGAAGCTGCCGCGGTTCGCCGCGGACGCCGTGCCTTTGGCCCGGATAGAGCATCATCTCGAACGGCGTGCTCTTGGCCTGGAGGGCGTCGATCACGCGGGTGGCGTTGCCGAAGATGACATTGTCGTCGGCCATGCCGTGCAGGATCAGCAGGCGCCCCGTCAGATGATCCAGGCGCGGCAGGACGTCGGTGGCGGCGTAGCCGTCCGGATTGTCCTGGGGCGTGGACATGTAGCGTTCGGTATAATGGGTGTCGTAGAGGCTCCACTCGGTCGGGGCGGCGCCGGCAAGCGCCGAGGCCAGTCCAGCGTCCGGATCGGTCAGGGTCAGCAGGCTGAGGAAACCGCCGAAGCTCCAGCCCATGACCGCGATATGGTCGCCATCAACATAAGGCAGGGTTTTCAGCCATTTGGCGGCCAAAGCCTGATCCTCGACCGCAGGAATGCCCAGGCGGCGATAGATGCTGGTCTCAAACGCCTGGGACCGGTCGCCCTCGCCGCGGTTGTCCACGCGGAAGACGATATAGCCGGCCTCGGTCAGCAGCTGGTTGGTCAGGGGCTGCCAGCTCTTCTGCACGCCCGCGCCGGTGCCGGGACCGCCGTAGACCTGCATCACCACCGGGTACTTCTTCGACGGATCGAAGTCGGGCGGGGTGGTCATGCGCCAGACCAGGGTCTCGCCGTGGCTCTGCATAGTCCCGAACTCGGGCGTGCGCAGCCGCGAGACATAGGGGGCGAAGGGGTGATCGGCGTCGAGCCGGTTTTCCTCGATCCAGCGGATCCGCGTGCCGTCGATCCGGTAAAGGGCCGACTGGGGCGGGGTGGCGGGATCGGAATAGTTGCCGACATAGGCGGTCGCCGGGCCGTTGACCGAGACATTCCACCAGCCGCCGGCGGGGGTGACCGCCACCGGATCGACCGTGCGGTTCAGACTGGCGCGGAACATCTGCTGTTCGATGGGCAGTTCCTTGCCGTCGCGCATCGAAGCGGTGAAATAGACCTCGCCGGTCCTTTCGTTGACGCCGTCCAGATGTTTGACCGGATAGTCGCCGTGCGTGATCGCCCGGATGCGGCGGCCGTTGCGGTCGTACAGATAGAGGTGCCGCCAGCCGCTGTCCTCGTTCGACCAGATGAAACGGCCGTCCGGCAGGACATGGAAATCGTTGTTCAGATCGACCCAGGCCTCGGCCTTCTGGCTGAGGATGACCCGCGATGCGCCGGTGGCCGGATCGACGCTGAGCAGGTCGAGCGTCTTCTGGTCGCGCGACTGACGCTGGACATACAGGGTCTTGCCGTCATGCGACCAGTCGACCCGCGCCAGATAGATGTCGGTGTTCGCGCCCAGATCCACCTTGACCCGCGCGCCGCTCTGAAGATCGCGGACATGGAGTTCGACCAGGGCGTTGGGGCGGCCGGCGCGGGGATAGCGCTGCTCGACCATGGTGGCGCCTCCGCCGGTGATCTCGAAGCGCGGCACGACGTCTACCGGGCTTTCGTCGACGCGGGTCAGGGCGATGTAGCGTTCGTCCGGGCTCCACCAGTAGCCGGTGTCGCGATCCATCTCCTCCTGGGCGATGAACTCGGCCGTGGCCCAGGTGATCAGGCCGGCGCCGTCGTCGGTGATCGGCGTCTCCTTGCCCGTGGCCAGATCATAGATGACCAGGTTCTGGTCGCGGACCCAGGAAACGAAATTGCCCTTGGGCGAGACCTTGGCGTCGATCTCGTCGGCCTCGGTCTCGGTCAGGCGGCGCACCTTGCCGTCGGCGCGGCTGGCCAGGAAGATGTCGCCCTCCAGCGGCGCAAGGATGTAGCGGCCCTGCTGGTCCCAGGCGTATTCGACCACGCCGCGGGCGCTGATCCGCATCCGCTCGCGCCGCGCCTTTTCGGCCTCGGACAGTTCGCCGGCGTCGGGAACCAGGGCGCGGGCGTCGATCAGCTTGTAGGGCTCGCCCTCGCCGGTGGGCGCGGCCCACAGGTCCTGGACGTCCACATTGTCCTCGCGCGAGCGCAGGAAGGCCACCAACTGGCCGTCGGGCGACAGGCTGACCCCCTTGGCCACCGGGCCGTTCAGGCTGGGGCTGGAGAAGACCCGTTCAGGCGTCAGGATGTTGGAGGGGGTCTCCTGGGCGACCGCTGAACCGGCCGAGAGGAGGATGGTCGAGGCGAGAAGAAGGGTGCGCATGGTCGGCGACGCTAGCGACGCTTCTGCAAGCCGTCACTAGGAAAAGTGGTCGCCGCCCGGAGCGCTTTTTCTTCCCTGCGACCGGTTCTCAGACTAGAGAGGCCGCACCATGACCGACGCCGCCCTCTCCCCCGCCCCTGCGAAAGCCAGTCCGTTCAACGAACTTGAGGTCCTGTGGGTTCGCCACTGGACCGACAGCCTGTTCAGCTTCGGCGTGAAGCGGCCGGAGGACTTCCGATTCCGCTCGGGCGAGTTCGTGATGATCGGCCTGCCCGGCGAAGACGGCGGAAAGCCGATCCTGCGCGCCTATTCCATCGCCAGCCCCTGCTGGGCCGAGGAGCTGGAGTTCTTCTCGATCAAGGTCGCCGACGGCCCCCTGACCTCGCGCCTGCAAAAGATCGTGGCCGGGGACACGGTGCTGATGGGCAAGAAGCCGACCGGCACCCTGGTGCTGGACGCCCTGACCGGCGGCGAGCGGCTGTTCCTGATCGGCACGGGCACGGGTCTGGCGCCCTGGCTGAGCGTGGCGCGCGATCCGGAGACCTATTCCCGCTTCGGCCATGTCTATGTGATCCATACGGTGCGCAACGTCGCCGACCTGGCTTACCGCGACTTCTTCACCCGCGAGATCCACGACGACCCCCTGATCGGCGACGAGGCCAGGGCGCAGCTGACCTATTATCCGACGGTCACGCGCGAGGAATTCGTGACCCCCGGCCGGATCACCGACCGCATCAAGTCGGGCGACTTCTTCCGCGACCTGGGCCTGCCCGAAGGCTTCGACCCCGCCCGCGACCGCGCCATGCTGTGCGGCTCAATGGCCATGATCAAGGAAGCGGGCGAACTGCTGGAGACCTATGGGCTCAAGGAAGGCTCCAACGCCGAGCCTGCCGACTATGTGCTGGAACGCGCCTTCGTCGGCTAGGGGTTGAAAAGTCCGCCCATCCCGGCGAAAGCCGGGGCCATGCACCACCCTGCCCTTGTCGCCGTCGACGCCCGCGTCGATCCCGCCGAATGCCAGTCGATGGCCGAGGTCCGCCAGGGCGTCGACGCCCTGGACCGCGCCCTGGTCGCCCTGCTGGCCGAACGCCAGCGCTATATGGAGGCGGCCGCCCGCATCAAGCCCGACCGCGACGCCGTCTTCGACCAGGCCCGCATCGACGACGTCGTGGCCAAGGTC
>JAHJOK010000022.1 GCA_018820205.1 Alphaproteobacteria bacterium
CAGGACGCGGCGGGCGGCCAAAGGAGAGTTCAACCTGGTACAGATTTTCGTTCGCGATAATAACGTCGATCAAGCGCTGAAAGCCCTCAAGAAGAAGATGCAACGCGAAGGCAGCTTCCGTGAAATGAAGCGCCACGTGCACTACGAGAAGCCCTCGGAGAAGCGCGCCCGCCAGAAAGCCGAGGCCGTTCGTCGCGCCCGCAAACTGGCCCGCAAGCGCATGCAGCGCGAGGGCCTGCTGCCGCCGCCCAAGCCCCGCGTCCCGCGCGCCTAAGGCCGCGACGTAAGGTACAGATTTCAAGGGCCGCTCCTCACGGGGCGGCCCTTTTCGTGCCTTAGACTCAGCCGGGGACGTAGTGGAAGCGCACCACGAACACCCGGTTCCCCGCCCCATGTTTGGCGGTCTTGAACAGATCGACAAGACCCTCGAATCCTGATTCCCGGGCCATCTCCGGAGACACCGCGTCCAGCCCGATCTCGCGGACCTCATCGATCTCGACGGAGCCTCCGCCCAGCCGGTAGCGTCCACCGACCTTGACGCGCGGCGACTGCCAGATGCGGACGCTCAGGGTGATTTCCCCGCTCTGGACGCGCGGTCGCAACGCTTTCCTGAACTGCATCCGCGCCCTCGTCAGTCAATCCGCGTCAGCGCCCCCCGCCCGTGATGGCCGCGCCGAAGCTCTTCCAGCTCAGCTTCACGTCCGACAGCGCGCCCGCGCGGAACGCCCGTCCGGCCAGCCACACCATCAGCAGGGCGACTACGAACATCCCCGCCATCGTGCCGGCGATCTCGACCAGCGGCGGCCCCGACGGCGCCCGCGCGCTCATCAGGAAGGGGGTGAAGAACGGCACCCAGGACATGAATTTCACCACCGCCGCATCCGGGTTCACCAGCGCCATCTGGACGACCAGAATGGGGATGACCAGCACCATCATGATCGGCCCCATCAGGGTCTGGGCGTCGCGCGGCGTCTCGCAGAAGGCGCCGATGGCCGCGAACAGCACCGCGTACATCAGATAGCCCCCGACCATATAGGCCAGGAAATAGAAGATCAGCCCGTTCTCCAGCAGCACGGCGGCCACGTCGCCGGCCATGTCCGGCGCCGCCGTGATCAGGCCGATGGCGCCGATCCCGCCCCACACGACCATGACCGACAGCGTCAGCAGGGCCACGCCCAGCACCTTGCCGGTCAGGATCTCGGTCGCCGACGCCGACGACAGCAAGACCTCCAGGATCTTGTTCGACTTCTCCTCCATCACGCTGTTCAGCAGGATCGAGGCCCCGGTGATGATCAGCGACCACAGGATGAAGCTGAAGGCCAGGCCGATGATGCCCGGCAGCCGGTCCTTGAACGAAACCTCTCCGTCGCCCGCCGATGTCGGCGAGAACAGGCTGACGTCGGGGCGGAAGGCGTCGGTCGCGTCCACCACCGCCCGGTCGATCCCGGCCCCGGTCAGCACGGCGTCGCGATTGGCGTCCTTCAGGGCGTCGCGGACGAAATCCTCGACCGTGTCGTCGGTCGCCCGCGCCGTCCAGACCAGGGCGGAGGGGCCGGCCTCGGTCCGGTTCAGGAACACCACGGCGTCCAGCCGATCGGCCTTGGGCGTCTCGTCGGTCAGATAGCGGCGCACCACGGCGTCGCGCTCGGCTCCGGCGGTCGCCGCCGTCAGGTCCGTCGGCGCCGCGACGATGTTCATCTTGGGTCGCGCCATGGAGGCGATCGCGCTTTCGGCCGCTCCGGGCGGCGCGCCGGCCTTGCGGGCCGCCTCCGCCGCCGCCTCGCGGGCCCGGTCGGCCATCCGCTGGGCGTCCTCGGCCAGCCGGCTGCGGACCGCATCCGCCAGCCCCGCCGCCTGCGGCCCCTCCTCGATCAGGACCACGGCGCGCACGGTGTCGGCGCTCTGCATCAACAGCGGGATCGCCCCGCCCAGGACCGCGAACAACGGAAAGGCCAGCAGCGACAGCCAGAACCCGACCGTGCGGGCATAGGCCAGGAACTCCCGTTGGGCGATCAGAAGGATCCGGTTCATTGGGCCATCTCCGGCGCGGTCGCGGGTCGGGCCACGCTCTGGTCCTGATCGGGATTGTCGCCGGTCAGGCCGATGAAGGCGTCGTGCAGCGTCGGCTCCTTCAGCTCGAACCGCCGCACGTCCAGCCCGGTCAGGAACGCGGCCTTCAGCGCATCCTGCCCGCCTGCGCCCGGGGCCAGCGCGCCCTTCAGCACCCGAACGCCATCCTGCTCGGAAACCACGCTCACGCCGGTCACCCCGGGCAGTGCCGCCACGGCGTCGGCGGCGATCTCGCCCTCCAGCTCCAGGAACCGGCGCGAGGTCGCCCGCGCCTCGGCCACCGTGCCGTCGAACGCCTTGCGCCCCCGGGCCATCAGCACGACCTGATCGCACAACCGCTCTGCGTGCTGCATCACATGGGTCGAGAACAGCACCGTCGCGCCATTCGCCGCCAGTTCGCGGATCACCGCCTCCAGCCCCTGTTGATTGACCGGATCCAGTCCGCTGAACGGCTCGTCCAGGATCACGAACTCGGGCCGGTGCACGACCGAGGCGATCAACTGGACCTTTTGCGCCATCCCCTTGGACAGCTCCTTCATCTTCTTGTTTTTCGACGCGCCCAGGCCCTGGGCCTCCAGCATTTCGCGGGCGCGCTTCCTGCCTTCACGCGCGTTCAGGCCCTTCAGCGAGCCGAAGAAGGCGATCGCGTCCACGGGCGTCATCTTCTTGTAGAGGCCGCGCTCTTCGGGAAGGAAACCGATCCGGTCGCGCACCTTGCGCCCGTCCGACGCACCCAGGATCTCGATTCGCCCCGAACTGACCGGCTGCAGCCCCAGAATCATCCGGATGCTGGACGTCTTGCCCGCGCCGTTCGGTCCCAGAAAGCCGCAGATGGCGCCCTTCCGGACCTCGAAACTCAGGTCGCGAACGGCCTGAAAATCCCCGTAGCGCTTGCTCACGCCCTCCAGCGTCAATGCCGCCATGCCCATTCCCCTACGCGTTATTGAGCAAGGGGTAGCAAAGCACGCTTTACAGGGAAACCGTAATCGGGCTCAGCCTTTGCCGACCGGCCCCACGACAACCTGAAAGGTCTCTCCCACCACGCGGCTGGGATTGACCTGGGCGCCGCCGCGCCGGACCTCGAAATGCAGGTGCGGACCGGTGGAATAGCCCGTCGAACCGACCAGGCCGATCCGCTCGCCGGCCAGGACCCGGTCGCCCGATGCGACGTCGATGCGGCTCAGGTGCGCATACATGCTGGTCATGCCGTTCGGATGCCGCATCTCGATGAAATTGCCATAGCCCGAAGGCTGACGGCCGATGCGGACGATTTCGCCCTCGGCCGCCGAATAGACCGTCGTTCCGCGCGGGGCGGCGATATCGACGCCCTTGTGCATCCGCGCGCCCGGCTCTCCGCCCAGACGGCGCATGCCGAAGCGGGAGTTGATGGCGAAGCCGCGGACGGGCTCCTCGAAGGTCATCGCCCGCGTCAGCGGACCGGCGGGTTCGGCGACGGCGGTGACGGGCGGAAGTTCCGGCAGTTCGTACGTCTCGATGTCCAGCTCCCTCTCCGCCGGCGCCATGGCCATGGCCAGAACGGCGACGCCGATCAGGGCGGCGGTCTGGCCGGAGTGGGTCAAAAAGGATCGGGCGGTCGGAATCAGTCGGCGCATGAAGTCGGCAGCTCTGGCGGCGCTTTGTACAAAGCGGTCTGGGATACGCCTGGCCGCAACATTCCGTAACGGAGCGCGAGCGAGGCGAGCCGCCCTTCTAAGACTTCATGGGGCGACTTTTGGGCGCCGGGCGCGTCAGGTCGTCGCACCGGGGAACCCAAACGAAAACGCGCCGGCCTTGCGGCCGACGCGTCTTCGATCGCATGGGACGCGTCGCTTACAGCGGCAGCGTCAGGGTGATCCCGCCCGTGTGGCTGTCGGCCTTGTCGCCGAAGCGGCCGCGATAGCCGATCTCGACGGTCACGGGCCCCAGATCCCCGCTCACGCCCGCGGCGGCGAGCACCGACCCGCCGAACGGCTCGTCGTAGTCGCGCGATAGAACCTGAGCAGGATTTCCCGCGATCCCGACCCGCACCGCGTCCGAGCTGTCGTCCAGACTGTCGCGATAGCCGCCCTCGGCGAAGACGCCGAAGCCGCCCATGTTCGCCTCGGCCCGCAGAACCGCTTCGGCCGTGACACCCTTCACCTGGCGATCGCGATACTCATAGGACGCCGCCACGCCCTGCTCGACATAACCGTCGATGTCGGAGTTGGCGTAAGTGACCGCGACGCGCGGCGAGATCGCGATCCCGCCGGCGTCGAACCACAGCCCGGCCTGGGCGCGCGCACCGTGGCTGAAGCCCTGGGTCGATCCCGTCTGGGTCAGGACCGACAGCGAACTGACCCGTTCGATGTCGTTGAAGTCCTCGTTGGCGACCCCGGCCGCCACGTTGAAGAAGGTCTGGCCGGACCGAATGCCGGCGTACAGGTCCAGCGCCAGCGTCTGAAGCTCGAAACTGGCCGGGCCGGCTTCGACCTCGGCGTTGCGATAGCTGCCGGCCATGCCGAACCGCATCGTCTCGGTGCCGGATTCCAGCATCATCTGCGCGCCATAGCTCTCGGCCTTGGCCTGGGACACGAAGCCGCGCTGGTCGAAGCCGCTGGCGTCATAAAGGCCGCCGACCGACAGGGAGGTTCCCGCTTCCCAGGCTTCCTGGCCCGACAGCCTTGCGCTGGCGGCGTCCAGGGCGTCCTCGCGGTGGCGATACGCGGTCTCGCCCTGCAACGTCGCTTCGGCCGACCGGTCGCCATAGTACAGATAATCCGCCGACAGGGTCGCCAGCAGCCGGTGTCCCGCCGCAGTCGGATGGACTCCGTCGAAATACAGGTAGCTGTCGGGATTGGCGCAGACGCTCACGCCGGTGAAGCAGGCGTCGGTCACATTGGAAAAGCCGAACCGGGCCGGATTGGCCGCCAGGGTGTCGCTGACCTTGGCCAGGTCGAACAGGATGATGTTGGTGTTGGGCCGCGTCGGCGCCAGCGCCACCAGACTGGCCTGCAGGCCGCTGTTGAAGGTCGACCCGGCATAGTCCGCCAGCGCCGCCGCCGGACTGGTCCGGAACTGGGGCGTGATGCCCAGGCGCGGCAGATTGGTCACCAGGATCGTGCCGGCCCCGCGCGAAGCGATGTCGCCGACGATGAAATTCATGTCCGCCACCGCCGCGTTCAGGGTCGGGGTGATGAAGCCGGTCGGGTTCGCCTGCGACGCCGGCGGCAGGGTCGCGAACAGGCCGATCGACTGGAAGATGTTGTTGGCGCCGCCCAGCACGCTGACCAGGTCGTTGGGGCCGAACACCCCGCCGCGCCCGACATAGGTGCTCAGTTGCTGGCGCATGCCCGGCGGGAAGGCGACGGTATTGTCGGTGCGCGACCCGCCATAGGCCAGGTTGATGCTGCCCGTGACCGGCCCGTTGAAGTTGGCGGCCAGGAAGCCCAGCTGTTCGGTGAACACAGGCCCGGTCGAGAACCGGCCCTGGAAATACGGTGGTGAAGGCGGCTGGGTCCGGCCCGAGGCCAGATACAGGTTGCCGTTGTCGCTGAGCGAATCGCCCAGCACCACAAGACGTCCGTACGACTGGGCCGACGCGGCGGTCGCGAGCGCGCAGGATGCGGCGAGTGTCAACGCAGCCAGGGCTGCGCCGCGAAGATAGCGGTTCATGGTGTCCTCCCGTCAGTCGGCTGAATGCGACCGTTGCCCACAGTCTGCGCCCCCTGTTCGTGGGCGCAAGATGCCGCTGCGGAAGGTTTCAGTGCAGCAGCCGGAAACGAAGCGTTCCGGCAACACTCTTCAGCACACGCAAGGCCTGGGGATCATAGTCGCGATCCACGTCGGTGATGACATAGCCGGTTTGCTCGTCGGTCTTCAGATGCTGCCCCAGAATGTTCAGCCCGGCGGTCGACAGTTCGCGATTCAGCTCGGCCATCACGCCCGGCTGGTTCCTGTGGATGTGCAGGATGCGATGCCCCCCCGACACCTCGGCCAGCTGCACGTTGGGCAGGTTGACGCAGAAGGTCGTATCGCCCCGATTCAGATAGCCCAGCAGCCGTTCGGCCGCGAACTCGGCGATCGCCTCCTGCGCCTCCTCGGTCGAGCCGCCGATGTGCGGGGTCAGGATGACGTTCTTCAGGCCCATCAGCGGGCTGTCGAACGGATCGGCGTTCGTCCGCGGCTCTTCCGGAAAGACGTCCAGCGCCGCCCCGCCGATGCGGCCGGACCCGATGGCCTGGGCCAGGGCTCCGATATTGACGACATGGCCGCGCGACAGATTCAGGAACAGCGTCCCCGGCTTCATCGCCTGAAACTGGGCCGCGCCGATCAGGTTGGCGTTCTCGCGCCGCCCGTCGACATGCAGCGACACCACGTCCGACTCGCCCAGCAGGGCGTCCAGCGACCGCATCCGCTTCGCATTGCCGAGGGCCAGCCGCTCCGACAGGTCGTGGAAGATGACCCGCATCCCCAGCGCCTCGGCCAGCACCGACAGCTGCGATCCGATCGCGCCATAGCCGACGATGCCCAAGGTCTTGCCGCGCAGCTCGCGTGATCCGTCGGCGGACTTGTTCCACTTGCCGACATGCATGGCGGCGGACTTGTCGACCACGTCGCGCATCAGGGTGATGGTCAGGCCGATGGCCAGTTCGACCACGCTGCGGGTGTTCGAATAGGGGGCGTTGAACACCGCCACGCCCTTGGCGGCGCAGGCGTCGAGATCGATCTGATTGGTGCCGATGCAGAAGGCCGCGACGGCCAGCAGTCGATCGGCCGCATCGAGAACGGCGGGCGTCACGTTGGTCTTGGAACGGATGCCCAGCACATGGACGCCCTTGATCCTGTCGATCAGCTCATCCTCGTCCAGCGCGCCCTTGACGGTCTCGACCGAATAGCCGGCCTCCTCCAGCCGCTCGACGGCGGCGGGATGGATGTTCTCCAGCAGCAGCATGCGGATGCGGCTGCGCGGATACGACCAGCGCCCGGCCAGGCCCTCGGCGTGCAGCAGTTCGTCGATCGATTTCGCCTCGCCATCGGCGACGGCCACGACCTTGTCGCGCCGTGCGATCTCGGTGAAGGCGTAAAACCGGTCGGCGGCTCCGCCCAGCTTGACCTCGGCGTCGTTCCAGCCGTCTCCGACCATCACGACCGGCCCGGTCAGGCCCAAGGCCTTGATCACCTTGGGCTTGCCGTTCTCTTCAGACAGAGGATTGGCGTCGTCGACGCCTGTCACCCGGCCTTCGGCGTCGTAAATCAGGTCGTTGCAGATCACCCGGTCCGGCGCGACGCCCAGCCGTTCGGCCACCGGCGCGATGATCTCGCGAAAGCCCCCCGACAGGATGATGATCTTGTCCGCGTTCTCGTTGAAGAAGCGCAGATTGCGCCGCACCGACGGCGTGCCCTCGTCCAGGATTCGATCCGCCAGCGCCTGGACGTGCGACCTGGTCAGCGGCAGCATCGCCAGCCGCGCCCTCAACGCCTCGCCGAAATCGACCTCCCCGGCCATTGCGCGATCGGTCAGGGACGCGATCTGCGCCTGCACCGATGCGGCATCGACATGCCCTTCGAGGGCGATGTCTGCGAGGGCTTCGAGGGTTTCGATGCGCACAAGCGTCGAATCGAAGTCGAAAATCAGCGTCGGAGCGGCGGTCATGCCCCTCTTTCGCCGACCTTCGCTAACGCAGCAACGGCTTTTGTCTCAGGTCAGAGGCCAGTAATTCTACGCACACGGCTGTCAGGACGCTGGCTTTCCAGAGCCGCGGCCCCGATCGCCGCGGCAATGGTCGCCACGGCCAGAAGCGCGCCGCCTTCACGGGCATGGTCCTTGGCGTACCGACCGGCGTCGTCGGCATAGCGACGGGCGGAACGACCGCCTTCTTCGGCGTAGCGGCGCGCCTCGCGCGCATAGCGGCGACGCTGTTTTTCGGACACGGCCCGCTGGCCGCGCTTCAGCAGCTTCTTGGCCTGATGGCGTGCGTCGTCGCCCATGTCACCGACCTGATCGCCGATCTCCTCGGCCCGTTCGGTCAGACCGCGCGAGATGTCGTCGAACCGGTGACGCAGGGCCTCGGCGTCGATCCAGCCGCGCGGGTCCAGCCGCTCACGGATTTCCTGATACCGGCGCGGACCGGTCCGCTGCGTCAGCAGCAGGGTCGCCAGGGCCGCCGTCGCCACCAGGGCCAAGGCGCCGGCGGAAACGCCGGGGTGTTTGCGGACTTCGGCCAGGGCGCTGAACTGTCGGACCATCGGATAGTGAACCTCTTCGTCGAGGCCGTCGTCGGTCGGGTCGTAGAGCCCGTCGTCATACGGCTGATAGGCGGAACTCCTGTCCCGCATTGCAACAGGAGCGAACCGCGCGAAAAGAGGTTCCGCCAGACCGGGCAGCAGGGCGTAGAAAGACGCGACCAGTCGCCCGCCCCCGCCGACGGTGATCTCGCGCACCGAATGGGTCGCGCACCACAGCACGACGTCCGCGACGACCCCGGTGGCGTAGACCGGCTGCGGGTTCTGCACGGCATAGCCGGTCAGGTTGCGCGCGTGTTTCGGATAGGGGGTATCGACCGCCGCAGGCTTGACCAGACTGACGGCGACCGGCGCGTTTTCACGCATCAACTCCATGCGGAAGGCATTGGTGAAGCCCTTCACCGCGTGTTTCGACGCCGAGTACACGCCCTGAACCGGCGCCGGCGCGTCCCCCAGCACCGAGCCCACATTGACGATGGTCCCGCCGTCGGGCCGCGACCGCAAATGCTCCGCCGCGACCAGAGATCCATTCACGACGCCCCAGTAGTTGGTCTCGAACAACTGGTGCTGATCCTCCAGCGTGGTCTCCCGGATCGGGCCGTAGATCGAGATGCCCGCATTGTTCACCCAGGTGTCGAAGCCGCCGAACAGCCGCCGGCATTTGTCCGCCGCCTCGGCCAGGGCGTCGTGGTCGGCCACATCTGCCACCGCATAGGCGACGCGCGCGCCTTCGCCCTGCAACTCCTCAACCAGGGCCTTCAGGTCGCTTTCGCCCCGCGAGATCAGGAAGACACAGGCCCCGGCCCTGGCGGCCCGTCGCGCCGTGGCCAGTCCGATGCCGGACGTGGCCCCGGTGATCACGATGGCCTGCTGGTCGATGGGTTTCAGCTTGGGCTTGACGGGCATGGTCGGGCTTTCGCGGGATCGGATTCGAAAAACGGACGGGCATACGGCCCGGTTCCGGACGATAGCATGCGCCGCCGCCGCCGCGACCCGCATCCCCTGCCCTTACCAAGGCGGCCGCCGTTTCCTATCTTGCCTGCTTCTCGACAGTCAGCCGCCTTCAGGAACCCGCCGTGACCGATCACGTGCCTGCATCATCCGCGCTCACCCCGACGCCGCCCGCCGACGACCTCGCCGCCGCCTTCCAGATCGAGGGCTGGCCCGTACGCGGCCGCCTGGTCCGCCTGGGCCAGGCCGTCGACACCATTCTGTCGGCCCACGACTATCCCGAGCCCGTCGCCGCCCTGCTGGGCGAGGCCTGCGCCCTGGCCGCCCTGGTCGGTTCGGCGCTGAAGTTCGAAGGCCGGCTGATCGTTCAGGCCCAGGGCGACGGCCCGGTCCGCTATGTCGTCGCCGACTATGACACCGCCGGTCACCTGCGCGGCTATTGCCGGTTCGACGCGGACGAGGTCGCCGCCGCCTCCACCGGCTTCGCCCGGCCGGGGGCCCAGACGCTGCTGGGCAAGGGCGTCTTCATCATGACCCTGGACCAGGGCCCCGATTTCGACCGCCACCAGGGCATCACCCCGATCGAGGGCGAAAGCCTGTCGCTGTGCGCCGAACATTATTTCGCCCAGTCCGAACAGGTGCCGACCAAGGTGCGGCTGGCCGTCGGGCGAATCACGACCGAGGCCGGTTCCGCCTGGCGCGCCGGCGGGGCCATGATCCAGATGGTCGCCGGCGACGACGCGCGCGGCGCGACCGACGAGGTCTGGGACCGCTCACGCGCCCTGTTCGCCACCCTGGGCGACGACGAGTTGATCGACCCGACCGTCTCGCCCGAGACCCTGCTGTTCCGCCTGTTCCACGAGGACGGCGTGCGGCTGGAACAGCCCCTGCCCCTGGCCGCCGTCTGCCGCTGCTCCAGCGACCGGATCGCCTCGGTCCTGGGGTCGTTTTCCGAGGCCGAGCGGGCGGAGATGATCGAGGACGACGGCATGATCCGCGTGACCTGCGAATACTGCTCCAGCGTCTATGCGCTGGACCCGGCCAGCGTCACGACC
The DNA here is from genome assembly GCA_018820205.1 of Alphaproteobacteria bacterium. Lineage (GTDB taxonomy): Bacteria > Pseudomonadota > Alphaproteobacteria > Caulobacterales > Caulobacteraceae > Brevundimonas. Next base: position 10,299 of record JAHJOK010000022.1, read on the forward strand.
GACTGACCCGACGTCCGCGTCAGGCTGACGAACGCGGCGCCTCTTGCGGCCCGGCATCGTCGGTGTAGCGTCTCCTCCAGGGTCGGGGGACGAACATGACGAGCGGACGGATTTTCTCTGCGTGGCGCGCGTGGTTGATCCACCCCGTCATGCTGATGGCCGCGGTTCTGGCTCTGGCCGGCATGGGGCTGGGCGCCTGCGTCACGGCGCCGGCCGCCGCCCCTGTGACCGCGAGCTTCGCTCCGCCGCCGGCGGTTCTGATCGAGGCCTGGATCGGGCCGGTCGAAGAGACCCGCTCCGACCGTGCCATGATCTTCTACCGGGCCTATGGCGGCGGGGCCTATCGGCTCGGCGCCTGGCTGTCGCCGACCCCACCGGTCTCTCGACAGGGGGTGCGTGAAGCCATGGCCCTTCCGCCCCAGAATACGGCCGAGTTCTATTCCGTTGTCACCGTCCCCGCCGGAACCCTGATGAAGGTGGGTGTGGCCGCGCCCGCCTTCGACCAGCCGGGCGGGGGAGCCCAGGTCCAGTTGCTGGAGTTGATTCCCCAGGACAGTTTCTCCGAGCCCATTCCCCTGCCATGAGCGACATCGCGGCCTCCATCGACCTGCCCGACGGCGACCGTCTGGTGCTGTTCGGCTTTTCCGGATCGGGAGCCGACCGGGGCGCCATCGCGCGCCTTCATTCCAGCGGCCGCCGTCGCTGGACCGCACCGCCCCCTGCGGGCGAGGCCCAGGACGCCTGGGTCGCGATGTCGCTGGAAGACGGTCGCCTTGTCGCCGACAGCTTTCAGGGCCTGCGCGCCACCCTCGATCTCGACAACGGCGCGGTGCGGGACCGCGTCTTCGTCAAATAGCGGTTGGCCGGCGATAGCCGAACCGCACCCAGGCCGCGAACCCGGCCATGACGGCGGCCAGCAGACCCAGCCACATCGGCCCGATCACGCTCCACAACAGATAGACGTTCAGGGCCGCGATCACCGCACAGATCGAATAGCCGATGACCTGAACCAGCCGTCCGTTGGCGAACGCCCCCATCCTGGCCTTGTCGGACGTCAGCATCATCAACGGGAAGATGGCGAACGGCAGCTGCATCGACAGCACCACCTGGCTGACCACCAGCAACTGCACCGTGTCGCGTCCGCCGGTCGCCGAGACGATCATCAAGGCGGGCACGATGGCGATGCCGCGCGTGATGGCGCGCCGTATCCACGGCTTGATGCGTATCCTCAGGAAGCCCTCCATCACGATCTGACCGGCGAGCGTCCCGGTGATCGTCGACGACTGGCCCGACGCCAGCAGGGCCACGGCGAACGCCGTCGCCGCCGCCCCGCCCAGGGCCGGCTTCAGCAGTTCATGCGCCTGCCTCAGATCGTCGACCACGATCCCCGACTTCCAGAACACGGCCGCCGCCAGCACCAGGATCGCGGCGTTGACGAAGAAGGCCGCGCCCAGGGCGAAGATGGTGTCGAACGTATTGTGGCCGATGGCGGCCTTAAGGTCCGACGGCCCGCGTCCATGCGCGCGCGTCTGAACGATGGACGAGTGCAGATACAGATTGTGCGGCATCACCGTCGCCCCGAGAATTCCCAGCGAGATAAGCAGGGCGCCGTCGCCAGGCAGGCTCGGGATCACGGACCCCGCCGCAACCGCCGCCCAGTCGGGCTGGGCCAGAAAGATCGAATAGGCGAAACAGAGCCCGATGGTGGTGACCAGGGCGATGATGATCGCCTCCAGCCAGCGGAAACCGACGTTGACCAGCATCAACAGGATCAGCACGTCAAACCCCGTGATCACCACCCCCCAGACCAGCGGGATGCCGAACAGCAGGTTCAGCGCCACCGCCGCCCCCACCAGCTCCGCCAGATCGCAGGCGATGATGGCGATCTCGCACAACAGCCACAGGGCGATCGACGTCGGCCTCGAATAGGTGTCACGGCACGCCTGGGCCAGATCCTGACCCCGCACCAGCCCCAGTCGCGCGCACAGCACCTGCAGGAACATGGCCATCAGGTTCGACGCCAGGATGACCCACAGCAGGGCGTATCCGAACTGGCTTCCGCCGGCCAGATCGGTGCCCCAGTTGCCGGGATCCATATAGCCGACCGCGACCAGAAACCCCGGGCCGGAAAAGGCCAGCATCCGCCGCCACCACGGGCGCGCCAGCCCGCCCGCCTGCCAGACGGGAATGGTCCGGTGCGCCTCCGGCAGCGATCGGTGGTGATCCGGCTCTGTCGGAACGGTCATGCGGCGCCCCCGCCCGGCTGGAATTCAGCACAGGCTGAATCCTTATACGCGGATCCGCGCCGTGGGATGCGCGATAATCAGCCGTCTTTTCGCAGACGCGCGGTCATCTTCTCGAACAGGGTCAGGGTCTCGGGGCTGACGTGGTGTTCGATCCCCTCCGCGTCGGCCTCGGCCGTCTCGCCGGTGACCCCCAGGGCGATCAGGAACTCGTGCACGATCCGGTGCCGCTCGCGCGACGCGGCGGCCATCGTCTCGCCCGCTTCGGTCAGGGTGATCGAACGATAGGGCCGTACATCGACCAGCCCCTCGCGTTGCAGCCGCTGCAGGGCCTTGGCGGCGGTGGCGGGCGCCACCCCCAGACAGTCGGCCAGATCGGTCAGTCGGGCCGACCCGGTTTCGGAGATCAGGTCGCCGACCAGTTCGACATAGTCTTCGGCCACCTCGCTGGAGCGGGCGTCGCGCATCCGGCGAAAGGCCGCGGCGCGGCGGGCGGCGCCGGGAAACTGGACCACGTCGGCCTCCTGATACGCGCGGACGTCCCCCGCGAGTCGGCACCCTAGCCGACCCCGGCCGCGATTTCATCGTCCTGTCGTCATGGGTCGGCAAGAGCGGATCATGGTATCGAGGTTTCGATGACGCCCCGCCCCGCCCCGCTCGCCGCCCCCCTGATCGCGCTCGCCCTGCTGACCGGCCCTGCGGCGGCGCAGGTCGCCGTCCCTGCCCGTCCTCCGGTGTCGCCTGCCGCCGAGCCGTTGCAGTTCTATGTCTTCAGCTTCACCGAGACGCCGGTCGAGGAGGCGGCCCAGGATATCGTCGTCGGCGCCCTGGCCTATGATCTGACGGTCGATCCGGCCGCCCGGGGAATCGTCAACTTCCGCGCCGACGGCTGGTCGACCGGCGAGGCCCTGCTCAAGGATTTCGGCGGCGCCCTGATGGATCAGGACATCGCCCTGATGCGCACCGGCCCCGGCGCCTACGCCCTGATCCCGCGCGCCAACATGCCGATGCTGATGGCCCGGGGCGCGGTGCTGATGGCGCCGCCGGAGCCGACCCTGGCGCGTCCTCCGTCGGCGCCGGCCGCCGCAGTCCGGACCGCCGTCTATGGTCGCGACCGCTGGTGGGACGGCGCCTTTTCGGCCCTGCTGATCTTCTTCGCCGGCGCCGTGGCGGGCGGCGCCGCCCTGCTCGGCGGACAGGCCGTCTATCGCCGGGCCGAGGCGCAGGGCCGGATCGCCGCGCCCCTGCTGCGCCTGACCGATCAGCGTCGGCGGCTCGAACACCCGGTGCAAGACCTTGAGGTCGATCCGGACCTGGTCATCCCCCGTTTCGACGACGCGCCGCCGCGGTGAGCCGCCTCAGAAGACGTCGTCGGCCAAGGCGGGCAGGCGCGGATCGCGGGCGATCGGCTCGGGCCGGGCCGGATCGACCCGCCGGGGTTCCGACGCCCGCAGCCGCTCATAGGTCTCGCGCGTGTCCGCCGCGGCCGCGTCGCTGTCGCTCAGGATCGTCGGCTTCACGAAGATGAACAAGGTGCGGCGCGTCTGGGTGTCGCGCCGCGAGCGGAACGCCGCCCCGACCAGCGGCAGGCTGGCCAGCCCGGGAACCCGGCTGTTCACGCTCTGGCGGTCGTCGGTCACCAGACCGCCCAGCACGATGGTCGCGCCGTCGTCGGCCAGGGCCGAGGTCTCGATGCTGCGGCGATTTGTGATCAGGTCGGCGGCGCCGACCACGGCGGTCTGCACCAGCGACGAGATCTCCTGGCTGATCTCCAGCCGCACCACGCCGCCTTCATGCACGCGCGGCACGACCCGCAGGGTCAGGCCGACGTCCTCGCGGCTGATGGTCGTGAACGGATTGGTCGAGTTGCCGTCGGTGGCGAAGCTGCCGGTCCGGAACGGCACGTTCTGGCCCACCACGAACTCGGCCGCCTCATTGTCCAGCACCGTGATGCTGGGCGACGACAGCAGATTTGCCGCGCTGTTGGTGCCCACAGCCTGCAGCAGCAGGCCGAAATCGCCCTCCGAACCCGCCGCCAGCGACAGACCCTGGCCCAGCAGGCGACCGGCCGGATAACCCAGCGCCGACAGTACGGTGCCCAGATCGTTGCCCGCATTGGCGAATGACGTCCCGCCGACCACGCCGTCGGCCGGAACCGCGCCGCCGGCCGCCAGTTGCACGCCGATCTGCTCCCCCAGTTCGCCGGTGATCTCGACGATGGCGACTTCGATCTTCACCTGGGCGCGTCGCAGGTCCAGCTGGGTGATCACGTCCTCCAGCATGGTCACCGTCGCCGGCGGGCCGCGCATGACCACGGCGTTCAGCTCGGGCGAGGCCTGAACCGTCACCCCGTCCAGGGTGAAGCTGGACGGCCGGGCCGCCGTTCCCCCCGGGGCGCCCGATGCCGAAGCCCCGCCGCCGTCAGCGCCGCTGCTGATCGCGCCCGCCGCCAGAGAGGCGACGTCGCGGTTCGAGGCGCTCAGACTGGCCAGGCCGCTATCCCCGCGCAGCGAACGCGCCACGGGGTTGGTCGCCGAGGGCTCGCCGCCCAGCAGGCCGCGCACGATTTCGGTGATCGATTCCGCGTCCGAGTTCCTCAGCCGGATCACGCGCGTGACCGGCGTCGCTCCGCCCGGCGTATCCAGCGCCGCCACGATGGACCGCGCCTGGGCGATGTCGGCGGGCTCTCCCCGGACCAGAAGCACATTGGACCGTTCGTCCGCCGTCACGCGCGGCCCGCCGGCGTCCGAACCCAGCAGGGTGCTGACCGATTCGGCCACCTCGACCGCCGAGGCGTGGCGCAGGGCGATGCTGTCGAACGAACTGCCGCCGCCCTGATCCAGGGTCGCCGCCAGTTGCTGCACCCGCCGGATGTTCTCGGCATAGTCGGTGACCACCACCGCGTTCGGCTCGGTCAGCGGCTCGATCGCCCCGAACGAGGACACCAGCGGCCGCAACGCCCGCACCGCCTGATCCGACGGCAGGTTCCTCAGGCGCACGATCCGGGTCACGATCTGCTGGTTTGAAGCCGCCGCCCCGACCTCCGACGCCCCGCCCTGAACCACCGAGGCCTGGGGCACGATCCGCCAGACATTGCCGCTGCGCACGGCCGCATAGCCCGAGGTGCGCAGCACGGACAGGAACAGCTCCCACACCCCGTTGCGGCTCAGCGGCTCGGCCGAGACGACATTGACCTGGCCCTGGACCTGCGGGTCCAGCACCAGGGTGCGGCCGGTGATCCGCGACACCTGTTCGGCGACGTCCTTGATGTCGGCGCCGCGCATGTTGATCACCACGTCCTGCATCGCGACAGGCGGCGGGGCGACGGTCTGGGCCATCGACATCGGGGCGACCGGTCCGGCGACAAGGCTCAGGGCCAGAACGCTGGTGGTGGACAGGCGGATGAACTTTTTCACGCCGGGCTCCTAGCGAAGGGGAAAGTTGAGGGTCAGGCGACGGCCGCCCCGGACGACGACGACGCGCGCCTGGCCGGCCGACCGGGCGCTTTCGAAAAGTTGCTGGTCAGTGGCGGTGTCGCCGACGGCCTGACCGTTCAGGGTCTCGATCACATCCCCCGGCTGCAGGCCGAACCGGCGCAGTTCCGGCGAGGGATTGGGGCCGATCCGGTATCCCTGGGCAGTCGCGGTGACGCCCATGGCCCCGGCGGCGGCGGCCGGGTTCACGGTGGCGCCGGTATCCAGCGGCGGCGGCGCCGGTCGGGCCGCCGCTGCCGCAGCGGCGGCCGTCGCGATCGGTGACGACAGGGCC
>JAHJOK010000023.1 GCA_018820205.1 Alphaproteobacteria bacterium
ACCAGGCCCGGCGAGACCTGTTCGGATACATCGAGGGCTTCTACAATCCCCGTCGCCTGCACTCGTCACTGGGCTATATCAGCCCCGCCGAGGCCGAACGCAGAGCGGCTTAACCCCGTCCACTTTCTCGGGGGAAGATCACTTTCGGCGATAAAGTTCGATTTCTCCGTCCGAGGGTCGGTCCTCGAGGACGAAGCCGGCGGCTTCCATCATCTCGCCCGTGATCGGCTGGACGCCGCCAAGGTGAAGCATGCTGAGCTTGACCCAGTCCGGTACTGTGCCGAGTTCCAGACCGATGGGCAGCGCCGGAATGACCGCGTAGTTGGGATCCTCAAGGAGATAGGCCGGCCGGTTGTCGATCACGGCGTAAACCGTCGGATCACGCTTCGTCCGTTCCGGCCTCTTGCCGCAACTGAACGAGCCGTTCTTCGCACACGGTCCTGACCAGGCCTCGCAGCACCTCGACGCGTTCCGTCAGCCAGGCCAATTCTTCGCTGCTGATCTTGTAGTGCTTGGAATAGCGAGCCTTCACATAGGCCTCGCGCAGCAGTTCGAAACAGCGGCGCTCGAACTTGGTCTCGCGCGGCCAAGCCTCGGATAGGCGCACATCGATCGCTTCGGCCTTCTTTCGCAGGAAGGCCAAATTGTGGGCCTTGCCGCTGTAGAGCGTCACCACCAGCAGGATGCAGTGATAGAGGTGCTCGCTAGCTTGATGGAGACTGAACGCCGCGAGCTTGCTGTTCTCGCGATCAGCGTAAAATCGAGCACCGGCTTGAAACTCCTTTGAGCTCGCCATCCACTCGGCGAAGAAATCTTCCGCCTCGGCCAACGCGACCTGAGCCTTGAGATCCGCCGGCTTGTGCAGCTTGGCGCCCGGGGTGTCGTAGAGGACCACGCCATCCCGAACGATGTCGGCGAAGAAGTAGCGACCGCGATCGAGTTGTTCGTTCACGTCGTCGAGGCTGTGAACGATGATGCTCACCGGCGTTCGGATTTCGCCCTCCCCCGGCATCGTGCGGTTCTCGGCGTCATGCCAGAATTCGCCATCCGTCAGGTCTTCATGATCGACGACGACCAGCAGGTCGAAGTCGGAAAAGTACCGCCCGACCGGATCGTGGACCCAGTCGCCGCGCGCGTATGATCCGTACAGGATGATCTTGAGGATCCTGCCGTTCTTCAGCCGTTCGGCGCGCCGCGTCGCGACGGCCTCCGCGAACGATTCCTGAATCACCTCGACCACGCGGCGCAGCTCCGCCTGCTTCCGCGCCGGCAAATGATCGAGGCTTCTCTTCATGGGTCGAGTCTCTCCGAACGCACGCCAGACGGCAAGTGTCCGCCCACCGACCTCTCAACCGGCGGTATAAAACACCCAAGATGTGGATTGGTTAACACCCACTTGCCCCAACATCTGGTGTCGAGTAGCGTACGAAGCCGCGCAGGGCTGTTGGGGGCAAGCTTGTCGCGCGACGGACCTAGGAAGGGAGCGTCGTGGCGTTATCGACAGTTAGTGAAGCGAGTCGGCCGGATGGCCAAGCGTCCGCTTCCATCTCAGCCGTGCCGACGATGGACGTCGCACGGTTCATGCGGCTTTTTCAGATGCGGGCCACCCAGGTCATGTGGCTGCTTGGCGCGGGCGCCTCTCGTACGGCTGGCGTCAAAACGGCTTGGGACGTCATCTGGGATCTCAAGCACAAGCTCTATTGCTCGCAGAAGAAGCTCGCGCTCTCCGCGATCACCGATCTCAGCGATGTGGTGGTCCAGAGGAAGATACAGGAACACTTCGACAGCCTGGGATCATTCCCGTCAGCGGGCGCTGAGGACGAGTACTCCGCCTATTTCGAGGCCGCCTATCCATCTGCGCGCGACCGCCGACAGTATCTGGACGGAATCATCGAAGAGGCGAAGCCTTCGTTTGGTCATCGGGCGCTCGCCCTGCTGATGCGCGAGAACCTTACTCGCACGGTCTGGACAACCAACTTCGACAAGCTGGTCGAGGACAGCGCCGCCAAAATCTACGGAAGCACCGGCAGGCTGACGGTGGCCGATCTGGGCGAGCCCTCAAAACTGCAGCGCGCCATGCAGGAAAACCGCTGGCCGGTACTCGGCAAGCTTCACGGCGACTTCCATTCTGATCGCCTCAAAAACACCACCGAAGAACTTCGAGACCAAGACGCCGCCATGCGGCAGGCCTTCGTTGCGGCTTGCCAAAGCAACGGCCTGGCCCTGGTCGGCTACAGCGGCCGCGACGCCTCGATCATCGCGGCTCTGACTGACGCCATAAATGGAGGCGCGGGGTTCCCGGGCGGCCTGTTCTGGTTCAAGCGATCCACTGAAACGCCGTTTGAGGGCGTCACCATGCTAATGAAGGCGGCTACGGACGCCGGGATCGAAGCTTTCTTCGTCGAGGTCGAAACGTTCGACGAGTTGATGTCGGACCTGGTGCGGTTCCTCCCGACGACCACCGGCAAGGTCGACGCCATCGGCGAAGCCGACCGGCCACGGCTTGGCAAAGCGCCGTTGCGCGTCGTCGGCACGAAGTTTCCAGTGGTCCGGACCAACGCGCTCCCTATCGTCTCATGGCCCACGTCTTGCCGACTGGTGGTCTGCACCATCGGCGGCGTGTCGGAGGTCGTTGCGGCCGTCAAGGAGGCCGGCGTCGATCTCGACGTCAATCGTGTCCGCGCTGGTGTACTGGCCTTCGGCAGGGATGTTGACCTTCGTGCGGCCCTCGCTGATCGCGATGTCACCAGCCTCGAGACCTATGCCATTTCTCCCGCGCGCCTCCGATATGAGAGTGGCGAGCGGACGCTTATTCGAGACGCCCTTGTTCGGTCGCTTGGCCATCGCGAGACTCTTGCGATCGACCGCCGGGGCCGCCGCATCCTGCTGCGACCCGCAGCCGGAGTCGGTACGGCACCGTTCAACAGGACGGTCGCCTGCGTTGAAACCCTGACCGGTGTCGTTCCAGGGACGACCGTTCCATGGAGCGAGGCCTGCGAAATCAGGCTGGACTGGAAGCTCGACAGCCTTTGGCTCCTTCTGGAGCCGCGCGTCATCCTGGAGCTTGAGGACGGCACGGCCGAAGCCATGGTTGCGAAAGCGAAAGATTGGGTGCGAGAGCGCCGGGCGCAGCGACGCAATAAGCACGCAAACAGCATGCTGGACGGCTGGATTGAACTGATCGCAGGCACTTCGGACTCACTTCGCCTCCGCGCGTTCGGGATTTCCGACGGTGCGGACGCTGACTTCGAGATAGCCCGGACAACCGGTTTCAGCGGGAGGGCTCCGCAATGACCGTCGCCTACAAGCTTCCGGGTCACACTCAGTTTCCTGAACCCGCTCTACGGTTTGGCGGAGCGTCCGATCGAAATACAGACCTGCATCCGCTGCTGGGTCTTTCCCGGTTTGGCCCATACAGCCGTGACAGGCTGTCGGGCGTGGCTAACCCCATCCGGATCGCGATGATCGCACCGGCAGGGGGCGTAGATCGTTTGAACCGGTTGATGCAGGAGTTGGAGCAACCGCATCGGCCGAAAGAACGGAAGGCCTATCTCCCGGACTATCCTGGCTTCTCGAAGCTATTCGGCGTCAGCCTCGCCAAGGCGGTTGGGCCAACCGCCATCGAACTTCCGGAGGACTTGCAAAGGCAGATGGCAGCCTCGCCGCGTCCGCACCAAGTGCTGGCCGACGCGATCACCCGGGCCCTTTTTGCGCTGCGCAACGTCCGGACAGAGTTCGATATCGTCTTGATCCATGTCGATCGACGCTGGTCGGACGGATTCCGGAGCACCGACGGCGAAGACTTCGACCTCCGGCACCACCTCAAGGCGATCGCTGCATCGGAAGGCATCTGCATCCAGATCGTGCGGGACGAAGGCGCTTTGGGCTACTATTGCCGGTGCAGTGTCGCTTGGCGCCTCGGCGTGGCCCTGTACACCAAGGCCGGCGGCACGCCTTGGGTTCTGGCCGATGTCGAGCCGGGAACCGCCTTTATCGGCATCGACTACGCCATGCGGTCGGATGCGGGGCCAGCATCACGCTACGCAATCTGCTGCAGCCAGGTTTTCGACGCGGAGGGGTCCGGTATGGAGTTCGTCGCCTATGAAGCCAATGACGTGCGGATGTTCGGCAAGAACCCGTTCCTGCGCCGCGATCAGATGCTGAAGGTCATTTCCCGAAGCCTTCTGATTTATCAACGCAAGCACGCGGGCCAATCCCCGAGTCGAATCGTCGTCCACAAGAACACCGAGTTTAAATCCGAAGAGGTTGAGGGCTGTTTCGATGCGCTCCCGCGCACGGACGCGATCGACCTTGTGCATGTTCAGCAGAGCAGCGGCTGGCGCGGCATGCATATTCCCGAGCCGCGAAAGCCGCACGGTTATCCGGTCCATCGTGGTACGGCGCTGCAACTGGGTGCCTATGAGACGCTGCTCTGGACCCAGGGCAACCTGCCAGTGGTCGCCAATGATCGAGACTACTTCAAGGAAGGCAAAGGAATCCCGGAGCCCCTGATGCTGGTGCGGTACGCGGGCAACGGATCGATGGACGACCTATGCCGCCAGACCTTAGGGCTCACGAAAATGGATTGGAACAACGACGGTCCGTATGACCGACTCCCGGTGACCCTCAACTTCGCCCAGACGTTGGCGAAGGTCGTGGTCCGAATGCCGACCCTTGAACCTCGGTCCTATCCGTTCCGGCTGTTCATGTAGCCGCCACTATGGGCACCTGCTCGACTCGGCCGTTGCCATTCCTTGCGGAACTCGAACGCGGCCGCCGTCACGCGTGCCCGCCGAACAAGCCCCACAGCTTTACGGCCCCGAGCACGGCGCCGAACACGGGCGCAGCGGCGGCGCATGCCGCGACGACCGGGTGCTCCTTCATCCATGCGATCGCGCCGGAAAGGCCGCCCAAGCCGTCGAAGGTGCCCGCGTGGGTTTTCAGGGTGCCCTCATTGGCCTTGGTGGCGATCGCATACATGAGATCGACCCGGTTCAGCAGGGACCGATCCACGGCCGCGAAGTCACGGCTTTCGAGCGCCGCGGCCTGGTCCGCGCCGTCGATCAGATGGTTCATCGCCAGGCCGTTCCGCGACGCCACGGACCGGAGCCGGTTGTCGATTGCGGCGTAGCCGTCGCCATAAAGGTCGACCATACGTGCAGCGAGGTCGACTCGCTGCGCGTCGGGGATGGTTAGAGGTCGGCCCCCGAGAAGGCGATGACGGTTCTCGAGCGCGAGGAAGCCGAAGGTAGCGTTGCGCATGTTCCAGTGCAGCCAGTAGGTGCCATTCAAATTGTGCGCCACGAAGTCGTAGAAGCCGTCGAGGACGGCTTTTTCAGCCCTGTCGAGATCCGCCGCCGTGGCCTGCGCCGGGTCACAGCCCGCCCGACGCAGGGCGGTGTCCAGTTCGAAGCTCTGCGTCACGCCGGTGCCGAGATTACGCGCCGCGATGGCGGTAATCCGGCGTTGCGGCGTTTCGAAGCCTTCACAGGCGTAGTGAAGCACATACGCATGCGTCCGGGATTGCATGGCCCGCCCGATCTCTTCGCGGGCAGCTTTCCGGCGCGTGGGGGTGGTCGTCATTTTAGCTTGCCTTCCCGCTCGGGCGCTTGAGGCGCCGGGGGGCGCTCTTGTGCACGGCGATGCCGCGAGCCTTCTCCGCCTCGGCCTCGGCGTCCTTCAAATCCTTGGTGATCGCTTCCAGACGGGCCACGAGCGGCGTCATATCGTATCGGTTTGACGTCTGGCCGCCGTGCGACCGATGGCGCGCCTCTGATACGATCAGGCCCCGCGCCTCAAGCCGCCGGATCGCGCGCTGGATGGTCTTGTCGGAAACCCCGAGCAGGCTGGCCAGCCTGGCCTTAGAGGGCCAAGGCATGTCATTCGGCTTCCACCAAGCGTCGATCAAGCAGACGAGCGCGGCGAGCTCAGATGCGCGGATGCCCAGGGCCGGAAGGGTCTGCAACAGGACCGACGGCACGACGGTGAAGCCGCCGTCGAGACTAGACTTCCACTTCTGCCGCAGCACCTTGTCGGTTTCGGGCTTGCCCCGACGATCCGACAGCCGGATCACCTTGGCCTCTTCCTCTTCGTCACTCATTGTGTATTCCGCTCGGACACCGCGCCCGTGGCAGGAAGATGCGGTCGATGACCGAGGAATTCCAGCAATCGACGGGTAAGATGCCAGGTCATTCAGGTCTAGGGGGCCGGGACATTTTCGTCCCTCCGGCCACCCCACGAATGTCCCCCGAAACATGACCCGTGGCCCAGCATCCGGGTCGAACGACGCCCATGACTCCCGGACCCCCGGTCAGATTGACCCGGGGTGAGCCTCTGAAATCTGTTTCCGTGTTCGCGAAACGAAAAAGCCGCGCGCCCCCAAAGGGCGCGCGGCGAGTTTTCGTCCCGGACGGTTCTATTCTGCGGCGAACGAATAGGCGTCGTCATCACTTGGCGCTTCGGCGCCCGGCTCTTCCGGCTCCGCCGCGTCCGACACCGTCCGCAGCGGCGCGGGCAACCACCCCTTGCCCTCGACCAGCCGCTCGGCGGCCTCGGCCATGTCCGCCTTCTTGAACCCGGCGATCCGCCCGGCCTCTTGGGCGCCTGCCGCCTCCGTCACCGCCTCCAGCACCTTGGGTTTGGCGACACGGGTGAAGTAGCTGGCCGCCGTCGCCGACCATGTGCCGGTCATGTCCAGTCCGACCGCCGTGGCCAGCGTCTCGGCCTGCGCCAAGGCGCCGGGCCTGCGGTCGTGCGGATCGCGCACGGCGTAGAGACCGACCCCGGCGCAACAGGCCATCAGGTCCAACTGGTCCGACGGGGCCAGCGCGGCCACGACACCCCAGAGGTCTTGGGGGCGCTCGGGCAGACGCGCGCCCCACGCCTCGCACCGGTCGCGGACCCGCCGACCGGCGGGACCGTCGTCCACCCCCGGCGCCAGCCGCTCCAGCCCCGTGGTCGTCAGCCGAAGCTGCAGGGGCGTCCAGACGCCGTAGCCCGGATAGAAGACCTGCAGGACGAGGGCGTGGACCACGGTCGCGAGCGCCGCGTTGACATCGGCCTGCACCGCGTCACGCAGCCCCATGGTCCTGTGGGCCGTCAGGTCGATCAGCAGCCGGTCCGACAACGCCGCTCCGCCCTCGTCGGGCGCGTCCGCGCCTGCCTGCGCCCCACCGTCCGCACCGTCGTCCGCCGCCTCTTCCTCCGACCACGGCGACGGCGGATCGGCGGGCACGTCCTCGGCCCGGACCAGACCGCGTTCGAAGCGGGCGAGGCCGTCGTGGCCGAGCATCACCATGACCCCGGCGCGCGCCCTGGCCTCGGGGGCGTAGGCGAAGTCGGGACCGAAGGCCTGCAAGGCCTTGTCGATCTCCTCCAGCCGCGCGTCGGCCTCGGGGGACAGGCCGTCGTCACCGGCCTCCGAAACGATGCCGTCGTACTCCTCGGACAGGGCCGCGATCTCGGCGGCGTCAGCCTCCGACCGTTCGACCGCGACCGGATAGACGCGACCGAACGCGGACAGGTCGGGATACTCCAGAGCCGCTTCGGCCCACTTCCAGCCCTCCCGCCCGCGCGCTTCGTCAGCCAAACCGGTCAGCTTCTCGCCGACGAGCCGGTCGAGCAGGACCACGTCCTCCAGCCAGCCCCCACCATCCTCAGTGAACAAATCCCGGAGGATTCCCCCGCCCGCCGCCTCATAGGCCTCGACGCCGACGAAGCGGACGCGCCGGTCGCCCACCGCCACCTTGGCCTCGGTCATGGCCCGGCGAATGGCGTGGACGGGACGATACTCGCCCAACTGCTCGAACACCTGCCGCTGCCGGTTCTGATCCTCGCTGACGCAGAAGGCCATCAGCTGGTCCAAGGCCAGCGCCCCGGCCCGATAGGCCGCCATCAATTCAGGCGCCGCCGCGCCCAGCCGCAGCCGCTGACGCACGACATGGGCCGACACCCCGAACCGGGCGCCGATCTCCTCGGCGCCGTAACCCCTCTCTTCGGCGAGCCGCTGGAAGGCCTCGAACTGGTCGGCGGGATGCATGGCCTCGCGCGTCATGTTCTCGTCGAGACTGATCTCGTGGGCGTCGTTCTCGGCGTCCACGATGCAGCGCACCGGATGGGTCCGCTTGATCGCCTTGCGCTTGGCCAACAGCCGCAGCCCCTGACGGCGGCCCTCGCCGATGGTCACGAGGTAGTTCCCGGTCGGAACGCCCTCCCCGTCCCGCTCGACCTCGACCACAGGCGGCTGCAACACTCCCTTGGCCTTGATGGAGGCCGCGAAGGCCTCGATGGTCGCCGGGCTGTGCGGGGTCTTCCTCGCATTCTTCGGCGAGGCCTTGAGCCGGTTCAGCGGCACGATCACCTCCGCGCCATGCTGCGGCGCGGTCGCTTCGGTCGGGGCGGTTTGGGTGGATTGAGCAGTCATGTCTCTGCCTCCTTTGGGCAAGGGTTGCAGGCACGCGAACCGCGCGCCTGAAACCCTGCCCGTCGGCGAGACCGGGGTAGCAAGGGCCAGGGCGGACCGGCCGGAGGGGGATCGCCCGACCTGCACAAGCCTGACCGTGATGATTGGCATGACGCCCTTCGCCTGCGCGGAAGGTCGGGGAGACCGGCCGGGCCGGCGGCGAAGCCGCTTTACCCTGGCCTGCGCGAGGGCGGCGCCCTTCCATGTCCTTTTTCAAGTGTCTGGACGTGCAAAACCCTTCCGCACCGCAGGCGCGGAGATGAGCAGGATGAGAGGTTCGTCAGGTTGGGGGCGGAGCGGCGCTGGCGACGGTCGATCAGTCTTCCATTCGCGTGTTGGTTACCGCATGAACGCTTTTCGTCGCGGGCTGGCCTCTGACTTAGATCGGGCGTCGGCACATGACCTGCCCACTGGGCTCTCGAGGATGTCCCTGACCTTCCGCTCCGCCCCCGGCCTGACGGGCCAGGGCTCGGCGCTCAAGGCGCCGCTGGCCGCACCTCTTGACCGATCGCCCAGATGAAGCCCGACAGCTCCCGAGCGATGGCGGCGATGACGACAGTCGGCCGCTTGCCGCCGGCGCTGAGCCGGCGATATCGATCGCACAGGCGCACCTGGGCCTTCCACGCCACGTCCCGCACCACCTTCGGCTGGCGAGAGACGAGGTCGGTTTTGCCGGTCGAGACCCGCGGCGGGTAGCGATAGCTCCAGGCCGCTTCCACGAGCATGCGCCGCGCTTCGCGGTTGCCGGTCTTGGTGATGCCGCCGCGCCGGATACGCTCGCCGCTGGAATGCTCCGATGGGACCAGGCCGAGATAGGCCATCAGCCTGCGCGGATTCTCGAACCGGCCGAGATCGCCGACGGCCGCCACGAAGCTGACGGCCGAGATCGTGTCGAGGCCACGCAAAGCTCGCAACGCCTCGACCAACGGCGCCAGCGACCAGCCTGCCAGCATGGCGGAGATCCGCGCTTCGAGCTGATCGCGGCGGTCCTGGGACGCCCAGACGGCCTCCACATAATCCTGAAAGACGACGCGGTGCGCATCCTGCTCGAACGCCTGACCCGCCAGCCAGCGGCGGTGCCTCAAGGTCCACGGCTTGCCGACCGGGTAGGTACGACCATGACGCAGCAGGAACGCCAGAAGCTGCTGGCGCGCCCGCATCAGCGCCATCATCGCGTCGCCCCGGGCCCGCACCAGATCGCGCATGGCCTCGTGCACCTCGTCCGGAACCCAGACCGCCGTCAGACCGCCCGCGCGATGCTGGAGCGCGAGCATCTGGGAATCCCGCCTGTCGGTCTTGATGCGGTCGCCTGGCTTGCGAGCGATCAGCGTCGGCGCCGCGACCAGGCAGCCATGGCCCATCTCCGTCAGCTGGCGGTAGATCCCGTAGCCACAGCCGCCGGCCTCGTAACAGAACTCCAGCCGACTATCAGACCGCGACAGCCGATCCGCCAGCTTGCGAACCTGTTCCGGCGTGTTGGCGACCTCGCCGCAGAACCTGACGGCGCCGTCGCGACCGTCCTCTGCAGTGGTGACGCTGATGCTCAGCTTGTGAACATCGAGCCCCACAAAGAGCCTGTCCATTCCTTCCTCCTCGACGCTGCTGAAGGCTGCAGCATCCGGCATCACGCCGGACGAGGGAAAGGACATACGGACTTAGCTCTTGGCGGCGGCGTCGCCGGCGCGGTCGCGCGCCTCCAGACCTGAAGCGTCGCAAGGGCGTGGCGCGGACACTTTGCGCCCGGCCGATTGTCGCGCCGGGATCTCCGGCGGCCTCAGTTTTGTATCAGTCGAAGCAGCGTTCCGTCGGGATCGATCAGGGCGCCCACCCAGCCGCCCCAGTCCTCGACCCTCGGCGCATGCAGGCGCGGCTGGCCCCAGCAGGTTTCGGCGAGTCCCGTCGACTTGCAGATCTCATAGAAAGTGTCGAGATCGTCCAGTCGCAGGCAGCAGCTGAAGTCGTTGGTCGACGGGTCGAGGTCGGGATGGGGGAAGAACTCCAGCGTCAGTTCGCCACGCGTCAGGATCATCCAGCCGTCGTCGCGCCAACCCTGGACGAAGCCAAGGGCGATGTAGAAGCGCGAGGTCGCTTCGAAGTCGCGGGACGGGAGGTTGGGGGTTGCGTGATCGCTCATCGCGCCAGACTAAGCGCAGCAACCCTTTCCATCCACCTGGATCGGCGGACAGGGCACGTCGGCGTAGGAGCAGAAGACGCAACAGTCACCGGCCTTGGGCTTGAGCGTTCGACCGCAGCCCAGGCAGTCATAGAAATACAGGCAGGCGTTCGTGGGCATGGTCTCGGTCGCAGAGTGGCCGCAGTGCGGGCACACCAGCGTGGACTGCAACTCCACCGCGGCCGTCATCGGGCCACCGCCAGGCGGGGCAGCGCCCACGGCTCGATGATGGGTTGCCAGGCCAGAGACAGCGTGACCAGCACCGTGGCCGCCACGAGCAGCCAGAACGCCACACGCGACGGCCGCCGGCACGACGCATCGCGGCGACATCGCTGGCGCCGCCGCCAGTGAAGCGCCCATCCTGCGAGCAAGGCCGCGATCGCGACGAGCGTCAGCCAGCCGCGCATCCCGGCGATCACCGCCGCTCCCGCGAACGTGACCCCTGCGAGCGAGAGCGCGAGCGGCAGGACGCAACAGGCGGCCCAAGCGAACAGGGACGCGGCGGCGCCGGCGGCGGCTGACACGCTGACCGCCATCTCCGGAACGTTTCCGTTTTTGTTTTCTGGCGCGTCCATGGCTTTCCCTCGCTCGATCGATCGCTAGGATGCAACCCGTAGCGGCTACGGGATCAAGCGGAAATGTCGGCGAGTGTCTTGACGATCGGAAAGTTGGCGGCGGGCGCCGGCGTGAACCTCGAAACGGTGCGCTACTACGAAGGCATCGGCCTGATGCCGAAGCCGGGCCGCACCCGCGGCGGCCACCGCAGCTATGACCCCGAACATCTCGAGAGGCTGCGGTTCATTCGCCGCTCGCGGGAGCTGGGATTCGGCGTCGACGCCATTCGCAAGCTGATCGCGCTTAGCGAACCGGGCCTGCAAGCCTGCGCCCAGATCAGGGACCTTGCGAGCGAGCATGTCGCCGGCATCGACGCCAGGATCGCCGACCTTCAAAGATTGCGGGGTGTGCTCCAGCAAGCGGTCGACGCCTGCGAGGCGGGCCGGCGAATCCACTGCCCGGTCATCGCCGAACTCGGCTCATCGGAGCCGGCGAGGGCCTTGCTCCAGACCCGTCGATCTTGACTCGGCATGGCGTGAGGAGCCTAGTCGGGTTCGCATGTGGGCCCTGATCCGCTCCCTTCTCGTCGCCTTGGCCCTGACCGGCTTCGTCGGTCAGACGACGGCGCATGCGACCCCTTCGCCCCCGATGACGCCGGCGACGGCGACCACGATGGACATGTCGGACTGCTGTCCGGACTGCCCCGAAACGGCCGCGCCGGTTTCTGACCCGTCCTCCAAGTCCAAGGCGCCGTGCCGGGACATGAGCTCCGCCTGCCTCGCCAAGGTCGGCTGCGCCGGCCTGGCCGTTCCCTTCCCCGGCCCGGCGGCGCTGGCCGCCCCGTTTCCCCCACATCGTCTGGCCGTCCTGCGTCCGGCCGACACCGACCGCGACGGAGTCGGTCCGCCGCCGCTGCAAGGTCCTCCAAAGCCCCAGGCCTGAAGCCACGCCCTGAACGACTGCCGACGCCGTCTGGCGTCGCGCCGCCGTCCGTCGCGCTCGCTCGAGCCTCGTCAACTTTCGGACCTTGACCCATGTCGAACCCCATTTGGCCGACCGCGCCAGGCGTCGCGCCGCGCCGCGCCGGCCTCGCGGCGAGCCTGATCGCCCTGCTCCACGCGTCCGGGCCCGCCCTCGCCGACCCCCTTACGTTCGACCAGGCCCTGACCCGGGCCGAGTCGGCGCCGGATCTGAGAGCCAGCGACCTGGAGGTCGCAGCCGCCCGCTCCGGCGCCGACGCGGCCGGACGACTGCCGGACCCGGAGTTGACCTTCGGCGTCGACAATTTTCCGGTGTCGGGTCCGATGGCCGGCCGCTTCGGCGACGACGAGATGACCATGGCCCGCATCGGCCTGATGCAGAGCGTGCCGAGCGGCGAGCGGCGGCGCGCCGAACGCGCGGTCGCCGACGCCGACATCGGCGTGGCCGAGGCCCGGGCGGGCATCGCCCGGCGCGACGTCCGCCTCGCGGCGGGGCTGGCCTGGATCGACCTGCACTACGCCGACCGCAAGCGCCGCGCGGTCGAAGAGGTCCTGGCGACCCTGGAGCCGCTGTGGGAGGCCGCCCCCGCCGGCGTCGCCTCGGGCGCCGACCGGCCGGCGACGGGGCTGGCGCCCGTCCGCCTCAGGGCCGCCCTGGAAGATCGACTCGCGGGCCTGCGGGCCGACGAGGCCCGGGCGCGCGCTGAGGTGACCCGCTGGACTGACGATCCCGCGCCCACGACCGCCGGGACGCCGCCTCACGTCGAGGTCGATCCTGCGACCCTGCGGGCCGC
Organism: Alphaproteobacteria bacterium; assembly: GCA_018820205.1. Classification (GTDB taxonomy): domain Bacteria; phylum Pseudomonadota; class Alphaproteobacteria; order Caulobacterales; family Caulobacteraceae; genus Brevundimonas. The sequence goes on from JAHJOK010000023.1 coordinate 12,964, forward strand.
CCTGGACCGCCTGCCGATGCTGCAGGCCTACGCCGCGGCGGGCACGCGCGCCGACGCCGATGTCGCCATGGCCCAGGCCGGGCAAAGGCCCGACTGGGCGTTCGAGGTCGAGTACGGCCGACGCGACCCGATGTTCGGCGACATGGTCTCGGTCGGCGCGCGTGTCAGGTTGCCTCTGTTCGCCGACCAGCGACAGGCTCCGGTGATCGCCGCCCGGTCCGCCGACGCCGCCCGGGTCCGTGTCGAGCGCGAGGCCGCGCTGCGGACGCTGCGGGCTCAGCTCGAGAGCGACCTCGCAGACCATGTCATGCATCACGACCAATGGCTGAGGGCGCGGGACGTGGTCCTGCCTGACGCCCTGCGGCGCGCGGACCTGGAGACCGCCAGCTACGGCGCGGGCCGCGCCGGGATCGGCGAGGTGCTGGAAGCCTTCACCGCCGTCGCCGACGCCCGCCTGGAGGCGTTGGACCGCGAGGCCGCCGTGGCCCGCGACGCCGTGCGGCTCACGCTCATCTATGGGAGCGCCGATCAATGACCCGCCTCATGTCCCCCCGCGCCCGGCTGGCGGCGGCGGCCGTCCTGTTGCTCGCCGTCGGCCTGGGCGGCGGCCTGCTGGCCGGCCGATGGCTGCCGGCCGCCAAGGCGCCGACCGCCGCCTCGGGCGACGGCCGCGCCGTGCTCTACTGGTACGATCCCATGGTCCCGGACCAGCATTTCGACGCACCTGGCAAATCGCCCTTCATGGATATGCAGCTGGTTCCTCGCTACGCCGACGAGGCCGGCGCGGCGCCGGGCGTCCGCATCGACCCGTCCCGAATTCAGGCCTTGGGCGTCCGCTTCGCCACGGCGCGACAAGGTCGGCTGGCGGACGATCTGACCGCCACCGCCGTGGTCGATTTCAACCAGCGCGACATCGCCGTCGTCCAGGTCCGAGCCGCCGGATTCGTGCAGCGGACCTACAATCGCGCGCCCGGCGACATCATCGTCGCCGGGGCGCCGCTGGCCGATCTGCTCGTCCCGGACTGGGGCGGGGCCCAGACCGAGTATCTGGCGGTGCGGCGCAGCGGCGACGATCGCCTGATCGAGGCGGCGCGCCAGCGCCTGGTGCTGCTGGGCATGCCCGAGAGCCTGATCACTTCGGTCGAGCGGAGCGGCCGGCCGCGCACCGTCATCACCGTCACCAGTCCCATCGGCGGCGTGATCCGCACCTTGGGCGTCCGGTCTGGCATGAGCGTCCCGGCGGGCGCGACCCTGGCTGAGATCAACGGCCTGTCGACGGTCTGGCTCAACGCCGCCGTTCCTGAAGCCCTAGCCGGCCGCCTGCGCACCGGTCAGATAGTGGACGTCACGCTCGCCGCCTTCCCGGGCGAGCGGTTCACCGGTCGTCTCACGGCTCTGCTGCCCGAGGTGGCCGGCGAGAGTCGCACGGTCACCGGGCGCGTCGAACTCGCCAACCGTGGCGGCCGGCTGCGGCCGGGGATGTTCGGCCAGATCGCCCTCGGCGGTGGCGGAACTGACGCCCTGGTCGTCCCTTCCGAAGCGGTGATCCGCACCGGAACCCGTACGCTGGTCATGCTGGCCGAGCCGGGCGGGCGGTTCCGCCCGGCCGAGGTCCGTATCGGCCGCGAGGCCGCCGGCCAGAGCGAAGTCCTCGCCGGCCTCGCCGAAGGGGAGCGGGTGGTGGCCTCCGGCCAGTTCCTGATCGATTCCGAAGCCAGCCTCTCAGGGGTCGAGGCGCGGCCGATCGGATCGCCCGGCGCCGCGACGGCGGCGGCCGCTCCGACAGTCCACCAGACGACGGGACGGGTCGAAGCCTTGACGCCCGGGTCAATCACCATTTCGCATCCGCCGATCGCCAGCTTGAACTGGCCGGCCATGACCATGGCCTTCGACCTTCCCGACGCCGCCCGTACGCGCGGCCTGGCCGTCGGCGACCGGGTCCGCCTCGACTTCGAGCTGAAGGCCGGCAAGGCGACGATCCTGCGTCTCACCCCCGTCGAGGCCAGACCGTGATCGCCGCCGTCATCCGCGCCTCGGTCAAGGCCCGCGTCTTCGTCCTGCTTGCGGCGCTGGCCCTACTCGCCGCCGGTCTGTGGGCCGCGCGCAGCACCCCGGTCGACGCCCTGCCGGACCTCAGCGACGTTCAGGTCGTCATCCGCACGAGCTATCCGGGCCAGGCGCCCCAGATCGTCGAGAACCAGGTCACCTATCCGTTGGCCACGACAATGATGTCCGTCCCGGGCGCGCGCACGGTGCGCGGCTATTCCTTCTTCGGCGACAGTTTCGTCTATGTGCTGTTCGACGACGGGACCGACCTCTACTGGGCCCGCTCACGGGTGCTGGAATACCTCAACCAGGCTCAGTCCAGGTTGCCCGAGAGCGCCCGACCGGCGCTTGGGCCGGACGCCACCGGCGTGGGCTGGATCTACGAATACGCCCTGGTCGATCGGACCGGCCGCCACGACCTGTCGCAGCTGCGGTCCCTGCAGGACTGGTTCTTGCGCTATGAGCTCAAGACCGTGCCGGGCGTAGCTGAAGTCGCCAGCGTCGGCGGCATGGTCAAGCAATACCAGGTGGTCCTCGATCCGGCCCGGCTCGCCGGCTACGGCGTCACCCACCAAGCCGTCGTCGAGGCCATCCAGCGCGCCAATCAGGAGACCGGCGGCTCGGTGCTGGAACTGGCCGAGGCCGAATACATGGTCCGGGCCAATGGCTACCTGACCGACCTGGACGATTTCCGGGCCGTTCCGATCCGGACGGCGGCAGGCGGCGTGCCGGTCCGGCTGGGCGACGTGGCGACGATCCAGGTCGGACCGGAGATGCGCCGCGGCATCGCCGAACTGAACGGCCAGGGTGAGGTGGCGGGTGGGATCGTGATCCTGCGCTCCGGCGAAAACGCCCGCGCCGCCATCGCCGCCGTCCGGGACAAGCTGGAAGGCCTGAAGGCGAGCCTGCCGGCCGGGGTCGAGGTGGTGACCACCTACGACCGCTCTCAGTTGATCGACCGGGCCATCGCCAATCTCAGCACCAAGCTCCTGGAAGAGTTCCTGGTCGTGGCCCTGGTCTGCGGCCTGTTTCTCTGGCATGCGCGCTCGGCCCTGGTCGCCATCCTGACCCTGCCGCTGGGGGTGCTGGCCGCCTTTCTCGTCATGCGCGTCCAGGGCGTGGACGCCAACATCATGTCGCTAGGCGGCATCGCCATCGCCGTCGGGGCCATGGTCGATGCCGCGGTCGTGATGATCGAGAACGCTCATAAGCATATCGAGCGCTGGGAGCACGACCATCCAGACGAGCGTCTGCAAGGCGAGGCCCGCTGGCGGGTCGTCACCGACGCAGCCGCCGAGGTCGGGCCGGCGCTGTTCCTGAGCCTTGTCATCATCACCCTGTCGTTCGTGCCGGTGTTCAGCCTGCAAGCCCAGGAAGGCCGGCTGTTCGCGCCGCTGGCCTTCACCAAGTCCTACGCAATGGCGGCGGCGGCCATCCTGTCCGTCACGCTGGTCCCGGTGCTGATGGGCTATCTGATCCGCGGCCGCATCCCGGCCGAGCGGGAAAATCCGCTGAACCGGGCGTTGACCCGAGCCTACCAACCCGCGCTGGACTGGGTGATGGGCCGACCCCGGCTGACGCTGCTGCTCGCGGCCCTGGCCTTCGCCACCACCGCCTGGCCGCTCAGCCAGCTGGGCGGCGAGTTCCTGCCCAGTATGGACGAGGGCGACCTGCTCTACATGCCCTCGGCCCTGCCCGGCCTGTCGGCGGCCAAGGCTTCGGACCTGCTGCAACAGACCGACCGGATGATCTCGACCGTGCCGGAGGTGAAGACGGTGTTCGGCAAGGCCGGGCGGGCCGAGACGGCCACCGACCCCGCGCCGCTGGAGATGTTCGAGACCACCATCCAGTTCAAGCCGCGCGATCAGTGGCGGCCGGGCATGACGCCAGAGAAGCTGGTCGAGGAGCTTGACCGCGCCGTCCAGGTTCCGGGGCTGGCCAATGTCTGGGTGCCTCCGATCCGCAACCGCATTGATATGCTGGCGACCGGCATCAAGAGCCCCATCGGAGTGAAGGTTTCTGGGGCCGATCTGGCCGAGATCGACCGGATCGCCGCCGAGGTGGAACGGGCGGCCAAGGGCGTGCCGGGCGTGAGCTCCGCCTTGGCCGAGCGGCTGACCGGCGGCCGCTATATCGATGTCGACATCGACCGCGCCGCCGCCGCGCGCTACGGCCTCAACATCGCCGACGTGCAGTCCATCGTCGCCGGCGCCATCGGCGGCGAGACCATCGGACAGACCATCGAGGGACTCGCCCGCTACCCCATCAACGTCCGGTATCCGCGCGAACTGCGCGACAGCCTCGAAGGGCTGCGCGCCTTGTCTGTGCTGACGCCGTCAGGACAGCAGATCACGCTCGGCACGGTCGCCGAGGTCCGGATCGCTGACGGTCCGCCGATGCTGAAGACCGAGAACGGCCGGCCATCGACATGGGTCTACGTCGACGTCCGCGGGCGCGACCTGGCGTCGGTCGTTTCCGACCTCAGGACGGCCGTGGCCCGGGACGTGCGGTTCTCTCCCGGGGTCAGCGTCGCCTATGCCGGGCAGTTCGAGTACCTGCAGCGGGCCGCGGCGCGGCTGATGATCGTCGTGCCCGCGACCCTGCTGATCATCTTCGTCCTGCTCTACGTGACCTTCGGCCGACTCGACGAGGCCGCCCTCATCATGGGAACCCTGCCGTTCGCCCTGACCGGCGGAATCTGGATCCTCTATTTGCTGGGCTATCACCAGTCTGTCGCCACCGGTGTGGGGTTCATCGCCCTCGCCGGGGTTTCGGCGGAGTTCGGCGTGGTCATGCTGATCTACCTCAAACATGCTCTGGCCGACCGGGGGCCTTCGCCCTCGCCGGACCAGGTCGCCGAGGCCGTGCGCGAAGGCGCGCTGCTGCGGGTGCGCCCCAAGGCCATGACGGTCGCGGTGATCCTCGCCGGCCTCTTCCCCATCCTGGTCGGCCACGGCGCCGGCTCGGAGGTCATGAGCCGCATCGCGGCGCCCATGATCGGCGGCATGCTGACCGCCCCCCTGCTCTCGATGCTGGTGATCCCCGCGGCCTACCTGCTCCTGAGACGCCGATCGTCCCCCTCCACTGCTTCAATCCAAGGAGACACCCCTTGAAGCGCTTTCTGACCCTCACCGCCTTCGCCTCGACCGCCTTGCTCGCTGCCTGCGGCCAGCCGACCGAACCGGCGCCAGACACCGCCGCGCCCGCCGAGGACGCAGCAATGGTGCCCATGGCGCCGACCCCCGCCGCGCAGACGACCGGCCACGGAACCGGTGTCGTAACCGCCGTCGATCCTGCAGCCGGGACCGTCACGCTCGACCATGGCCCAATTCCGGAGGTGGGCTGGCCGGCCATGACGATGGGCTTCAAGGCGGATCCGGCGCTACTGGCGACGGTCAAGACCGGCGACCGGGTCCGCTTCGACCTGGTGATCAAGGGCGGGACCAGCGAGATCACCGCCATCCGTCCGGAATAGACCGGTCCGGGTCGGTCAAGGTCGGTCGTCGCCGCGACATCACGGACGTCGCGGCGACGACGCGCCCCGCCTAGAGTCATCCTTGTCAGCCTCTCAAGGAAGTCCGATGTCATCCATCTTCCTGTCACGCAGAGTCCTGCTGGCCGCTGCGCCGGCTCTCACTGCCGCTGGAACCGCTTGGGCCGCACCCGAGAATCGGTTGACCGCCTACAAGACGCCCTGGTGCGGCTGCTGCGGCGGCTGGATCAGCCACATGCGTCAAGCCGGTTGGACGGTCGAGGTCATCGAGCATGAGGACCTCGCGCCGATCCGGGCCCGACACGGGATCCCGGATCGATTGGCCTCCTGCCACACGGCCGTCGTCGGCGCCTATGCGGTCGAGGGTCATGTGCCGGCCGGCGACGTCGATCGCTTGCTGCGTGAACGCCCGGCTGCTCGCGCCCTGAGCGCCCCCGGCATGCCCGCCGGCTCGCCGGGCATGGAGGCCGCAGGACGCGAGCCCTACACCACGATGCTGATCCTCAACGACGGTTCCACCCGGGTGTTTGGACGGCACAACGGCGCCTGACCCTCCGTCGGCGAGCGGGCTAGGCCTCGTCCGCTTCCGAGCCCCGCGCGTCCTCCAGGATCTCCAGGCCGCCCTTGGCCGCGACGCCAGCGACCAGAACTCCGACCACCAGATCCGGCCACGACTGTCCAAGCCAAAGCACCAGACCGCCGGCGACGATGATCCCGCCGTTGGAGGCGAAGTCGTTGAAGCTGAACGTCTCGGCGGCGCGCAGATTGACATCGTCGCCGTCCAGCCGCCGCAGCATCTGCAGGCAGATCAGGTTCACGACCGCGGCGATGACCGCAAGGCCGATCATGGTCCAGCCGATTGGCTCCGCCCCGAACCACCAACGCCGCCCCGCATCGATCAGCACCCCGGCGGCGAAAACCAGCAGAAGGACGCCCGAGACCCGGGCGGCCCGCCGCTTCCACGCAATTGCGCGCCCCACGGCCAGGAAACTGATCAGATAGACGACCGAGTCCGAGGCGTTGTCGACCGCGTTAGCCAGCAGGGCGCTGGAATCGGCGATCACTCCGCCGATACCGAGCGCTGCGAAAAGCAGCGCATTCAGGATCAAAACGACGAGCAGAGTGCGTCGCTGCTCGCGGTCTTTCGCGTTCAAGGCTGTCAATCGTCCATTCCTTCCGAGGCTCGGTGTCTGACCGCCCTGGCGGCGAAGGTCGGCAAGACCAGAAGGGTCAACGCCGTTGCGGTCAAAAGGCCGCCGATGACCACGGTGGCCAAGGGCTTTTGCACCTCTGCGCCCGCCCCGTGCGCCAGCGCCATCGGAATGAAACCGACGATCGCCACGAGCGCGGTCGTCAGGACCGCTCGCAGACGACTGGAGGCGCCTTCGACCGCCGCCTCCATCGCCGGCAGGCCGGATGTCAGTCGCTCGCGAATAGCCTGCATCAGCACCAGGCCGTTGAGGGTCGCCACGCCCGAGACCGCGATGAAACCGACGGCGGCCGAGACGGAGAACGGCATCCCGCGCAAAAAGAGAGCGAGGGCTCCGCCAACGAGCGCAAGCGGCACGCATGCGAAGACCAACCCAGCCTCGGCGAAGGAGCCCAACGCCAGGAACAGCAAGACTCCGATCAGGATGAAGACGATCGGAATGACGACGCCGAAGCGCTGCTCAGCGCGCTTGAGATTTTCAAACTGGCCGCCCCAGTCGAGATGCACGGCCGCCGGCAGGTCGATCTCTCCAACCCGCGACTGGGCCTCGGAGACGAAACCGCCCAGATCCCGTCCCCGCACATTGGCCTGGACGACCATCCGCCGGCTGCCGTTCTCGCGGCTGATCTGGTTGGGGCCTTCGGCGGTCTGAATCCGGGCCACCGAAGCGAGCGGTACGACGACGCCTGACGACGAGACGATCGGCAAGGCGGCGAGGGCTGCGGGATCATTGCGAGCGTCATCCGGCAGACGGACCACCACATCGAAGCGACGATCGCCTTCGAAGATGCGACCCGCTTCTGCCCCCCCGACGCCCACGGATACGGCCTCGCTGACATCGGCCGCTGACAACCCGTAATTGGCGGCGGCGAACCGGTCGACGCTGACCGTCAGCGTCGGCAAACCCGACGCCTGCTCCACCCGCACGTCAGCCGAGCCCGGCGTTGCTCGCAGAGCCGCGGCGACCTGGTCCGCGACGCCCTGCATCGTGACGAAGTTGTCGCCGAAAACAGTGACTGCGAGGTCGCTTCTCACGCCTGAGCTCAGTTCGTTGAAACGCATTTCGATTGGCTGACTAAATTCGAACGCGTTTCCGAGCTGCTCCATGGCGGTGGCCTCGAGGCGCTCGACCAGTTCCTCCTTGTGTAGACCGGGCTCGGGCCAGTCGTTTCGATCCTTCAAGATGATGACCGCATCGGAGATATTCGGCCCCATTGGGTCGATCGCGACCTCGGCGGTGCCCGTCTTGGAGAAAACCGATTGAACCTCGGGCGTCGCCAGAAGAGCGCGTTCGAGATTCTGCTGCATTCGAAGCGACTGTTCGAGTGACGTCGCCGGAGGTTTGGCCACGAACATCGACACGTCGCCCTCGTCGAGCGTGGGGATGAACTCCCTGCCCAAGGCCATGAAGGACGCCGCGCCGACCGCTACGGCCGCCACCGCCGAGATCAGAACGACCTGGGGCCGGGCCACCGCCTGCCGGATGGCCGGCTCGATCCACCGGCGGGCGAAGCGGAGGATCCGCGTTTCATGTTCGACGACCTCCCCGTCGGGTCCGACGTGCGAGGATTTGGGATCTCGCACGAGCAGCGCGGTCATCGCGGGCACGAAGGTGAAGGAGAAGATGAAAGCCCCTACGAGCGCCAGCATCACGGTGGCGCCCATCGGCTGGAAGGTCTTGCCTTCCACGCCTTCCAGCAGCAGCAACGGTGCGAAGACGAGGAGGATGATCAACTGGCCGAAAGCGGCTGGCTTAACCATCTGGCGCGCGGATTGGATCGCCACCCCTAACCGCTCGTGGCGGGTAAGCACCCGACCGAGTTGGGCGCGCCGTTGAGCCAGCAGCAGAAGGGTGTTCTCGATCACCACCACTCCGCCGTCAACCATCAGCCCGAAGTCCAGGGCGCCCAGGCTCATCAGGTTGCCGCTGATCCCGAAGTGGTTCATGCCGATGACGGCGAACAGAAAGCTGAGCGGGATCATCAGCGCGGTGATGCTCGCCGCGCTGATGTTGCCCAGCAGCAGGAACAGGATCACCACCACGAGCAGGGCGCCCTCGGTCAGATTGCGCGCCACTGTGGCGATGGTGGAATTGACCAGCTCGCTCCGGTTCAACACCGGCGTTGCGACGATCCCCGGCGGCAGGCTGTCGCCGACCTCGGTTAGACGTTCCGCCGCGGCTTGAGCCACCGTGCGGCTATTGCCGCCGGCGATCATCAGAGCCGTTCCCATGACCACCTCGTGGCCATCCCGGCTGGCGGCTCCGAGCCGAAGCCCCTGCCCGACCTCGACCGTGGCGACGTCAGCGACGCGGATGACGAGACCGCCCCGGTTCACAATCGGCGCCTGCCTCAAATCCTCGACGTTGCCCGCCAAGGCATCCGTGCGAACGACCAGGGCCTCTCCACCCCGTCGAATGAAGCCGGCGCCGGCCTGGGTGTTCGCCCGTTCGAGCGCTTCGGTCAGGTCATTCAGCCCAAGACCATAGCTGGAGAGCCGCGCTACATCCGGTCGAACCGCATACTCCTTGACGTAGCCGCCGATCGTATCGACGCCGGCAAGTCCCTCGGTGCCGCGCATCAGAGGCGCGACGATCCAGTCCTGAACCGTGCGGAGATAGGTGGCGCGCTGCTCTGGCGTCGCGAGCCGTTCGCCTTCGGGAGTCAGATAATCGCCCCCCGCTTGCCAACCCGGCTGGCCGGGTCGGGACAGGTTCTGGCTGTTGAACGGCACATAATCGACCGTCCACATCAGCACTTCGCCCAAGCCGGTGGTGATGGGAGAAAGCGCGGGCTCGACACCCTCGGGCAGACCCTCACGAGCGGCCGCCAGCCGTTCCGCGACCTGCTGGCGCGCGAAATAGATGTCTGTCTCATCGGTGAAGATGGCGGTGATCTGGCTGAACCCGTTGCGCGATAGCGATCGGGTGCTCGTCAGGCCAGGAACGCCCGACAGCGCGGTTTCAAGCGGATAGGTCACCTGGCGCTCGATCTGTTCCGGCGCGAGGGCGGGAGCGACCGTGGTGATTTGCACTTGGCGGTTGGTGATGTCCGGGACCGCGTCGATCGGAAGCTTGGTCAGTTCAAACAGACCCAGTCCGGCGACGAGGGCGACGGCGATGACGACGAACCAGCGGAACCGGACCGACGCCGAAATGACGGCATTGAACATGGATCGATCCCTAGTCTTCGTCTTCGGCCTCGCCCTTGGCGAGTTCCGCTTTCAGGAGGAAGGCGTTGGCCCCCGCGATACGTTCGGAGCCGTCCAATCCGCGCAGGATTTCGGTTCGGTCTCCGGCTTGCCGGCCGATCAGCACCGGAACGGCCCGGAAGCCGTCCGCCGTTTGCACGAAGACCACAGCCGAGCCGTTCACGGTCTGGACGGACTCGGACGGCACGGTGAGACCATCCGACAAGGCGCCGGTCACGACCGTACCGCTGACGGCCGAGCCGGCGGGAGGCAAGCCTGCGTCGACGGGCCGGGCGCGGATGATCGTCGCGCCGCTTTGTTCGCTTGCATCGACGGCGACCCCGGTGACGACCGCAGCGAACTCGCCGTTCGCCCCTTGCACATTCATCCGGACGCCGGGGCTGACTTGAGCGGCCAAGGCGGGAGGCGCATTGAAAACGATCTCGACACGGGCGGGATTGGTGACCTCCGCGATCACGCTCCCTTGGGCCGCGAAGCCACCAGGTCCGACCTGAACGCTGGTCACAACGCCGTTGATCGGGCTGGCGACGCTTACGCGACCCGATGCGCTTGGCGATCCGGCTGCAGCCGTGCGGGCGCGCGCTGCCCGCGCCGCCGCCTCCGCGCTCAGCGCCTGCGCCCGCGACGCTTCGACGTCCTGTCGGGCGACGACGCCCGCCTGCTCCAGATTTTGATCCCGCTCGTAAGCGCGACGCGCGGCCTCCGCTGAAGCGTTGGCGGCTTCCGCGTCCGCGCGGTAGGTGGCGGCGTCGCCACTCACCAGAATGGCCAAGGGCTGTCCGGTTCGCACCGGTTGTCCGGGCGCCACCAGAACCCGCTCGACCCGCCCGCCAATCACCGCCGCGACAGAGGCTCGCGCATCGACCATCGGTTCGACCCGACCGCTCAACCGGGTCTCGCCGCCTCCGCCACCAGCGACCGTCACCATGGCGATACCGGCCGCCTGGATCTGGGCCGGAGTGAGGACCACGACGCCCTCGGCGGCGCCGCTTTCCGCCTCATGGCCTTCCTCCCCACTTTCTTCGGCGGCAGGCGCGGGCTCCGGGCCGAAGACCGAATAAAGCCCGACGCCGCCAAGCAGGATCACGGCGGCGGCTCCACCCAGGAGCCAGGGTTTGCGAAGCGAGGTGTGATTCATTGCGACGTTCCAAAAGGGGCGCGGCCTTGCAGGCGCGCGAGGTCGATTTCGGCGCGGACCCGCGCGAGGCGAGCGTCAACGGCGGCGTTGCGGGCGGAGATCAAGGCAGCGCGGGATGAGCGCAGCTCGAGTTGTGAGATACGGCCGGCTTCGAATCCGATCCTCGATAGCCGGTAGGCCTCCTCGGCCGCGGCGACGCCGGCGTCGGCCGCGGCGACCCGGCTAGCCGAAGCGCTGAGACGCGCCATCGCGGCGTCACGATCCGCCTGCGCCTCTTGACGGGCGCCCAGCAGCCGGGCGTCGGCGGCCCGAAACTCGGCCTGCGCCGCTTCGATGTTGCCTCGGTTGCGATCGAACAAGGGCAGCGGCAAGCTCACGCCCAGCGTGACGGCGGTGGCGTCTTCGGCTTCATAACGGCGAACGCCGACGGACGCGGTCACGTCGGGTCGGGACCTCAAGCGCTCCACGTCGATCCGGCGCTCCGCCGCCTCACGATCCGCTTCCGCCACCCGTACTGTAAGCGTTCCGGCTGCGCCGTCGTCGCTCGCCGCCAGGGGCGCGCGGTCGAGCAGGCCGCTGTCGATGGAGGTCACCGGAGCGGTCAGCATGGCGACCGCCCTCAGCCGGGCGAAAGCCGCATCGCGTTCTGCTTGGGCTTCATCCAGCGCGGCGCGGGCGGCGGCCGCTTCGCTCTCTCCCTGGATACCGCGCAGCAAGGGCTCACGTCCCTCCTCGACCAGAGTCAGGGCCGCCCGCGTATCGGCTACGGTGAGCGATAACGCCTCCTGAGCGAGGTCCGCGCGCCTTTCCGCAGCCTCAGCCTCGGCATAGACCAGCGCGAGACGTCCCGCGGCCTCGATGCCCGCCATGTCACGCCGCAAGGAGGCGGTTCCGGCGTCGGCGCGCGCCGCTTCGACGCGGGCGCCCCGGCGACCCCACAATTCCAGGTCCTGGCTGAGCGAGAGCGTGGTTTCGGCGTTGTTGTAGCCCTCGAATGGGCCGCTTCCGAAGGCGTTTTCAACCTCGAGCGCAGCGGTCGGATTCGGCCTGACCCTCGCCTGACGCACGCGCGCCTCGGCGGCGTCAAGCAAGGCGTCGGCCTCAAGCGTCGCCGGTGATTGGCCGAGACGCTGCAGAAGCGTTTCGTAGCTCGGCGCGGGATCGGCCCAGGCGGGACCGGTCAGACTGGTCGCCAGGGCGACCAGCGCGCAGCCCGCCGCGAGATGCGGCCGACGGCGAATGGGAGAAGGCATGATCTCATGTCCCGAAAGGTTGACGTGAAAGGCGCCGCTCAGGGCGCAGTCCCGTCAGCCTTGGGGCGGTCGATCCGGTCCGGACGGCGTGCGCGAGACGAAGGCGTCGGCCGGGGCGACCCGGCTGGAGACGCTGCGAACCGGCATCAGGGCCGGAGGCGAAGGCGCGTCCGCGGCGGTCATGGCGATGTGGTGACACTGGCAGTAGCTGCAGAACGGCCCGCACTGGCGGGGCTCGTCCGGCCGGGAGTCCGCCGGTTCCGAAACGACCACCGTCGCGGCCGTTGTGGATCCCGCCGGCCATTCACAGGCCATCGCATCGACGGACGTCATGCCGAAAACGGCGATGAACGCCGCCAGAAGCGTCGCCAGTAGACCACGATGGAATCGGGAACGTCCCATAAGCCCCCTTACCATGATTGTCCGACAGATCAATCAGAACGGCATGGCTCGCTGTCGACCGTCCGCTTCGCGCATTTTCCGCTTGATCCTCTAGTTGCTAGAGGATGCAGAAGGGGGGTGTTCTCACCGGAGTCTCCCCATGTCGACGCCTCTGACACCCGACGCAACCCCCGCTGCAGGATGCGGTTGCAGCACGCCGAAGTTCGATGGCGCCACCCCGGCGTACCGCCGGATCCTGGTGACCGTGATCGCCATCAACGCCCTCGCGTTCGTGGCGATCATCGGGGGTGCGATCGCACAAGGGTCCGCCTCGCTCGGCGCCAACGCCCTCGACTTCCTGGCCGACAGCGCCACCTACGCGATCAGCCTTTGGGCCATCGGCCGGAGCGTTCGCGTCCGCGCGGGCGCCGCGCTTCTAAAGGGGGCCAGCCTCGGCTTGCTGGCGCTCTCGATCCTTGGCTTCGCCATCTGGCGTGCGGTCACGGGGGCTCCGCCGGAGGGCTCGGTGATCACCGGCCTCGGATTGTTCGGGTTTGCCGCCAACGTCATCGCCGCCCTCCTTCTGGTGCGCCACCGAGACGGCGACGCCAACGTCCGCTCGGTCTGGCTGTGCACCCGCAACGACCTGATCCAGAGCCTCGTGGTCGCCGGGGCGGGCGCCCTCGTCTGGTTGACCGCGTCGCGGTGGCCGGACCTGATCGCCGGAATTCTGCTGGCCGGGGTGTTTCTGCAGTCCTCCTGGGCGGTCGTGCGTCAGTCGCGCGACGAACTGCGCGAGGCCGCATGACGACGATCGACTACACGCCCGCCCTCGGTCACTCAGGCCTGAGCGGCCTCTACGACCTGGCTATTGCGCTCTGGACGCGCGAGCGCCGCTGGCGATCGGCCTTCCTCGACCAGATCGCCCCCGGGGCTTCTGAAACACTCGTCGATGTCGGTTGCGGCACAGGCGCGCTCACCGCCTTGATCGCGGCAGAGGCGCCGACGGCGAAGGTGATCGGGATCGATCCCGATCCGGATATTCTCGCCCGCGCCCGAAACCGGGCGACGAAGCGCGGCCTGGCCGTCGTCTTTGCCCGCGGATACGCCGACGACGCGGCGACGCTGGTCGGACCCGGCCGGGCGGACAAGGCCGTCTCCAGCCTGGTCTTCCATCAGGTTCCGCTCGCCGGCAAACGGAGCGGCCTCGCCGCGATGTTCGACGCCCTCCGGCCCGGCGGCGAGCTGCATATCGCCGACTACGGTCTGCAACGCACTCCGCTGATGCGATTTCTCTTCCGCCAGGTCCAGGCGCTCGACGGTCGGGAAAATACCCAGCCGAGCGCTGAAGGCGTTCTCCAGGGCCTCATGGCCGAGGTCGGCTTCGAGGGCGTGGAGGAATGCAAGGTCATTCCCACGCCGAGCGGCTCGATCTCCCTCTACAGGGCGCGCAAGCCGCTAGCTCGCCCTATCGCTGCTCGACCCTGACTCATCCCCTCACCAAAGGAGCCTTCAATGCGCACGGTTCTCTCCATGCTCACCCTCTTAGCCGCCTTCGCCGCTGCCCCCGTCGTCGCCCAGTCAACCGCGCCGACACGCGCGGTCCTGGCGGACGCGTCGCGCGTCCCCGCCCGCGCCACCATCATCGATGGTGCGAACTGGCGCTGCGAAGGCCAGACCTGCACCGCCTCAGGCGGTGTTGATCAGCCGGCGCCGCGCGCCTGCCGCCGCGTCGTGGCCCGTTTCGGCGCCGTGACAGAGTTCTCGTGGAAGGGCACGGTCCTCTCGGGCGAGCAACTGGCCGTATGCAACCGGTGACGGCGGTAACGTCAATGTCGATGTCATGCCCGACCCGTCAGGGTTTAGAGACAATGGTCTTCTCGCCAAGCCTGGTGGCCGACACCGCCTCCGACGCCGAACGGCTGGATTTCCTTTTACAGAGCGCGCAAGTCCGTGGGCGGCGCCGATGACTAAAATGATCTTCCCCCGAGAAAGTGGACGGGGTTAAGCCGCTCTGCGTTCGGCCTCGGCGGGGCTGATATAGCCCAGTGACGAGTGCAGGCGACGGGGATTGTAGAAGCCCTCGATGTATCCGAACAGGTCTCGCCGGGCCTGGT
>JAHJOK010000024.1 GCA_018820205.1 Alphaproteobacteria bacterium
CAGGACGTCCTCGTTGATGCCGAGCTGACGCTCGACTTCGGCCATGGCGGCGGGCGGGCAGTCGATGGCGAGCAGGGAATAGTGAGCCTTGCGGTTCTTCTTGACCCGATAGGTCAGGTTGCGCAGGCCCCAGTACTCGATCTTGGCGACGGAACCGCCGCCGGCCACGATCAGGTCCTTGATGGTGTCGTTGAGGGCTTCGGCCTGTTGCGCGCTGATATCCTGGCGCGACATGACCGTGTGCTCGTAAAGAGCCATAGTGTCGTCTCCCTTGTAGGGCCTCGGCGCGGACGGACCGGGTAAGTCCTGATCCACGATGGATCCCGATGCGGCGGCCGGGATGATTTCCCGAGCCCTTTGGAACTCCGCGCCGGGACCGAAGCCCTGGAAAGCGGGCGCGTATAGGGGAAAAGGAGGCATCGGGCAACCTGAAAGCGCCGTGCTTGCCCGGAGGCGGCAACAGGCTTACGCCTCCGCGCTTCTCAGGCAACTCTGGACCCGCCCATGACACTCGCTCTCCTGTTCCCCGGACAAGGCAGCCAGGCGGTCGGCATGGGGGCGGCGCTGGCCGACGCCTTCGCCTCGGCCCGCGACGTGTTCGCCGAAGTCGACCAGGCGCTGGGTCAGGATCTGTCGGGCCTGATGCGCAATGGATCCGAGGACCAGCTGACCCTGACCGAGAACGCCCAGCCGGCCCTGATGGCCGTCTCGCTGGCCGTCATACGGGTGCTGGAGAAGGAATTCGGCGTCGGCATCGACAAGGCCGCCTTCGTGGCCGGCCACTCGCTGGGTGAATATTCGGCGCTGGCGGCGGCGGGCGCACTGTCACTGGCGGACACGGCGCGGCTGCTGAAGCTGCGCGGTCAGGCCATGCAGCGCGCCGTGCCGGTGGGGCAGGGGGCGATGGCCTCGCTGATCGGGCCGAAGACGGATCTGGCGCTGGCCGAGGCCGCGGCGGCTGCGGGCGCCGAGGTCGGGGTCTGCGTCGTGGCCAACGACAACAACAACGGCAATGTCGTCATCTCCGGCGAGAAGGCCGCCGTCGACCGGGCCATCGAGAAGGCCAAGGAACTGGGCGCGCGGGCCATCCCGCTGAACGTCTCGGCGCCCTTTCACTGCCCGCTCATGCAGCCCGCCGCCGACGAGATGGCGACGGCGCTGGAGACGGCCGCGCTGGTGGCTCCGGCGGTGGCTGTCGTCGCCAACGTCACCGCGCGTCCGGAAACCGATGCCGCTGCGATCCGCCGCCTGCTGGTCGAACAGGTCACCGGCCGGGTGCGCTGGCGCGAATCGATGGACTGGATGGCGACCGACGGCGGCGTGACGCGCTTCGTCGAGATCGGCTCGGGCAAGGTCCTGACCGGTATGGCCAAGCGGATCGCGCCGGATGCGGAAAGTCTGGCGCTGAACACGCCCGAAGATATCGAGGTCTTCGCCGCCTCGCTGGCCCAGTAAGGAGAGAAGAATGTTCAACCTGACCGGCAAGACCGCCCTCGTCACCGGCGCCACGGGCGGTATCGGCGGGGCCGTCGCCCGCGCCCTGCATGCACAAGGCGCCACCGTCGTCATGTCCGGCACCCGCGAGGCGGTGCTGGCGGATCTGGCCAAGGAACTGGGTGAGCGGGCATTCTTCGCCGCCGCGAACCTGTCCGACCCCGAGAGTGTCGACGGTTTGATCGCGCGGGCCGAGGAAGCGGCCGGAGCGCCGCTGGACATTCTGGTCGCCAACGCCGGCATCACGAAGGACGGCCTGTTGATGCGAATGAAGGACGAGGACTTCCAGTCCGTCCTGACCGTCAACCTCGAAAGCTTTTTCCGCCTGTCGCGCGCCGCGATGAAGGGGATGATGAAGCGCCGCTCGGGCCGCATCATCGGCGTGACCTCGGTCGTCGGCGTCACCGGCAACGGCGGCCAGACCAACTACGCCGCCTCCAAGGCCGGGATGATCGGCTTCTCCAAGTCCCTCGCCCAGGAAGTGGGGTCGCGGGGAATCACCGTGAACTGCATCGCGCCGGGCTTCATCACCTCGCCGATGACCGATGTGCTGAACGAGCAGCAACGCGAGGGTATCCTGCGCAACATCCCCGCTGGACGACTGGGCACGGGCGACGAGATCGCCGCCGCCGCCGTCTATCTGTCGTCCGACGAAGCCGCCTATGTCACGGGCCAGACCCTGCACGTGAACGGCGGCATGGCGATGATCTGATGATCGCGCTCCGCTATCTGGCCACCATCCTGTCCGGCCCGCTGCTGCTGGTCGGCGTCGTCTGGGTGTTGCAGGGGCTGAATATCCTGCCGGGAAGCTTCATGACGGGCCAGATCATCTGGGCGGTCTACGGCGCCCCGATGGCCCTGGCGGGCGCCGGTCTGGCCTGGTGGGTCAACCGCCGTCGTTGATCAAAGCACCTCCGGGCTCAAGCTGCACGACCGCGCGTTAGCCCAACAAGGAATGTTACGGCCTATTTCCCTCTGGAAGGGGTGTGCTAAAGGCCTTCGCAACCGGTTGGGTCAGCGAGGCGTTGCCTCTTGCACAAGCGGAGCCGTCGTGAGACGGCAGACCAGCAATTCGCCGCCTCGGCGGCTCTAGAAGGCAGAGACACCCATGTCCGACACCCTGGAACGCGTCCGCAAGATCGTCATCGACCACCTGGACGCCGATCCGGACAAGGTCACCGAAAAGGCCAGCTTCATCGACGATCTGGGCGCTGACTCACTCGACAACGTCGAACTGGTCATGGCCTTCGAGGAAGAGTTCGACATCGAAATCCCCGATGACGCCGCCGAACACATCCAGACCGTCGGCGACGCGGTGAAATTCATCAACGAGAAGACCGCGGCCTAAAGCTCCGGTCCAATCGGCAGGCAATGGCCGCCCGGCGCTCCTAGCGGAGAGGCCCGGCGGCCATTACTGTTTCTGAATCAGATTCCTGGAGCTGGAGCGCGAAATCATGCGCCGCGTCGTCATTACCGGTCTCGGCCTCGTCACCCCGCTGGGCAATGGCGTGGAGCACAGCTGGCAGGGGATCGTCGAGGGACGATCGGGCATCGGCCCGATCACGGCCTTCGACACCGAGGGCTACGGCTGCACCATCGCCGGGGAGGTTCCCAGCGTGGACGGACGCGGCGGCGGCGGGCCGGGCATGGCGGGCAGCTTCGACCCCGACGCGATCCTGTCGCCCAAGGACCGCAAACGCGTCGACGACTTCATCTTGTTCGGTATCGCCGCGGCCGACGAGGCGCTGAACGACGCCGACTGGCATCCTGAAAGCGACGAGGACAAGGAACGCACCGGCGTCATGATGGGCGCCGGTATCGGCGGCCTGGGGCCGATCGCCGACAGCGCGGCGGTTCTGGCCGAATCGGGGCCGCGCCGGATCAGCCCATTCTTCATTCCTTCGGCCCTGATCAACCTGGCCAGCGGACAGATTTCGATCCGCCATGGGCTGAAGGGGCCGAACCATGCGGTGGTGACCGCCTGCGCGTCGGGCGTCCACGCCATCGGCGACGCGGCCCGCATGATCATGCTGGACGACGCCGATGTGATGGTGGCGGGGGGCGCCGAAAGCTCCATCGTGCCGCTGGGGATCGCCGGATTCCTGGCCTGCAAGGCGCTGTGCACCGCCTACAACGAGACACCCGAGAAGGCCTCGCGCCCGTACGACCGGGGTCATGCCGGCTTCGTCATGGGCGAGGGCGCGGGCGTCGTGATCCTGGAGGAATACGAACACGCCAAGGCGCGGGGCGCCAAGATCTACGCCGAGGTGATCGGGTACGGCATGTCGGGCGACGCCTACCACATCACCGCCCCGTCGGAGGACGGCGACGGCGCCTATCGCGCCATGAAGGCGGCGGTGAAACGGGCCGGGATCGCCATCGAGGACATCGACTACGTCAACGCCCACGGCACCTCGACCATGGCGGACTGGATCGAACTGAGGGCCGTCGAACGGCTGGTCGGCGACCATGCCAAGGACATGGCCATGTCCTCGACCAAGTCCATGACCGGCCATCTGCTGGGCGCGGCCGGCGCTATCGAGGCGGTGTTCTCGATCCTGGCCATCCGCGACCAGATCGCCCCGCCGACGATCAACCTGGACGATCCCGAACACGAAACCGCCATCGACCTGGTGCCACACAAGGGCAAGCCGATGAGGATCGACGTCGCCATGTCCAACAGCTTCGGGTTCGGGGGCACCAACGCCTCCATCATCTTCAAGAAGGTCGCCTGATCGTGGCGAAAGGCGAGGGGGCGCAGAAGCGACGATCCGGTCTGGTCGCGGCGGCGCTGGCGGCGTCGGCCACTGTCAGCCTGTTCCTGATTGCGGTCCTGGCCTGGGCCTGGAGCGTCTATTACGCGCCCGGTCCCTCGGCGCGTCAGGGCGATACGACGGTGGTCACCCTGCCGTCCGGCTCGGGCGTGTCGGCCATCGCCGCGACGCTGAAGAGCGCGGGCGTGATCAAGTCGGTCGATATGTTCAAGGCCGCCGCCACCCTGAGTGGGGCCGACCGGCGGCTGCGGGCCGGAGAGTATGAAGTGCCGACGGGGGCGTCGCTCAAGGCGGTCATCCGCCTGCTGACGGACGGTCGCGTGGTCCGCCATTTCGTCACCATCCCCGAAGGCTGGTCCTCGGCCCAGGCCGTGGACATCCTGAACCGCGAGCCGGTGCTGACCGGAACCATCGACGGAGTGCCCGAGGAAGGCTCGCTGTGGGCCGAAACCTATGAGGTCGCCCGGGGCGAGACCCGCGCCGCCGTCATCGCCCGGATGCAGCGCGCCGCCACAGAAAACCTGGCGGAATTGTGGGCCGCGCGGGGACCGACGACCGTGGTCCGCACGCCGGAAGAGGCCGTGATCCTGGCCTCCATCGTCGAGAAGGAAACCGGCGTGGCGCGCGAACGGCCCCGGGTGGCGGCCGTCTTCTCGAACCGCATCCGCCTCGGAATGCGGCTGGAGAGCGATCCGACCATCATCTACGGCATCACCCAGGGTCGGCCCTTGGGGCGCGGCATCCGCCTGTCGGAACTGCAGCGCGACACGGGCTGGAACACCTATCTGATCGACGGTCTGCCGCCGACGCCGATCGCCAATCCGGGGCGTCAGGCGCTGGAGGCCGTCCTGAACCCTCCGCGTACGGAAGACCTGTTCTTCGTCGCCGACGGAACCGGCGGCCACGTGTTCGCGCGGACCTATCAGGAACACCTGGTCAATGTGTCGCGCTGGCGCGCGATCGAGGCGGGCAAGGCCGGGCCGCCCCCGGCCGAGACCCTGCCGCCCGGCGCGGTTCCGGGGGCGCCGCCACCCGGGACGGCGACGCCCGACGCCGACGCCGCGCCCCTGACGGGCGATGCGGTCATCACCATGCAGGCGCCCGGAACGGTGACGCCCCAGCGGCTGCGCCCGGCCCAGTCGGCGCCGACGCCCGCACCGGCGCGCGGGCCATGAGCGCGCTTTCCGGCATGACCGGTTTCGGCCGGGCCGACGGGGCGCTCGACGGATGGACGTGGTCGGTCGAGGCGCGGTCCGTCAACGGCCGCAACCTGGATGTTCGCTTCCGGGGACCGAACGGTTTCGACGCCCTGGAGCGGCTGGCCAAGTCCGCAGCTCAGGCGCGGCTCAGCCGGGGCCAGGTCACGGTCGGGGTTCAAGCGCGCAGAGCCGCCGGCGACGCCTCCGCCCTGAAGGTGAACGAGGCCGTTCTGGCCCGCTATCTGCAGCTCGCGAACCAGCTGGCGGAGGAGGGGGCGACCCCGCCGTCCGCCGACGGGCTGCTGGCCCTGCGTGGGGTGCTGGACGCGGAGGACGAGGACGCCGAAGACCCGCAGGCCCACGCCGCCGTCGAGGCCGCCATGGCCGCGACCGTCGAACAGGCGCTGGACGCGCTGAGAGCATCCAGGGAGCAGGAAGGCGAACAACTGCGTCCCGTCATCCAGGATTTCATCGACCGGATCCAGGCGCTGGTGGGCTCGGCCGAAACCGAAGCCGCCGCCCAGACCGAGGCGGTCCGGGAGCGGTTCGCCCGTCGCATGGCCGAACTGGCGCCGGATGCGCCGGGCCTTGAGGACCGGATCGTGCTGGAGGCCGCGGCCCTGGCCACCAAGGCCGACGTGCGCGAGGAACTGGACCGGCTGGCCGCCCACGTCGCCTCGGCCCGCGCCCTGTTGCAGCAACCCCCCGCCGGGCGGAAACTGGACTTCCTGATACAGGAGTTCATGCGCGAGGCGAACACACTGTGCTCGAAATCGGCTACGACCGCCCTGACCGCCGTCGGGCTCGACCTCAAGGCGGTGATCGAGCAGCTGCGAGAGCAAGTCCAGAATGTCGAATGACCGCACGCCCCGCCGGGGCGTCCTCCTGATCGTCGCCAGCCCCTCGGGCGCCGGCAAGACCTCGCTGTGCCGCCGCCTGATGGCCGATCACGGCGGGCTGGAGCTGTCGGTCTCCATGACCACGCGCGGCATCCGGCCGGGCGAGGTGGCCGATCGCGACTATCACTTCGTCTCGCCCGAAGAGTTCCAGTCCCTGATCGACGCCGACGCCTTCCTGGAATGGGCCGACGTCCATGGATCGCGCTACGGCAGCCCACGCGCGCCGATCGACAAGGCCTTGTCGGAGGGCCGCGACGTCCTGTTCGACATCGACTGGCAGGGCGCGGCCCAGGTCGCCGCCAAATGCCCGGAAGACGCGGTGCGCGTCTTCATCCTGCCCCCCAGCCTGGAAGAGCTGCGACGCCGCCTGGTGACCCGTTCCCAGGACGCCGAGGACGTCATCGAACGCCGCATCCGCAACGCCAAGGGCGAGATCGAACACTGCGACGTGTTCGACTACGTCTTCGTCAACGACGATTTCGATCGCAGCTACGCTGAACTGGCCCACATCTACCACGCCGAACGCAGCCGCCGGTTCCGCAACGTCTGGGTCGGCGACTATCGCGACGGGCTGCTGGGCGAAGACGTCTAGCTCAGTTGCGCCTCGACCGAAGGCGCGCCAGACGACGGATCTTCGGGTGCGATATCGGCTGAACCTGTGGTGGGCTCGCGCTCCAGGTCAGCGATCAAAGCCTCCATTTCCGCAATCTCGCGCACTTGGGCCGCGATAATGCCGTCCGCGAGTTCGCGCACGCGGGGATCGCGGATATGGGCGCGGCGCGAGGTCAGGACCGCAATCGAATGGTGCGGGATCATCGCCTTCATATAGCTGACGTCGTCCACGGTCTGCTGGCTCCGTACCAGCCACAACGACCCCGCGAAAACCGCAGAGGCCCCGGCCAGTACGGCGATGTTCGCGCGTCGGTTCGGATACATGGAGAACATGAAACCCATCATGATCAAGGCCATCACAGCCCCCATCAACAGGGCCATCCAGGCGCGGGTCTGGCTGAACCAGACGTGATCGAAGGCATACGTGGTCAGATACATCAGCCCAAACATCACGATCGTGGAGGTCGCGATCATCAGGGCGAAACGGGGGTAGGTCATCGGGCTCTTTCGGCGGCTATCCTCTTTTGAACGCCTCCCCGGCCGAGAGGATCAGATCAGCGCTCGAGCCGCAAACCACGGTCGCATCCGCCTCAACGCCTCCTCGATCTCCGGCGTCGAGACCGCGAAGCTGAAGCGCATGAAGCGGTGGCCGTCGATGGGATCGAAGTCCACGCCCGGCGCAGTGGCTATGCCGGTATCCCTCAGCAACTGCTCGCAAAAGGCCACGCTGTCGTCCGTCAGATGGCCGATGTCGGCCCAGATGTAGAAGGCGCCGTCGGGCGGGGCGATCGACTTCAACCCGAGGGCGGGCAGGGCCTCCAGCATCAGGGTGCGGTTCTGCCGATAGGTCTCGACATGACCTTCCAGCACCGCCTGTTCATCCATCGCCACCAGACCGGCGTGCTGGCTGAGCGACGGCGGGGTCAGGAACAGGTTGCCGATGAAGGCGCGGGCGCGCTCGACATGATCCGGCGGAACCAGAAGCCAGCCCAGACGCCAGCCGGCCATGCTCCAGTATTTGCTGAAGCTGTTGATCACCATGGCGTCCGGGGCGAACTGCAGCATCGTAGGCTGGGGTCCGACATAGGACAGGCCGTGATAAATCTCGTCCGAGATGATCGCGATGTTCCGCATACGGCATACGTCCGCGATGGCCGCCATTTCGTCGGCGGCGATGACCGATCCGGTCGGGTTGGCCGGGCTGGCGATGATCACCCCCGCCGGGGCCGGGTCCAGTGCGGCCAAGGCGCGGGCCGTCAGCTGATAGTGGTCGTCGGGGCCGCAGGCGATCTCCACCGGCGTCATTCTCAGCGCCTTGACCGTGTTGCGATAGGCGACATAGCCGGGCCGGGCCATGGCGATCCGGTCGCCCGGACCGAACCTTGACGACAGGGCCAGGACCAGGGCTGGAGACGCCCCGCAGGTCAGCAGCAGACGATCCGGCGTGACGGCGACGCCATAGCGCTCGTCATAGAGCCGGACGATCCGGTCCTTCAGCGGGGCGCTCTCCCAGTAGCCCATTGCGTCGGCGTCCAACACGCGGTGGGCCTGGGCCACGGCCGCAGGCGGCGCCCCGGTGGAGGGCTGGCCGAACTCCATGTGGATCACCGACCGGCCCTCGGCCTTCAGCGCATGCGCCAGCCGGCTGATGACGATGGCGCGGAAGGGTTCGATCTCGCTCATGCGGGGCTCACGTCGTCAGGGCCTTCGCTAGCCTCAGAAAGCCGGCGATGTCGATGGTCTCGGCGCGGGCGTCGGGATCGATCCCGGCCGCCTCGCACAGGGCGCCGCCGCCCAGCTGTTTCAGGCTGGACCTCAGCATCTTGCGGCGCTGCCCAAAGGCGGCGGCGGTGACCCGTTCCAGCCGTTTCAGCGTCGCGGCGTCCGGCCGATCCTGACGCGGCACGACGTGAACGACGGCCGAGGCCACCTTGGGCGGCGGGGTGAAGGCGGAGGCCGGCAGGTGCATGACGATCCGGACCTCGGCCACGGCCTGGGAGATGACGGCCAGACGGCCAAAGGCGTCGTCGCCCGGCGCGGCCACGATCCGCTCCGCGACTTCCTTCTGGAACATCAATGTCAGGGCGACGGGCGTCCACGAACCGGTCAGCCAGTCGATCAGCAGAGGCGTGCCGACGTTGTAGGGCAGGTTGGAGACGACATGGGCCGGGCCCTCGACCAGCTTCGACTGATCGACCTTCAGGGCGTCGGCCTCGACGATGGCCAGCCGACCCTCGCCGGTGTCCAGTTCGGCCAGCAGCGGCAGGAAACGCGGATCCTTCTCGATCAGCACGACCTGGCCCGCGTCGCTCTCAAGAATGGCGCGGGTCAGGCCGCCGGGGCCGGGCCCGACCTCGATCACGGCGCGGCCCTCGAACGGACCGGCCAGACGCACGATCTTCCGCGTGATGTTCAGGTCCAGCAGGAAATGCTGGCCGAAGCTCTTCTTGGCCAGCAGGCCGTGGGCTTCGAGCGAGTCTCGCAAGGGGGGCAGGTCGGTCACCCGGCCCTGTTAGCCCGCCTGACGCGCCGCCGCCATGGTCGCGGCCAGACGGATCGCGGCGATCAGGCTGTCGGGCCGCGCCACGCCCTTGCCGGCGATGTCGAACCCTGTTCCGTGGTCGGGCGAGGTGCGGATGACGGGCAGCCCCAGGGTCGCATTGACGCCGCCCCAGAAGTCCAGCGTCTTGACCGGGATCAGGGCCTGATCATGATACAGGCAGATGGCGGCGTCATAGGCCGCGCGCGCCTCGTCATGGAACATCGTGTCGGCGGGTTGGGGGTCGGTGATGTCGATGCCCTCTGCGCGAAGGGCCGCCGCCGCCGGGCGCAAGACCTCGATTTCCTGCAGGCCCAGGGCGCCGCCCTCGCCGGCGTGAGGGTTCAGCGCGGCCAGGGCCAGCCGGGGTCGGGCGATGCCGAAGTCGCGGCGCAGCGTCTCATGCACCACGCGAACCGTCCGACCGACCCGGTCGGCCGTCACCAGTTCGGCCACCTGGTCCAGGGCCACATGGATGGTGACCAGACAGGCGCGCAGGTCACGGGCCGTCAGCATCATCACCGGACCCCGGGTTCCCGCATAGGGCGCGTCGGCGGTCAGTTCGGCGATGAACTCGGTGTGGCCCGGAAAGCGGAAGCCGGCGGCGTAGAGCGGAGCCTTGGCGATCGGCGCGGTGACCACGCCCGACGCCTCGCCCGACAGGGCCAGGGCCACCGCGTTCTCGATCCAGTCGGCGACGACGGCGGCGTTGCGCGGGTCGGGCCGGCCCGGCTGAACCGGCGCCGGCGCGGGATGGTCCAGAACGGGCAGGGCGCGACCGAACACGGATGCCGCGTCGGACGGCGCGCCGATCTCGGTCACCGGAATCCCCTGCGAGTCCAACAGCCGGATGTCGCCGATCACCGCGAACGGCGTCTCGGTCGAGGTCGCGGTCCACGCCCTGGCGATGATCTCGGGGCCGACGCCCGCGGGCTCGCCCATGCTCAGGATCAGGGGCGCGGACCCCATCGGCTACTTCAGTTCGATCAGGGCGTCGGCGCGCAGGTCGCGGATGTAGCGTCGGGCCAGCATGGCCAGGTTCTGGTTCTGCAACTGGCCCTCGACCTGACGATAGGTCGGGACGTCCGCGCCGCCGACGCGACGGCCGCAGACAGCCAGCAGGTGCAGACCCAGGGGTGTGCGAACGGGGTTGCTGACGGTGTTCACCTCGGCCGCGCGGGCGACCTGCTGGAACTGGGGCGCCAGGTTCGCCACATCCGCCTCACCCAGGTCGGAGCCCAGAAGCCCGGCCTCGGAGGTGCTGCGTTGCAGGATATTGTCGCACGTCAGGCTGGGGCGCAGGGCCTCCAGCCGGCGCGTTGCGGCGGCGACTTCGCTCTCGGTCGCCGTCTCGGGAAGTTCGATCATGGCCTGTTTGAGCGAGACCAGATTGGTGGCCGCGCCCGCCCGCTTGTCGCGCATGTACAGGATATAGACCCCGCCCTCGACGGGGATCGGGCGCGACAACTGACCGACCTCCAACGCCTCCATCGCCGACTGCAGCGCGGGCTGGACTGTGCCCTGGACGATCCAGCCGGCGTCGCCGCCGCGGGTCGCCGACGGCGCGGCCGAGAACTGACGCGCCACCGCCTGGAACGGGGCCCCCTGGACCATCTGCTGCACCAGTTGTTCGGCGCCGTTCACGGCGGCCTGCTGACCGCCGACGCGATTGGCCTCGATGTAGATTTCACCGACCAGATACTGGGGTTTGGAGGCCGCCTCGGTGAGTTGGCGCATGGCCTGTTCGACCTGGCTGCGGCTGACCCGCGCCCGGCTGTTGAAACGGCCGCCGACCAGTTCGCGCCAGCCGATCTCGGTGCGCAGTTGCTCGCGCATGGCCTGCGGGCGGATGCCGCCCTGCTGCAGATAGGCCATATAGGCCTCGGGGGTCACTCCGGCCTCCTGCGCCATGCCGGCGATCTCGCGATCGATTTCCTCGTCGCCGATCTTCAGCGACTCGTAGTTGGTGATCTCCTGAGCCTGGAGCCGTTCTTCGATCAGGGCCTGAAGCGCCTGCTGCTGGATCGCGGGAATGTTCTCTTCGGTCGGTTGCACCTGGCTCATCGCGATGACGCTCAGCATCCGCTGGCGCAGGTCATAGCCGGTGATGATCTGGTCGTTGACGGTGGCCACGATCCCGTCCGCCAGACGGAATTCGGGCTGGGTCGCGGGGGCGGTCGTCGGAGCCTGTTCCGCCGCCGGGTCCAGTTGTCCCGCAGCGGTGGTCGATCCGGCGGGCGCGGTCTGGGCGATGGCCGAGCTCGCGACCAGAGCGGCGATCGCGCAACCGGTCGTAAAACGCATCAAACGCATGGTCAGTCCTGGTTCCTTCAAGCCTGCTTGCCGCATCCTGGGATGGGCCCGGCGCACGTCTTCACGCGTCATGCCTAACGCAAGCCATTTGATCCATAGCCTGACCCTCCAAAAGTGGCGAGGTTTAGACGAACGAAAACACCTTCCGACGGACCGCTGGGCCGGACACGGGTGTTGTCGCGGCGATAACCGACCTCGATGCGGAAACAGTCGTCGTCGAACACCACGCCGACTTCGGACCGCGTGATCAGGTCGCGCTCCAGGTCCTGAATGCCGGCGACGGTCAGTCCCCAGTTGCCATAGACGAACTGCTGCACGGCCAACTGCACGAATTCGTAGTTGCGATTCAACGGCCCGGCCAGCGGGTTGGATCGATCGACGATATAGCTGATTGTGGCCAGGTTGCGCCGACCCCAGCGCCCGTCCACGGCCGCTTCGGCCCGTCGGATGTCGCCCGAGCCGTCGACGGTCGCATGGCCCCAACCTCGAATCCGGTCCGAAGGCTGGAAATTCCCCTGCACCACCCAGTCCGAGGTCTGCGCGGCCAGGCCGGTCGGATCATAGAGTGCGGAGGGGTTGTCCGGCACCGGAATGCGGAAAGCATTCTGTTCGGCATCGCGCATGCTTCGGCCGACGAACAGGCTGGCCGTCCGCCCCTCGCCCCAGCGCAGCGTGCTGCGAACGCCGGCGGTCAGGCGAGCTCCGCCCTCGAGCAGGTCGTAGCCGGGAAAGCGGTCGATCCGAAACAGGGATGATTCGTCCAGCTCCAGCGTTTCCGCGTCCTCCACCGGGATCCGGGAGTCCAGGTCCGGATCGGTCGAGATCGACAGCTGGGCCATAGGCTCGACGATCAGATCCGCCCCGCCTTTCAACCGGCGGATCAGGGGATAGCTGACGTCCAGGCCGGCCGTCGCGCGCTGGCGCGAAATCGTTTCGGCCTCCAGTCCCAGAACGGGCGGCAGATCATCGATCGAATAAAGATCGACCCGGCCGTCCACGAACGGCTCATAACGGATGCCGACCGGCGAAATGAAGGTCCGGCGCCAGTCGAACTGACCGGTGACGCGCCGGCTGTCGACTCCGGGCATGCCCAGGGTCGAACCCGTGGGAATGATCTCGGGCCTCAGCACCGGACTGCCGACGTAGTCGTCGCGGTATAGCGAAACCGCCGAACCTTTCAGCCGCAGCCGCCCGCCCAGGACGGCCTGGACCGGCTCCCAACGCGCGTCAATCAGAGGGGCCACCAGCGGCAGGGTGTTGTCCGATTCAAAGATGTTCAGCGCCGGGGTGATGTCGTTGAACTGTGCGACCCGCAGGCTCTGTATCGAGAAGGCGGCGATCGAAACATACGACCGATCGGTCTGATGTTCGGCGTACAGCTGGCTGATCAGCCGGCGTTGATCGCCGTAATACAGGCCGTTGTCCTGATACGGATCCTGAATGTCGTAGCGATCGAACAGGGTCTTGTCCGACGTCCGCTCGGCGGTGAAGCCCCAACGCCATGGCCCGGCCGGGTCGAACCGCCCGTCGGCCAGGAAATAGCTGCGGCTGGTGCGGTCGCCGAAATCGACGTTGGTCTCGGCGTCGCCGTCGCCGTCCAGGTCGAAATCGCCGAAGTTCTGCGCATAGGTGTAGCCGCCGCGCGCCACGATGGTCCCGTTCGCAAACCGGCGACGCCATTGCAGATTGAGGAACGGCGAAACGCCCGTGTTGAACTGCGGACTGATCAGCCAGTCTTCGGACGCCGAGATCACCTGCAGATACGGCGTCTCGATCGAGACGCCGCGCCCCTGATCGTAGTTGACGTTCGGCACCAGGAAGCCGGACGCCCTCTCCACGGTCGGGTCGGGATGGGCGAAGAACGGCGTGTAGAACACGGGCACGCCGCCCAGTTTGAACACCGCGTTGCGATACAGGATCGCTCGCAGGTCCTCGTCCTGCACCACCTTCTCGGCCTGAATCGACAGGCTGGGCTGTTTCGGATTTCCGTCGGCGTCACAGATCGGGCAGGGGGTGAACAGCGCATAGTTCAGCTCGCTGACGTTCTCGGACCGGCGCACGGCGGTGGCGGCCATCAGGCTGGCGCCGTTGGCCAGGCGGGTGGCGAAATCGACCGCGACCCCGGCCCTAAGTTCCGAATCCAGTTCCAGGTGGCTGGCGAAAACCCGGTTCCCGTCAGGGTCCGTCAGTTCGACATCGCGATCCGCCGTGCCGATGCCCTGGGCCAGATCGTAGGTCAGGCTCCCGCTTCTCAGGGTGCGACCCTGGAAGCGCGCGTAGATCCGATCCTGTTCGCCCGAGGCCGTGATGACATCGCCCCGGCGCTCGGCGACGTCGGCGTCGATATAGACGGCGTCGGCGGTCAGACCGTCGGGCTGCGCCGTCGGACGCGGCGGGTCCTGCTGCGCCAGCGCCGCCGTCGGCGCAAAGGTCAGGATCGCGACTCCGGCCAGCAGCCGGATGCGCAGAGCAGTCGTGCGAAAGGCGGCGGCTTCAGCCCGCATGCGTCAAACCGTTCCTCACAAGGCCCCCGCCCCAAGAGAGCCGCTTACCCGTCTTCGGTATAGAACAGCAAGGTGAAGGCGGCGAGCGCCGTCAGGATCGTGGGTAACCAGGCCGCCAGAAAGGGCGGCACCACTTCCGCCGATCCCATCGCGGCCGAGAACTGGTTCAGGAAGAAGAAGGCGAAGCCCAGCACGACCGCGGCCACCGCCATCCGCGCCAGATCGCCCAGACGCATCAATCTGAGTGAAAAGGCGGCCGCGAGAATCGTCATGGCCGCGAAGGTCAGCGGCGTGGACAAAAGCTGCTGGAACCGCAGCTGGTAGGCCGTCGACGAAAACCCGGCGGCCTCGATGCGCCCGATCTGTCCGGGCAGGGACCAGAACGGCGTCGACTGGGGCCTCGAGAACCGTTCGAACGCCTCGTCGTCGGCGAGCGCCGACTGCATGTCCAGTGTGGCGTAGCGAACCGCGCGCTGGCCTGTCTGGGCGCCCACGGCGTCGAACAACCGCCAGCGACCGGCGCTGAGCACGGCGGTCGGCGCGTCGATCCGTTCGGTGAAGGACCGCCGCCCCTCCGGGTCCGTCAGATAGATGAAGAAGGTCACGTCCAGCAGCCGGCCGTTGGCCCGATCCTGACGGCCGGCGCGAATGACCATCTGGCGCTGACCATCGCCCTCGCGCAGCCAGACAGCCTGCTGTTCCTCCGCACCCAGCACTGACCCGGAAATGCGCGCCCGCTCGCGCTGGAACAGGCCATCGGCGGAGGCGGCCGCCGGGCCGATGACCGTGACCGTCAGAACGCCGATCACCAGGGCGGCGCCCGCCGCCGGCAGGACGAAGCGCCAGGCCGAGACCCCCGCCGCCCGCATGGCCACCAGCTCGCTGCGCCGGTTCAACCCGACGAAGGCCGCCAGGGTGCCGAACAGGAAGACGAAGGGCAGCAACTGCACGATCACGGCAGGCGACTTGATCATCATCAGGCCCACGATGCGCACGGCCGACAGGTCGGTGTCAGAGCCAAGGCCTCGGGAAATCTCGACGAAATCGATCAGCATGATCAGGGCTGCGATGATCGCCAGGGCGCCGCCCAGC
This sequence comes from Alphaproteobacteria bacterium, assembly GCA_018820205.1. Classification (GTDB taxonomy): domain Bacteria; phylum Pseudomonadota; class Alphaproteobacteria; order Caulobacterales; family Caulobacteraceae; genus Brevundimonas. The sequence goes on from JAHJOK010000024.1 coordinate 15,427, forward strand.
GACCGCGCCAGCTGGATCAGCACATAGCGCTCGATACGGCCCAGCCGAAGGGCGCTGAGTACGTGGCCCGGCGCGGCCGATAGGGAGCCGAGCGCGCTCAAGCGAATCTGGCCTTCAGCTGTGCGACTACGTTCGACGATGATCGGCGCGGCTTCAGGGCCCGAAACAGGAGGCGCAACGCCAGGGCCGTGGCTGCGGCGGGCAATAGATACTGGAACAGGTTCAGCCAGGAATTCCAGGCGCTGGCCGCGACGACGGCGTAGCCGACGATACGCACCAGCAGGAAGGCCGCCGCCGCCTTGGCGATACGAAAACTGTAACCGGTGCGGCTGAAGGCCCCGCCCAGGATCGCGGCCAGCGCCATGGCCATCGCGGCCAGCGCATAGAGCGGCGACGACAGTCGTGCGTGGGCCTCGGCCAGCAGTTCATCACGCGGGGCCGTGTCGCGGACAAGGGCGGGTGTCGGGTTCAGCAACTGGCCCATCCACAGATCGGCGGGCTTGTAGCGGATCCGCGCATCGTCGCTGACATACTGCGCCAGCGGGAAGACATAGCCGTCGAACGACAGTTGCTGCAGCACGCCGCTGGAGCTGTATTGCTGCCACGACCCCTGTTTCATCGTCAGCACCGGCTGGCCGTCGACCCGGCCGAAGCGAGCCTCGGTCGCATCCCAGGTCGTCACCTGATCGCCGTCCTCGATATAGATGAACATGTTTTTCAGCAGGCCGTTCTGCTCGATCTGCTGGACGTAGACGGTCAGGCCGTTCGGCCCCTGAACGAACCGGCCTTCCTCGACCAGCAGGGCGGCCAGATCGGTGCGGATCGCGAACGCCTGCTGGCGCGAGGTCTGCTGCGCCCAGGGCTGCACCAGCACGTTGGTGAACAGCACCACGCCGGCCACGATCAGGGCCAGACGCGCAGAAGGGGCGATCATCTGCCAGCGCGACATGCCGCTGGCGTAGGCGGCGGTCAGTTCCTGCTCGCGCTGCAGCCGGGTCAGGGCGATCAGTGCGCCGACGAACAGGCCGATCGGCAGGATGACGGCGAACAGCTGAGGCACGGCCAGCAGGGTCAGCTTCAGCATGACCCAGACGCTCTGGCCGCGTTCGACGATGACTTCCAGCTGATCCAGGCTCTGGCTCAGGATGCCGATTCCCGCCAGCGACCCGCAGGCCGCCAGGACAGGCAGGCTGATCTGGCGGAAAAGGTAGCGCTGAATCAGGGTCATGCGGGCGATGGAAATCACCCGGTTGCGGGCGCGGACGTTGGGGCGCATCTAATACACGTCCGGCTGCGCCGCCGACAATGGCAGGCGCGACCATTCACAGTTCAATGACCGGGAGACCATCCCGGCTGGAGTACGCTCTTCATGAAAATCGATTTCGTCGCCGATGCGGGCGCAAACGGCGTTCTGGCCATCCTGGTGCACGACGGGCGCAGCCTGTCCGGCGCGGGCGGCGAACAGGATGCCGCAGCGGGCGGCGCCCTGACCAAGGCGATGAAGACCAGCCGTTTCACCGGCGGCGCAAACTCCAGTCTGGTCGTCGCCGCCCCGGCGGGCGTGAAGGCGGACGCCATCGTGCTGGTCGGCGCGGGCGCCGCTGACAAGTTCGACGATCTGGCGCTGGAGACCGCCGCCGGCGCCGCCTATCAGGCCGTCAAGACATCGGGCGCCGAGACGCTGACGATCGACCTGGGCCACCTGTCGGCCGAACAGGCCGCGCGCGCCGCCTTCGCCGTGCGCCTGGCCGCCTACAGGTTCGACAAATACCGGACCAAGGAAAAGCCGGACAAGATTCCGTCGATCAAGACGGTCCATATCGTCACCGGGGATGTCGCCGCCGCCAAGACCGCGCACGCGCCGCTGGATGCCGTGGCCGATGCCGTGACCTTCTCGCGCGACCTGGTCGCCGAGCCCGCCAACATCCTGTATCCGGCCGAGTTCGCGCGCCGGGTCAAGGAATTGGAACGTCTGGGCCTGACCGTCGAGATCCTGGGCGAAAAGGAAATGGAAAAGCTGGGCATGCACGTCCTGCTGGGCGTCGGTCAGGGCTCGGTGCGTGAAAGTCAGCTGGCCGTGATCCAGTGGAACGGCGGCAAGGCCGGCGACGCGCCGATCGCCTTTGTCGGCAAGGGCGTCTGTTTCGACACCGGCGGCATCTCCATCAAGCCCTCGGCGGGCATGGAGGACATGATCTGGGACATGGGCGGCGCGGCCGCCGTGGCCGGACTGATGCACGCGCTGGCGGGCCGCAAAGCCAAGGTCAACGCCGTCGGCGTGCTGGGTCTGGTCGAGAACATGCCGGACGGAAACGCCCAGCGCCCGGGCGATATCGTCAAGTCGATGTCGGGCCAGACGGTCGAGGTGATCAATACCGACGCCGAGGGCCGTCTCGTTCTGGCCGACGCGCTCTGGTACACGCAGGACCGGTTCAAGCCGAAATTCATGGTCGATCTGGCCACCCTGACCGGGGCCATGATCGTGGCCCTGGGGCTGGACTACGCCGGCGTGTTCTCGAACTCCGACGATCTGGCCGACGCCATTCTGGCGGCCGGTCCCAAGGTGGACGAGAACGTCTGGCGCATGCCGCTGCCGCCGCAGTACGACAAGATCATGGACAGCGTGAACGCCGACGTGAAGAACTCGGCCGGCCGAGACGCCGGGTCGATCACGGCGGGCCTGTTCCTGCAGCGCTTCACAAACGGCGTGCCGTGGGCCCATATCGACATCGCCCCGACCGCCTGGGTCAACAAATCGACCCGCCCGACCGTGCCGGACGGTCCCGTGGGCTGGGGCGTGCGCCTGCTGGACCGGATGGTGGCCGACACCTACGAAAACTAACTCGTGGCCGACGGTTCAGGCGAGATCTGGTTCTATCACCTGGAGCGATCCACGCTGGATCAGGTCCTGCCCGAACTGCTGGACAAGACGTTGCAGCGGGGTTGGCGGGCGCGCGTGCGTATCGCCGATCCCGGCCAGCGTGAAACCATGGACGAGCGGCTGTGGACCTGGCGGGACGACAGTTTCCTGGCTCACGGACTGGCGGATCAGCCCGAGGCGGAGCGCCAGCCGATCCTGCTGACCTCAGGAAATGAGAACCCGAACGGGTCTCAGGCGCTGTTCATCGTCGATGGCTCAGACATGAGCCTCACAGAGGAGTTCGAGCGATGCTTCATCATCTTCGACGGGCGCGACGAGACGGCGCTGCATCAGGCGCGAGAGCGCTGGAAGGCGCTGAAGGGGCAGGGAGCCGACCTGGCCTACTGGAAACAGTCGGATCAGGGGCGCTGGGAAAAAGCCGCCTGATCGCCGCTCCGATCATCGGCGGTTTGTTGCTCGCCGCCTGTTCCTCGACCCCGCCGCCCGTCGCCGCCACGCCGGCGCCGGCCGTGGTCGAAGAGGCCCGCAGCAATCAGCCGGTCGGAACCCGCGTGCCGCAGGACGAAGACCTGTGCAAGGCGAACGAGCTGCAATATCTGGTCGGCAAGCACAGGAACGAGATCCCGGTGCCGGTGCAGGTCGTCAACCGCCGCGTGGTCTGCACGACCTGCCCGGTGACGATGGACTTCTCTCCGTACCGACTGAACATCTTCTACAACGCCCAGACCGAGATCGTGGAGCAGGTCCGATGCGGATGATCCTGGTTCTGGCCGCGGCCGGCCTGACGGCCTCGTGCGCCATGGCGCCGACGGAGCCGCCGGCCTCCGGGCCGCAGGCCTGGCGATGCGACGCCGATGACGCGTCATCCCTGATCGGCAGCCATATCGGCGCCGTGACCTTCCCGCGTGACGCCAATGTGCGGAATGTCTGCACCACCTGCAGCGCGACCGAGGACTATCGGCCCAACCGGCTGAACCTGCGGTTCGACGAGGCCACCGGGATCATCCGCAGCGTCGACTGCGGCTGATCCCGGACCCCCTCCCACGGCCGGGGCGCGCCCCCGCGTCGGCCGTGGGCGTATGTCGCGCTACCAGCTCCACGCGTTGTAGATGACCTCGATGATATAGCCGTCGTAGCTGTCGATCAGATAGATCGTGTTGTCGACGGCGACCCACTGGGTTCCGGGCGGCGGGTAGCCCAGGCCGAAGGTCCGGTAGTCATTCAGGCTGTAGCGCCAGAAGATGGAAGGCAAGTAGCCGCCTTGGGAATACCGCTGGCCGAAATACTGTCGTGGAACGGCATAGTAGCCGTAGTTCGGCGCGAAATAGAACCCGGCCCGGAAACCCGTATAGCCACGGAAGCCGCGATCGTTCCGCCACCAGTCGTGGTTGCGGCCCCGGTTCCAGCTGCGGCGCCAGTCGTTCTGGTTCCAGCGATTGCTGAAGCCGCCATAGTCGCGACGGCCCGATCGATCGTTGCTCCAGTTTCGGCCGCCGTTGTTCCGGTCGCGGTCCCAGCCGCCGTTGTTGCGATCCTGGCCGCGGTTCCAGCCGCCATTGTTGCGATCTCGACCGCTATCACCTCGGTTCCAGTCCTGACCCCGGCCGTCGCGACCCCGATCCTGGCCGCCCCGATCCTGACCGCCTCGATCCTGGCCTCTCCGATCCTGACCGCCCCGATCCTGACCGCCCCGGTCCTGTCCTCCCCGATTCTGGCCGCCGCGATCGCCGCGATCACGGCCGTCCTGACCCGAACGGCCCCGTCCGCCTCGATCGCCACGATCCTGACGCGGGGCCTGGGGCGTCACGACAGGCGCAGCCGGCTGTTCCGCTCGCCTGCCGCCGCCATTTCCGGACTCGACCCCGCGACCGGCTCCGTCATTGCGGCTCCAGCTGGTCTCGCCCTGGTTCCCGCCTGGGCGCACGCGATCGCCGGGGCCTCCGCGACCGCCGCCGTCGCCGCCGCCGCCACGTTCTCCGCGGCCGCCGCCGCGTTCGCCGCGTCGTCCGCCGCGCTCCTGAACGGGCTGCGCCGTCGCGTCGGCCGAGGCCGTCGCCGCGGTGATCGACGTCATGGCGTCTGCAAGCACGACCGACGGTTCGCCGGCGGCGATAGCGAGCGCGGCCACGGCTGCACAGGCCTTCAATGTCAGTTTCATTTCGATGTTTCCCGTACGCCTTCTTCCTGGCGGTTCCCCGACACGGTCGCGCCCCGAGCATGAACCCTGGCTGAACGCCTCTGTCAGCCGACTGACCGTTCCTGACGCAGTCTCCCTCGGCGTGGTGCGTCCGATAGCTTGCGGCACCCCGTATCACGGCCCAGATCAGGGATGTCGCGCCAACTCCGGAGACCGCCCATGACCGCCCCCATCGAACTCTGGTACTGGCCCACGCCCAACGGCTGGAAGGTCTCCGTCGCGCTCGAGGAGATGGACATTCCCTATACGCTGAAACCGGTCAACATCGGCGCGGGGGAACAGTTCGCCGAGGCGTTCCAGGCCATCAGCCCGAACGGTCGCATGCCCGCCATCGTCGATCCCGACGGCCCCGACGGCGAGCCGCTGTCGATCTTCGAGAGCGGCGCGATCCTGCAGTATCTGGGAAACAAGTCCGGCCGGTTCTATCCGACGGACGTTCGGGCGCGGACGGAGATCGATCAGTGGCTGTTCTGGCAGGTAGGCGGGCTGGGGCCGATGGCGGGTCAGACCCATCATTTCCGGCAGTACGCCCCGGCGCTGATCAAGGACCAGCGCCAGATCGCCTATGGCGTCCGCCGCTATACCGACGAGACGCACCGGCTGTACGGGGTGATGGACCGGCGCCTGGCCGATCGCGACTATCTGGCCGGCGACTATTCGATCGCCGACATGGCGGCCTGGCCATGGATCCTGCCGGAACTGCAGGGCCAGGACCTGGCGCATTTCCCCAACCTGTCCGCCTGGATGGACCGGGTGGGCGCGCGGCCTGCGGTCAGGGCGGGTAGGGCGCTGGGTGAGGATCTTCGCAGGAACCTGGCGGCGTCCGGCAAGGCGGCCGAGGATGCCCGCAAGATCCTGTTCGGACAACGCGCCCGTTAGTGTCTCGACAAGGTCGGTAAACGCCGTCTTGACGGTATATTTCACAGGCCTGAATCAGGTGCGGAGTATTCATTTCCCCTTTACTTAAAAGGCTTTGCTGCCCGCTCCGTTGTTAACTTTAACTTCAAACCGGAGGTATTTGATCAGGGTCGAAAGGCGGGTCCAGAACGGACGTCCGCCATCGCAAAGGATACGGTTATGAACGCGCAAGAAACCGCGCCGGAACTGATCAACGAAGCCGAGATGGCCGCGTTGCCCCTGCCCACCGCCGACATGGACGGCGACGCCCTGTTCCGGCTGGGCATGATGTATTCGGCCGGATCGGGCGGATGTCCGATGGACCGGGTCTCGGCCCACATGATCTTCAACCTGGCGGCCATGAAGGGCTCGATCGAAGCCCGCGTCTATCGCCGCGAAATGTCCGAAGAGATGGAACGCGACGAGATCGCCGAGGCCCAGCGCGCCGCCCGTCGCTACATCGACGCGGGCGTGGTCAAGCTGGCGGCCTGATCCCGAGCTCCGTCATTCTCGGATCAAGTCCTAGGATGACGGTGTCAGAACTGCTGGTACTGGCCGTTGATCGTATAGTTGAACCCGATCGGCAGGGCGTTCCTGACCTGGGTGAAGAAGTTGGCCAGTTCGCCCAAGGTCGATCGCGGCACGAACAGCACGTCGCCGCGCCTGAGGGCCACGACCTCGCCGCGACGCGGCCGGAGGTCGACGACCCGCATCATCCTGACGCCACCCGGTCCGCGCCGGATCAACGCCACCTGCTGCGACCGTGCGCTGGGCAGGAAGTCGCCCGCCTGGACGATGGCCTGATAGGCGTCGATGTCGCCGGGCATGTCATAGACGCCCGGCGTCCGCACCTCGCCGGCGACCCAGACCTTCAGCGGCCCGGCGGTCTTCAGCGTCACCTCTACGACGGGTCGCACCAACTCGGCCGCATAGGCGGTGCTCAGATCGTATTCCAGTTCCGCCAGCGTCCGATCCGCCGCCATCGCCTGACCGATCAGGGGCAGGGCGATACGGCCATCGGGGCCAACCCGGATCGTACGGGTCAGTTCAGTGGCCGTCGGGGTGGCGACTTCGATCTCGTCGCCGGGATAGAGCAGATATTCGGGCTCGGCCTCGGTCCAGTCGGCAAAGGCGATGTCGGTGAAATCCCCGCGCTGAACCTGCTGTGGGTTCGCGCTGCGGCCCGAAGCGCAGCCGGCCGCCGACGACGCCAGCAGGGCGGCGCCGACGGTCCACAGAATCTGTCGCCGATCCAACATGGGCAGACCCTCGCCGTTCATGGGTAATGGATGGTTAACGCCGACCGGCGAAGGATCGCACACAGTTCACTCTGTTACGGATTCGCCCAACTCCCATGCGTTCGTCGGCCACCACGACAGCCTATGTCTCGGCCCGCCCGCGCTATGGGCTGTTCGACGTCATCGGCCTGCTGTTCCGTGAACTGCTGCTGATGATCGTTATCTTTCTGGTCGTGTTCGCGATCGGAGCCGCAGCCGTGCTGACGCTGAAGAAGACCTATACCGCCGGCGCCAGCCTGTTCGTCGGCGCGGGTCAGGAATACGTCTATCAGCCACGCGTCGGCGGCATGACGGATCGCCAGTCCCAGCCGCCCGCGCCCGGAGAGGTCGCCCAGACCGAGGCCAACATCATCGGCAGCCGCGAGGTCAAGCTGCGCACGGTGCGCGCCCTGGGCCTGCCCTTCTTCCAGAAGCCGGGCAGGGTCTCGACCGATTCCGTCGCCAAACAGGAAGGCGATGCGATCAAATTCATCAATGACGGGCTCGAGATCGGCACGACGCCGCAGGGCGCGACGATCGGTCTGGGTTTCGAAAGCGACAGCGCCGAGAAGTCGGCGGCGGTTCTGAACGCCCTGATCGACCAGTATCTGATCTATCGCCGCGAGGTGTTCCAGGATCGCTCGACCCCGGCCATCCAGTCCCAGCGCCGCATATTCGAAGACGAACTGGCCGACGTCGACACGGCCTACGAAGATTTTCTGACCTCGAACGACATCGGCGATTTCGCCGCGTCAAAGACCGCCCTGGCGACCGTCTATCAGACCACCCTGACCGAAAAGCTGTCCGTCGAGAACCAGCTCAATCAGGCCGCGCGCCGGCTTCAGACCCTGGTGGCCCAGCAGGCCGGCACGCCCGCCGAAGTGACGCTGCAACAGGATCTGAACGTGTCGGCCCAGGATCAGATTCTGCAGCTTCGGACCGAGCGCGAGCAGCTTCTGGCCCGCTACCAGCCCGACAGCCAGCCGGTGCGCGACATCGAGGCGCGGATCGCGGGCCTTCAGTCCTACGTTGCTTCAGGGACGACCGTGGGGGCCAAGGAGGTGCGTTTGGGTCCGAACCCTGTCTGGACCGAGCTGGAATCGACCCGCATCACCACCCGGGCCGAGCGGGATTCTCTGACGGCCCGTCTGGCTTCGGTGAACCGGCAATTGGCCGAGATCCTGGATCGCCAGGCGCGGCTGACCCGGCTGGAATCCGAGAACGCCACCCTGGCCTCCAATCGCGACGTCCTGACCGCCTCCATCCGCGAGTTCCAGCAGCGCGAGACCCAGAGCCGCGCCGACAACGGTCTGGTCCGCGCCGGCGCCGACAATGTGCGTGTCATCGAGCGGGCGGCGCCGCCGACGCGCGGCTCCAGCCTGAAACTGCCGTTGCTGGCCTTGGTCGTGCTGTTCGCCGGCTTCACAGCCCTGTGCGTCGGCCTTCTGCGCGTGTTCACCCGGCGCGGGTTCGCGACTCCCGGGATCGCCGGACGGACGCTTGAGATGCCGGTTCTGGCCGTGGCTCCGATGAAGGCGCACTGAGTGGCCGTCCACCCATGGTAGCCTCGTCCTCGAAGTTCAGCGCGTAACCGATTCGATGGTCGATCTCACAAGCGAAATGGCGGGTCTGTGGGCCGCGCTGGGATCGGCGCCCGCCCATCGCGGCCGTGTGATCCAGATCGTCTGCGCCAACACCGGGGAGGGGGCGTCCACCGTCGCACGGGAGTTCGCGCGACTGGCGGCAGTGCGGGCGCGCAAACCCGTCTGGTTGATCGATGCGGACCTAGCCCAGCCTTGCCAGCAGGAAGCGGTCGCCGCCGAACCGGAGCGTTTCGGACGTCTGGGCACCGCCGCCGCATCCTCGCCCAACGGCGCCAGTTTCTTCGCCGTGACCCCGCCTGTGATGGGCCGTGATCGAAAGCCGGTCGCCCACGCCCGGCTGATGACGGCCCGGCCGTGCCTGGGGGGCCGCCTGTGGATCACGCGGTTCCGCGCCGAGATACTGCGTTCGGGTCAGCGCGCCGAAGCCCTTCCGGATCCCCGCTATTGGGACGTGATGCGCAAACACGCCGACACGGTTGTGATCGACGCCCCGGCCGCAGACCGCAGCGACCTGGCCATCACTCTGGCCCCCTACGTCGATGCGACGGTGCTTGTGGTGGCCGCCGAGAGCACGGCGGCGAACGAGCCGGTCATCCTGCGAGACGAGATCGAGGCCGTCGGCGGCCGGATCGCCGGGGTCGTGGTCAACCGCTCGACCTATTCGCCGCCGGCCTTTCTCAGGCGGCTCACGGGCTGATCGGTGCGGCGCGGTCCAGCCGCGCCAGTTCGCGCGCGCCATAGAACTGCGGCTCGAACCCCTTCATCCAGAAAACCTTGCCCAGCCCGCGCGCCGTCCTGTCCATGAGATCGGCCCGCGACGGCCGGGCTCCGACCATTAACGCCAAAGCCGCGAGGCCCCAGACCGTCGTCTGGGCCGCGCCGATCGCCATCCACCGCGCGACCGCGATCCAGTCGCCGGCCTTTGCCGCCGTCTGGCTGGGTCCTTGGCCATAGGCGAAGGCGCGCGACAGGGCATAGCGCATCGTCGCCCGGTGGGGCGGGGCGAACTCATCGACCCAGGCGTCGGCCGCCCAGCCGAACCTGCCGCCTCGGGCCTGGAGACCGGCGAACAGGGCGTCGTCCTCCCCCCCGCTCTGATCCGCCGCGGCATCGAACGGCGTGAGGCCGGGCAGGGCGGTGCGCCGCACCATGATCGAGTTTCCACAGCCGTAGGCATGATGGATCAGTCCGGTGCGATCCGGACCCTCGCGCCCGAAGAACCGTTCCAGATAAGGTGTAGCCCAGCCTGTTCCCTCGGGCGTCCGCCCCCGAATCGGGCCGAACACGACGTCCGCGCCCGTCTCGACCTGCGCCGCCAGCAAGGCCGCAAGCCATCCGGTCTGGGCCGCCTCGTCGTCGTCCAGAAAGGCGATCAGCGCCGCGTCGGTCATGTCCAGACCCGCATTGCGCGCCGTCGCCACGCCGGGGCGCGGCTCATGCCGATAGATCAGCGGAACAGGGCTGGCGTCGCTCAGCCGGGCGGTGGTCGCGTCCGCCGTGCCGGCGGGATCGTTGTCGACCACCACGATGGAGGCCAGTCGACCCTCGACGCCGGTCTGTGCGAACAGCGACCGCAGCGCCCGTTCCAGGCTGTCCGGCCGGCGCATCGTCGGCACGATGACCGATACGTCCTTCATCACACCGCCTCGGCGTAGAGCGACGCGCGATAGAGCCTCAGAGAGAAGGCCCGTGCGGTCGTCGGGATCCACCCGGCGACGGCCGCCCGCTTCATCCACGGCCGGATGCGGTCCAGCGCCGGCACCTGTTTCAACAGTTTCGCCGCCTTGAAGCTGGGATAGCCGCCGACGATGTCCGGGTGTCGCGCCACCACACGGGCGAAATTCCCCGCCGATTGCTCGTATTTGCCCGCCAGCGCCTCGACCGTGTCCAGCCCCATGTGGGTCGCGGGATTGTCGACATGGACGACGCGGAACCGGCGCGAGACGCGCATGGCCCACTCCACATCCTCCCACCCCCAGCCGGTGAATTCGGCGTCGAAGGCCTCGGCCTCGAACACGTCGCGGCGGACCAGCAGGTTGGAGGTGTAGACATATTTCTCGGGCGTCCGCGCTCGCTGTTGATACGGCACGCATTCACCGCGCGTCGCCATGGCCCGGTGCACGGAAAAGCGGCGATCGGTCGGCGCCTGCAGCAGGGAGAATCCGCCGAACGCCACCGCCGGATCCTCGCGCGCCACCAGGTCGGCCCAGGTCCACAGGAACCGGCGATGGTCCGGCCGCATGTCGCTGTCCAGAAACAAAAGCGAACTGGCGCGCGCCGCTTCCGCCAGCCGGTTGCGTCCCTTGGAGCGGCCCTCGTTCGTCTTCAGCGTGATCAGCCGCGTCGGCAGCGACATGGCCCTCACCACCGCCTGAAGCCGTGCGGTCAGGGCGGCATCGCGGGTGCCATCGTCCAGCAGCACGATCTCGACCGCGCCGCCGACCGCGCCCGCCTCCTCGTCCAGCAACTGCAGCAGGTCGGCCGGGTCGTCGCGCAGGAAGGGGATCAGCACCGACAGGGCGGGTCTGGCCCTGCGGCGCGCCGCATTGTCGGTGTTCACGGGCCGGCTCATGCGGTCAGTCTCCGGGCGATCCGCTCGCCGATGATCCGTTGCGCCAGATCGCGCACGCCGGCTGCGTTGAGGGTCAGCGCGACGGCGGCGTAGACCCCGGCGCCGACGCAAGCCTTCAGCATCAACTCCGCCAGCCCGCCCCAAGCGGGCAGGGGCCAGACACAGGCGGCCATGACGGCGCTGGCCACGCCGCAGCGTCCCAGCGTCTCCCACGGGACCGGCATGGCCACGATACGGCGACCCATGGCGATCGAGGCCGCCACTCCGATGGCGAAGCTGGTCGTGGTCGCGATGGCCGCGCCCATCACCCCCATGCCCGGGACCAGAATGACATTCAGCACCACATTGGCGCCGGCCGGAATGCACAGGGTCAGCAGCAGCCGGTCGGTCCGTTTGCCGAGAACGAACGACTGGCTCAGGTAATAGGCCGTGCATCCCGACAGCAGGGCCGACAGGGCGATCCAGGGGGTGACCGACGCCGCGGCCGCTCTCAGGTCCTGGCCGATCATGAAGTCCGCCAGCGGTCGCGCCACAAGCGCCACGCCGACCGCCGCCGGAAATCCGATCAGGATGAAGGTCGAGGCCTGTTCGCGCGCTGCCTTCAGGAAGTCGTCTCGACCGGCCCTTTCCCAGGCCATGATCAGCGCCGGCGTCCCCGCAGCGCCCAGCCAGATGAACAGCACGTCCAGCGTCCGGCTGGCCAGGCTGTAGCCCGCGTGATAGGCGCCCACCGCCGCCGGCCCCATGAAGATTTCCAGCAGGAAACGATCGGTCGAGGCCATGATCAGCGACAGGCCCAGACCCGCCGCGATCGGATAGCCATAGCGCGCATAGCTGGACAGACGGGCGCGATACAGGGCCCCGCCCCGCGCCTGACGAAGCTCTCCCGGCAGAACGAACGGCAGGGTCAGCAGGGGGGCGACCGCCAGACCGATCAACGGCGACGCCGCTCCCAGACCATTCAGCGCGCAGCCGACGCCGACCGCGAACCCGCCCAGCGATATTGCAATGTCCATGGTCGCCGACTTGCGCACCTCACCCGCCGCGCGGAACCGCTCCTGCGCCAGTTTGGCCAGACAGCGGATCGGGATGCCCGCCAGACCGGCCGCAATGGCAAGCTTCAACCCCGGCCCGATCGGCGTGATCCACAGCAACAGCGCCACAACCGGCAGAACGGCCGCGCTCATCACCGCAGCCGTGCGATACAGCGTCAGGAAATGGTCGGCCAGGGTCGGGCCCCGCTCGACCGCCCAGAACCGCGCCATCGACGCCTCCAGCCAGCTGAAGGTCGCCACATGGGCCAGCGTCATCACGGAAAAGGCGATCGCATACCGGCCGAAATCCTCGGCCGACAACAGTCGGGTGAACACCACGATGGCGCCGAATCCGACCAGTCCCTGGACGATGTTGGCCGGCAAATAGCCCCAGACCCCGCGCCAGAACATCAGCGTATCGCGGCCCGGTCGCCCAGCAGGACGGGCAGGGTGATGACCATGACCCACAGGTCCAGCCACAGAGACTGGCGCTCGATATAGTCGACGTCCAGCTGCACCCGGCGGCGCACGTCGGCGGCGCTGTGCAGCGGCCCCCGCGACCCATTGACGGCGGCCCAGCCGGTCATACCGGGCTTCATCCGGTGACGATGGGCGTATTCGGCGACCAGACGCGCGCTCTCGACGGCGCCGGTCTTCATGCCGATGGCATGGGGACGCGGCCCGACCAGCGACATCTCGCCCTTCAGCACGTTGAACAGTTGCGGCAACTCATCCAGGCTGGTCGAGCGGATGATACGGCCGACACGGGTGACGCGGTCGTCGTCGCTGGTCACCTGACGGCTCGCCGTCGCGTCGGCAGCTTCATGGCGCATAGAGCGGAATTTCCACACCACGATCTCCTCGTGATTGAACCCGTGGCGACGTTGGCGGAAAAAGATCGGTCCCGGACTGTCCAGCCGGATCGCCAGCGCCGTCAGGGCGATCACGGGGCTCAGCAGGACCAGCGCGACCGCGCCCAACAGCAGATCCTGAATCCGTTTGTTAAAGGCCCTCCGGTCGGCGTCCACCCGCCCGTCCAGCGTGGCCAGCGGCGCCCGCGCCAGCCGATCCAGCGCCGCGCTGCGCTCGCCGGCATCGACCGGATCAACCAGAAGGGTCACCTCATTAGGCAGGGTCGACAGCCGCGCCGTCAGCTCCCGCACCCGCTTTTCCGCCTTGGGGTCGATGGCCAGCACGACGCGATCGACATAGGGCGTCATCCGGTGCGTCATCAGCGCCTCGGCGTCTCCCAGCACCGGCACGCCGACCACGCTGTCAGGCGACCGCGCCAGCCGGTCGTCGAACACGCCCAGCACATTGATGTCACGCCGTTGCAGCGCATCGCGGATCAGCCGTTCGGCATGGCGGGTCGCCCCGACCAGCACGATATTTGGCGTCAGCGCCCCCTTGCCTCGCCAGTCGGACACCAGCCCGCTCCAGCCCATGTGCAGCAGATAGAGGCTGACGGTCACCGACGCGGTCCAGAGGATACAGGCCGCCGCCATCCCGCCCGCCATCGCCAGGTCCAGCAGCATCGCGCAGGCTCCGCCCGCCGCCGCCAGCCCCGCGACCGCGGCCAGATGCAGGGCCGCGTTCTGGCCCCGGCCGAATCCGTACAGCCCCAACGACCGCATCAGTCCCAACACGATCGCCGCCCCCGCCGCCAGCGGCAGGATCGAGTTCAGGGGCGCCGCCAGAACGCCGCCCGGCGTCATCACCCAGGCCACGGAAACCGTAATCGCAACCACCGCCGCGACATCGGCGCTGCGGAACCAGTGAACGGCAAGCCGCGAGGCATGTCTTTGCCGGGCATTCAGCCAGACCTCGGGACGGAACGGTCCGCGCCGCGCCGCGCCGTCGGCCGCCCCGGGCGCCATCGAACGCTCCGCCAGGGCCTGAAGCGCTGGGGCATCCATGCGAGCGGGCTCGTCCTTGGCATCCGCAAACGCCGTCGCGCGGCCGATTTCCAGGGCGTTGGTCATGGCGGCCACCTTGCACAGGCGCCGTGGATGTCGCGTTAACGCGGAACGTCAGTCGTCGTCGCCCAGGGCTCTGAAGGGTGACAGGTCGGCGAACTCTGGCGGCTGCCCCGACCGACGGGCCTGGATCGCCGCCATGATATCGGCCGTGTTCCACAGCGACCCCTGCAGGATCGCCACCCATTCCAGGCCTTCGGCGACCGTGTGGTCGCGCGCATAATTCAGTGCGGCCTTGGAGCCCGAGATCGCGAGCGGGGCCTTGGCTGCAATCGCTCGAGCCATCTCCAAGGCTGCGGAAACGACGGCCTCGGCATCGGCATGAACCGCATTGACGAACCCCAGACGCTCGGCCCGGTCGGCGCCCAGACTGATCCCCAGAAAGGCCATTTCCCGGACGACCGCGTCAGGAAGCTGCTTGGGCAACCGTTGGAGGCTGCCGACATCCGCCATCATGCCGATGTTGATTTCCTCGATGCGGAAATAGGCGTCCGCAGAGGCCAGTCTCAGGTCGCAGGCCGCGATCATGTCCAGCCCCGCCCCCACGCACGCGCCCTGTACCGCGGCTATGACCGGAAATCGCACTCTTTCCAGCTGCGCCAGCGCATCTTGAAGATCACGGGCGGCCTGATGGAAAGCCTGACGTTCAGCCGGACCGCCTGTCTCCAGAACCGCACCGCCCGCGAAGACCGAAATATCCATCCCGGCGCAGAAATTACGACCGGCCCCCGACAGCACCAGCGCGCGGACCTCCCCTGTCGCGTCCAGCGCCTTGAGCGCCGGGCCGAAGTCGCGCCAGAACCGGATATCGAGTGCGTTGGACGCAGCCGGTCGTGACAGCTGAAGATGGGCGACGGCGCCGTCGCGCGTGATCTGGAAAGCGCTCATGGCCGCCAATCTCCCCGTGGGACGGCATTACGCCGCGCTGCCGACGCGAGCCAGTAGAAATCATCCGGGTTCTGGCGGTGCTGTCAGTCCAACGCCAACTCGTCTCCACTAATCAGAGTCCCGGCAGGGGAGGCGAGGCTTACGCGGCGAGCGTCTGCCACTCAGCCAAGGCGGCTGAGCATTGGGCTTTGTATGTCTCCCTGCTGATGAGGTGGCGGTCCTGACTGAAGTGGTTGTGGAAGGCCGCGCGCCAGAGGTCGTGCATCTCGCCGTTGATCTTCACGCAGACCTCGTCGAGGCGCCACCACCCGTGAGTGAAGGCGCGCATCTTCGGGCGCCTGAAGGCGGCCAAGGCCGAGAACGGCGAGAAGCAGGCGGTGCATACGGCGCTCGGTCACATCGTGCCGAGGCGGCTGGCCGAGGGGCTGACGGCGCGCGAAGGGACCCTGGGCGGGGTGGCGACGGACCAACTGGACCAGCAGACGATGGCGACGAAGAGCGTGCCCGGCCTGTATTTCATCGGCGGGGTCGGCGACGTCACGGGCTGGCTGGGCGGCTACAACTTCCAGTGAGCGCGGAGCTCGAGCTGGGCGGCGGGGCAGGCCTGCTAAGTCGAAACTTCACTGACCCGCACGGTCAAGCTTGGGCGGTCCGGCGACCGCCGCGCAGCAAGTGGTTGGCGCGCACCCCGGCCTGCTATAGTGTCGCAACCTTAGGCTGATCAAAGTTCGTTGCTTTCTCACAGGATTTCCAGTGCCCTATTTTAACGGAACACAGGGCGCTGACGTTCTTGCAGGCTCGGACCAGGCCGACACCCTCGTTCCCTACGATGGCGCGGACGTCGTCAACGCCGGCGCGGGCGACGACCGAATCGAGATTGTCGAGGACGGCGCCCCCGACGTGTTTACCGGCGGGGCCGGAGCGGACCTCTACACACACTCTGATCGCGGCTACCTTCGGGTCTTCGGCGCTCATGACCGCATCACCGATTTCAACATCGCAGAGGGCGACCGCATCGAATTTTTCCCGGGAGAATCCGGGGGATCCACGGGCTATCGTCGCTGGGCGGGGGCAATCACCGATCCGACCTTCAGTCTGACGCTGGGGGCGGCCCTGCCGCCGGGCGATTCTTCGTCTGGCGAGTTCTGGACCTGGCAAAGCGGGGGCATAACCTATCTGATCACCGACGGCGGAACCCATGGCGTCATTGATGTCCGCGACTTCATCCTCGCCTTCGACGGGTTGATCGATCTGAGCCCGGCAGCCTTTGCGGCGAGAACGTTCCTGGCGCAGTCCGGCACGGTCGGGAACGACACCTGGACGGGCGGTGCGGCTGGAGAAATTTATCAGGCCCTCATCGGAGACGACGTGGCTGATGGCGGCGGCGGCGACGATGAGATTCGCGGCGGGCTCGGCGCCGACCAATTGAATGGGGGCGACGGAGCCGACCTCCTCGTCGGCGACGAGGGCAGCGATGTTCTGAGGGGTGGAGCGGGCAACGACCGTTTGTACGCCGCCTTCCAATACAACACCACGCGGACCGACGACGGAACGACCAACAGTCTGTTCGGCGACGATGGCGACGACGCCCTGATCGGCGGGTCCGGCGCCGACTTTCTGGACGGCGGCGCCGGCAACGACGTCCTGAGCAGCAGCGCCGATCTCGCCGGCGCGGCGCAGGACACCCTGTTCGGTGGAGCTGGCAATGACATCTTGCGCCTGAACAGGGATATCGGCGACGGCGGCGACGGCGACGACACCCTGACCCTCGGCAGCATCGCTAGCCGGGCGACGGGCGGCTCCGGCGCCGACCGGTTCACCGTGACTGGCTACCAAGCGAACTACGGTTCCGCCGCCTATTCCCTGATCACGGACTTCAACGTGACGGAGGGCGACCAGCTCGACCTCGGCGGCCGTGTCAGCCGCCCGGTCGTCCTGAGAGGCGCGCTCGACAACGCCACCTTCACCCTGACAACCGGCGCCCGGTTCTCAGGCGAGGACTATGGCTCTGGCTTCATCCAGATCTGGACCTGGGCCAACGGAGGCGACACTCATCTAATCATCGATCTGGACAGCGACGGCGTCTTGAGCGCGGGCGATTTTCTGCTCCGGCTGTCTGGCGCCCCGGTCCTTTCCGAGGCGGCCTTCACGAACGTCACATTCACGGCGCTTCCGGGCGCGACGATGGGGGCGGACGTCATCATCGGTACGGAAGGGACGGACACCCTGTACGGCCTCGGCGGCGACGACCGGATTGAAGGCCGCGGCGGGAACTACGATCAGCTGTACGGCGGCGAAGGCAACGACCTGCTGATCGCGGGTCCCGACGGCGCCAGGCTGTATGGCGACGCGGGCAACGATCGGCTGGAGGGTGGAGCGGGGTGGGACACCCTGATCGGCGGATCGGGAAGCGATGTTCTTTACGGCGGTGGGGGCAACGATAACCTGCATGGCACCGACATCAGCACCCTGGCGGGAACCGACGCGCCGGACGATGTCAATGTGATCTACGGCGGGGCCGGAAACGACAGGATCACGGGAGGCGCGCCGAACGACCGGCTGTATGGCGAGGATGGCGACGACTCCATCTACGGTGCCGGATTCATGGACGGCGGCGCCGGATCAGACAATCTCCATGCGGGCACGGGGCGCGGTTATCTGATGGGCGGCGAAGGAGATGACTATATTCGCGGCGGCAGTTTCAATGACTTCCTGATGGGAGGCGCCGGGTTCGACAACGCACAGGGGAACTTCGGCGATGACGTCATCGTGTTGGACAGAGGGGACCTGGCCGCCCAGGGCTCGTTCGGCGACGACCTGATTATCCTGGACAGCTTCGACCAGTCACAAGACAACAGCCTGCAAATCTACGGTCAGGAAGGCATCGACACCCTGGACCTCGGGCTGGCCGATCGCTTGGTGACCGTCGATCTCCGCTCGACGCAGGAGCAGAATATCGGCGGCGGCGTTCGCCTAACCCTCGGGACCATCGAGAACGTCCGCGCCGGCGACTTCGGGTCCTCGTTGATTGGAACAAGCGGGGCCAACCGGCTGATCGGTGGTCGCGGGAACGACGTCCTCAACGGCGGCTGGGGCGACGATCGACTGGAGGGCGGATCCGGCTTCGACACGGCCGTTTTCGCCTATGAGCGCGCGGTCTACACGATCACGTCGGAGGACGGCCTGATCATCGTCGAGGGACCCGAAGGCCGGGATGTCCTGAGCGGCGTCCAGCGCCTGCAGTTCAGCGACATGACGATCGACGGGGCTGCCGACACGGTCATCGCGGGCAATGTCGTCGCCGGGACAACGGGCATCGATGTGCTCCAGGGCTCGGACTACAACGACCGCCTCGACGGCGGGATGGACAACGACGCCCTGATCGGCGGAGCCGGCGCGGACATGCTGATCGGCGGCGGGGGCGACGACATCCTTGTCGGCGGTTCAGGCGTGGATACGGCCGTCTATGGCGGCATCCGCCGCCAATATGTCGCGACCTCGACCTCCGTGCAGGGCGCGGCGGACGGCGCGGATACCCTGACAGGGATCGAAAACCTGAGCTTCGTCGACGGGGTCCTGACCTTCGACGCGACGAGCGCCTGGGCGCAGGTGATGCGTTTGTACAGCGCGACGCTGAACCGGGCGCCGGACCAAGGCGGGCTGGAAGCTCAGGTCGGGGCGCTCGAGGTCGTTGGGCTGCAGGGCCTGGCCAGTAATTTCGTCGCTTCGGCTGAGTTCCAGGCCCGGTTCGGGGCGCTGAACAATCAGCAGTTCGTCGAGCAGCTGTATGTCTTCGCACTCGGCCGCACCGGCGATCCGGCCGGAATCTCCGGCTGGGTCAACTTCCTGAACAACGGCATGACCCGCGGGCAGGTCGTGGTCGGCTTCTCCGAGAGCCCGGAGAACCAGCTTCACACGGCGGCGACCCTGGCCGCAGGTCTGTGGATTCCCCACCCTGAAGCCCAGATCATCGCGCGGCTGTACGACGCGACCTTCGACCGCCTGCCGGACACGGCGGGCTTGGCCGGGTGGGTCGGCATTCTCGATGCGGGAACGGCCAGCCTTCAGCAGATCGCTGCGGCATTCGCCGGATCTGCGGAGTTCCAGCAGCGTTACGGCGCCCTGTCGAACCAGCAGTTCGTGGAGCAGCTGTACCGGTTCTGCCTGAACCGCGAAGGCGACCCTGCGGGCATCTCCGGCTGGGTCACGGTCATCGACAACGGCATGAGCCGTGCCGAGGTGCTGCTTGGCTTCTCAGAGAGCCCGGAGCACGTTGCCCTGACCGCGCCTCTGTGGTCGGGCGGCATCCGCTATCACGGCTACAGCGGCGCGCCGCTGGAAGACGCTGGGACCAAAGGGCTGGATGAAGCCCTGGTGCTGCCGGGGATCGACGATGCGACCTCCAATGATCCGGCGGACCTGGGACTGCTGCTGCAGACGAAGGACGACGACGCATTCGTACTGCCGGCCGATCCGGACGGGGACGTCCTGCTATGGGTGCTGATCGAGGATGGGCCGACACCGATGGGTGAAGTTGTGCTGCCCACGTTTGACGACGGGGCCTCGATGTGGGCGGTTCCCGCACATCTCCTGCCAGATGAAATGTGGATGCCCTTCGTTCGCGACGATCTGGACTTGGCCTGGGCGTAGGCTGGCCAGCCATTCGACTTCTGCGAAAGGCGCTTAGGCGTGAACGGACTGTAGCCGGGCAGGGCCAATGACTGAGTTGGGCCGATACCGTTGACAAGTCGATCGTCTGATCGGTCGAGACGGCGGTGCGGTCCGGCCGTGATGCGGTTTCCGCCCTCAACGTCTCTCAGGCGGGCGCCTGGGCATGTTGAAGCGGGATCAGGCGGGCCATTTTAAGCAGGTTCCGGGCGGTGGGGGTGAAGTGGAACTCGTCTCGGGCGCAGCAGGGACCGCGAAGGCGTAGTCGGTCCAGTCTGAGGATGCGCTTGAAGTGGGCGAACAACGTCTCGACCTTCCTCCGCTCGCGTCGCGCCTCTTGATGGCTGAGCTAGGGGGTGCGGGCGGAGCGGTTGGGCGGCTAAAAGCCTGAGATGTCGATATCTCGTTCGGGGCAGAAGTCCCTGAAAAATATTGACAAAAAAGTGGCGGAGAGGGTGGGATTCGAACCCACGGTACCCGTAAAGGCACGCCGCATTTCGAGTGCGGTACATTCGACCACTCTGCCACCTCTCCGCGGTGCCGTAGACGCTCGGTCGAAAGCGAGCGGCCTCTCTAATGGCAGGCCGTCATGGCTGCAAGCCGCCATGTTGATTTTCCCGGCACGGTGAAAATTTCACCGCAGGGTGGGTAGGGCCAGGCCGGGCGCTTGGCCGTCGCGCGGGCCGGCGCCGGTGAAGCGGAACAGCTCGGCCGGACGGCCGCCGGTGCCGGTGGAGACCAGGCCCGTGGGTTCGACGAGTCCGGCGCGTTCGACCCCGCGACGGAAATTCTGCTTGTGGATGCTCAACCCTGCGACGGCTTCCGCCGCAGCCTGGAGCGCGGACAGGGTGAAGGCGGGCGGGGTCAGTTCGAACAGCACCGGGCGATAGCGCAGCTTGCTTCGCAACCGGCCGAGACCGGTCGCCAGAATCCGGCGGTGATCCGACGCCATCGGACGGTCGGACAGGTCAAGCGGGGCGCGGTCGCCGCGATCTCTCGCAGCCTCTGCGACCAGACCGGCCTCGTAGAGCAGTTCGTAGCGTTCCAGCACCCGACCTTCGTCCCAGCGAAGGGGCGGCTCGCCGCCGAACAGACTGTCGATACGCGCCAGGCGGTCGGGGGCTCCGTCCGCCCAGGCGCCCAGTTTCGAAACGAGATCGACGGCGCGGTCCGGCCCGGGCAGGCGGGCGTCTTCCCACGGGAAGACATCCAGCACGGGAGTCCAGCGGGCGCCGGCCGGGGCCATGTCGACCGCATCGGCGGTCAGGGCCAGATAGCCGACCGAAATCTCCCTGCGCAGGTCGGGACCGGGGGTCGCGCGCGGCGCTTCGCGGCCCGCATCGCCGAAGGTGTAGAGCTGTTCGACGAACCCCAGGCCGAAGCCGGTCTGGGCGGTCACGAAGGCGCGCAGGGCGCGTTCGAAGGTCCGATCATGGGCCGGATCGAACGGGCCGGAAGGCAGGGCCAGAGCATGGTCGGCGTCCTCGGTGGTCAGGACGCACAGCTGTCCGTCCCGCAGGGCCATGACCACGGCCGACAGGCTGATACGGACGCCGTGTTCGCCGCCCCAGGACATGGCCTATTCCGTATGCCAGGCGTCGGCAGCGGGCAGGATGCCGACGGCCTCGGCCAGAACGCGATACCGCTCCAGATAGCGCAGTTGAGCCAATGGAGCGGGAAGGGGGGCGATGATCAGGTCGTAGCCTGAGGGCGGTCGCCCGAAAAAGCCGAGCGATTCCTTTTTCGTGAAACCGGCCAGCTGCGTCGCTTCGAAATAGGCGCAGGCCTTGTCGGCCGACTTGATCAGCTTCTTGACCGGCGCCGGCGTCTTGGGCGGCAGTCCGAAACGAACGTGGATCGCGTCCTCCAGCCGTGTTTCGAAGGCCTTGTAGCTGACGCCCAGGGCCGCCTTGAAGGGCGAGATCATGTCGCCGATGACGTATTCGGACGCGTCATGCAGCAAGGCCGCCAGGCGCCATTTCGGCTCGAGACCCGGCTTGATATGGGCCGCGATCTCCTCGACCACGCAACTGTGCTGGGCGACCGAAAAGGCATGTTCGCCGATGGTCTGGCCATTCCAGCGAGCGACGCGGGCCAGGCCGTGGGCGATGTCTTCGATCTCGATGTCGAACGGCGAGGGGTCCAGCAGGTCGAGCCGTCGGCCGGACAGCATGCGCTGCCAGGCGCGTGGGGGCTTCGCGGTCGAGGGACGGACGGGCAGGTCGGACAAGGCGGTTCGATCCAGAAGGCGGACGGCAGGTCAGGTGACCCATCCGAGCTGCGGGATCAAGCGCGGCGGCGCTATTCCCCGATGTTCAGGGCGACCAGATCCTTGGCGGAATCGAACACGCCGTCGCTGTCACGGTCCTTGGAGCGCACGGTGGCGACGACGATGGGGCCGCCGGCGGGGCCGCGCGCTTCATAGCCGACCATCCGCCAGCCCGCATCGGCGGGGCGGTTGTCGGTCAGCAGATAAGTGGTCCGAATGGCGTCGCCGGCCGCGCGGGTGCGGATCTGGGCGGCGTCGTCGTGCGCCTCGATGGAAACGGAGTCGTCCGAAGACGAGATGCGCGCGGTCTGGTTGCTGTCATCGGCCTCGATGCTGAACCCGCCGAAGCGCACGCTGGCCCGGTCGCCGCCGGTCTGAACGCTCATTCCCGGCAGGCGGACGTCGGCCCTGTCGCCGTCGGATTCGATCCTCATTCCCGGCCCCTGGATCCGGGCCGTTCCGCTCGAGGACGCAGACGCCTCGGCTTCCGCCCGGGCGGTTTCTGCGGCGACCTGGGCGATGTCGGCCTGGACTCGCGCGGTTTCGGCCGCGGCCCGGGCGCGCTCGGCCTCGGCGGAGGCGCGCAGATCGGCCGAGGTGTGCGGCATGTCGGCGGCCAGATCAGCCTCGAACCGCACCAGCACGCTGTCGGCGGTTTGATTGTCCAGCTTGATGAGGTGCAGCGAGACCTCGGCCCCCCGCGGACCGCTATAGACGCACACATCGCCTCCGGAATGAGCCGAACCCTTTCGGGTCAGGACGCCGATCGCCTCGGGGCACTGAAGGGTTTCGATGACCTTCAACACGCCGCCTGTGGGGCCGCTGTCGGTGGTGGTGCTGGAAATGCGCACAGTGTCGCCATCGCAGGCCGCGGTCAGCAGGCAGGCTGTGCAGATGGTGGCGAGCAGCAATCGCATCAATGTCTCCTCTCGGGTCCTCATCCTGAACAAAAGTCGCCGCGACTCCAGTGAAATCGCGGTAATCGGTATGACGATATCTGTTCGTCAGATGTTCGGAATGCGCCGTATCTCAAGCGCCGGGGCGGGAGCCTTCGCGTCGGTTCAGAAAGGCCAGACGTTCGAAGAGGTGGACGTCCTGCTCGTTCTTCAACAGCGCGCCGTGCAGGGGCGGGATCATCTTGTTGGGCGACGTTTCGCGCAGCGTCTCCGGCTGGATGTCATCGACCATCAGCAGTTTCAGCCAGTCCAGCAGTTCCGACGTGGACGGCTTTTTCTTCAATCCGGGCGTGTCGCGGATTTCATAGAAGGTCTTCAGGGCTTCCGACACCAGGCGGGGCTTGATGCCTGGAAAGTGCACCTCGATGATCGCCTTCATCGTCTCGTCGTCAGGGAAGCGGATGTAGTGGAAAAAGCACCGGCGAAGGAAGGCGTCGGGCAGTTCCTTCTCGTTGTTCGAGGTGATGACCACGATCGGGCGGACGGCGGCGCGGATCGTCTCGTCCGTCTCGTGGACGTAGAACTCCATCCGATCGAGTTCCTGAAGCAGGTCGTTGGGGAACTCGATGTCGGCCTTGTCGATCTCGTCGATCAGCAGGATCGGGCGAACGGGGCTTGTGAAGGCCTCCCACAGCTTGCCGGGCTTCAGATAGTTTCGCACATCGTGCACTCGCTCATCGCCCAGCTGGGAGTCGCGCAGGCGGCTGACGGCGTCGTATTCATAAAGGCCGTTGTGGGCCTTGGTGGTCGACTTGATATGCCAGGTGATCAGGGGGGCGTTCAGCGCCGTCGCCATCTCATAGGCCAGAACCGTCTTGCCCGTGCCGGGTTCGCCCTTGATCAGCAAGGGCCGTTCCAGCGCGACAGCGGCGTTGACCGCGATCTTCAGGTCCTGGGTGGCGATATAGTTCGAGGTGCCCTCGAACCGGTCGGTCGGCCGCGTCATCGAATGCTCCGGTGGTTCTAAACCACGACTAGCCGATGGCGCGGCCGGTTAACAATGATCAGTTTTCGCCGATCAGGTGATGTGTTTGGGCGTGATCGGGTCGCTGGCCGGGAAGGTTTCCTCGACGCTCTCGTCGATCAGCGCCTCCTGGCGGTCCTCGGTGGTGTTCCGCTTCTTGCTCAGTTGGTCGTCGTCTTCCGTGGGATCGATCCGGCGCGCGTAGGGCGCGTTCGGGTCTTCGTCGGATTCACGCGGGCGGCCAGGCGCCGCATCGGCATGGGACTGGGGGCGCGGGTTGTCGGTCATCATTTTTCTCCTTCAGGGCCGTAGCCCAGGTCGTCGATGTCGTCATCGGCCAGACGTTTCGCTTCCCAGTGGGCTGCGCTGGCCTGCGCCCCTTTGACGTCCCGCATCAGGCCGGAATAGACCAGTTCCACCTCGCCATTCCCCGGGGCGTCGGCCCCGAGTCCGGTCTCGTTGACCCGCGCGCCATCCTCGCCGTACCGGGAATCGGCATCGGGTTCGACGCCGTCGGCGCCGAGGTTCTGATCAAGATCCTGATCATCCTCGTCGAAATCGTCTTCGTCACCGTCTCCGTCGGCCGAGGTGACATCAAGAACCTCGGGCATTTCCTCGAAGGTCTTGAACTCGTTGGTGACGCCGCCGGTCTCCGAGGCGTCATTGTTGTCCTCGTCGAAGGTCTCGGACTGATCCTGTTCGTCGATATCGGGCATGGCCGTCTCCCTGTGTGGGAGAAGAACGCCCGTGGTTTGCGCGACGTTCCGTCGGACTAACGTGCGGTTTCGACCTCGAGGGCGGCCCGAATTTCGGCAATGGCGCGAGGCCAGCCGTCGAAGCCGCCGGTCGCGAAGGTCCGGACGCGGGGATAGAAGGGATACCGGTCGGTCGCCAGCAGGTGCCAGTCGTCCGGGGCGTGGATCAGCCAGGTGCGCGCCCCGATGGCGGCGGCGATATTCGTGCCGGCGATGCCCGGGCCGATCACCAGATCGAGTGCGCACGACAGAGCAGCGAGATCGTCCAGGTCGTCCTTCAGGTTGATGGGCGGGGTCCAGATCGTGACGCCGGCGGCCTCGGCGGCGGCGAGGTCGTCGGTCACGTCGCCACACTGCAGATTGACCATGATGCAGCCCGGCGCGGTCAGCACGGGCTTCCACCGCTCGAAGCTGGAGAAATAGCGCGCCCGCACGCCGGTCAGCACCAGACTCTTCCAGTGCAGCCCGATCTTCATGCCGGGGCCGAGCGCCTCCAGTTCGGCCTTCCAGCGGGCGATTTTTTCCGGGTCCGGCTTCAGATAGCCGTCGCGATCGGGGAAATCGGCGACGTCCTGACGGAATACGGCGCACAGGCTGGCCATCGGCACCCATCCCTCGATCGGAGCGTCGGCTTCGGTGATCTCTTCCAGGAAGGGACAGTAGCGGGTCAGATGACCGTCGATGCGAACCGTACGGTGGGGCCCGACCACCGCGGTCGGGAACGTCCGTTGGAACAGATCGACCAGGCGAGCCTCGACGGCGACGAAGACCGTGCCCTCGGGGCCGACGGCCTCGAGAACGTCTGGAAGGCAGCCGCCGAAGACCATCTCATCGGCGATGCCCTGTTCACCCATCACCAGAATGCGACGGCCGGCGAGGGGCTGGCTCTGCGGCGTCCAGCGGGGCGCGTCGATAACCACACGCATGGCTTCCGGCATTTCGGGATCGAGACGGGCCTCATAGGCCTCGAACCCGTCCTTCAGCCGTCCCAGTCCCATCAGCACCATGGCGCGGGCCATCCGCATCATCGCGTGTTCATAGGTCGTCTCCGCGCCGCCCATGGCCTGTTCGAGATCGGCAAGGGCGCGCTCGGGCTCACCCAGTGGCTGCAGAACATTGGCCCGGTTGTAGCGAGCCTTTGCGAAGTCGGGGTCCAGCCTGAGCGACTCGTCGAAGAAGGTCAGCGATTCACGCATCTGGCCCTGGTCGCTCAGAACGGTGCCGAGGGTGTTCCACAGCGTCGGGCTGGTCTGCTCGATCTGGATCAGGTCGCGCAGAACGTCGACGGCTTCCTGGTATCGCTTCTGGTCGCGCAGCACGCAGGCCAGATTGTTGGTGCCTTCGACATGGCCGGGCTCCACCGTCAGGAATTTCAGCAACAGTTTCTCGGCGATGTCCAGATGTCCCAGCCGCTGGGCCAGTCGCGCCAGGTCGTGGGCGATGGCTGGGTCTTCGGGCAGAAGCCGCAGCGCGGCCTCGTAGGAATTCAGCGCCTCGCCCAGATGGCCGGACTTTTCGCGGCAGATCGCGAGGACGTGCCAGGCGAGGCCGTTTTGTTCATCGATCTGCAGGACCGCCAGGCAACGCCGCGCTGCGGCGTCGTAGTCGCCGGTGCGGATCGAGGCGACGGCCGCCTTCAGGGTTTCGATCGCCTTCTTCTGGGCCTTGAAGCTGGGGCCTTTGCCCGCAGCCAGGGTGTGGGACAGGCGGCGGATGGCGGCCGGCGATGCGGCGTCGCCGGCCGATCCCTGGGACACGGGCATATGTCCGAGGGCCAGTTCTGAAACGGAGGGATCGGCGAACGACATGGAATGCTCTGGCGGCTTCGGCGGAGGACCTTGGACCGCAATAGACCCCGCCATAGAACACATGGTTAACCACGGCTGTTTAGCCTGCGTCAGTCACCTGGCGGGTATATCGGTCCCGCGGGCAGAGGAGGCCCCGCCCATGCCGTTGAAGCTGTCCCTGAAGCCTGGAGAGAAGTTCGTTCTGAACGGCGCCGTCGTTCAGAACGGCGACCGGCGTGGCGTGCTGATTCTGCAGAACAAGGCCTCGGTCCTGCGTGAGAAGGACATCATGCAGTTGGCGGAGGTCACGACCCCGGCCAAACGCATCTATTTCCCCGTCATGATGATGTACCTGGACGAAACCTCCGCGCCCAAGGTCTATGATGAGTTCGTCACGCGGCTGTCGGAGTTCATGGGCGCCACGCGCAATCCTCAGGTCATGGCCGACTGCGTCGCCACGTCCAAGCACGTCCTGGCTCGCGAATATTACAAGGCGCTGATGAGCGCCCGTAAGCTGGTGGATTACGAGGAAAGCCTGAGTTGATGCTGAAGGCCTATTCACAGGCGTCGACCCGGACGGAAACGCCCCGGGAAATGGAATATCGCCTGTTCGGCCAGGTCACGCGCGCGCTGATGCACGCCTCGACCGTGGACGCGAGCGACGTCAAGACGCGGATCGACGCCCTGGACTGGAATCGCCGGCTCTGGTCGGTGTTGGCCACCGACTGTTCGGATTCCGAAAACGCGCTGAACAACCCGCTGAAGGCCCAGATCATCTCGATCAGCCTGTTCGTCGGCCGGCACTCGTCGGCTGTGATGCGCGGCGACGAGGATTTCGAGACCCTGATCGACATCAACCGTTCGATCATGCAGGGCTTGGCGCCCCAAGGCTCGCAGGCGGCCTGACCGTCTACTGGCCCGCCGACGCCAGTCCAGGCCTTTCCGAACCCGAACGATGCGCCTCGCTGGGCGGCGCACCTCGACCTGAGCGCCCGATCCGTCTGGCCGCCGTACCAGGCCACGGGCCCGGCAACAGGTAGGTAAAGTCGGAAGCGCACCGGCGATAATTGCCCAGCGTCGACCCGTCGCACGAAACTTTCCCAATCCTTTCAGTCAGATCGTTCCGGCCCGGAGCTTGCGTGGACGCGCGCAGGACCAGAACCGGTTCAACGGCCAGAAGGCCGCTCCCCCGACCAGAATGGAAGGACTCTAACCATGGCCAACTCGGTCAACACCAACATCGGCGCGCTTGTCGCGCTGCAAAACCTGAACGCCACCAACGCCGAGCTGGGGGCCACCCAATCCCGCATCAACACCGGGAAGAAGGTGTCCAGCGCCAAGGACAACGGGGCCATCTGGGCGATCGCCCAGGGTCAACGGGCCGACATCGGCGCCCTGGGGGCGGTCAAATCCTCGCTCGACCGCGGCGTATCGGCGGTCGACGTGAGCCTGGCGGCCGGCGAGAGCATTTCCGATCTCTTGCTGCAATTGAAGGAGAAGGCACTGGCGGCGACCGACAGGTCGCTGTCGACGGCGTCGCGGAGCGCGCTGAACGAGGACTTCAAGTCCATTCGCGACCAGATCAATACGGTTGCCGCGAACGCCGACTTCAACGGGATCAACCTCTTGAAGACCGGTGCGACCGGCTTCCAGGCTCTGGCCAATGCGGCGGGCACGACATCCATGACCGTGACCCCTGAGGTCATGTCGCTGGCGTCGACGAATGTCACCGTTCTGACGACCACGACCATCGGCACCTCGACCCTGGCGTCTACCGCTCTGGGTCTGGTGAACGCCTCCATCGACAACGTCTCCGGCGCCCTGGCGCGGTTGGGGACCAAGTCGAAGGCCTTGGAGACCCATCGCACCTTCGTCGGCAAGCTGACGGACGCGCTGGAATCCGGGGTGGGCAATCTGGTGGACGCCGATCTGGCGAAGGAGAGCGCCAAGCTCCAGTCGTTGCAGACGAAGCAGCAACTGGGCGTCCAGGCGCTGGGCATCGCCAATCAGTCGCCGCAGATTCTTCTGTCGCTGTTCCAGTAAGCGTAGGACGCCGGGGAGTTCGCTCCCCGGCGTCTTGCTTTGTGAGCGCAATTGCCAGCGACACGGCCGCTGGCTGCCTGAGCGCGGCCCGGTTCGTCGTCCAATCGATCACGAAATCGGGAAGGGGGCTTTGCGAACGATCCGAAGCAGCCCTACTTTCAACGTCCCTGTTCAACAGTCGAAAGGAGGTGATCAAGTGATCTCATTGTCCCAAACCCGTACGGTGACCGAAGCTTGGTCCTCCCACGAGGTCCGGGCCTGATCCTTTCAGGCTGAGTATCGGTCCGGCCGTAATGCGGTCAGACAATGAGGGCCGTCGGGGCGACCCGGCGGCCCTTTTTGCTTGCCTGCTCTGGGCGCTATCGCTCGCGACGCGGTCGCTCGCTGCTTGAGCGCGGGTTTGAGGCGCTACTGCTCGCGACGCGGTCGCTCGCTGCTTGAGCGCGAGTCGGGCGCTGCCGCGCGACGAGCGGCTAACCGAACAGGCCCTGGATCCAGTGCCCGGCGTCCAGGAACCAGCCGGCGCTGGCCAGGAACAGGCGCGAAATCAGTTCCCACGCGGCCCAGACGAAGACGCAGAACCCGGCGACGCCCAGCCAGGCAGCGACGATCAGGAATCCGTCGCGCTGCATCAGACCGAAGCCGAACAGGGCCACGAACAGGGACGGAAAGAGGTTCCCGCCGAAGATCGGCAGCATGACGATCAACGTCAGCAAGGTGGTGACGATGCCGATCAGAACCTCGCACACCTCGTTGCTCATGATGCTGAGGCGCGGGCGCGACAGCCGTTCGATGAACAGGAGGGGGCGGCGAACCCGCGTGATCGTGGCGCGATAGTTGGCGCGCGGCAGGCTGCTGCGAAGCAACCAGGCCGGCATCCACAGCTGGTCGCGGCGGATCACCAACTGCAGGCAGATCAACAGCATCGGCGCACCGAGCACCGTGGTCGAACCGGGGATCGGCGAGGCGATGGCGTTGATCAGGCCGAAGAAGACCATCAGGGCACCGAAGCCGCGCTCGCCGAACGCGTTCACCAGCTCGCCGAGATACAGTTTCGGATCGTCCTTGACGCCTATGTCGTCCAGCACCTGTGAGAAGGGCCGGACATCGCTCTGATAGTCGTAGTCGGGCATCAGGGGCCGGGGCTCTTTCGGGGACAAGGCATTTAGGCGGCCCGACCGAAGGCCGCCACTTAACATTGCGAAAGGTCTATAAAACCCGTTCGATCCATTCCAGGCCCGCGCCGAAGCCGGCAATGACGAGGTTCCAGGCAAAGATCAGCACCGCCACCGCTATTGCGGTTGTCGCCCAGCCGAGCAAAACCGCCAGGCCGTCGCGCTGCATCACGCCGAGAGAAAAGAACCCGATGGCCACGGCCGGGATCAGATTGCCGCCGAACACCGGTAGAACCAGGATGGCCGACAGCACCAGACAGGCCAGCCCGATCAG
Organism: Alphaproteobacteria bacterium; assembly: GCA_018820205.1. Taxonomy (GTDB): domain Bacteria; phylum Pseudomonadota; class Alphaproteobacteria; order Caulobacterales; family Caulobacteraceae; genus Brevundimonas. Next base: position 45,644 of record JAHJOK010000024.1, read on the forward strand.
CCCCTGACCCAGGCGCCCGGTCAGGAAATACAGGCGCGGCCGCGACAAGCTCTCGGTGAAGCGGATGACCTTCATCAGACGTCCGCTCAGCTTGCGAAAGGTCTCGCGGCTGACCGAGGCCCGGTCCAGCCAGCGCGGCATCCACAGGGTGTCGCGACCCCAGGCCAGTTCGGCCGACAGGAACAGCAGCGGAGCGCCGGTCAGCGTGGTGCCGCCCGGCGGCCAAGGCAGCATGTTGACGATGGCGAACAGCAGCATGACCGCGCCGAACGCCCGTTCCCCGAAGGCCTCGACGATCTCGCCCAGAAACAGCTTGGACCCGCCGTGCGCGCCCAGCCGCTCCAGCGTGTCGGAGAAGCGGAGGGGACGGCCGGTGGATGTCTCCGTCAGGCTCATGGGGCGAGCCTAGTGCGCAATGGCGACGCTTTCGAGCGGATCAATCGACGCGCTCAATCGTCGACGTGTTCGGGTTTGCCCTTGCGCTTCGTGTGGGCGAAATCCTCGAGCTGTTTCTCGGTCATGGATTCCTCCATGGATTTCGAGGCGCCCTTGAGCTCGGACTTGGGCGTATCGCCGCGCTTGGCCGACAGGGCGGCGCCGGCGGCCTTTTGCTGGGCTGCGGATTTGGCTGGCATGGGTGGCTCCTTCCAAGGGACAGAACCGCCGGTGCGAATGCCGGGTTCCTAGGCCCCCAGCAACTCCCGCCCGATCAGGAAGCGCCGGATCTCGTTGGTGCCCGCCCCGATGTCATAGAGTTTGGCGTCGCGGACCAGGCGTTCGACGGGCCAGTCCTTGGTGTATCCCGCCCCGCCCAGGGCCTGGACGGCCTCCAGCGACACCTTCACGGCGTTCTCCGAGGCCAGCAGGATAGCGCCGGCGGCGTCGTAGCGGGTGGTGAGACCTGCATCGCAGGCCTTTGCCACGGCATAGACATAGGTCCGGGCCGAGTTCAGGGCGACGTACATGTCGGCGATCTTGCCCTGCATCAGCTGGAAACTGCCGATCGGCTTGCCGAACTGTTTGCGGTCACGGACGTAGGGCAGCACGACGTCCAGCGCCGCCTGCATGATGCCCAGCGGCCCCGCCGACAGCACGGCCCGCTCATAGTCCAGGCCGCTCATCAGGACGCCGGCGCCGCCGCCGACCGGACCCATGACGTTCTCCTCGGGGACTTCGCAATCCTCGAACACCAGTTCGGCGGTGTCGGAGCCGCGCATCCCCATCTTGTCCAGCTTCTTGGACACGCTGAACCCCTTCATCCCCTTTTCGATCAGGAAGGCGGTGACGCCCTTCGATCCACCCTCGGGGTCGGACTTGGCATAGACGACCAGGGTGTCGGCCGAGGGCGCGTTGGTGATCCAGAATTTCGTGCCGTTCAGGACATAGCGGTCGCCGACCTTTCGGGCCTGTGTGCGCATGGAGATGACGTCGGACCCCGAACCGGCCTCGGACATCGCAAGTGACCCTACGTGTTCGCCGGAGATCAGTTTCGGCAGATATTTCGTCTTCTGCGCATCGGTGCCCCAGCGGCGGATCTGGTTGACGCACAGGTTGGAATGGGCGCCGTAGCTGAGGCCGATCGAGGCGGAGGCGCGGGAGACCTCCTCCATCGCCACGACGTGTTCGAGATAGCCAAGGCCCAGACCGCCCCATTCCTCCTCGACGGTGATGCCATGCAGACCCAGCTCGCCCATCTCGGGCCAGAGTTCGCGACGGAAGGTGTTGGTCTCGTCGATCTCGGCGGCGATCGGCGCCAGACGGTCGGCGGCCCACCGGGCGGTGGTGTCGCGGATGGCGTCGGCGGTCTCGCCGAGGCCGAATTCCATGGATTGCGGGGCGTTGGGAATGCTCATGACCAGCGGCGTAGCACGATCCGCCTCGGCGAGGGGAGAGGGCGTCAGTCCGCGCCGGGCAGGCCCCAGCGCCGGTAGAGGTTGAACGAGGAGACCACCACGCAGGCGAAGCCGATCACGGCCAGAACGCAGGCGATCGTGGTCGTCTCGTCGCCGCCCCCCGACTGCTCCGACGCCAGGCGGAAAGCGGCCATCGCGGCGCCGAACGACGTCAGACCAACGGCGCCCATGATGATGAAGGCGCCGGTCTCGCTCCAGTCGAAGCGGGCGGGCGCCTCGGCCTCGATCTCGTGGCGCAGGATCGGTCCGCCGCCCTGGGTCAGGGCCAGATCTTCGCCGAACAGGCTGGCGTCGTCGATGGCCTCGGGCTCGGAACGTTGTTCGGGACCCCACAAGGGCCGGCCCAGAACGTACTCGGCTCCGTCCTCCAGAGGAGTCAGAACCAAAGCCGCGCCGAGCGCCTGAGAGACCGCCGCTGCCGGCGCGCCCGGTGCGACGACTTCCACCTGGGATGCCTCTGCGATCTGTTCGGACGCGGGATCCGCCACCTCGGTCATGGCCGATGTCGGCGCGTCCTCGATGTCCGGGGCCACGATGACCGGCGAAGGGGCGGCTTCGGCGGCCAGGCTCCTGGTCGGGCCGGCGGGTTGCAGATAGGCCAACGGACCGATCGCCGCCGCCCCGTAGGGCGTGAACCGGCGCGCGATCAACAGGCTTGATGCGGCAGCCTGCTGGGCGAGGTCGCTCGACGTTTCTGGACCCGTCGCGATCTGGGCGGGGTCCGGCTGCGCCGGCAGGGACGCAGCGGTGTCGCTCTGCGGGTCGGCGTCAGGGACGGCGCTGACGGCAGGATTTTCCGAAGGCGGATCGGCCTCCGCAGGTTGCGCCGCAGTGAACTCGGGAACCACCGGCTCGGCCTCGGCCTCGGCATCGGCGACGGGAGGAACGGATTCACCCAGCAAGACGGCGACGGCGGCGCCACGCGGATCGATATCCGTTGCTGCAGGCGCCGCCTGTACCGGGATATCCGCCTCGGTTTCCGGTTCACCAGAATCCGGCTCAACGACAGGCGGAGCCGGCGGAAGGGGCAGGGGCGCGGCAAGGAGGTCGGACAGGGCCACCGGGCCTTTTGGATCGGCGGTGAACAGGGCGCGCTCGGCAGCCCGGCGGCGAAGCGCCGTCTCCGGAAGCGCGGGCTCCGGCCAGCCGATCATCGCGTCGGCGGCCTCCCCCGGCGCGCCGGCGCCCAGCCGTTCGCGGACATCCGACCCGGCGAACCGATCCAGACCGACGGACAGGGCGAAGCTTACCAGGGCGTCGAATTGATGCTGATTCAGGGGGGACGGCGTGATCTCGTTGACGGCCTTCTCGACGGGCAGGAGATCATAGCGCAGCAACAGTTCGGCATCGGCTTCAGAGACGCTGGCGCCTTCGCGCGCCGACAGGGTGTGGCCGTAGCCGATCATCCAGCCGCCGTCCTCGCGACGGATCGCGCGCGGGCGGAAGCCCTCGAAACTCTTGATCAGAACGATCCCCTCGCGGGAGACCTTCATGCTCTGGCTGGACGTGTCGGACACCGGAATTGACCCAAATCGAGACAGGGCGCAGTCGCCCCGATGGGGAACCAGCAAGGGGCGCGCCGTTCAGGCCGTCTTACAGCAGGATGACGCCGGCGAGGCCCAGGAAGGACAGAAAACCGATCGTGTCCGTGATCCAGCTGACGAAAACTGGGGACGACACAGCCGGGTCCCGATCCAGCCGTTCCAGCGCGAGGGGCACCAGGGTGCCGGCGAGGGACGCGGCGAACAGATTGATCAGCACCGCCAGCCCGATGGTCACCGACAGAAGCGGCTCCCTGAACCAGACCCAGGCGATCCCGGCCAGCAGCACGCCGATGGTCGCCCCGTTGAACAATCCGACCATGATCTCGCGGCCCAGGATCCGCGGCGTGTTGGCGGAGGTCAGTTCGCGTGAGGCGAGCGAGCGCACGGCGACGGTCAGGGCCTGCGTCCCGGCATTGCCGCCGATCGAGGCCACGATCGGCATCAGGATCGCCAGATAGACCAGGGCCTCCAGCTCGTCGGCGAACTGACCGATGACCAGCGAGGCGAAGACGGCGGTGCCCAGGTTGACGAACAGCCACGGGATGCGCGATCGCACGACGCCGAAAACGCCCGCGCCACGGCTTTCGTCGGAAACACCGGCCAGGCGCAGGATATCCTCGCGGTTCTCTTCCTGAATGATGTTGACGATGTCATCGACCGTGATCTGGCCCACCAGCCGACCGCCGGCGTCGATGACAGGGGCCGAGATCAGGTGATATTTCTCGAAGATGTATGCGACCTCTTCCTGATCGGTCCCGGCGGCGATGGCGTTCACCGGCTCCATCAGGTCCGACAGCTTGATCGCCCGCGAGGCCCGCAGAAGACCGCTTATGGGAATGCCGCCCACCGGCCGATTGACCGGATCGACGACATAGATGTCGAAGAACAGCTCGGGCAGGTCCTCGCCCTGGGCCCTGACGTGGTCGATCGTGTCCCCGACGGTCCAGAACAGCGGGGCCGCCATGACCTCGCGCTGCATCAGACGGCCGGCGGTGTCCTCGGGATAGCCCAGGGAGTTCTCGATGGCGGCGCGGTCGGTCGCCGGCATGGCGGCCAGAACCTTTTCGCGCTGGTCGTCCTCCAGATCCTCAACAACGGCCGCGGCATCGTCGGAATCCAGTTCCTGAAGCGCTTCGGCCAGGGTGCCGGGGGCCACGCGCTCCAGCACCTCCTCGCGGATGCCGTCGTCCAGTTCGGGCAGGGTCTCGGCCAGAAGCTCGGGCGGCAGCCACAGCACCACGACGCCGCGATGCTCGGCCGTCAGGAAGCCCATCAAGTCGGCGACGTCGGCGGGGTGGAGGTCTTCCAGCAACGACCGCAACCGCAGCCCGTCGCCATCGTCGGCGGCGTCGATGACCTTTTCCACGAAGGACGCCGTCAGGACGTAGTCCTCGTCCAGCGCCTCGTGGTCTTCGGTGACGGCAGGGTCGAGAGGGGCGGTCGTATCGCTCACGCGGCGGGCCTTCCTCTCTCGATGTGAATCAGCCGGTAGCGCCGATCTTTATCCTGTTTCCGTCTGATGGTGCGGTCGAGAAGACTCGAACTTCCACGGGTTGCCCCACAGCGACCTCAACGCTGCGCGTCTACCAATTCCGCCACGACCGCTCGCATCGGAGCGGGGGCGATAGCGTAAGGCGGACCGAAAGGAAAGAGGCGTCAGGCGGCGCCGGCCATGAAGTCGTAGAGGTCGGCCGGGCGGGTCACGGTGATGGCGATGCGATCCTCGTGGATTTCGATCATGCCGCGCGCGACCGGATGATTGTTGGCCAGGATCCAGACCTCGTCGTTCTCGGATGCGTTGAGCGGAATAACGGCGCCCCGGCCCATCTTCAGCAGTTGGGACATGGGCAGCACCGATCGCCCGAGCACGACGGAGAGTTCGACGTCGACGGCTTCGATCTGGCTCAAGGAAACTCCGGAAACGCTGGGATCGCCGACTGCGGAACTTGCATTGGCGGCCCTGGCCCTCACATTGGGCCGATCATGCTTGCCGAGCCGTTAAGCGCCGCCGTTTCCCCGCTGATTCGCACCGACGGCCGCCCGGTCGAATGGGTCGTCGCGCCCGGCTACGTCGCCTATGAGGTCGCCGTGGCCGAGATGGAGGCGCGGGCGGCGGCGATCGCGGCCGGCGAGGCGGCCGAGCGGGTTTGGCTGCTGGAACATCCGCCGCTCTACACCGCCGGCGTCTCGGCCAGGGATGGCGACCTTCTCGATGCGGAACGGTTCCCCGTTCATCGGACGGGGCGTGGCGGACAGTTCACCTATCACGGACCGGGTCAGCGGGTGGCCTATGTGATGCTGGACCTGAACCAGCGTGGTAAGGACGTGCGCGGGTTCGTGCGCGGACTGGAGGCCTGGCTGATCGGCGCCCTGGACCAGTTCGGCGTCGAGGCCGGGATGCGCGAGGGACGCGTCGGCGTCTGGGTGGAGCGCAAAGGCCCCGGCTGGTCGCGCGAGGACAAGATCGCGGCGATCGGGGTCAAGGTCCGGAAATGGGTCAGCTTCCACGGCGTCAGCCTGAACGTGGAGCCGGATCTGGACCATTTCGGCGGGATCGTTCCCTGCGGCATCGCCGAGCACGGCGTCACCAGCCTGGTCGATCTGGGCGTTCCGGCGACGTTGGACGAAGCGGATGCGGCGCTGAAGGCCAGCTTCGTGCGCGTTTTTGGCGCGGTCGAATTTCCCCGCCCGACGAAATAGAGGCTTAACAGCTACACCGTACGGTCGCGAACGGTCGGGTTGAGTCGGGGTGAGCAGGATGGATGGATCGACGGCGGCCCTGGCGCCGCGCACGCCCGCCGAACGTCCTGCGGCAGCTGAGCTTGCGACTTTCTTCGACGTTTCCCTGGACATGCTGATCATCCGCGAACTGGACGGCACGGTCGCCCGCGCCAGTCCCTCGTGGGAGACTCATATGGGCTGGCGGCCCCGGGACCTGGAAGGCACGCCCCTGTTGCTGTTGGTGCATCCGGACGACATGCCCGGCACGGTCGACAGCGTCGTCGAGGTCGAGACCCGGGCGCCGGCTGCGCCGGTGGTAGGGCACGTCAACCGATATCGCCACCGCGACGGGTCGTATCGCACCCTGGAATGGCGGGCTCACCGCGAGGGGGACCGGATCTATGCCGTGGCTCGCGACGTCACAGAACGGGCCGCGGCGGACCGCGCCCTGGTCGAGGCCAAGGCGGCGGCCGAGGCCGCCAGCCGCGCCAAGACCGACTTCCTGGCCAATATGAGCCACGAGATCCGCACCCCGCTGAACGGCGTCATCGGCATCGTAGATTCCCTGCGCCGCACCGAACTTAGCGCCGAACAGCGAGAGATGGTCGAGCTGATCCAGGGTGCCGGGGTCACGCTGGAGCGGCTGGTCTCCGACATCCTCGATGTCTCCAAGATCGAGGCCGGGCGGCTGGATCTGGAGGCCCGTCAATTCGACCTGGAGACGGCGCTGGAGGGAATCATCGACCTGGCCCACAGCCGGGCGGCCGAAAAGGGCCTGGACTTCGAGGTCCGCCGGGGCGTCGGCGCGCGCGGCGTCTTCATGGGGGACAGCACCCGCATTGGCCAGATCGCCACCAATCTGTTGTCCAATGCCGTGAAGTTCACGTCGCAGGGCGGCGTCACGGTCGACTGGGACGTGGCCGGCGACGAGGAGGGCGAGGGGGTGCTGACCCTGGTCGTGTCCGACACCGGGGTGGGGTTCGACGCCGAGGCGGGCGCGCGCCTGTTCCAGAGGTTCAACCAGGCTGACACCTCCATCACGCGGCGGTTCGGCGGCACCGGCCTGGGCCTGTCGATCTGCCGGTCACTGGCCGAGATGATGGGCGGGTCCATAGAGGCTCGCTCGACTCCCGGCGAGGGCAGCGCCTTCACCCTGTCCCTGCCGCTGCCCCGGATGGTCGCGCTGGAAGAACATGATGGTCTGGCCGCGCCCTCCGATCCGCGACCGGCGCCGGTATTCCTGCCCGAACGACCGCTTCGCATATTGCTGGCCGAGGACCACCCGACCAATCAGCGCGTGGTGCAACTGATCCTGGCCTCCGCAGGGGCGGAAGTGGTCACGGTCGAGAACGGCGCCCTGGCGGTGGAAGCCGTCGAACGCTCGCGTTTCGACGTGGTCCTGATGGACATGCAGATGCCGGTCATGGACGGGCTGACCGCCACCCGCGCCATCCGCGTCACCGAACACGGCGGCGGGCGGACCCCGATCATCATGCTGAGCGCGAACGCCATGGCCGAGCACCGCTATGAAGCGCTGGCGGCCGGCGCCGACCTGCATGTCGCCAAGCCGGTGACGGCGGCCAGCCTGCTGGCGGGGATCGCACAGGCGGTGGTGGAGTAGGGGCTTTCGCCGAGGGCGTGGCCCTAGCCGAACTCGACCAGAACGTCATCGGCGGCGACGGGATCTCCGGCCTTGGCGCTGACCGCCTTTACCACCCCGTCGCGTTCGGCCTTCAGGATGTTCTGCATCTTCATGGCCTCGATCACGGCGACGGTCTCGCCGGCCTTGACCTCCTGGCCCACGGCGACGGCGATGGAGACCACCAGGCCCGGCATGGGCGACTGGATCAGTTTGGAGGTGTCGGCGGCCTGTTTCTCGGGCAGGCGGGCGAACAGCTCGGCCATGCGGGGCGTGAAGACGCGGAGGCGGGCCTTGACCGCGCCCGAGCGAATGGCGAACCCGTCGGCGGTGCGGGCGACTTCGGCGGTGTAGGGGACGTCGTCCAGCACGGCGCGGAACTGGCTGAGGCCCGGCCGCCAGTCGATGTCGGACAGCATCAGGGCGCGGTCCTCGCCCGCCAGTTCCAGCGTCAGGGCCTCGTCGTCGTCATAAGCCAGGCTGACGCCGTGTGGCTGTTTCTCGGCGCCCGGCAGGTCGATCAACACGATCCAGTCGGTCCGGTCGGACGGATCGCCCGACTGTTCGGTCAGGATCTCGTTCATCGCGGCGGCGGTGGCGATCAGGATGTCGGTGCGGCGGCGGTCGGGCTGGGCGCCTTTGAAGCCGTCGGGGAACTCGTCCTTGATGTAGCTCGTCGACAAAGCGCCCGAACGGAAGCGCTCCTGATCCATGACGGCGGCGAGGAACGGCACGTTGTGGCCGACGCCCTGCAGATGGGTGTCCTCCAGCGCGCGGGCCATGCCCTCGACAGCCTCGATCCGGGTCGGGGCCCAGGTGTTCAGCTTGGCGATCATGGGGTCGTAGAACATCGAGATCTCGTCGCCCTCGCGGACGCCGGAATCATTTCGGACCGTATAGCTGCCGTGGTCGCCTTCCTCCGGCTGGTCATAACGGACCAGGCGGCCGATGGAGGGCAGGAAGCCGCGATAGGGATCTTCGGCGTAGATGCGGCTCTCGATGGCCCAGCCTTTGATCTTCAGGTCGTCCTGACCGAAGGCCAGTTTTTCACCGGCCGCGCTGCGGATCATCTGTTCGACCAGATCGACGCCGGTGATCAGTTCGGTCACCGGGTGTTCGACCTGCAGCCGGGTGTTCATCTCCAGGAAGAAGAAGCTGCGGTCCTGACCGGCCACGAACTCCACCGTGCCGGCCGAGTCGTAATTCACGGCGCGGGCCAGGGCGACGGCCTGTTCGGACATGGCCTTCCTCGTCGCGTCGTCGAGCAGGGGGGAGGGCGCCTCCTCGATGACCTTCTGGTTGCGGCGCTGGATCGAGCATTCGCGGTCGAACAGGGAGACGATATTGCCGTGCTTGTCGCCCAGCACCTGGATCTCGATGTGGCGCGGGTCGATGATGAATTTTTCCAGAAAGACCCGGTCGTCGCCGAAGGCCGTCAGGGCCTCGGCCTTTACGGCGGAGAAGCCCTCGGCCATGTCGGCGTCGGAGTGGGCGACGCGGATGCCCTTGCCGCCGCCGCCGGCCGAGGCCTTGATCATGACCGGATAGCCGATCTCGTTGGCGATCTGGATGGCGTGTTCGTTCGATTCGATCAGGCCCATATGGCCAGGGACCGTCGAGACGCCGGCCTCTGCAGCGAATTTCTTGGAGGTGATCTTGTCGCCCATGGCCTCGATGGCGTGGGGGTTGGGGCCGATGAAGGCGATGCCCTCGGCCTCTAGACGGCGGGCGAAAACGGGGTTCTCCGACAGGAAGCCGAAGCCCGGATGGACCGCCTCGGCGCCCGAGCGGCGGACCGCCTCGACGATCTTGTCCTGAACCAGATAGGACTCAGCGGCGGGGGAGGGGCCGATGTGGATCGCCTCGTCGGCCATCTCCACCGCCATCAAGCCGGCGTCGGCGTCGGAATGGACCACCACGGTCTGGATGCCCATGCGGCGGGCCGTCTTGATGATCCGGACGGCGATCTCGCCCCGGTTCGCGATCAGGATCTTTGAGAACATGGTCTGTCCGTAAGGGGCGGTCGAGGGCCTGTAAACGGCTGTCAGCGCGCTCGCGTCGGGGGCGAACCGTCACACGATCGCCGTTCTGGGTTGGCAAGATAAGGGTTCATCGGCTTTAACTCAGGGCCGAACCACTCGCATTCCCCGGCCTGGAGCTCGCCAATGATCCGTTTCATGACCGCCGTTTCGGCGGCCGCCTTCGTGCTCGTCGCGGGCGCGACGTCCGCCCAGGACTTCCGCCAGCTGGCCCAGACCGACCTGCAGGCCGCCCATGACGAACTTCGCGATAACCACCCTGCGGCCGTCATCCCCGGCGCCGCCGGCGACACCTTCCGCAGCTGGCTGGACGCCGGTCTGGCCGATGCCCAGGGCAATATCGGCCAGGTGAACTCGGGCGACGCCCATGCCTATCTGATGCGCTACTACGGCGCCGGGTTCCGCGATTCGAACATCTCCATCCGGCCGACCTTCGAAGGCCTCGGCCCCTATTTCGGAACCAGCTGGCCCGGCATCGCGACCGGATGGCGCGACGGTCAGTATGTCGTGACCTATGTGAAGCGCGGCGTTCGCAACGCACCGCGCATCGGCGACGTGGTGGTCAGCTGCAATCTGACGCCGATCGAGGAGTTCGCCCGCGGAAAGCTGGATAAGTGGGAAGGCAATCTGGAAACCGAGGCCGGTCGCGTGACCTCGGCCCCGTATCTGCTGTGGAACCGCAACAACCCGTTCGCCAACGGCATGCCTTCGGTCTGTGAGTTCAAGCGCGGCGAGCGCGGCCGTCCGCGTTCGACCGATCTGCGCCCGCTTCCCATCGAGGCCGGTGATCTGGAAGCCGCCTACCGCGCCACCGTCTATATGCCGTCGGCGACGCCGCTGAGCGTCGAGACCGTCAACGGCCGGCCGTGGGTGCATGTCCACTCGTTCGCGGACAGCGCGGGCTGGGATGCGTTCAACAGCCTGGTCGAAGCCCAGGCCGGCGCGCTGCGTGCGCCCGCCGGCTTCGTGCTGGACCTGCGCGCCGCCTCGGGCGCTTCGGCCTATACGTCCACGGCGCGCGGTTATGGCCTGGCCAACCGCATCTGGACGCCGGAGTTCACCGTCAGCCGCCAGCCGGCCGCCGGCGAGATCACCTATCGCGCCACCCAGGGCAACCGCGACTGGTATGCGGCCACCCTCGGCCGGATGCAGGCCGATCCCCGCTTCGTGCAGGAAGCCACGCCGGTCATCGTCCAGACCCAGGAAATCGTCGCCGCCTTCGACGCCTCGCTGGCGTCGGGTCAGCAGACCTTCACCCTGCCCGGACGCGCCGCCGTGCCGGACACGGGCGCGCCGAACCCGGTCCAGGGTCCGGTGATCGTCCTGGTGGACGCCGGCTGCTCGGGCGGTTGCCTGGACACGCTGGACCTGCTGACGCGCCTGCCGAACGTGCGTCTGGCGGGTTCGACCACGGCGACCGACTCGATCTTCATCGAGCCGACCGTGATGCGCCTGCCGTCGAACTATTCGGACCTCAGCTATGGCCACAAGGCCTGGACCAGCCGCCAGCGCCCCAACAACGAGCCGTTCACCCCGGAACAAGGCCTGGTCTACACCGGCAACCCGGCGGACGAGACCGCCGTGCGCGCCTGGGTCGGCACGCTGTTCGGCGGCTGACCGCAGCGTTCGATGATTGAGGCAGGGCCGGGCGAGGGAAACCTCGCCCGGCCTTTTTCGTCAGGGAGGGTGTCTTGTCCCTCTGCGCGCACGAGGGAGACGGCTGTGGCCTTGGAACCGTCGCCCTCGGCCCCCATTTCCGGTCCATGACCGACATCACCGAAGCCCCGACCACCCGTTCCGCCTCCGGTTACGACCTGACGCCGCCCAGCGAGGGCCAGCGTGTGGCGCTGGAGGCCGATCTCACCGCCGAGGAGAAGCGGGTTTTGCTGTCGCATGGCACCGAAGCGCCGTTCTGCGGCGTCCTGCTGGGCGAGAAGCGGCCGGGCGTCTTCTGCTGCCGCGAGTGCGGCCTGCCGCTGTTCAGGGCGACGACCAAGTTCGAGAGCGGCACCGGCTGGCCCAGCTTCACCCAGCCGGTGGACGAGGCCCATGTCACAGCCATCGAGGACCGCGCCTATGGCATGGTGCGCACCGAGACGACCTGCGCGCGCTGCGGCAGCCATCAGGGGCATGTGTTTCCCGACGGCCCGCCGCCGACTGGTCTGCGCTACTGCATCAACTCGGTCGCCCTGACCTTCGTGCCCGAGGGCAGCCCGCTGCCGGATCCCCTGAAACGCGGCGACGGGGTCGCCTGACCCGCAGGCGAGATTGCATCACTGTCCCGCCTTAATCCGGGTTAGGATGGTCGGACATCCGGAGTTGCGTTCATGCTGACCGTCCTCACTGTCGCCGCCCTGATGATCGCCGGCGACCCCGCCCGTGATCCTGACGGCGTGGTGTCCACCGCGCCGCGCGACGCCGCCGACGCAGTTCTGGTGGGCGCGGTCGCGCCGACCTCGGACGCCCGGCCGGATGCGGCCGCCCAGGCCCAGGCGCTGACCCCGCATGATCTGACCACCGACGAACAGATCGACCGCTGGCTTTTGGCCCGCTCGCCGGAGAGCCAGCCGTTCGCCGGCGACCAGGGCCCGGTGGACGACCGTCAGATGCATGGCTTCGTCAGCGGCGCGATCGGCACCAACGATTTCAACTCGGTCTCGGTTGGCGTCTCCCTGCCTGTCGGCGAGACCGGCAGAATCGACCTGACCTACAGCCAGACGAAGAACGGCTATGGCTATCCCGGCTATGGCTACGGCTACCCCGGAGCCGGCTTCGACCATCCGGGATACGCCTACGGTGCCCGCCCGTTCGGCGGCCATGATTCGTTCTACGGTGCGCCGTCGCGGTCCGGCCGGTCGGTCTCGCTGGGCTTCAGTATGGACGAGCGGCGGTCGCGCGACGTACGGGAACCGCTGCGGACGCGGGGCCTCACCGCCGAGGACTGATCACAGTCCTGATACGCAAAAGGCCCGGTCTCGCGACCGGGCCTTTGTCGTTCAGATGGTGCCGCCGGGGGGAATCGAACCCACGACCTCAGCCTTACCAAGGATGCGCTCTACCACTGAGCTACGGCGGCCTGTTCTGAGGAAGCGGCCGTATAGCCACTCATATCGCGGGGGGGAAGCCCCATTTCCCCTTGCCCCGGAAGATTTCCCGAGGCTGACTGAACGGATGACCGAACCTCCCGAGTCTTCGACGCCCGCCGCGGCGGCCCAGACGCCCCAGGCTCAGCGCAGTCCCGAACAGATCGCCAAGGCCGAACGGGCCAATCGTCTGGCCAAGGCCCTGCGCGACAATCTGCGGCGTCGCAAGGCGGTCCAGCCCGCTCGCGACAAGCCGGGCAACTGAAAGTCATCGCCGGTTCAGGCCGCGGCTCTTTCGCAACACAGGGCGGCCGCGCTAGATAACCGACCCGCCCGGCCATTCCGTCCGCGCGGCGTCAGGGACGATATGGACAGCATCACGGTTCACGGAGGGGCCACCCTTCACGGTTCGATCCCGGTCAGCGGGGCCAAGAACTCGGCCATCAAATTGATGGCGGCGTCGATCCTGACCGACCAGCCGTTGCGCCTGACCAATATGCCGCGCCTGGCGGATACGAAATTCCTGGGTCGGCTGTTGCGCCAGTTCGGCGTCGAGGTGACCGAAAACGGCCACGGCGCCGATCAGGAAACGCTGTTCGACGCGAAACAGATCACCTCCACCTTCGCCCCCTATGATCTGGTGCGTCAGATGCGGGCCAGCTTCAACGTGCTGGGTCCCCTGCTGGCGCGGACCGGCGAGGCCAAGGTCTCGCTGCCGGGCGGCTGCACCATCGGCGCGCGACCGGTGGACCTGCACATCGACGCCCTGACGCGGCTAGGCGCCGTGATCGAGCTGGAGGAGGGCTATGTCTCCGCGACCGCGCCCAAGGGTCTGATCGGGGCCGAGATTGAGTTTCCGTTCGTCTCCGTCGGCGCCACCGAGCACACCTTGATGGCCGCGACCCTGGCGCGGGGAACGACGGTGCTCAAGCGTGCGGCGCGGGAGCCGGAGATCGGCGATCTGGCGCGGTGTCTGGTGATGATGGGCGCGCGAATCGAGGGGATCGACACCGACACCTTGACGATCGAGGGCGTGAGCTCGCTGGCCGGCGGCGAGTGGTCGGTGATTCCCGACCGGATCGAGATGGGCTCCTATGCCTGCGCCGCCGCCATGGCGGGCGGCGAGGTGCGGCTGACGCGGGCCAGCGCGGGTCTGATCCAGTCGCTGACCGACAAGATGATCGAGGCGGGCGTCGAGATCACGCCGACCGATGACGGGGTCGTGGTCAAGCGCGATCCGGCGCGGCGGTTGCAGGCCGTGAACGTGGCGACGGAAGTCTATCCCGGCTTCGCGACCGATCTCCAGGCCCAGTTCATGGCGCTGATGACCACGGCGGACGGGGTCAGCACGATCCACGAGAACATCTTCGAGAACCGGTTCATGCATGCGCCCGAACTGGCGCGGCTGGGCGCCGACATCTCGGTCCATGCGGGCGAAGCGCATGTCACGGGCGTAGAGCGGCTGAAGGGCGCCCCGGTTATGGCGACGGATCTTAGGGCTTCCGTCAGCCTGGTGATCGCCGGACTGGTCGCGGAGGGGGAAACCACCATCGGCCGGGTCTATCATCTGGATCGCGGCTTCGAGCGTCTGGAGGAGAAGCTCGGCGCGTGCGGCGCGGATATCCGGCGGGTCAGCGGACCGGCCGTCGAAGGACCGGGCGATGACCACTGAGACGATGACGCCCGACGAGGGTCTGGCGCCGGAGGAGGCCGTGGCCATCCGCGCCTTGGCCGGGCCGAACGCGCCCTTGCGGCTGCTGGCCGAGGACGACGAGGATCTGGCGATCATCTCGGCCGCGCTTCAGGACGCGATCCTGCGCCCGGTCGACATCGTCTGGGAGAAGGGTGCGCGTCGCCTGACGATCGAACTGTCGCGGTTCTGCTGGGAGTGCGGCGGCACGCGGGTGCGGGCGGCGATGCAGTTCGGGGACGTCCTGGCGGTCAAGAGCCGGGGTCTGCCGAGGCTGCCCGATACGGCCCTGGAGCTTCTGGCCCTGCATTTCATCGAGGGCGAGGCCCCGGGCGGCCGGGTGATCCTGATGTTTGCGGGCGGCGGCGACCTCAGGGTCGATGTCGAATGCCTGGATGCGGTGGTGGCCGACCTGTCCGACCGCTGGGCCGCGCGAATCGCCCCGACGCACCTGGACGCGCCGTCCGCGGGGAGCGAGCCGTGAGCGATCACCGTCTCGCCTCGGTCGATCTGGATGAAGCGACCCTGCCGTCGGCCACGGCCGAGATCGACCACGAGCGGCGGGTGGCCATCTTCGACCTGATCGAAAAGAACGTCTTTCGCCCCGATGGCGCGGAGGCTGGCCCCTATGGGCTGAAGCTGTCGTTGCAGGACAACCGACTGGTGTTCGACATCACGGCTGTCGAGTTCAGCCGCACCTACGCCCTGTCGCTTACGCCGTTGAAGAGCGTGCTGAAGGACTATCTGATGATCTGCGACAGCTACTACGAGGCGTTGCGCGGATCGTCGGCCAGCCAGATCGAGGCCGTGGATATGGGCCGGCGGGGTCTGCACAACGAAGGCGCCGAGCTGTTGAAGGCGCGGCTGGACGGCAAGGTCGAGATCGACCACGAGACGGCCCGGCGCTTGTTTACGCTGGTGTGCGCGCTGTATCGGCGGGGTTAGCAAAGGCTTCGCGCCCAGTCTGACGCAGCCCGTGCCAAGAATCTGCGGGGCGGATTGAACCGGCGGCGGTGACGGCGGCACCTTACCTTCATGACGCGGACGGACACGATCATGGACGGTGGGGCCAGCCGGGTCCTGGACGAATATCTGGTCCTGGCCGCGGGGCAGGGGGACCGCAAGGCGTTCGAACATCTGGCCAGGCGCTGGGATCGGCGGCTGGTCGCCCATGCCTGGCGGCTGACAGGCGACCGTGACGTCGCGCGTGATGCGGCCCAGGCGGCCTGGGTCCAGATCGCACGGGGCCTGTCGTCCTTGAAGGACGAGGCGGCTTTTCCAGCCTGGGCCTATCGGATCGTATCCCGGCGCTGCGCCCGGATCATCGCCGGGCGGGTCCGCGATCGCGCCCTCGACCTCGCCGTCGCTTCGGAGCCGGAGTTCGCATCGGACACGCCGGATGCAGGCGATCCCACGGGTCAGCGCCGACTGCACGTCGCGATAGCGCGGCTGCCCGCCGCCCAGCGAGCCGCCATCGCCCTGTTTCATTTCGAAGAATTGAGCATCGCCGAGGTGGCGGTGGCTCTCGACGTCCCGGCGGGCACGATCAAGACCCGCCTCATGCATGCCCGCCGCACCCTGCGGGCCGCCCTGGAAGGAGACTCCGATGCCTAGACAAGACACCGACGACGCGATCGATCAGGCGATGCGGACGCATGAGCGCGAGTTGCTGCGAAGCCTCGGCGATGAACCGGGCCACCTGGATCAGGTCGCGTCGATGTTCGGCGGGCGGAGCGGATGGGTCAGCGTCGTACTGATCGTCGTCCAGGCCGTGCTTTTCCTGGCTGGTGCATGGGCGGGCTGGCGGTTCTTTCAGGCGAGCGAGCCCCTGACCGCCCTGCATTGGGGGCTGCCGGCCGCGGTGCTGCTGATCATGTCGTTGATGATCAAACTGGCCATGTGGCCCACGATGCACGCCAATCGCCTGGCTCTCCAGCTCAAGCGCATCGAGCTGAGACTGGCCCAGACGCAGGGTCCGGGCCCAGGCTGAGCCGACGGGGCGCGTTGGAACTCGACTAGCCGGCGGTTTTGGTGCATTAGCGCCGACTTCTTACGGCTCGCGCTTTCGCCCGGTGCGAGCCTTGGTTCGTACTCACCGGGCGCGAGAGGCCGCATGGCTAAGGAAGAACTGCTCGAGTTTCCCGGCACCGTCAGCGAACTGCTGCCGAACGCAACGTTCCGCGTGACGCTCGAGAACGATCACGAAATCATCGCCCATACCGCCGGCAAGATGCGCAAGAACCGCATCCGCGTGCTGGCCGGCGACAAGGTGCTGGTCGAGATGACCCCCTATGACCTGACCAAGGGTCGCATCACCTATCGCTTCAAGTAAGGACGGGGCTGCATGGCCCGTCCTGAACTGGTGCTGGCCTCGGCCAGCCCGCGCCGCATCGAACTGCTGGCGCTGATCGGGGTCACGCCCGATCGCATCGTTCCCGCCGACATCGACGAGACCCCATCGAAGGACGAGACCCCGCCGCGCCTCGCCGTGCGTCTGGCGCGGACAAAGGCGCAGGCCGTTTCGCAGCAGTTCCCGGACGCCGTGGTCCTGGCCGCCGACACCGTGGTCGCCGTCGGCCGGCGGTTGCTGGAGAAACCCGCCGACGCGGCCGAGGCCGAACGCTTTCTGCGCCTGCTCTCCGGGCGGAATCACCGCGTCTCCACCGCGGTAGCCGTTGCGGCCGGAGAGCGGACGATGCATCGCTGCGTCGAGACGCGCGTGGCCTTCAAACGCCTGTCGGAGCCCGAAATCCACGCCTATGTCGCCGGGGGCGACTGGCGCGGCAAGGCGGGGGGATACGGCATCCAGGGCCCGGCGGCGGCCTTCGTGCTGAAGATCGTCGGCAGCCATCCGGCCGTGATGGGGCTGCCCCTGCCGGAGACGGTCAATCTGCTCGCCGGGGTCGGCTGGCGGCGATGACCGGCGACGTCGAGGTGTTCCTGGACGACACGCCGGGCGAGGCCAGGGGTATCGTCACGCGGGACGGCCGGTTCGAACGGCTGATGATACAGCGCGAGGACGATCCGCCTCAGCATCGGCTCGGCGCACGATGCGTCGGGCGCGTGATCGGCCTGCGCCCCGCCTTCCGGGCGGCCTTCATCGATATCGGCGGCGACGGGCCTGCGGGGTTCCTGCCGCTGGGCAAGGGCGAATCCCTGGGCGAGGGCGAGGTCATCGAGGTCGAGGTGACGGCCGAGCCGCGCCAGACCAAGGGGCCGGCGCTGAAACGGATCGGCTCCGCGCAGGGCAAGCCTCGCCTTGTCGCCCCGGGACCGGATGTCGTGGAACGCCTGGGTCGCATTGCGCCGGGCGTAGAGCCGGTCCGGGGCGTCGACGCCATCAGGGCCGGTCTCGAAGCAGAGGCCGAGGCGCTGGCGTCTGGCGAAGTCTTCGCCGAATGGGCGCTGGATCTGGCGGTGCAACGAACGCGCGCGCTGATCGCCGTGGACATCGACCATGCGGGCATCCCCGGACGCGATGTCCGAAAGGCCAGGGACCAGGCCAATCGGCAGGGTCTGAAACAGGCGGCCCGGATGATACGGCTGCGCGGCTGGGGCGGTCTGGTGGTCATCGATCTGGTGGGCGTGACGCTGGATCCGGCTCAGGTTTCGACGATGGCCAGGGAGGCGTTCGCCGACGATGACGCCGCTTTTGGCCCCCTCAGCCGCTTCGGCGTCCTGCAACTGGCGCTGCCGTGGCGCGAGCGACCTGTCGAAGAGTCGTTGAATGATGCGGCGGGTCGTCGCGGCCTGATCACTCGCGCCATTGATGTCGCCCGTCATCTCAGGCTGGCCATGCTGTCCGACACGGCGACGCCGCGATTCACCGCGCGTTGCGCCCCGGAGGAGGCCGCCGTCGCCGTCGCCCTGGTCCGTCGCGTCGGACCGAGGGCGACTCTCCTGTCGGACCCGAAGGCGTCGCGTGGGCGTTTCGTGATTGAGGAGGGCTGAAGCCTTGGCGACCTGTCCCATCTGCCGAAGAAATCCGACCGTGGAAGCCTACAAGCCGTTCTGTTCGAAACGGTGCGCGGACATGGATCTGCAGAAGTGGCTGGTGGGCGCCTATGTGCTGCCGGACACGGACGAGGGCGTCCCTGACGCCGATCCCGAAAACCACGACTGATCCCCGCTGGACACCCCGTTTCGGCTCGCCTATAGACCCCGCTCCCGCGTTTTGACGCGTGCGCCTGGGTAGCTCAGTTGGTAGAGCAGCGGATTGAAAATCCGCGTGTCGGTGGTTCGAATCCGCCCCCAGGCACCATCATTCCCGAACGTAAGCCTTTGATGCCGAGTTTGGACGGATGGGGCCGATTAACCTAACGCTGAAATGCAGCAGTGGTAAGACATTGCGGGGATAAGGCCTCTGCGCTCGCTCGAGGGGCGAAAAGCTGCTCTGAAGCCTTGACGCTCTGTTATCGGTTCGCCAAAGGAGCTTGACCGCTTTCTTTGCGTGAGCGGCCGAACGCCGGCTGGACCTGTGTCCGAAAGGCTTCGACCAACCCGCGATGGGGCCTTCGGGCAACCGGATGCGTTAGAAGGCGTTCCGACGATTGGCCAATCCGGCCGGCCGGCGGAACACAAGCGATTTTCATGAGGGGTGCAGCGTGCTGACGCGTTGCATTTCCTGGGTTCCACGAGTCAGACCAAAAAAGCAGGAACTGGCGACACATGCACAAGACCAACATCCTTCTCGCCCTGGCCGGCGCTGCCGTCCTGATGGCGGGCTCGCCGGCTCTGGCGCAGACCCCGGCCCCCGACGCAACTGCGGCTGCTCCGGCTGACGCGACCGCCGCTCCGGCCGCCGCCACCCCGGCTCCGGCCGCTCCCGTGGCCGAAGCCGATCCTGAATCGGTCGGCGACGCCGTCTCGGGCGGACACGGTGGCGACATCACGCCGATCTCCATGTTCATGGAAGCCGGCATCGTCGTTAAGATCGTGATGATCGGCCTGCTGCTGGCCTCGATCTTCTCCTGGACCCTGCTGCTCATCAAACTGATGGAGTTCGGCGGTCTGAACCGCAAGACCGACCAGTTCCTGGAAGCCTTCCGCGGCGCCCGCACGATCGCGGACATGCGTCGCGTGGCCACCTCGGACGAGTTCGACGGCAACCCGCTGGCTGACATGGCCGCCGCCGCCACCGAGGAAATCGAATTGTCTCGCCAGGCTGGTCTCTCGGTCGCCGGTGATCATCGCGACTCGGCCCTGCTGCGCGCTCAACAGGCAGTCGCCGCCGTTCAGGCCGGTCTCGCCGCTCGTCTCTCGGGCGGGCAGCAGTTCCTGGCGTCGACCGGCTCCACTGGCCCGTTCGTGGGTCTGTTCGGCACCGTTTACGGCATCATGAACTCCTTCATCGGCATCGCCCAATCGAACACGACCAACCTGGCCGTCGTCGCCCCCGGCATCGCCGAGGCCCTGCTCGCCACCGGTATCGGCCTGTTCGCCGCTATTCCCGCGGTTATCTTCTACAACTACTTCAACACCCGTATCTCGGCGTATGGCACCCGGTCTGACGGCTTCAACGCCGAACTGATCAACTCCATCTCGCGTCAACTCGACAAGGGAGCCTAAGACGGATGGCCGCCAAACTTTCAGGTGGCGGCGGCGGCAAGTATAACGTCGAGCAGCAAAGCGATATCAACGTTACGCCTTTCGTTGATATCATGCTGGTCCTCCTCATCATCTTCATGGTGGCGGCGCCGCTCGCCACCGTGTCGATCGAGGTGAAACTGCCAACCGCCGTGGCCCCGCCCCAGGAGAACCCGCCCAAGCCGGTGTTCATCTCCATCCAGAGCGATGGCGACGTTTTCATCGGCGACGGACGCAGCAGCCCCGAACAACTCGGGGACGACCTGCGGCGCCTGATCCGTACCCGTAACCCGGAAGAAGAGCGTATCTTCATCCGCGGCGACCAGCAGACCCGCTATGGCGATTTCATGCAGGTCATGAATGCCCTGCAGGACAACGGTTTCTATTCCGTCGCCCTGGTCGGCGAAGACAACTCACCGGTGTAAGGGGTCACACATGACAGACACACCCGTTGAGTATCATCGCAGTCGCTATGACGCCCCTCGCAAGAAGGGCTTCATGGGGGTCTCTCCCGGAATTTGGCTGATTGCGCTGGGGACGGTCACCGTCCTGTTCGCGGTCATGATCTTCTATCTCCAGAAGACCAAATTCGAGCTTCGGATCATGGAGTATTCGGACGACGCCGTGGACGTCGAGATCGTTGAACCGATCCCGCCGCCTCCGCCGCCACCGCCGCCTCCGCCTCCGCCGGACACCCCGCCGCCGCCCAAGCTGCAGGTCCGTCCGCCGGTGATCAACACCCAGGCGCCTCCGCCGCCGATCACGCTTCCGATCGAGCCGACGAAGAAGGAAGACCGCGTCGAATACACGGGCCCGCCCGTGATCGTCCCCGGTCCGCCGCCGCCGCCGGCTCCGCCGGCTCCGGTTCGTCCTCCGGTGATCACCAACCCGAGCTGGGCGCGCCAACCGGCGCCGCAGTATCCGGACCGCGCCGCACAGCGCAACATCGAGCAGGGCAGCGTCACGCTGAACTGCGCGGTGCAGCCCAACGGCTCGATGAGCGACTGCAACGTCGTTTCGGAGAACCCGTCGGGCGCAGGATTTGCCCAAGAGGCGATCCGTTCGACCCGCAGTGCGCGGCTTTCGCCTCGCTCCGTGGACGGCGTCGCCGTCGGTGGTCGCGTGAACTTCACGGTTCGCTTCCGCCTCGGCTAGGCGATCTGATCAGAACTGAGATCAACGCCTCGGGGGAAACCCCGGGGCGTTTTTCTTTGGGCGCAGCGAGTCGCGGCTTCAGACTGGCCTTGATCCCCGCCGCCGGCGCCGCTAGACAACGCGGCTCGCGTCCCTCCTCGGGGTCGCTGCGCCGCCTTAGCTCAGTTGGTTAGAGCGCCGGTTTGTGGAACCGGAGGTCCTCAGTTCAAGCCTGAGAGGCGGTACCATTCCCTTTATTCCGCTGCGGACGTCGCCGGTCTGGCGTCCTCGTCGGCGAACGGCGTGGGCGTGCCGCCCGACGGGCGTTTGCGTAGCGTCTGAACCGGACCCTTCAACTCCGACAACGCCTCCAGCGCGGCCGCTCGGCCGGCCGCCACGACCGGCTCGTAGACTTTCCAGTCGCGAATGTCGGAACCCTCGGGTTCCGGCAGGATCAGCAGGTCGGTCTCCGCGCGCGACGTTTCCATGTCGGCGTCGGTCGTGATGGTGGCCGAGCGCATCAGGACCGAAACGATCGGCGGACCCTTCTTCCACGCGCCGGAGACGATCCAGCGCCACCAGGACGGCGGGTTGGCCAGGGTGGCGGGATCGACGCCGCGCATCTGTGACATGTCCACGCCGACGATCGGGCCGGCGTTCAGGTGCCGCATCACGTCGGTCGGAAAATTCTTGATGACGGCGCCGTCGACCAGCACCTGATCGTTGACGACGACCGGCGGCATCACCCCCGGAATCGAGATCGAGGCCCGCATCGCACGTCGCAGCATGCCCCGGCGGTGAACCTCGATCCGCCCGCTGGTCAGGTTCGACGAGACGGCGAAGAAGGGCAGGGGCATGTCGGCGATGTCGATGTCGCCATAGGCCTCTTCCAGCAGCCGGTCGACCTTGCCGGCGCGGGTCATGGCGATGATGGGAAAGGCCAGGTCGGCCAGGGGGTCGGTGCGCACGAAGGCTCGCTGGATCCGGGCCTCCAGCTCGTCGTCCGTCCAGCCCAGGGCCGGACCGGCGGCGATGACGGCGCCCATCGACGATCCGCCCAGGAAGTCGAACCGGATGCCGGCTTCGTGCAGGGCCCGTATGGCGCCGATATGGGCGTAGGCTCGCGCGCCGCCGCCGGACAGGACCAGGCTGACGGCGGTCCCGGTGATGACGCGGGCGATGCGGGCTGCATCGGCGGCGTCTCCCTCCATGGCGTGGAACCAGCGGCCGGGATTGATGGCGTTCAGCCAGACCGCCGTATTTGCAGGCCTGCGCATCCTAGGATCACGCAGCAGAATCAGGTCGGTGAACTGCTGAAGCCCATGGGCGATGCGGGCCGGAATATTGGCCGGGGGCGCCATCAGCGCATTGCCGACCAGAAACAGCCGATCGACCTGGCGCGCGCACAGGTTGGCCCAGGACGGCTCGTCCAGCTCGGCGACATAGAGGACGAAGTCGTGGGTGTCCTCCATCCGCGAGAACCACTCCGAGACCGACGACAGGGCGGAATGGTCGATAACCTGGCAGGTGAAGCCCTGGGCGACGACGGACGCCGCGACCCGATCGACGAAGGGCCGGATCGGACGACCCCGCACGGAGATGAAGCCGAAGACGCTGGGTTCGGTGACGCCCGGCGCCCGCTCCCTGGCCCGATGCAGCATCAGGCGGGACAACTCGATCATCACGTCCGGCTGGGTGCGGACCGCATCGAAGAATGCCTCCGCCGGCAGGGCTAGAATCTCCGAATCACGCAGCGCGACGACGCTGGCGGAATGGGCGGCGCCGGCGATCAGGGCCATCTCTCCGACCGGCTCGCCGGGTTTGATCACGCCCAGGAACTGGGGCGGCTGATCCTCGTCCTGGCGGAAGACTCCCAGCCGGCCGGATCGCAGCAGATAAAGACTGTCGGGGGCGTCGCCCGCCGAGAACAACAACTCCCCACCCGTCAGGGCGAACCAACTGGCCCTGGTGTTCTGATCCTCGAACACCTTCGCCAGCGCCGCTTCAAGACTGTCGGGGCGAGGATGGGCCATCACATCTGTATCGCTGGATTCCGGCGGTCAGTCACGAAAGCCCGCAGCTTGTTTTGGCGGTCGGAGGCGCCTCATCCGCCCGGGCGCACGACCATGCAGGTGACGCGGCGTGCCGCGAGCGCCTCGCAGGCCGACTCCGCGGCGGACTGGCTCAGGCCGGTGAAGCGCGAGCGGTGCCAGCCTGAGACGCTCTGGACCGACCGCTCGGCGGCGGTGAACTGGCTGCGGAAGCGGCGGTTGACCTCGGTCAGCCAGTCGCGGGCCACCGTCTCGTCGCGGAAGGCGCCGACTTGGACGGTCCAGCGGTCCGTGGGCGCGGCGGGACGCGGAGGATTGGCGACGGCGCCTCGGTTCAGGTTGGAGGCGGCCGCCACGCCGGCGTTCAGACTGGCGGTCAGGTCGCCCGGGCTCGCCGGCGTAACCTCGGCGCGGCGGACCGGCGCCGGGGGACTGGCGACGGCTTCAGGCACGGGCGTGGCGCGGGTGTAGCGGACCGGCTCAGGGGCGGGTGGCGCGACCGTCGGCGGCAGGGGCAGAGAGGTGTAGGCCAGACCGCTGGAGGCGCTGCCCTCTTCTGTTTCGGGGGCGCCGTTCAGGGCGGCATAGGCGACGGGGGCGCCGGTGTCGGGCACGCCGATGCCGAAGCCGCGCTGTTCGAAGAACGTCTGGGCCACCTGGATTGGCTCGCCGCCGGCGCGCCGACGCTCGACCTCGAATCCGGTGTCCATCAGCTCGGCGACATGGGCGTTGCGGGTCACGCTGGACCGGCCGCCCAGAACGATCGTGATGATCCGCTTGCCGCCCCGCACGGCCGAGGCCGCCAGGTTGTAGCCGGAGGCGTTGGTAAAGCCGGTCTTGATGCCGTCATAGCCGTTGCCGCTGTGCAGCAGGCCGTTGGTGTTGCGGTATTCCCGGCCCTGGTAGTTCCAGTCGTGCAGGCCGAAATAGGAATAGTACTGCGGATAGTCGCGCATCACGGCGCGGGCCAGGATGGCGAGGTCGCGGGCCGAGGTCAGCTGGCGGCTGTCTGGCAGTCCGTTGGGATTGACGTAGCGGGTCTGGGTCATGCCCAGTTCCTCGGCCTTCAGCGTGGCCATGGAGGCGAAGCGAGCCTGGGATCCGCCGATGTGTTCGGCGATGGCCATGGCCATGTCGTTGGCGGAGCGGACGGCGGTAGCGCGCATGGCGTCGTCCAGCCGAATGGTCTGGCCGGCGGCGAGCCCCAGTTTCGACGGCGGCTGGGACGCGGCCAGGGGCGAGACGGTGATCACGTCGTCCAGGGTCGCTGTGCCCTTCTCCAACGCCTCGAACGTCAGATACAGGGTCATGACCTTGGTGACCGAGGCCGGGTAGCGGCGGCTGTCGGCGTGACGGGCGAACAGGACCTCGCCGGTCGAGGCGTCGACCACGATGGCGGCGTAGCGGTTGTTTTCGCCGGGCTGGGCCTGGACCCGACCCTGGCCCATGACGATCGCGCCGAACACAAGGGTCAGGGCGACCAAAGCGGCCAGCACGCGGCGGGTGGGAATCGACCGAAGACGCATCATCGCCAAGCGAAGCCTCTTAATCCTGTGACGCGACGACGGCCCCCCGGCGCGACGCAAGTGAAGACCCTAACATGAGGGTCGCGGGTTTCATGGGGGTTAACCAGAAATCAACGCGGAATTGAACGACCGGAACATGACGGTGAGCCGGCGAACGGCGATCGTATGCTGCAGTGCACAATAAGTCTTGACCTCTCTTCGCACTTGCACCATATGACCCTTGTCGACCCGGGACTCGCCCGGGAAGAGAAAACTTTACGCGGGCCAACCGCGATTCATCAGGTTCAGGAGACCATTATGGCTGACAGCGCCGAAACCGTTAAGAAGACCATCGACCAGACCACCGCCACCGCCAAGGCCCAGGGCGAGCAGTTCAAGGCCCAGGCCGAGAAGATGCAGGCCACGGGCACGCAAGCCCTGCGCGACGGCATGGAAAAGACCCAGGCCTCGATGGCCGAGATGTCGGCTCAGTCCAAGCAGAACCTGGAAGCCCTGACCGCTTCGGCCGCCGCCGCCCAGAAGGGCGCCGAGGCCCTGTCGGCCCAGGCCGTGTCGTACGGCAAGACCAGCTGGGAAAACGGCGTCGCCGCCGCCCAGACGATCTCGCAGGCCCGTTCGATCCAAGAGCTGATCGAGCTGCAGACCAACTTCGCCAAGTCGGCGATGGAAACCTATCTCTCGGAAGTCACCAAGATGACCGAGACCCTGACCGGTTCGGTCAAGGACAGCTTCAAGCCGATCAACGAGCGCGTCACCGCCTCGGTCGAGAAGTTCCAGGCCGCCCGCTAAGGCGACTGGTTCAGTAAAGCGTACCGGAGGGGCCTCGGCGGAAACGCCGGGGCCCTTTTGCTTTGGTGTTCACGACACCCCTGACTGGACGCGACTACAAAACCGGCTGATGCTCCCTACATAGCGTTTCGACTCCCCCGAAATGACGGACAACGGATGCCCACCAAACGGCCAGGTGAAGGACAGGATCAGGGCTTCGGCGCTGGCACCATCACCGAGACGAAACCCAAGCTTCAGAAGCCCTCGCTGTATCGGGTGCTGATCCTGAACGACGACTACACGCCGATGGAATTCGTCGTCTATGTGCTGGAGCGGTTCTTTCAGAAGAGCCGCGAGGACGCGACCCGCATCATGCTGCATGTGCATCAGCACGGCGTCGGGGTGTGCGGCGTCTTCACCTACGAGGTGGCCGAAACCAAGGTCGCCCAGGTGGTCGAGACGGCGCGCCGTCACCAGCATCCGTTACAGTGCACTATGGAAAAAGACTGAGAGGATAAGTTCCCATGCCCTCATTTTCACGCCCTCTCGAAGAGACCCTTCACCGCGCGGTCTCCTATGCCAACGAACGCCGCCACGAGTATGCGACGCTCGAACATCTGCTGCTGGCGCTGATCGACGACGCGGATGCGTCAACCGTAATGAAGGCCTGCAATGTCGAACTGACCGCGCTGAAGACAGCGTTGACGCTGTATGTCGACACAGACCTGGCCGCCCTGGCCACGTCGGATGGCGAAGACGCCAAGCCGACCGCAGGCTTCCAGCGCGTGATCCAGCGCGCGGTGATCCACGTCCAGTCGTCGGGCCGCGAAGAGGTCTCCGGCGCCAATGTGCTGGTCGCCATCTTCAGCGAGCGCGAGAGCCACGCCGCCTATTTCTTGCAGGAGCAGGACATGACCCGCTATGACGCGGTCAACTACATCGCACACGGCATCGCCAAGAAGGCAGGCATGGGCGAGCAGCGTCCGGCCAAGACCGCCGGTCAGAGCCCCGAAGAGGCCGAGGACGCCGCCGCCGTCAAATCGGGCGGAGAGGCGCTGGAGGCCTATTGCGTCGACCTGAACGAGAAGTCGCGCAACGGCAAGATCGACCCCCTGATCGGTCGCCAGGCCGAGGTCGATCGTTCGATCCAGATCCTGTGCCGCCGGACCAAGAACAACCCGCTGCTGGTCGGTGAACCTGGAGTCGGCAAGACGGCCATCGCCGAAGGTCTGGCCCGCAAGATCGTCAACCACGAGGTTCCGGCCGTGCTGGAAGGCGCGACCATCTACAGTCTCGACATGGGGGCGCTGCTGGCCGGCACCCGCTATCGCGGCGACTTCGAGGAACGGCTGAAACAGGTCGTCAAGGAGCTGGAGAACCACGAAAACGCCATCCTGTTCATCGACGAGATCCACACGGTGATCGGGGCCGGCGCGACCAGTGGCGGGGCCATGGACGCCTCCAACCTACTGAAGCCGGCCCTGGCGTCCGGCACCCTGCGCTGCATGGGATCGACCACCTACAAGGAATACCGCCAGCATTTCGAGAAGGACCGCGCCCTGGTCCGGCGCTTCCAGAAGATCGACGTCAACGAGCCGACGGTGGACGACACGATCAAGATTCTGCGGGGGCTGAAGACCGCCTACGAAGGTCACCACAAGCTGCGCTATACCGAGTCCGCCATCCGGTCCGCCGTCGAACTGTCGGCCCGCTACATGACCGACCGGAAACTGCCGGACAAGGCGATCGACGTGATCGACGAGGCGGGGGCGTCGCAGATGCTGCTCCCGGAATCCAAGCGCAAGAAGGTCATCGGCCAGAAGGAGGTCGAGGCCGTCGTCGCCAAGATGGCTCGCATCCCGCCGAAGTCGGTGTCCAAGTCCGACACCGAGGGACTGCGGGAGCTGCAGACCGATCTGAACCGGGCCGTCTTCGGTCAGGACGCGGCGATCGAACAGGTGGCCTCGGCCATGAAGCTGGCCCGCGCCGGCCTGCGCGATCCACAAAAGCCGATCGGGTCCTTCCTGTTCGCCGGTCCGACCGGCGTCGGCAAGACGGAGGTCGCCAAGCAGTTGGCGTCCACCCTGGGCATCGAGATGCTGCGCTTCGACATGTCGGAATATATGGAGCGGCACACGGTCAGCCGCCTGATCGGCGCCCCTCCGGGCTATGTCGGTCATGACCAGGGCGGCCTGCTGACCGACGCCGTCGATCAGCATCCCCATGCCGTGGTCCTGCTGGACGAGATCGAGAAGGCGCACCCCGACGTCTACAACATCCTGCTGCAGGTGATGGACAACGGGATGCTGACGGACGCGGTCGGCAAGAAGGTCGATTTCAGGAACGTGGTCCTGATCATGACCACCAACGCCGGCGCCGCCGACAACGCCCGCGCCTCCATCGGCTTCGGTCGCGGCAAGGTCGAGGGCGAGGACGAGAAGGCCATTCAGCGCCTGTTCGCGCCGGAGTTCCGCAACCGTCTGGACGCGGTGGTCTCGTTCAAGGCCCTGCAGCCGGAAGTGATCCGTCAGGTGGTGACCAAGTTCGTCCTGCAGTTGGAAGCCCAGCTGGCGGATCGCAACATCACCATCGAGCTGACGGACGACGCGGCCGACTGGCTGGCCAAGAACGGCTTCGACGAACTGTATGGCGCGCGCCCTCTGGGCCGGGTCATCCAGGAGAACATCAAGAAGCCCTTGGCCGACGACATCCTGTTCGGACGTCTGACGCGCGGCGGTCATGTGAAGGTCGAGCTGAAGGACGGCAAGATCGCCTTCGAAATCAAGCCCGCGTCCGGCGGTCCGGTGAAGGAAAAGGCGGACGAGGACGCGTCGGTCTGAGACTTAATATCTCCTCCCCGTCGCGCAGCGACGGGGAGGAGACGCTCAAAGAAAAAGGCCCGGGAGCGATCCCGGGCCTGTTCGTTTGGAGCGCGGCGCTGCCTAGTACCGGCGGCGGCCCGAGCCGGCGAGGATGAAGGCCAGGCCGGCGATGATGCCGGTGGTCAGAAGCGGCTTGCGGCGGGCGAAGTCCAGCCCCGTGCGAACCGGCTGACGCAGGTCCTCCGGCGCGCGGTCGGTCAGGGTTTCCAGCTTGTCGATGGCGCGGCCATAGGCGTCGAGCGCCTTGCCCTTCACCTCGTCGAACCGGCCTTCGAACTGCAGCTTGGTGTCGCCGGTCAGATCGCCCGCGCCGCGCTTGAGCTTGCCGTTCACGCCGGTCGCGGCGCCTTCGATGCGTTGGTCGGTCATGGGAGCGATCCTTGTGTGAGTGACGCCGGGGAGGCTTGGGGGAATAGTGCATATGGGTCGCGGCGGTTCCGCTCGCAACGCGCATTGCGGTCGGGCCGCCGCATGGCGATATCAGGTATGAAGGCCATGACTGAATGGGGAGCGGAACGACGATGTTGAGGTTCATTCTACAGGCGGTGGTGACGGCGCTGGGGCTGTGGCTGGCGGCCTATGTGGTGCCGGGCGTCGCCTTTCTGTCGACCGGATCGCTGATCGCGGCGGCGGTTCTGCTGGGGCTGGTCAACGCCTTCGTCAGGCCCATTCTGGTGTTCGTGACCTTTCCGCTGACGGTGGTGACCCTGGGTCTGTTCCTGCTGGTGGTGAACGCGGCGACGATCGGCATCGTGGCGGCCCTGCTGGGCGGGTTCGTCGTCGACGGGCTGTGGGCCGGCGTGGGGGCGGCGATCGTCACCGGCGTGATCAGCTGGATCGCCGGCGGCCTGATCCCCGACAAGCGAATCCAGCGCGACGGATAGGGCCGTCGCCCGCCTGATCGGCTAGGCTCCGTGTCATCCTGCCGCAGTCGAGTCGGACGCCATGCACTATTCCCTGACCGCCTTTGATGCGGCGTCCATCCTGATCGTGGTGTCGGCGACCCTGGGCTGGGTCAACCACCGGTTCCTGAAGCTGCCGTCCACCGTCGCCCTGACCATGATGGGGGCCCTGGCCTCCGTCATCGTGATCGGGCTGGACGCCCTGATGCCGGCCAGTCGGCTGTCGGAGACGGTCGGCACGTTCCTGAACGACATCGATTTCCACGAGACCCTGATGAACGGCATGCTGTCGTTCCTGCTCTTCGCGGGCGCCCTGCACGTCGATCTGGAACAGCTGAAAAAGGGCCGGTGGCAGATCGCCATCCTGTCCACCATCGGGGTTGTGGCCTCGACCCTGATCGTGGGGGGCGGGTTCTATTTTCTCAGCGGAATGATGGGGTTGGGCGTGCCGATGGCCTGGTGCCTGGTGTTCGGCGCCCTGATCAGCCCGACCGATCCGGTCGCGGTCATGGGGGTGATGAAGTCCGCCGCCGTGCCCCCGACGTTGCAAGCCACCATCGCGGGCGAGAGCCTGTTCAACGACGGGGTCGGGGTGGTGATCTTTTCCATCCTGCTGGCCGCCGCAATCAGTGGGCAGCCGCTGTCGATCGGCCACGCGGCGGAACTGTTCCTGGTCGAGGCCCTGGGCGGGGCGCTGCTGGGTCTGGTGGTCGGCTGGATCGGCTATCGCGCGATGAAGGCCATCGACGACTATGCGGTCGAGGTTCTGGTGACGCTGGCCGTGGTGATGGGCGGATATTCCCTGGCCCACGCCCTGCATATCTCGGGCCCCGTGGCGATGGCGGTGGCCGGACTGCTGATCGGCAACCACGGCGTCAGCTATGCGATGAGCGCCAACACCAAGGATTACCTGCTGAAATTCTGGGCCCTGATCGACGAGGTGCTGAACGCCGTCCTGTTCCTGCTGATCGGGCTGGAGGCGGTGGTGGTGGCCGGGCGCTGGGGCCTGCTGGGCTTGGGGGTCCTGACCGTGCCGCTGGTGCTGGCGGCGCGCGCGATCTCGGTCGGGACGCCGTTGCTGTTCTGGAAGAAGCTGTTGCCGTTCGGGCTGGCGTTTCCGTCGCTGACGTGGGGCGGGTTGCGGGGCGGCATCTCGATCGCCCTGGCGCTGTCGCTGCCGGCCGGGCCGATGAAGGATGTGCTGGTTGCCGCGACCTACGTGGTGGTGCTGTTCTCGGTGCTGGTGCAGGGCGGGACGATCGGGCCGCTGGTGAAGAAGTGGACCGGCGGGGTGGGGCCGGCGACGCTTTGAAGCTATTTTGCCCGGGTATTATTGACGACCGGGTTTCGTCCGGGTAAATCGCCGCTGTCCTGTGAGGAGAGCCGTCGATGTCTGCCGCTGCGAATGTGAAATCCTGTACCGCCTTCGCCGGGCATCGGCGGATCGCTTCAGGGTCCCCGCGTGAGGTCGTGGGGGCGGTCAAGGCGGCGGTCAATGCGGGCGGCAGCGTCCTGGTGTTCGACGATGCCGACGCCCGCCTGGTCGAGTTCGACCTGCGTGGCGACCTGGCGGCGGTGCTGGCGCGTCTGGCGCCCGAGGTCGAGGCTGAGCCGAAACGCGGACCGGGGCGGCCGAAGCTGGGGGTGACGGCGCGCGAGGTCACCCTGTTGCCGCGCCACTGGGACTGGCTGGCCTCCCAGCCCGGCGGGGCGTCGGTGGCGCTGAGAAAACTGGTCGAAGGCGCGCTGCGCGAGGCCGAGGGGCCGGACCGGGTGCGCAAGGGCAGGGAGGCGACCTATCGCTTCATGACCGCCGTGGCGGGGGACCTGCCGGGGTATGAAGAGGCGACGCGGATGCTGTTCGCGGGGAACGCGGCGGGGTTCGAGGCGGCGGTTAGGGAGTGGCCGGTGGAGGTGCGGGAGTATTCAACTCGCGCAATGAGTGCGGATCGAGGGTGAGATCAACCGCTAGGGCTCGACGAGCCACAGCGCGCCGCCTAGCATGTTGTAGGGGGCTCGCATGGCGAAAAAACTAGACAAATCAGGAAGGCTTAAGCGCCTACTAGAGGCGGGTTATCTACCTGACGAACTGCCGCCGCCGTTCGTCAGTGGGACATTTAGTACCTACCGGGAGTCTCTTCACCGGAAATGGCAAACGGTCCCGCAGCAAAAATACCAACACTACAAGAGCAGTCCCGACGTATTAAGTATTCCAAAGTATGGACACGAGCGCAGAAAGATAGCAATCGTAAATCCCATCAATCAGATGCGTCTATCAAGGGTTATAGCAGATAACTGGATTGACATCAGGGATTTTATCAACACGTCAAAAATTAGCGAATACAGAGCGATTTTCGATCTAAATGGAAGGCGCGCGATATTCGGTGTAGACTGGGATGCTGTTTCTAGCAGAAGGAACACGATATCTGCGCAGTACTCGGGTCAATTTCATACGGACATTTCTAAATTTTACCCGACCATTTACACGCACTCGATCGCTTGGGCCTATTTTGGAAAACAACTCGTCCAAGCTAATTTAAACGCGAACTGGCTCAAACAGTCGTACTTAAACAGTCTAGATATCGAGATACGGCACGGCCAGAGAAATCAATCAGTCGGTCTGCCTATAGGTCCTGATACGTCTCGCATTGTAGCCGAGATTGTGGCGCGAGGAATAGAAAAGGCGGTCGAGGTTAGGATTCCCGATCTCGGTGATCGCGCGCTTAGATATGTCGACGATTTTACTGTAGGCGTGAATGATGGTGAAGCCGAAGAACATACTGTCATAGCGGTAGAACTTGCGTTTGCGGAATTTGAACTGGGAATGAACTTTGCCAAAACAAAATTCATAAATCACAAAGTTGCTCTACCGGAACTTTGGAAGGAACATTTATCTACTGTACCTTTGATTAACCGGCCAGAGCGTCAAAGAGATAAGCTTGAAAACTATTTTGATATCGCATTCCGGGCGGCAGAAAAATCTGAGAAGGACGCTGTTCTAAAGTGGGCCGTGAAGCGCGCGCGGTCGTTCAAGATCGACCCAAAGAATCAGAAATACTTTTACGAGAAGATCTTACACGTAGGGCGACGTGCCCCAGCATGCATGGGCGCAATTTCTCAGTTACTGATCGACGCCCGGCATAACTCACAGACGTTGCCGATCGATAGCATCAGAAAATATATTTCGGACAATATTAAAGTAGCGGGAAAAACGGGTCACGCCTACGAAGTGATGTGGGCACTGTTTCTCTGTAAGGGCCTATCGATAACTGTAAACCGAAGTGAAGTAGAGCACCTGTTCTCGATGTCGTCGTCATCCGTGGCGCTCATTCTTATGGACCTCGATAGACGCGGCCTTATTGACGGCGGCATTGATGATACGATCTGGATGCAGGATTGTGCGAACGCAAACGGCCTTCAAAGTCCAATGTGGCTACTTGCTTACGAGGCTGTTCGTAAAGGTTGGTGGTCAGTTCCAACTACCTACGTTCAAGCCGATCCCTTCTTTGATCCGATGCTGTTGAAAGGCATCCACTTTTACGACGAGAACAAGAATGTCCCGCCGACAAGAAGGGAGCGCCGTGAAAGTGCTTGGCTGAGCCTTATCCGACAACGAATTCTGAGCCAGTGGCAAGATTATGCATAGCTCTAACCCACCTTCACCCGCGTCGCCGCCTCGGGGAGGTCTTCCCCGAACGCACGCTGGTAGAACTCCGCGATCGTTGGCCGTTCCAGCTCGTCGCACTTGTTGAGGAAGGTCAGGCGGAACGACAGGCCGAGGTCGCCGCCGAAGATGGTGGCGTTCTGGGCCCAGGTGATGACGGTCCTCGGCGACATGACGGTCGAGATGTCGCCGTTCATGAAGGCGTTGCGGGTCATGTCGGCGACGCGAACCATCGCGGCGATGGCGCGCTTGCCGTCGGCGGTGTTCCACTCCGGCGCCTTGGCGGCGACGATCTCGGCTTCGACGTCGTGGTCGAGGTAGTTCAGGGTGGTGACGATCGACCAGCGGTCCATCTGGCCCTGATTGATCTGCTGGGTGCCGTGATACAGGCCCGAGGTGTCGCCCAGACCGATGGTGTTGGTGGTCGAGAACAGGCGGAACCACTTGTTCGGGCGGATGACGCGGTTCTGGTCCAGCAGGGTCAGGCGGCCTTGCGCCTCCAGCACGCGCTGGATCACGAACATGACGTCCGGGCGGCCGGCGTCGTATTCGTCAAACACCAGGGCGATGGGGCGCTGAATGGCCCAGGGCAGCATCCCCTCGCGGAACTCGGTGATCTGTTTGCCGTCCTTCAGGACGATGGCATCCTTGCCGACCAGGTCGATGCGGCTGACATGGCTGTCCAGGTTCACGCGCACCAGCGGCCAGTTCAGCTTGGCCGCGACCTGCTCGATATGGGTCGACTTGCCGGTGCCGTGATAGCCCTGGACCATCACCCGGCGGTCGTGGGCGAAGCCGGCGCAGATGGCCAGCGTCGTCTGGGGGTCGAACTTATACGCGGGGTCGACCTCGGGCACATGGCTGTCGACCGTGTCGAACATCGGCACGGTCATGTCGGCGTCGATTCCGAACGCCTCCCTGACCGAGACCTTGCGGTGGGGTTCAAACGTCAGCAGGGGATCGGGGGTCGCGTCGAGGGGAGAGGGAGCCATGTCCGTGCGATTAGCGCACCGTCACGGGGTGGTCGAGACCCATGGCGCGCCAGACCCGCCGGCGCGCGTCACCGCCGCGTAAAAGGACGGGCGGATCGCCGTCGATGGCGTCGGGGCGCGACAGATTGCGCCGGATCAGTTCGATCAGCGCGTCGGCGTCCTGTCTCAAGGCGCGCAGGCTAAAGATCTGCAGATCATAGTTCGAGTTGAAATCGCTGGCGGAGTTGTCAGAATTCGAGTGTTGGCTGCTCGTGAAGTCCAGGTCCGTCATATTCGAAGCGCTCCTCGCGCTGTGAATATGTAAAGCGAAGCTGGACCATAAAAGTTCCGTGGCCGTCAAAAAGTAAAGACTGGCCGATGATTTCCGGCCCGTCTTTCAGTGCGGAAGTACTGAACCCAATTTTACTTTGTGTCTATTCCGCGCGCAAATCGACATCCACGTTTCCGCGCGTGGCGTTGGAATAGGGGCAGACTTGATGGGCCTTTGCGATCAGGTCGTCGATGACCGCCTTGTCCAGGCCGTGGTCGGTGACCTTGAGGTCGACCGAAATGTTGAATCCCTCGCCCTTGTCGTTCTTGCCGAAGCCAATGCCGGAATGAACCTTGGTGTCCGGGCCGACGGGGGTCCCGGCCTTGCCGCTGACGAGACGGAGTGCACCGAGGTAGCAGGCGGCATAGCCAGTGGCGAACAACTGCTCGGGGTTGGTGCCGGGGCCGCCGTCGCCGCCCATTTCCTTGGGGGTGGACAGGGCGACGTCGATCTTGCCGTCGTCCGTGGCGGAACGGCCATCGGCGCGGCCGCCGCCGGAGGCGACGGCGTGGGCCTTGTAGAGGATGTCCATGAGGGGCTCCTTTGATTGGGAAGCCACAGATAGGCGCCGGCTCGCTTTCACGCCAGCAAGCGGCAGGTCGTCAAAACGTCAGGCGATCCCCGCCTTCTTGAGGATCTTGTAGGCCTTGATGACCCGGACCAGCTTCGCCTCGGCGCCGCGGTCGCCCTGGTTGTGGTCGGGGTGACAGCGTTTCAGCAGGTCGTGATAGGCCGCCTTGATCTTTTCCTTGGACGAGCCGGGTTCCAGATCGAGGTCGGCGAAGGCGCCGCGTTCGATCTTGCCGACGCGGCGGTCCTCGGTCGGGTGCTGCGCGGCCTGATCGCCCTTGCGGCCGAACAGGCCGAAGCTGTCGCGCCAGGACCCCTCGCCGGTGGTGTTGGCGGTGCCCATCTTGGCGGCGAAGGCGGCGGCCTCGCGGCTGCCCTTGCCGGCCTTCATTTCCCAGGTCGGACGACCGCCGGTCATGGCCTCGTTTTCCTTGGCGGCGCGGACCTGGGCCTCGTTCATGCCGGCGTAGAAATTCCAGCTCTTGTTGTATTCGGCCGCATGCGGCTGACAAAAATCATAGAAGTCGTTCAGCCGTTCGCGCGACTTGGGCGCACGGGCGGTGGCCGCCTTGGTGCAGTCGGGCCAATTGCACGGCTTCTCGCCGGGTTTCAGGTGCAGGACATCGGCCTCCGCCTCGGCCTCTCCGGCCTTGGGGGGTTTGATCCGCATGTCTTTGAAGCGGGGTTTGTAGTCGAATGACGCAGGCATTGACCCCAGTGTAGGGTCGATTTGGTCACCATCAAGGAAGCGAACATGGATGAAGGCCCGATCGCGACGATTATGCGGGAAAAACTGACGTCTGCGTTCCATCCGACACGGCTGGAACTGGAAGACGACAGCGCCCGGCACGCGGGACACCATCATGAGGGCGGCATGGACGCCAAACCCCGAGGCGAAAGCCATTTCAACCTGACGATCGTGTCGGACGCCTTCGTCGGCATGAACCGGGTCCAGCGTCAGCGGGCGGTCAACGCCGCCTTGGCGGCCGAACTGGCCGGCCCGGTCCACGCCCTGTCCATCCGGGCGCAGACAAACGACGAATCCGACGCATGAAGCCAGCGGTTGAGGAAAGACCAGCGTTCACTTCGTCTTAGACACTTCACCCTACCGTCACGCTCGGGATAGTTTGGGACGTGGGGCGCACGCATGGTCGGATCCGAGGATATCGGGAAAAACCTCGGCGGCGGCCCGTCGGCCGGAGCCAGCGAGGCGGCGCAGGCCCTGACGGCCATCCTGCAAACCCAGTATCTGCGCTATATCATCATCGGCAGTTGGGCCATCGGCCTGCTGGGCACGGTCGGCTGGGTCGAGGCGATCATCTGGTTCGTCGGCACGATCGGCGCCGGCGCCATTCGCGGCAAATTCGAAAAGAGCATGGCCGGCCGGGTCGACGCAGGCTGGGGCCTGTTGTTCCCGGCGGTCGCCACGGTGACGACGGCGGCCTGGGCTTCGGCGCCCCTGATGGCCTGGTTCTCTGGGCATGAGTTCGGACGTTCGCTTGCGGTGGCGCTTCTGATCAGCGGCTATGTGCTGGTGTTCGCCCAGCTCAGGGCGTCGCCCAAACAGGCGATCGTGATTTCGTCGCCGTATTCGATGGCGGCCCTGGTCATTCTGGCCAGCCTGTGGGGCGGGCCGCTGTTCTGGCCGTTCGCGGCGGTCCTGCCGTTCACGGCGGCGGGGATGTTCGTTCTGGTCACCATGACCATGCTGCGCGAAGAGCGAATCAAGGCCTTCCAGGAACATCAGGCGCACCTGATCGAGGAGCTTCAGGGCGCACGCGACAAGGCGGACGCCGCCAACCAGGCCAAGTCGAACTTCCTCGGCGTGATTTCGCACGAACTGCGCACGCCGATGAACGGCGTTCTGGGTGCTGCGCAGTTGCTGGGCGCGACCCGCCTGGAAGCCACCCAGCGTGAATATCTGTCTATCATTCGCAACTCGGGCGACAATCTTCTGAGTCTGCTGAACGACATTCTCGACATGACCAAGATCGAGGCGGGCAAGATGACCTTCGAGGTCATCGACGTCTCCATCGACGACCTGCATCGCCGGGTGACCGGCCCGTTCATGGCCCAGGCCGAGGCCAAGGGCCTGGAGTTCCGCTCGACCTTCACCGGAGAAACGCCCGCCGTGGTGCGCGGCGATCCGTTGCGCGTCTGTCAGGTGATCCAGAACCTTCTGTCCAACGCCGTTAAATTCACTGAAGCTGGCGTGATCGACTATCGCGTTGATGCGACCCGGGTGTCGGACCGGCGCGTGGCGTTCAGCTTCTCGGTGACCGACAGCGGCGCCGGCATCGCCCCGGAAGATCTGGAGCGACTGTTCCAGCCGTTCACCCAGGCCGACGCATCCTCCACCCGCCGGTTTGGCGGCACCGGCCTGGGCCTGACCATCGCGCGCCGCATGGCCAACATCATGGGCGGAGACATCAGCGTCACTTCGACCGTCGGCGAGGGCTCGACCTTTACCCTGACCGTCGAGGCGGACGTCGTCGAATGGCAGGCCGTGACGGCGGCCGAAGCCATCGACGCCGAGGTCGGCGACGGCGAGAGCCTGAATGTGCTGGTCGTCGAGGACCACCCGGTCAACCGCATGATCCTGGAGGCCTGGCTGGGTTCGGCGGGTCATGCCACCGCGACGGCGGAGAATGGCCAGATCGCCGTCAACATGGCGTCCGAGCAGACCTTCGACCTGATCATCATGGATGTGAACATGCCGGTGATGGACGGTCTGAGCGCCACGCGACTTATTCGGTCGCGGGGCCGCAACATGGAAACCCCGATCGCCGTCCTGTCGGCCTCCGCCCGAAACGAGGATCACACGGCCGGAATCGAGGCCGGCGCCGACGCCTATCTCAACAAGCCGATCGACTTCGCGGCCCTGGCGCAACTGATGCAACAGGTGCAGGGCGGACGCGACGGCTTCGGCGCTGCGGCCGAATGCGACCAGACTGCGGCGGCGGCCTGAACGCAGGCTGAGCAGGGCCGTTCAGACCCCGCTCAAACGGGGAATCCTAGTGTGGGGGCAAGTCGGAAGCCCCCGACACACCAGGAGACACCGCCATGAACAAGTTCACAACCGCCGCCCTGGCCGCCATGATCGCGGTCGGCTCCATCGGCGCCGCTTCGACCGCCGACGCCCAGTCGCGCAACGACCGATATGAGCAGCGCCAGGACCGTCGCGAAGCCCGTGACAATCGCAACGACCGCCGCGAGTATCGCCAGGACCGTCGCGAATACCGTCAGGATAACCGTCAACAGGCCCGGGCCTACGCCCGCTGGCAGCGGGCGGAGCGTCGCTTTAATGCGCCGCGTTACGTCGCCCCGCGCGGCTACCAGGTCCGCTCGTGGTCGTATGGCCAGCGGATCCCGAGCAACTATTCGCGCGGCTATGTCGTGAACAACTACTCGTCCTACGGCCTGCGCGCCCCGCCCCGCGGATACCAGTATGTCCGCAGTGGCAATGACGTGGTTCTGGCCGCCGTCGCCGGCGGTCTGATCACCGCAGTCATCGCGGGCCTGTTCAACTAGCGGACAAGTTCTCGACGCATCGACGCCCCGGAGGGAGACCTCCGGGGCGTTTTCGCGTTTGGTGTTCCTGTGCCGTGATGAGGTCGGATGCGCGCCTTCGCCGAACTGCTGGATCGCCTGTCGCTGACGGGATCGAGGAACGCCAAACTGGTGTTGCTTCGTGACTATCTGCGCGCCACGCCGGACCCGGATCGGGGATGGGCGCTGGCGGCGCTGACCGGGGGGCTCAGCTTCTCCGCGGCCAAGCCGGCGATGATCCGCAAGGCGGTCGAGGCGCGGGTCGATCCGGTCCTGTTCGGGTGGTCCTACGACTATGTCGGCGATCTGGCGGAGACGGTGGCGCTGATCTGGCCCGGCGATCCGGACCATCGCCCCAACCGCGAGCCGGAGTTGGGCGAGGTGGTGGACGCCCTCTCCACCGCGAAACGCGGCGAAGTGCAGGGACTGATCGAGGGCTGGCTGGATGCGCTGGCGCCAAAAGGCCGGTGGGCCTTGCTGAAGCTGGTGACCGGGGGCCTGCGGGTCGGGATGTCGGCGCGGCTGGCCAAGACGGCGACGGCGATGATCCGGCCGGAGACGGTGTCGGAACCGCCGGAGCCGGGGGGCGGGGAAGCGGTCACGGCGCTGGCCCCCGTTGACGTATCCGAGATTGAAGAGGTCTGGCACGCGGTCGATCCACCCTATGGCGACCTGTTCGCCTGGCTGGAGGGACGGGGCGAACGACCCAGCCCCGACGCGCCGGGGCGGTTCAGGCCGGTGATGCTGGCCGTCGCCATCGACGAGGCGGTGGATTTCGCCCGGCTGGACCCCGCCGACTATGCCGCTGAATGGAAATGGGACGGCATCCGGGTCCAGGCCGTGCGTGAGCAGGGAGTGACCAAGCTGTATTCGCGCACGGGCGACGAAATCTCGGCGACCTTTCCCGACGTGATGAATGCGCTGGCGTTCGAGGGGGCGATCGATGGCGAGTTGCTGGTCTGGCGTGAGGGCGCGGTAGCCCCATTCGGGGATCTGCAGCAGCGACTCAACAGAAAGACCGTCGATGCCAAGACGATGGCGGCCTATCCGGCGGCGATCGTGGCGTATGACGCCCTGTCGCTGGACGGCGAGGATCTGCGGGGCCTCCCGCTGCGGGAACGCCGGGCGCGGCTTGAGGCGATGGTGGCGGAGCACGCGGGCGAGCGGCTGCATCTGTCGCCGGTGGTCGACTACGACAGTTGGGAAGGGCTTGGCGTGTTGCGGGCCGATCCCCCCGTAGGCGCGGCGGCCGAGGGGCTGATGCTGAAGCGCTGGGACAGCGCCTATGTCGCCGGCCGGCCCAAGGGACCGTGGTTCAAGTGGAAGCGCGATCCGCACACGATCGATTGCGTGATGATGTACGCCCAGCGCGGCCACGGCAAACGGTCCAGCTTCTATTCCGACTTCACCTTCGGGGTGTGGACGCCGGAAGGGACGCTGACGCCCGTGGGCAAGGCCTATTTCGGCTTCACCGACGACGAGCTGAAACAGTTGGACAAGTTCGTGCGCGACCACACCGTCGACCGGTTTGGACCGGTCCGATCGGTGCGGGCGGAGCGTGATTTCGGCGTGGTGCTGGAGATCGCCTTTGAAGGCCTGAACCGGTCGCCCCGGCACAAGTCGGGAATCGCCATGCGGTTTCCACGGATCAGCCGCATCCGATGGGACAAACCGGCGCGCGAGGCTGCGACGATCGCCGAGGTCATGGACTTGCTGGACGCCATCGAGGGCGGCGGCGGACGGATCACGCGCCTGTCCTGAGGGCCGAAAATCGCGCCGACGGGTTCCAATCGAGGCGCAAGGCGTTAGACCCGGCCCATGCCTTCCTCGATAAATCCCCTGACCAGCCTCGCCACGACGAGTGAACAGACCGTGGCTGCGAACACGGCCATGATCGCGAAATTGACCCAGATCGCCGGTGATTTCGCCGTCAATCTGGGGATCGCCCTGCTGATCCTGGCCGCCACGGTGTTCGCCGCCCGCTGGGCCTCGTCGGCGACACGCAAGGCGCTGGGCCGGGTGCGGGGCTTCCGCCACGACCCGACGGTGCTGAGCTTCGCCGTTCAGGTCGTGAGGGTGCTGGTCTTCCTGATCGGTTTCATCGCCGTGCTGCAGCGACTGGGCGTGCAGACCACTTCGATCATCGCGGTGTTGGGCGCCGCCTCGCTGGCCGTCGGTCTGGCGTTGCAGGGGACGCTGTCGAACGTTGCGGCCGGCGTGATGCTTTTGATCCTGAGACCCTATCGGGTCGGCGATCTGGTCAATATCGGCGGCAATATCGGCAAGGTGCAGAAGCTGGACCTGTTTTTCACCCAGCTATCCGACGCCAACAATGTGAAAATCATGTGCCCCAACGGGAAGGTGTTCGACGACATCATCCTGAACCTTTCCGGGCAGACCACGCGACGGATCGAGCTGAAGATCGGTGTCGGCTACGGTGAGGACCTGACCAGGACGCGCGAGGTGCTGGTCGCCGCCGCAGCATCGCACGACAAGGTCATGGAGGATCCCGGCCCCTGGGCCGGCGTGACCAATATGCTGGACAGCGCGATGGAGGTCACCCTCACCGCGTGGGTCGCCTCGCCCGACTACTGGCAGACCAAGGCCGACGTGTTCCAGGCCGCCAAGGAAGCGCTGGACGCCGCCGACATCGAAATCCCGTTCCCGCATCAGGTCGCCGTGCCCTATGGCGACGACGATCTGGTGATGCCGGTGGCCGCCGAGGGTGCGGTGGTCCGCAAGGGACGCGCGGATCCGGACAGCGCGGGCTTCGAGACCGTCCGCGATGACACCGACCAGAACGAGGGCTGAGCCCGTGCGCTACGACTTCGGATCCGACAATACCGCCGGCATGGCGCCGGCCGCCCTGCAGGGGCTGATCGACGCCAACGGCGGCTATGCCCGGGCCTACGGCGCCGACGACGTCACGGCGCGCGCCGCCGATCAGATTCGGCGACGGCTGGATGCCGACGTGGACATTCGCTTCGTGTTTTCCGGCACG
This sequence comes from Alphaproteobacteria bacterium, assembly GCA_018820205.1. GTDB lineage: Bacteria > Pseudomonadota > Alphaproteobacteria > Caulobacterales > Caulobacteraceae > Brevundimonas. The sequence goes on from JAHJOK010000024.1 coordinate 87,208, forward strand.
GCGGCGAACGCCATCGCCCTGTCGATGCTGGCCTGTTCGCACGAGGCGGTGATGGCCCACCACGCGGCCCACATCTGCACCGACGAGACCGGGGCGCCGGGCTTCTTCGGCCAGGGGGTCGGCCTGCTCGGGCTGCCCGGTCAGTCCGGCAAGGTCGACCAGAAGGCTCTGGAGGCGATTCTGGCCGAGCCGGAGGTGGGGCACCGGCAACCGCCGGCGGCCCTGTCGCTGACCCAGTCCACCGAATACGGCGCGGTCTATACCGAGGAGGAGCTTCGCCACCTGATCGAGCCGGTGAAGGCCAGGGGGTATGGCGTGCACATGGACGGCGCACGGCTGGCCAACGCCGCCGCCGCGGGGTTCGACCTGACGCAGATCGCCCGCCTGGGCGTCGACGTGCTGGTGTTCGGCGGGGCCAAGGCCGGCGGCCTGTGCACCGAGGCGATCGTGCTGTTCGACAAGACTCTGGCGCGGCGCCTGGACAACCGGCTGAAGCAGGCCGGACAGCAGGCGTCCAAGGCCCGCTATCTGGCCGGGCCGTTCCTGGGGATGCTGGAGTCCGAGGCCTGGGAGGGCGGCGCGGCCCACGCCAATCTGATGGCGCAAAGGCTGGCGGCCGGGATCGCGACGCGCTCGGCCTATGTGCTGGCCCACCCGGTTGAGGCCAACGCCGTGTTCGTGCGCATGCCGGCCCGGGCCCACGCGAAGCTGAACGCGCTGGGCTGGGCCTGCTACCGGTTCGACGACGGGTCGGTGCGGTTCGTCTGTTCGTGGGCGACGGACGAGGCGGCCGTGGACGAACTGATCGCGGCGGTCGCCGGACTGGCCTGACGCGATCGATGCGATTGCGCTTTCACGGCGCAGGGCGCTCGCCCATATAGGGCGCAATGGCGATGCGCGGAGAGCGCTCCGGTCGGCGCGGCGACATCATGGCGCGCGCGCAGCAGGCCGGAGTTCCAAAAGAAAAGCCCGAAGGGCCGGGAACGTGGCAGGCGCTGCGTGACCTGGTGCGACTGGTCGGCCGGTCGCGGGCACCGCAGTTGAGACTCAGACTGGTCGGCGCCATCGCCCTGACCCTGGCCGGCAAGGGGCTGGGGGTGCTGGCGCCGCTGGTGCTGGGCGCGGCGGTCAACCGGCTGGCGGGCGATCAGAACGCGGCGGTGGGGGTGGCGGCCGGGTTCGCGGCCTTCGCCATCGGCTGGGCGGTGGTGCGGTTCCTGTCGTCGATGGCGCCGCAACTGTCGGATGTGATCTTCGCCCCTGTCCGGCAGGCCGCGATGCGTCGCACGGCGGCCGAGACGTTCGGCCACGCCCTGAACCTGTCGCTGGACTTTCATCAGACCAAACGCTCCGGCGCCCTGTCGCGCACGGTCGAGCGCGGCTCGCGGGCGGTGGACTTCCTGTTGCGCATCCTGGCTTTCAACCTGATCCCGACAGGACTGGAGCTTGTGCTGGCGGCGGGCGTCCTGGCGGGCAAATACGACTGGCGTTTCGGCGCCGTGGCCGTGGTCGTGGTCGTGGTTTATGCGATCTCGACCTTCGCCCTGTCCAGCTGGCGGCTGGAGCACCGCCGCATCATGAACGCCGCCGACACCGAGGCCGCGGGCCAGGCGGTGGACGCCCTGCTGAACTATGAGACCGTCAAGTCCTTCGGGGCCGAGGGGCGGGCGGCCGCAGGCTATGACCGGGCGCTGGAGACCTATGGCGACGCGGCGCTGAAGGCCAACTCGTCGCTGGCCCTGCTGAACGCCATCCAGGCCCTGATCATGAACGTCGGCCTGGGCGTGATGGCGGTGATGGCGGGGTTCGAGGCCGCGGCGGGGCGGATGGGGCCGGGCGATGTGACGGCGGCGGTGCTGATCATGATCTCGCTGTATGCGCCGCTGAATATCCTGGGCTTCGCCTATCGGGAAATCCGCCAGTCCTTCATCGACATGGAGGAGATGCTGAAGGTCACGCGACAGCAGCCGCAGGTCGCGGATGCGCCGAACGCCGCCGACCTGAAGCGGCCCGAGGACCAGCGCGGCGGGTCGCTGGCTTTCGAAGACGTGTCGTTCCGGCATGACGCCCGCGCCAACGGTCTGGAGGATGTCTCCTTCCTGACGCCGCCGGGGACGACCACCGCCCTGGTGGGAGCGTCCGGATCGGGCAAGTCGACGATCGTGAAACTGGCCCTGCGCCTGCTGGACCCCCAGGGCGGGCGCGTCCTGGTCGATGGGGCTGACGTGCGGGCGGTGACCCAGCGGTCGCTGCGCAGCGCGATCGCCCTGGTGCCCCAGGACGTGGCCCTGTTCAACGACACCCTTGGCGTGAACATCGCCTTCGCCCGGCCGGACTCGGACGAGGCCGCGATCTGGGCGGCGGCCGAGGCGGCCGAGCTTGCGGACTTCATCCGCGGCCTGCCGGACGGCATGGAGACCCGCGTGGGCGAGCGCGGGCTTAAGCTGTCGGGCGGGGAGCGGCAGCGGGTCGGCATCGCCCGGGCGCTTCTGGCCGATCCTTGCATCCTGATCCTGGACGAGGCGACCAGCGCGCTGGACAGCCGCACCGAGGCCGCGATCCAGAAGACGCTGCGCAAGGCCAAGGCCGGCCGCACGACCCTGGTCGTCGCCCACCGCCTGTCGACAATTGCCGACGCCGATCAGATCCTGGTGCTGAAGGCCGGGCGCATCGTCGAGCGCGGCGCCCATCACGAACTGGTCGCCCGCGTCGGCGGCGAATATGCGGCCCTCTGGAAAAAGCAGACCCGGGGCGCGCGCGTGGGGATAGAGTCCTAGTCCGGCGCGGTTTCCGCCAGCGGACGCTTGCGGGCCAGCACCTGGCTGAGGCCGTTGAGCACTTCCGCGCGCGCTTCCGCCGCGTCGTCGGGCAGGCTGAGGATTAGCTTCAGCGCCTGGGCGTGGACGGTGACGATGCGCCAGTCGAACGGCTTGCCCGGCTCTGCGGCGTCGATCAGATCGCAAAGCCCCGCCGCCGCCGCGCACAGATCGTCGCGGTTGAATGGACCGGCCGCCTGGATCACGGCGCTGGACAGGCCATAGGCCTGTTCCAGACGTTCACCGCGCGGTTCGTCGGACTCTGGCGGAACCAGGGCGGAGAGGTCGGCGATCCGGGCGGCGACGATGGCGCGGCTCTCGGCCTCGAGCGCTTTCAGTTCGGTCGCGGCCTGTTTCAGGGCTATGCCGACGCTGAGGCCGCCCGACTGGTCGATCAGCTTGGACAGACGCGACTTGCGCGGTCTCCAGATCACGGCGCTCATGATTGCGATATCTCCGGCGCCTGTGCTTCTTTTTCGGCGGCCCGTTCCGCGTTGAGCGCGGCCAGGCGGACCATGTCGGCGCGGCGTTCGGACCGGGCGCGCGGCGACGATTCGGTGAAGCGGCGATCGGGCCCCTTGTAGTCGCCGGCTTCGAGAAAGGGGCGGTTGTCCCGGGCCATCCATAGGATCCGCTCCAGCACGACCGAGGCGCTGAAGGGGCGAGACAGCAGAAAATTGGCGCCGCAGTCTCGCACGGCGCCCACCTGGGTCTGGCGAACGTGGCTGGCCGTCATGATGATCGGCACATGGGCGTTGGGCTCCAGACCCGAATGCCGCAGCCAGCGGACCAGGGCGTGCCCATCCATGCCCTCGACCTCGCAGTCGACCAGCATCAGATCGACCGGTTTGAGCTTCAGGATCTGCTGCGCGTCATCGGCGTTGCGGCAGCAATGGCTGGCCTTGGTCCCGAAGCCGCGGAGCGCGGCCATCGTCAGTTCCATGCTGAAGGCCGACTGATCGACCACCATGATCACGGCTTCTGACAGGTTGAAGACGGCGGTTTCACGCAGGCCTTCGCCAACGGCGGTCAACGCGACGCCCCCGCGCCGGGCAATGAATACAGCATGGTCCGGCTCCTCGACCCGGTCACTATGCTGGTCGAGAATGTATGCGACGTTAAGGCGTTAACCCCGGCCGATCGCGTAGAAGCGGTCCGAGCGTTGGCGACGCAATTTGGCGGGCGTCAACGGCGTCAGCTTCTGCAGTTCCTCCCAGACCGCATCGCCGACAGCCTGGATGGCGGCCTGCGGATCGGCGTGAGCGCCGCCGACGGGTTCGGGGATGATCCTGTCGACGATCTTCATCGCCAGCAGGTCGGGGCCGGTGATCTTCATGGCCATGGCGGCGTCTTTGGCGCGCGCGCCGTCGCGCCACAAGATGCCTGCGGCCCCCTCGGGCGAGATGACCGAATAGATGGAATGCTCCAGCATCAGCACGCGGTTGGCGGCGGCCAGGGCGATGGCGCCGCCCGAACCGCCTTCGCCGGTGACGGTGGCGATCATCGGCGTCCCCAGGATCAGGCCGCGCTCGGTCGAACGGGCGATGGCCTCGGCCTGGCCGCGTTCCTCGGCCCCAAGGCCCGGATAAGCGCCGGCGGTGTCGACGAAGGTCAGGACCGGCAGGCCGAAACGCTCGGCCATATCCATCAGGCGCACGGCCTTGCGATAGCCTTCAGGCCGGGCCATGCCGAAATTGTGGGTCAGGCGGGTGGCGGTGTCGTGGCCCTTCTCGTGGCCCATGACGACGACGGCCTGACCGCGGAACCGGGCGAGACCGCCCAGGATGGCCTGATCGTCGCCGAACTGGCGGTCGCCGCGCAGCTCCACGTAGTCGGTGAACAGGGCGCCCAGATAGTCGATAAAATGCGGGCGCTGGGGGTGGCGGGCGACCTGGGTCTTCTTCCAGGGGTCCAGATCGGCATAGGTCTTCTTGCGGAGTTGGTCGGCCTTTTTCTTCAGGCCTTCGATCTCGGTCTCGAACGAGCCCGAGGTGGCGGACAGCAGACCGAGTTCCTCGATCTTGGCCTCCAGATCGGCGATCGGTTTTTCGAACTCGAGATAGTGCGCAGCCATGAGGCGTCCATTGGGGCGGCGGGCGAGACGGCCCTGTCGCAAGGCGGCGGAACCTAGAGAGGACAACGCGCGGGAGCAAGCCGGGGTTCAGCCGAACCGAGTTGGATGCGGCGGCTGATGCCGATGGCCTGAAGAAAGGCCTCGTCATGGCTGACCACCAGCAGGGCGCCGTCATAAGCCCGAAGTCCCGCCTCCACTGCCTCGATCGAATCTATGTCGAGATGGTTGGTGGGCTCGTCCAGAATCAGGAATGGCGGCAGGATGGATCCGCCCAGCACGCAGGCGAGGCCCGCCCGAAGGCGCTGTCCGCCCGAAAGGTCGCCGACGATCTGCAAGGCGGCGTCAGCGCGGAACATGAACCGGGCCAGGGCCGCGCGGCAGGCGTTCTCGTCCACGTCCGGATGCCGGCGGCGGAAATTGTCGCGGATCGACAGGGCCGGGTCGAGGATCGCGACCTGCTGGTCCAGCATGGCGAAAGCGACAAGGCGGCGCACGGAGCCCGAGCTCGGCTGGACCGCACCGGTGATCAGGCCCAACAGGGACGTCTTGCCCGAGCCGTTGGGGCCGTTGAGTACGACCCGCTCCGGCCCGGCGATGCGCAGACTGAGATCGGTCAGCACGGGCCGGCCGGGCAGGTAGCCGGCGGTGACTTCATCGATCACCAGCACCTCCCGGCCGGGGGGCAGGCCGGTCGGGGGCAGGGTCACGGTCAGGGGCTTGATCACCTCGATCCTTTCCCGTGCGGCGGCGGCGTCGTCCTGCGCCTGTTCGCGACGTCGCGCGGCGAGTCGAACATTTTCGCCGCCGGTATCCTCGGCGCGGTCCTTGCGCATTCCGAGCAGGATTTTCGGCTGGTCCCCACGGGCCGCCGCCGCACGGCCGCCCTTGTCCGAGCGGGCCTTACGTTCGGCGGTCTGCTGGGCGGTGCGGGCGAGGTCCGTCAGCCGTTTGTCGGCGTCGGCGAGGTCGCGCTGGACGGACTGAAGCTCCAGCGCCTTCCGAGCCCTGTAGGCGGACCAGTTTCCGCCGTAGCGGGCGGCGCCCAGGGTGGTCAGTTCGACGATGGCGTCCATCGTCTCCAGCAGTTCGCGATCGTGGCTGACGACGATGGCGCCGGATCGCCACTCGGTCAGCAGGTCGATGACGGCCTGTCGGCCTCCGCGGTCGAGGTTGTTGGTGGGCTCGTCCAGGATCAACCAGTCCGGCTCGGCGAACAGAAGCGCGGCGAGGCCGGCGCGCGTGCGCTGGCCGCCGGACAGGGCCGCCAGCCGGGTGTGGACGGGTGTGTCGAGGCTCATACGGCCGAGCGTGGACGCGATCCGCGCCTCCAGCGTCCAGTCGGCGCGGTTGAGATCATCGGCGTCGGCTTCCCCCGCTTCGGCGCGGGCGAGGAGGGCGAGGGCGTCGCGGGCGTCGAACAGGTCGGCGACGGTCTCATGGGCGTCGACCTGGACGGTCTGGCGCAGGACGGCGACACGGCCGTGAACGGTCACGGAGCCTCCCTGCGGCGTCAGACGACCGTCGATAAGGTGCAGCAGGGTGGTCTTGCCCACGCCATTGCGCCCGACCAGGCCGGTGCGCTCGGGCCCTAAGGCGAGGTTCAAATCAGAGAAGAGAGGCGACCCGCCGGGCGGCGCCCAGGCAAGATCGTGCAGCACGATGGAGGCGGACATGGCTTTCCCGATGCAATCCTGAAGAGGGTTCTTGCGGTCGGGAGGGGATCACATGGTCGCGGCGAGCCTTCGTGGGTGAGGACGGAAGCTAGGGGAGGGGATGGGCGGGATCAAGGCGAGGTGTCAGTCGTCCTTCGCCAAGGGATGGTGCTGATGGACCACCTGCGTCAGGCGGTCGGTCGCCACGTGGGTGTAGATCTGGGTCGTGGCGATATCGGCGTGGCCCAGCAGCGTCTGGACCACCCGCATGTCGGCGCCCCCCTCCAGCAGATGGGTCGCGAAGGCGTGGCGCAGGACGTGAGGGCTGACGCGGGCCGGGTCGATGCCGGCGTCCATGGCCGCCTGGTCCAGCATCTGGGCGAAGCGGCGGGGGGTCAGGTGGCCGGACGCGCCGTGGGACGGGAACAGCCAGGGACTGTCGGGCGCCTTCTCAGGCCGGGCTGCGTCCCGCACGGCCAGCCAGGCCTTCACGGCCTCGCGGGCCGAGGTGTTCAGGGGGGCCAGACGCTCCTTGCCGCCCTTGCCGCGCACGATCAGATAGGCGGGATCGCGACGGACGGCCTCGACGCGCAAGGCCAGTAGTTCGGACACCCGCAGGCCGGATGCATAGGCCAGTTCGACCAGGGCGATCATTCGGACGCCCGAGGCGCCGTCGCGGGCGGCGGAGGCGGTCAGCAGGGCGACGACCTCATCCCGGCTCAGGGTGCGGGGCAGGGGCCGACCCTGTCTGGGCGCTTCCAGCCGTCGGGACGGGTCGTCGGCGCGCCAGCCCTCGCCCAGGACGAACCGATAGAACTGGCGCACCGCCGACCGCCTCCGCGCGGCCGTGGCGGCGGACAATCCACGGGTCGACAGCCCTGCGAACCAGGCTTCGATGCCGGCTTCGTCGGCCGCCATCAGCCCGCCCGATCCGAGCGCGGCCTCGGCGTCCGCCAGATCGCGCGCATAGGCGCTGAGGGTGTGTGGCGAGGCGTCGCGCTCCACCGCCATCATCTCCAGGAAGGCCTCGACCTGGGGGCTGCTCATCGGCGCGCGGATGTCGGTCGGCGGTGGCGCAAGGCCGCGCTTGGTGTAGAGATCGACCGGACCATGACTTGCCGTATGCCTCCCTGTCGCCGGAACCGCCCGTGACCGCCGCCGATGCCCCCAAGGCGGCGACGACCCCGATTCCTCAAATGACCCGGACCATAGCGCTGGTGGGGCTGATGGGGGTGGGCAAATCGACCGTGGGGCGACGGCTGGCCAATCGGCTCGGCCTGCCGTTCGTCGATGGCGACGAGGCGATCGAGGGCGCGGCCCGGATGTCGGTGTCCGAAATCTTCGCCCAACTGGGCGAGGCGGAGTTCCGCGCGGGAGAGGCGCGGGTGATGCGCCGCTTGCTGGAGGGGCCGGCCATCGTGCTGGCGACCGGCGGCGGCGCGGTGCTGAATCCGGAGACCCGTCAGATGCTGAAAAGCCGCGCCACGACCGTCTGGCTGAGGGCCGATCTGAAGGTGGTGGCCAGCCGGGTGCAGCGCCGCGACACCCGCCCCCTGCTTCGCGGCAAGGATCCGCTGCAGGCCCTCACCGCGATGGCCGAGGTGCGGTACCCCGTCTATGCGACCGCCGACCTGACCGTGGACGTGGGGGCCGGCGCCCACGCCCAGGCGGTGGAGGCCATCCTGGAAGCCCTGACCGCGTTCTGGAAGAACGGAGCCCCGGCATGACGGTGGTCTCGGTCTCGGGCGGCGCGTTCCGGTCCTACGACGTCGTGGTTGGGCGCGCACTGCTGGCGCGGGCGGGCGAACGGATCGCGCCCCTCGCTCGGGGCAGAACGGTGATCGTTTCGGACGAGACGGTCGCCGCGTTGCACGGTCCGGCCCTGCAGGCGTCGCTGGCGGCGGCGGGCGTGACCAGCCGGATCCTCGCCGTCCCGCCGGGGGAGGCGTCAAAGTCCTTCGCCGAGCTGGAGCGGCTGATGGACGAGCTGCTGGCGTCCGGACTGGACCGCAAAGAAGTGGTGGTGGCGCTGGGCGGCGGCGTTGTCGGCGATCTGGCCGGGCTGGCGGCGGCGCTGTACATGCGCGGCATCGATTTCGTCCAGGTTCCGACGACCCTGCTGGCCCAGGTGGATTCCTCCGTCGGCGGCAAGACGGCGATCGATACGCCCCGGGGCAAGAACCTGGTCGGCGCCTTCCATCAGCCTCGGCTGGTGCTGGCCGACATCGATGTCCTGGGAACCCTGCCTGAGGTGCAGTTGCGCTCCGGCTGGGCCGAGGTGCTGAAGCATGGGCTCATTTGTGATGCTCCCTTTTTTGACTGGCTGGCGAGCGACGGCGCGGCTGGGGTCACAGGCGATCCAGCGGCGCTGGAGCGGGCCGTGGTCCGCTCGGTCGAGATCAAGTCGGCCATCGTCGGCGAAGACGAGAAGGAAGCCGGTCGGCGCGCCCTGCTGAACCTGGGCCATACCTTCGGTCACGCGATCGAAACGGAGCTGGGCTTCGAGGAGGCGGCGCTGGCCCATGGAGAGGCCGTGGCGCTCGGTTGCTGCATGGCGTTCCGGTTCTCGGCGGCCCAGGGACTGTGCGCCGCCGAAGATCCGGCGCGCGTCGAGGCCGTCATGGCGGCGGCGGGGCTGCCGACGCGGCTGGGTCAGACGGGCGCGTTTTCGGCCGAGGCGCTGCTGGCGCGCATGGCGGGGGACAAGAAGGCCGAAGCCGGCGGCGTGACCCTGATCCTGGCGCGCGCGATCGGTCAGGCGTTCACGCGGAAATTCGACGACCCGGGCCCGATTCTGGCCTTCCTGCGCGACGAGGGCGCGGCCTAGTCGATCGCCCGGCACTGGCTGGGTTCGCGGCCGTCGGCGGTCCAGGTCGCGAGAATGCCCTGGCCGCGCAACTCATAGGCGCTGGACTTGTACCAGATGCCGTCCGCGGCGCGTTCCTGATACAGGTCCACGGCCTCGCCGGACGAGTTGCGCACGGTCGCCATGGCGCGGGGATTGTCGAAATCGACCGACAGCCGCTCGCCGTTGTCGCACAGATAGACGGTGCGGATGACCCGGTTCAGGGCGCGATCCTGAAGCTCGGCGCCGGTGCGGCGGCGGGCGGTCTGGGCCTCGACGGCGCGTTGGCGGACCGATTCGCCGTCGGTCGGGGCCTTGGCGGGTTCAGGCCCGCAAGCGGCGGTGAGCATGAGCGAGGCCGTAGCCAGGACCGGGAACAGATGACGCATCAGTCTTCCTACAGCAGCCAGGCCAAGCTTGGCTAACGGGTTGAAGGCGACGCCGTTCCGGTTCGGCGCTGGCGGAAAAAGCCCTTGAGCAGGGCGGCGGATTCGTCGGCCATCAGTCCGCCCTCCACCGTCGGACGCGAATGTAGCGTCGGCTGTTCGAACAGCCGGGGACCGTGGACCACCGCGCCGCCCTTGGGATCGTCGGCGGCCCAGACGACGCGGCCGATTCGAGCGTGGCTGATCGCCCCCGCGCACATGGCGCAAGGCTCCAGCGTCACATACAGGGTCAGGCCGGTCAGGCGATAGTTGCCGGTCGCCAGCGCCGCCGCGCGCAGGGCGACGATCTCGGCATGGGCGGTGGGATCGTGAGCCGCGACGGGCCCATTCGCGCCCGTAGAGACGACCCGGCCGGTGGCTTCATCGACCACGACGGCGCCCACGGGAACCTCTCCCGCGTCCGCCGCCGCTTGCGCCAGGTCCAATGCCATGCGCATGAACCGCTCATCATGGCCCGCCATACCGACGACAACGACAAGAAGCCCAGCGCCAGTCAAGCCCTGCGCGCCCACAAGCCCGGCGACCGGCCCAAAAGCGGGGCCGCGCGCCCAGGCTCGGCCTCCGCCGCCCTGTTCCAGTCCAGCTCAAAGCCGCCAGAAGGCGGACGGGGTTCGGGCAGCGGCCGCGCCTATCCGGCCGACAAGGGCGCACGACCGGAACCCAAGGCCAAGGGGCCACGGGCGGGCGGCAAGCCGGGCGCAAAGCCTGGCGCCAAGGATGCGGCCCCCGCCGAACCCAAGCGCAGCGAACGGATCGCCAAGGCGATGGCCCGGGCGGGCATCGCCTCGCGTCGCGAGGTCGAGCGGCTGATCGGCCTGGGCAAGGTGGCGGTCAACGGCCGCATCCTGGAGACGCCCGCCACCCTGGTGACCCGCGACGATGTGATCACCGTGAACGGCAAGCCGATCGCGGCGGCCCAGGCGACCCGGGTCTGGCGCTACAACAAACCGGTCGGACTGCTGACCTCTCACAACGATCCGGCGGGTCGTCCGACGGTGTTCGACGCCCTGCCCAGCGGCCTGCCGCGCGTGATCTCGGTCGGGCGACTGGACATCAATACCGAAGGCCTTCTGCTGCTGACCAACGACGGCGAGCTGTCGCGGGCGCTGGAACTTCCGGAGACGGCGCTGGTGCGTCAGTATCGGGCGCGGGCGCGTGGCCGGGTGACCCAGGCCGAGCTGGACCGGCTGAAGGACGGCGTGACCGTCGACGGCGTCCGCTATGGCTCGGTCGAGGCCCATATCGACAAGGCCACGACCAAGGAGGACGGCAGTCAGGCCGCCAACCTGTGGATCAGCGTCCAGATCACCGAGGGCAAGAACCGCGAGGTGCGCAAGGTGCTGGAATCGGTCGGACTGACCGTCAACCGGCTGATCCGTCTGGCCTATGGGCCGTTCCAGCTGGGCACGCTGGCGACCGGATCGGTCGAGGAGGTGGGCCCCCGCGTGATCCGCGAACTGCTGGGCGAGCATATCCGCCCCGACAACCTGCCCCAGGGAAACACGGTCGACACGCCGGCGCCCGTGCCCGGCCGCCGCACGGGAACGCCCAAGGTGACCGGCGTCTCCGGCTCGGCCATGTCGGACCCCTCGCGCAAGCCCAGCCGGGTGCGCGCGGCCGAAACCGCTCATGTCGAAGGCGTCGAACGCGCCAACCGTCCGCCCAAGAAGGCCGGCTGGGCAAAGGCCGCCCCGCCCAACCCGCGCGGACCCTCGACCAAGAAGCCATGGAAGCCTCGCGAGGACGGCGCGGCGGGCGGCGATCGACCGGCGCGCACGTTCAAGCCGCGCGAGGACAAGATCATCGGGCCGAAATCGGCGACCTGGGCCCGTGACGCCGACAAGCCCAAACGCGGCTCCCGACCCGCCAAGCCCCGTGGGCCCGCCGGCCCGCGCGGACCCCGTTCGGGCGGCTAAACCGTGCGGATCGTCGCCGGAAAACTGAAGGGCCGCGCCATCGTCGCGCCCGAAGGGCAGGACACGCGGCCGACTTCCGACCGCGCGCGTCAGGCCGTGTTCAACGTGCTGGAGCACGCGGCCTGGGCCGAACCTCTGAGCGGGATGCGGGTCATCGACCTGTTCGCCGGGTCGGGCGCCCTGGGGTTCGAGGCGATCAGCCGGGGCGCGGCGTCCTGTCTGTTCGTGGAGACCGACGAGGCCGCGCGCGGTGCGATCCGCGAAAGCGCCGACGCCTACGGCCTAATGGGCGCGACGCGGGTCCATCGCCGCAGCGCCGTCGACCTGGGCGTTCGGCCGGGATCGGACGGGGAGGCGTTCGATCTGGCTTTTCTGGATCCGCCCTATGGCAAGGGGCTGGGCGAACAGGCTCTGGCCTGTCTGATCCAGGGACGCTGGCTGAAACCGGGGGCGATCGTCGTGCTCGAACGCGGATCGGACGAGCCGGATATCGAGACGCCCGGATACGACCGACTGGATGCGCGGGACTATGGCGCGGCCCGGGTGCTGTTCCTGCGCCTGTCATGAAGGTTGGGCGAACGCGGGCTATCAAGCCAAAAGCGTGACCGCTAAGATCGGTCGAGGTCTGGAGTGAACGGCATGTTTTCCTGGTTGATCCGCGTAAGCCTTGCGATCGTTGTGGCAATGGTCGCCATGTCGGCGCGGGCCCAGGACATCGAGATCATCGCCGCCCCGGTGCCGGGCATGCCGCACGCCGTGCTGTACAGCGAGGCGGGCGCTGGCCCCCGCCCGGTCATCGTGATCCTGCACGGTGCCGAGGGCGGGACCGAGGCGGGCGACCGGTTCGGCCCGATCCTGGCGCGGATGGGATACGCCGCCGTCGGCCTGCCCTACTATTCGCCCAACTGGGGCGAGTTCGGCCCACCGCAGCCGCTGCCGGAAATCGCGGGCAGTTTCATCGACATCCGCATCGACCAGCTGGCTGACCTGCGTGAGGCCTTGCGAGCGATGCCGGCCGCCGACGTGGACCGGTTCGGCCTGCTGGGCGCCTCCAAGGGATCCGAGTTCGCCCTCAGCGCGGCCAGTCGGTACGACTGGATCGACGCGGTGGTGGCCTATACCCCGACCGACGTGGTCTGGGAGGGATGGGGCCTGGAGACGCTGGAGGCCGAGGGCACGCGGTCGTCGTTCTCGTTCGAGGGTCAGCCGCTGGCGTTCATGCCCTATCGCGGCTTTGTCGAAGGCCTGCTGGCCGGGCCGGGTCAGGCCGACCTGCGGGCCATCCACGCCAACGGCCGGGCCGACCACCCCGAGCGCGAGGCCGAGGCGCGCATTCCGGTCGAGAACTACGCTGGTCCGCTTCTGATGGTGGCCGGCGGACAGGATTTGCAGTGGGATTCCGCCGACGCCGCGACCGCGATCAAGGCCACGCGCGACGCGGCCGGGCTGGACACCGTCGCCGTGATCTATCCGGAGGCCGGCCATGATCTGGTCGGCGACGGCGGACCCCGCGACGCCTCGCGCAGCGGCGGCACGCCCGAAACCAACGCCCAGGCCCGCGCCGACGCCTGGCCCCAGGTCGTGGCGTTCCTGCAGCGGTCGCTGACGGACTGAGCGGCCGCTCAGCGGCGCCCGAACAGTTTTTCCAGGTCGTTCAGCTTCAGCTCGACATAGGTCGGGCGGCCGTGGTTGCACTGGCCGGAATGGGGCGTGGCCTCCATCTGGCGCAGCAGGGCGTTCATCTCGGGCGCCGACAGGACACGACCGGCGCGAACCGAGCCGTGGCAGGCCATGGTGCCGCACACCTCGCCGAGCCGCTCCGACAGCGCCAGGGCCGCGCCATGTTCGGTCAGGTCGTCGGCGATATCTCGGACCAGTCCCTGAACATCAGTGTCGCCCAGCAGCGCGGGCGTCTCGCGCACCAGAACGGCCCCGCCGCCGAACGGTTCGACGATCAGGCCCAGTTGCGCCAGTTCATCGGCGCGAGCCAGGACGCGGTCGGCCTCGGCCGGGTCCAACTCGACGACCTCGGGAGTCAGCAGGGCCTGACGGGTGACCGACCCCTCGGCCATCTGGGTCTTCATCCGCTCATAGACCAGGCGTTCGTGGGCCGCATGCTGGTCGACCACGACGATGCCGTCGCGGGTCTGGGCGACGATGTATGTGCCGTGGACCTGGGCGCGGGCGGCCCCCAGGGGCTGGTCGATCGGGTCGGCGGGATTGGCGGCGCCGGACTGTTCGGGCCAGCCGGAGAATCCGGGCGGCGGGCTCTCCACGCGCGCGGACATCTCAGACAGGCCTGGGATGTCCTGATTGGCCGCGACCGGACGGTCCCAGCCGGTCCAGCCACTGTAGCCGCCTGCGAAACCTTGGGCCGACGGCGCGCTGGGGCTGTAGGCGGGTCCGGCGTGGGCGGTGAACCCGGCCAGCACATTGTCCGCCACGGTGGTCGAGGCGCGATGCCCGGCTGCGTGCAGGGCGTGACGCAACGCCCCGACGATCAGGCCGCGCACCAGGGCCGGATCGCGGAACCGGACCTCGGCCTTGGCGGGATGGACGTTCACGTCGACGAACAGGGGATCGATGTCGAGAAACAGCACCGCCGCCGGATGCCGGTCGCGCGCCAGGAAGTCGGCATAGGCCCCGCGCAGCGCCCCCTGCAGCAGGCGATCCTTCACCGGGCGGCCGTTGACGAACAGATACTGATGCCCGCCGTTGCCGCGCGAATAGGTCGGCAGACCCGCATAACCCGAAAGGCGGATGCCCTCTCGTTGCTGGTCGATCAACAGGGCGTTGGCCTCGAAATCACGGCCCAGCAGGGCGGCCAGCCGTTTCAGCCGGCCTTCGTCGCCGGGATGTTCGGCGGGCAGGCGCAGGGTGGTCCGGCCGTCCAGGTCCAGGGTGAAGGCCACGCCCTCGTGCGCCATCGCCTGACGCTTGATCTCCTCCGAGATGGCCATCGCCTCGGCCCGCTCGGACTTCATGAATTTCAGCCGGGCGGGCGTGGCGTAGAACAGGTCGCGCACCTCGACGCGCGCGCCATGAGGCCCGGGAAAGCCGGCGGGGGCGACGGGACGCTGGTCGCCGCCCTCGACGGTGATCTGATGGGCGTCGCCGTCTTTGGCGCGACTGGTGATCGTCAGGCGCGCGACCGAGCCGATGGAGGGCAGGGCCTCGCCCCGGAAACCGAGTGTCGAGATGCGCAGCAGATCGACGTCACCCGCGTCGTCCGGCTCCAGCTTCGACGTCGCATGGCGTTCCACCGCCAGGGCCAACTGGTCTGGAGCCATGCCGTGGCCGTCGTCGGCGATCAGGATCCGCGACAGGCCCCCGCCGTCGGCCTGGACCTCGATGCGCGCGGCGCCGGCGTCCAGGGCGTTTTCGACCAGTTCCTTGATGGCGCTGGACGGCCGCTCGACCACCTCTCCGGCGGCGATGCGGTTGACGGTCTCGGGCGGGAGGCGGCGGATGGGCATGCGTTCGTACGGTAGCGGATGAGGACGGGCGGCCCTACCTTGGTTTCGCAGATAGGCAGGATGGGCGACATGGCCACCCGGATTCTCCTTCAGACCACGATTCCGCCCGTGGAGGACGACTGGAATATCGGCCGGTTCTCGCGGCTGGCGGCGCATCTGGCCGGGCTCGAGGGGGTCGAGGTCGTGGCGCGTGACCGGGCCGTCCCGGGCGGAGAGACCGATCCGGTGCTGGGATCGATCGACACCAGCGACTTCGACCAGCTGTGGCTGTTTGCGGTGGACGTCGGCGACGGGCTGAACTCGGACGAATGCGCCGCCATCGGTCGGTTCCGCGAGCGGGGCGGCGGGCTGATGGTCACGCGGGACCATATGGATCTGGGGTCGTCGGTCTGTACGCTCGGCGGGATCGGCGACGCCCACTATTTCCATTCGACCCACCCCGATCCCCAGCCGGACCGCAACCGGCGCGACGACACCGCGACGCAGGACATCGACTTTCCCAACTATCATTCCGGCGCCAACGGCGACGTGCAGACCATCACGCCGGTGGGGGCGGTGCATCCGCTGCTGAAGGACGGCGACGGCCTGATCCATCTGCTGCCCAGCCATCCGCACGAGGGCGGAGTGGGCGCTCCGGCCCAGGCGGGCGACGCACGGGTGATCGCCACCGGCGTGTCCAGGACGACGGGCCGACCCTTCAACATCGCCGTGGCCTTCGAGGGCGGAGACGGGCTGGGTCGCGGCGTGGCCCAGAGCACGTTCCACCACTTCGCCGACTACAACTGGAACCCCGGCGACGGCAGCCCCAGCTTCGTCACGGAGCCCCCGGGCGACGCCATCGTCCGCGATCCCGAGGGGCTGAGGCAGACACAGGCCTATATGACCAATCTGGCGCGCTGGCTGTCCTGACGACGGCGGGCGACCCCTCAGGCACAGGGCGTTCCCGGGCGGAAATCAGGGTCTCGGATCGACGCGACGCGGCACCGTGTCGGAGACCGTCGCGCGTGTCAGGCGCGGAAGGGCGAGTATTCCGCTCTCAGCCCCTCGATCTCGGCCTCCACGCCGACCCGTTCCTGCTCCAGATACTGGGCGACCGGCCGCCTCAGCGCCGGGTCGGCGATATAGTGGGCCGAATAAACGGGAGACGGCAGGTAGCCCCGGGCCATCTTGTGTTCGCCCTGCGCCCCAGCCTCGACGCGGGACAGGCCGCGCGCGATCGCGAAATCGATCGCCTGATAGTAGCACAGCTCGAAATGCAGGAAGGGGACGTCGTCCAGCGCGCCCCACTGGCGGCCGTACAGGGCGTCGCGGCCGATGAAGTTGAGCGCTCCGGCGATGGGCGCGCCGTCGCGAAACGCCATCACCAGGGCGATGCGGTCGGCCAGGGTCTGGCCGATCATCGAGAAGAAGGCGCGCGCAAGATAGGGGCGACCCCATTTGCGCGCGCCGGTGTCCTGATAGAAGTCGAAGAAGGCGTCCCAATGAGCCTCGGTCAGGTCGGCGCCGGTCAGGACGCGGATGTCCAGCCCGGCCTGGGCCTCGCGCCGTTCGCGACGGATGGTCTTTCGCCGGTTGGACGACAGGGCGGACAGGAAGTCGTCGAAGGTCTGATAGCCTTCGTTTCTCCAGATGAACTGCATGTCCTGACGCCGCAGCATCCCGGCCTCGCCCATCGCCGACCATTCCGGCTGGGTCGGAAAGTTGACGTGCAGCGACGACGCCCCCATCCGGTCGGTCAGGGTCAGGGCGCCTTGGATCAGGGCCGCGCGGACGGTGGATTCGTCCGTGTCCGGATGAGGCAGGAATCGCGGACCGGTCGCGGGCGTGAAGGGAACGGCGCCGAGCAGTTTCGGATAATAGCGGCCGCCGGCGCGCTGATAGGCGTCGGCCCAGGCATGGTCGAAGACATATTCCCCCTGGCTATGACCCTTCAGATACAGCGGCATACAGCCCAGAACGGCCCCGTCCGGCCCCATCAGGGTCAGGTGGCGCGGCCCCCAGCCCTGGTTCGCCGCCGCGCTGCCCGAGGCCTCGCACGCGTGCAGGAAGTCGAACCCGACAAACGGATCGCCGGTCGCGGCCGCGCAGGCGTCCCAGGCCTCGCGACCGATGGCCGCGATGCTGTCGTGGACCTGAAGCGTGAACTCAGGCTCGCCCGTCAATTCCGTGCATCCCCGCGAATGCGGGGACCCAGTGCTGTGGGCGATCGGCGCGGGCGAATTCGCTCCGCCCGCCATCCCAGACACCGGGCCACACAAAAGAACTGGGTCCCCGCCTTCGCGGGGATGCACGGAACTCTTTGGCTCACCGGACCTCTACAATAGCGTCCACCTCGACGGCGAAGCCGAGGGGAAGCTGGTAAACGCCGACGGCCGAGCGGGCATGGCGACCTGCGTCGCCGAACACCTCGACCATCAGGTCCGAACAGCCGTTGATGACGGCGGGAATGGCGGTGAAGCCCGCGCCCGCCTGGACGAAGCCGCCCAGTTTGGCGACCCGCACGACCCGGTCCAGATCGCCGTCCAGCGCCGCGTTCATCTGGGCCAGCAGGTTGATCCCGCACAGCCTGGCCCCCGCGTTGGCCTGCTCCGGCGTGACGTCCTCGCCGACCGTGCCCTTCAGCCCGCCCGAGGCGTCGTTCGACAGCTGACCCGAGATGTGAATCAGGTTGCCGGTGCGCACGAACGGCACGTAGTTGGCCACGGCCGCGGCGGGCTGGGGCAGGGTGATGCCGAGTTCGGTCAGGCGGGCGGTGATGGACATGTCGCGCTCCATATGGGGGCCGGATGGTGATCGTGCGGCGGGTTTAGCGCGGGGTCGCCGCCCCCGGCCACCCTTTAAGTCTTCGCCAACCGGCGTGTGCCAAGCTGGCGCAATGGAAACGCTCGCCCCCCACACCGAACAGGCCTTCAAGGCCATCCGGGCCCGACTGACCGCCGAAGAGCGGACGCGGGTCGACATCGCCTCGGTCGAGGCCGTGGACCCGGCGGTCGCCGCCGCGCCCCACTGGAATTTCGACCTGCCGGCCCATGCCGCCGATCGCGCCCTCGGTGAGGACGCGACCGACGCCATGCGCCGCGGACTGGTGGCCACCTGGGCGCTTGAGCTGCCGGGCCGGGCCAGACAGGCCGCCCTGCCGGGCGAGGTGATGGAGCTTTATCCGTACTGGATGGAGAAGATGGCCGGGTTCCTGACGGCCGCGGCCGACACCAATGCCGCCTATGACGCCGATCACTGGGCCAAGGACGTGCGGATGGCGGTGGTCCTCAGCGTGCCGGGCGCTCTGACCCAGACCATCGACCTGTCGTCGCCGATGGGACCGGGGCAGGTGGTGCGGAACGGCCGTGACGGCCACGGCTGGTCGCAACTGGTCCACTACGCCCGCGCCCAGGGATGGAAAAAGCCCTGGCTGGAGGTCCATACCGAGGCCCGGCAACTTGCCGATTTCAACGAGGCGGGCTGGGACCGCGCCTGGGCCACGGCCGCCGCGATCTGCAAGACTCGGCCCGAACTGGCGGGCATGATCGGATCCAGCTGGTTCTACGATCCGCCGCTGGAGACCATCAGCCCGCGTCTGGCCTATCTGCGCCTGAACCCGCTGAAGGGCGGCGCCTTCATCATCCATCAGGGACCGGCGCCCATCCATACGGAACGCGCGGGCGCCAGCTCGCCGACCCGCAAGGCGCTGATCGACAGCGGTGAATATACGCCTGCGTCGTGGCTGGTGGCCTGGCCGAAGTCGACGCTGATTCCGTGGGCGGAGCAGCGGAAGGTGGCGATGGAGATGATGGCGGCGGCTTGATGGATATCGGAGCGCGGACCTCCAGGTCCGCCATCTGCCCGAACCATGCGGACCTGGAGGTCCGCGCTGCGCAAGACGCCAATCCGGTTCAGGCGTCCGAATTCACACCGACATCCGCGCCCACGCCCGACCCACGGGCAGAATGTCCAGCCCCGCCGCCTTGGCCGTCCGGATCACGCGGTCCAGGTCGTCGGGCGTGCAGCCATAGGGCGTCGGGCCGTCCATCACGTCGTGGCCATAGGCGATCAGCCAGCCTTGGCGCTCTGCCGTCTCGGCCATCAGGGCTTCCAGATCATAACCGGGCAGGCGTCGGCTCTCCAGGCCGATGGCCTGCAGATTGGCCCGGTCGGCGGACCCGGCGTTGACGCCGTCGCGGATGCCGCGGCACAGCTCGAACCGACCCGCCACTAAGCCCTTGGTCGTCATCGCCACGTCGCCATAGGGCCAGGCGAAGGTCGTCATGACATGGCCGTCCAGCCGCTGAGCCACCCATCCTGCATTCCGCGCCAGATCGGCGGCGTAATCGGCGGCGGACACCCGCAGCGCATTGGCGTGGCTGAAGGTGTGGCAGCCGACCTCGTGCCCGGCGGCGTGCAGGGCCTGTAGATGGTCGGTGGTGAACTGGGGCAGGTCCAGGTTGCGACCGCCTTCAAATCCGCCACAGACATAGTAGGTCGCCTGGACGCCGTGCTCGGCCAGGATCGGCCCTGCCTCGGTCCAGGCGGTCTCGGGAATGTCGTCGAACGACAGGCTGAACACGCCGCGCGCCGGCCGGATCGGAACGGATCGGACGCCCAGGTAGCGACCGCCGCGACGGCGCATCTTGTCGATGAAATCGGACATGGGGGGCATGGTTAGCGAGGCCGAGTTAATCTCACCCTTCCGACCAACGCCTTGGAACCTTCGTCATTCCGGGCAGAGAGGCGAAGCCGCGCAGACCCGGAACAAGGCGGCGCCGTAGCGCAGCGAAGGCGATATCTCAGCGAGTCGTGCGCGGGACAGGTTCGCGCTCTCGCGCGCCGCCTTGTTCCGGGTCTCCGCTGCGCTGCGCCCAGAATGACGAAAGTGGAGCGGATCATTTTGGTCGAGACTTCAGCGCCCGCCCCGCCACCACGGCCGCGGCTCCGAATTTCTGGCGCAACGCGTCGATGGTGGTCTCGGTCTTCAGGGTCCGGGTGGCGTCCGATGCGAACAGGCCGGCGGGGGCGTCCTCGGCGTCCTGAATGTCGGCCAGTCCGATGCCGATCAGACGGTACGGCTGACCCAGTTCAGGCTTCAGCAGGTCGCGGCCGATGGCGAACAGGCCGCGCGCGGTCTGGACCGGGTCGGGCAGGGTCCGCCTCCGGGTGACGATCTTGAAGTCCGTGCGCCGCAGCTTCAGCACCACGACACGACTGGCCACGCCGTCGCGGCGGGCCTTGGACGCCACCTTCTCGCACAGGGGCCACAGCTCGGCCTCCAGTTCGTCCAGCGACGTCAGGTCGGTGTTGAAGGTGTTCTCCGCGCTCATGCCGCGCCGGTCATGCTCGGGGTTCACGCTGCGGGCGTCGCGGGCGTGGGCCAGATCGTGCAGGCGCAGACCCGTCTCGCCATAGCGTTTGACCAGGTCGCGCACGTCGGCGGCCGCCAGGTCGCCGACCGTGGCGAATCCGTCGCTGATCAGGGTCTTGCCGAACACCGGGCCCACGCCCGGCAGGATGCGCACGGGTTTGGGGGCGAGCAGGGCCTGAGCATTGGCCGCGCCGATGACCGAAAAGCCGCGCGGCTTGTCCAGTTCGGAGGCGATCTTGGCCAGGAAACGATTGGGGGCCAGGCCGATGGAGACGCCGAGGCCGGTCTCCTCCTCGATCCGCTCCTGCAGTCGGACGAGCTGAAGGGCGGGTGGGCCGCCGTTCAGCCGCTCGGTGCCCGACAGGTCGATCCAGGCCTCGTCCAGCGACAGGGTCTGCACCAGCGGCGTCAATTCGCCGACCATGCCGAAGATGCGCTCCGATTCCGGGACGTATTTCGAGAAGTCCGGCTTGATGACCACGGCGTCGGGACAGGCCTTCAGCGCCTTGAACATCGGCATGGCCGAATGAACGCCGGATTGGCGCGCGATATAGCAGCAGGTCGAGACCACGCCGCGCACCCCGCCGCCGACGATGACCGGCCGGTCGCGCAACTCCGGCCGGTCGCGCTTTTCCACCGAGGCGTAGAAGGCGTCGCAGTCCAGATGGGCGATCGACATACGGTCCAGTTCGGGATCGCAGACGACGCGCGGCGAACCGCAGGAAGGGCACCGTTTGACAGCGTCCGCTCCGGTCCAGAGGCATTCGCGACAGATGGCGGTTATGGCCACGCTTGGATTTCCGACTTCACGCCAATTTAAGACTGGATCGGCATGATCCAATCCCAAGAGGACGAAAAGCCTCCGAGCGCATCGTGCGCGTCAGACGAGGCGAACAGACCGGGTGATGATGTCCAAGAAAGTCCTCATCGTCGAGGATAACGAGCTGAACATGAAGCTGTTTCATGATCTGCTCGACTCGCAGGGGTATCAGACCCTGCAGACCCGCGAGGGGCTGCAGGCGATGGCCCTGGCGCGTCAGCACATGCCCGACCTGATCCTGATGGACATTCAGCTGCCCGAGATCAGCGGTCTGGAGGTCACCAAATGGCTGAAGGACGACGAGGAACTGGCCCATATCCCGGTCATCGCCGTCACCGCCTTCGCCATGAAGGGCGATGAGGAACGGATCCGCCAGGGCGGCTGCGAGGCCTATATCTCCAAACCGATCTCGGTGATGCATTTCCTGGAAACGGTGCGAAAGCACCTGGGCCAGCCTGTAGCCGTGGGATAGTTCACCGATGACCGCGCGTATCCTTGTGGTCGATGATGTCGAGGCCAACGTCCGTCTGCTCGAAGCCAAGCTGACGCTGGAATACTATGACGTGCTTACGTGTCAGGACGGAGCCTCGGCCGTCCAGCTGGCGGCGTCGGAACAGCCGGACATCATCCTGCTGGATGTGATGATGCCGGGCATGGACGGGTTCGAGACCTGCCGCCGCATCAAGGCGGACCCCCGTTCCAGCCATATCCCCATCGTGCTGGTGACGGCGCTGGACGGACGCGAAGATCGGATCAAGGGGCTGGAGGCCGGCGCCGACGACTTCGTCACCAAGCCGCTGGACGACGTGGTGCTGTTCGCCCGCGTGCGCTCGCTGACCCGGCTGAAACTGGTGATGGACGAACTGCGCGAACGCGAGGAGAGCGGCCGCCGGTTGGGCGTCACGACCGACGGCGCCGGACGATTGCGCGGATCGGGCGGCCGGGTCCTGATCGTCGACGACAACGCCCGGCAGGCCGAGCGAATCGCCCAGGAGCTGACCCGCGAGCATCGACCCGCCATGGAGACCGATGCGGCGGCCGGTCTCGCGGCGTCAAAGGGCGCGATCGACCTGATGATCGTCAATGTGGCGGCGGCCGAGTTCGACGGCCTCCGGCTGGTTGCGCAGATTCGCTCGGTCGAAGCCACGCGGCATCTGCCCATCCTGGCGGTGGTGGATCAGGCCGACCGGCCGCGTCTGGTCAAGGCGCTGGAACTGGGCGTCAACGACATCCTGATGAAGCCCGTCGACCCAGAGGAACTGGCCGCGCGCGCCCGGACCCAGGTGCGGCGCAAACGCTATACCGACTTCCTGAAGGAGAAGCTGGACTACAGCCTGGAGATGGCCGTCACCGACGCCCTGACCGGGCTGCACAACCGGCGCTACATGGCCGGCCAGCTTCAGACCTTCGTCAACCGCGCGGCCCAGGGCGGCGAGCCGGTGTCGGTGCTGGTGCTGGACATCGACCATTTCAAGAAGGTCAACGACGGCTTCGGCCACGACGCGGGCGACGAAGTGCTGCGCGAGTTCGCGGTGCGGCTGGCCACCAACGTCCGGGCCGTCGATCTGCCCTGCCGGTTCGGCGGCGAGGAGTTCGTCGTGGTCATGCCCGGAACCCGGATCGAGGACGCCCACCGCATCGCCGAACGCATTCGCCGCGATGTGGGCGAGACCCCCTTCCGCGTGATGGGCGGACAGGAGCATCTGACGGTGACCATCTCGATCGGCGTCGCCACCTCGACCGGAGCCGGCGACACGCCGGACGCCCTGCTGAAGCGGGCGGACGAGGGGGTCTACGAGGCCAAGGCCACCGGCCGCGACCGGGTCATCGCGCGGGCGGCCTGAACGTCTCCTCCCCATCGCTGCGCGACACGGAGCAGACAGCAAAACGCCCGGCCATCGCTGACCGGGCGCTTAAAATCGCTTCAGGCGTGAACCTTACTTGATCTTGCCTTCCTTGAACTCGACATGCTTGCGCACGACGGGATCGTATTTCTTGACGACCATCTTCTCGGTCATCGTGCGGGCGTTCTTCTTGGTGACGTAGAAGAAGCCGGTGTCGGCCGTCGAGTTCAGTCGGATCTTGATGGAGGCGGGCTTTGCCATCGGAAATTACCTTTGCGACGGCGGTTAGAGCCGTGAAAATGAGAGGCGCGGAACATACTCAGGGACGTTGGGAAGTCAACGGGCGTCTTGGCGCATTGAGCACGAGACTCCTGAAGCGCAGGCTCGTCCCATGAAGATCGCACTTTTCGCCGCTCTCTGCGTCATGCTGGCCGCCTGCGCCACGGCCCCCGCGCCGTCCTCGCCTCAGGACGCCTTCATGGCGAACCTGAATGCCCTGTGCGGGAAACGGTTCGAAGGCCGGGTGGTCACGACCGACGCTGCCGATGCGAATTTCGCCGGCCAACGTCTGTTGATGCACGTTCGCGACTGCTCGGCGAACGAGGTGCGGATCCCGTTCGCCGTCGGCGAGGACCGCTCGCGCACCTGGGTGGTCACCCGCACTGCGGCGGGCCTGACGCTGAAACACGACCATCGCGATCCGCAAGGCAGGCCCGACGGTCTGCACTGGTACGGCGGCGACACCACGACGGCGGGCACGGTGATGCGTCAGGAATTCCCGGTCGACGATTTCTCGATCGAATTGTTCAACGCAGGCGACGCGGCGGTTTCGACCACCAATGTCTGGGCGATGGAGGTGCATCCCGATCGGATGTTCGCCTACGAGCTTCGTCGCGCGAACCGACATTTCCGCGTAGAGTTCGATTTGACCGAGCCCGTGGCGGAGTAGGACGCGCCCTATGGCCTTGACCTGACGGGACTCCAAGCGTAAACGCGCCGGACTTTCGAGGCGGGCCATTTCCGTGGTTCATCCTGATCGTGACAATTGAACGGACGGGCTGTGCCCGCCGGAACGCCCAAAGCGCGCGTTCCGGTTTTTTCGTTTGGTCGTCCCGCATCCGGTCTCGAACGATCCCGGGCGGCTCATCAGGGCCGTTCAAAAGAAGGAAACCGAGGCGCCCCGGCCGACAGGCACACGCCTCCATCAGAAGTCGAGACTGTCTCTACGATGCCTACGATCAACCAACTGATCCGCAAGCCCCGCAAGCCCAAGCCCGTGCGCAACAAGGTGCCGGCCCTGGAGGGTTCGCCCCAGCGTCGCGGCGTCTGCACCCGCGTCTATACGACGACCCCCAAGAAGCCGAACTCGGCTCTGCGTAAGGTCGCCAAGGTCCGCCTGGCCAAATCCGGCTACGAAGCCGTGTGCTACATCCCCGGCGAGGGTCACAACCTGCAGGAGCACTCGGTGGTCCTGATCCGCGGCGGCCGCGTGAAGGATTTGCCCGGCGTTCGCTACCACATCCTGCGCGGCGTGCTCGATACGCAAGGCGTCAAGGACCGCAAGCAGCGCCGTTCGCACTACGGCACCAAGCGTCCGAAGTAATCCGAACGCAGTGAGAGATCATCCCGGCGAAGGCCGGGATCCAGAAACAGAAGCAAAGAGCCCACCTCATGTCCCGTCGTCACCGCGCCCAGAAACGCGAAGTCCTGCCGGATCCCAAATACAAGGATCTGATCGTCACCAAATTCATGAATTACGTCATGTACGAGGGCAAGAAGGCCGTCGCCGAGAACATCGTCTACGGCGCCTTCGAAATCCTGGCCGACAAGAAGAAGGACTTCGAGCCGGTCGCGACCTTCCACACCGCCCTGGAAAACGTCCAGCCGTCGGTCGAGGTCCGCTCGCGTCGCGTCGGCGGCGCCACCTATCAGGTCCCGGTCGAGGTTCGCCCCGACCGTCGCCGCGCCTTGGCCATCCGCTGGCTGGTCAACGCCGCGCGCAAGCGCGGTGAGAACACCATGACCGAAAAGCTGGCCGCCGAACTGCTGGACGCCTCGAACAACCGCGGCACCGCGGTCAAGAAGCGCGAAGACACCCACAAGATGGCCGAAGCCAACCGCGCCTTCAGCCACTACCGCTGGTAGGCGTCTTAAAACCGCCCACTAACGACACTATCTAGGCCTATCCGGCGCGGGCGGTTTCAGCTAAATCGCCCGCGCCCGCTTATCCGCTACATCGACGATCACCCGAGGGCGCCCCCCGCGTCCTGAAAACCTTCAAGGCACGCTTTCCATGGCCCGCACGCACAAGCTCGAGGACTATCGCAACTTCGGCATCATGGCCCACATCGATGCGGGCAAGACGACGACGACCGAGCGGATCCTGTATTACACCGGCAAGAACCATAAGATCGGCGAAGTCCACGACGGCGCCGCGACCATGGACTGGATGGACCAGGAGCAGGAACGCGGCATCACGATCACGTCCGCCGCGACCACCGCTTTCTGGAAAGAAAAGCGCCTGAACATCATCGACACCCCTGGCCACGTGGACTTCACGATTGAAGTCGAGCGTTCGCTGCGCGTGCTCGACGGCGCCGTGACGGTGCTGGACGGCAACGCCGGCGTCGAACCGCAGACCGAAACCGTCTGGCGCCAGGCCGACAAATATTCCGTCCCGCGCATTGTCTTCGTCAACAAGATGGACAAGATCGGCGCCGACTTCGACGCCTCGGTCCAGTCGATCCGCGATCGTCTGGGCGCCAAGGCCGTGCCGATCCAGTTCCCGATCGGCGCCGAAAGCTCGCTGACCGGCTTGGTCGACATCGTCGCCATGAACTCGGTCGTCTGGGACAACGACGCCCTGGGCGCCAACTTCACCGTCGGCCCGATCCCCGCCGACCTGGTCGATAAGGCTAATGAAGCCCGCCAGTACCTGATCGACAACGCCGTCGAACTCGACGACGAGGCGATGGAAGCCTATCTCGAGGGCACGGAGCCTTCGATCGAGGTGCTGAAGAAATGCATCCGCAAGGCCGTGCTGACCGGCGCCTTCTATCCGATCCTGTGCGGCTCGGCGTTCAAGAACAAGGGCGTGCAGACGCTGCTGGACGCGGTGGTCGACTACCTGCCGTCGCCGCTGGACATTCCCGCGACCCCCGGCATCGACTTCAAGACCGAAGAGCCCGTCGTGCGCAAGGCGTCGGACGATGAACCCCTGTCGATCCTGGCGTTCAAGATCATGGACGACCCGTTCGTCGGTTCGTTGACCTTCTGCCGCCTGTATTCGGGCAAGATGGAAACCGGCCAGAACCTGCTGAACTCGTCGCGCGACAAGCGCGAGCGTGTTGGCCGGATGCTGCAGATGCACTCGAACAACCGTGAGGACGTCAAGGAAGCCTACGCCGGCGACATCGTCGCCCTGGCCGGCCTCAAGGACACCCGCACGGGCGACACCCTGTGCGACCCGCTGAAGTCGCCGGTCATCCTCGAGAAGATGGAATTCCCGGCCCCGGTCATCGAGATCTCGGTCGAGCCCAAGACCAAGGCCGACCAGGAAAAACTGGGCGTCGCCCTGGCCAAGCTGGCCTCGGAAGACCCGTCCTTCACCGTCTCGACCGACCACGAGTCGGGCCAGACCATCCTGAAGGGGATGGGCGAGCTTCACCTGGACATCAAGATCGACATCCTGAAGCGGACCTACAAGGTCGAGGCCAATATCGGCGCGCCGCAGGTGGCCTATCGCGAGAGCCTCGGCAAGCGCTGCGAGATCGACTACACCCACAAGAAGCAGACCGGCGGTACGGGCCAGTTCGCCCGCGTCAAGCTGGTGTTCGAACCCGGCGAGGCCGGCTCGGGCTTCGTGTTCGAAAGCGCGCTGACCGGCGGTTCGGTGCCGAAGGAATACATCCCCGGCGTTCAGAAGGGCATCGAGTCGGCCAAGGACAACGGCCTGCTGGCCGGCTTCCCGCTGATCGACTTCAAGGCGACCCTGATCGACGGCGCCTATCACGACGTCGACTCCTCTGTGCTGGCCTTCGAAATCGCCTCCCGCGCGG
>JAHJOK010000025.1 GCA_018820205.1 Alphaproteobacteria bacterium
GGCGTTAAGAGCGTCGCTGGTTCGGGACTGCAACGCGGTCCAGAGCCGACAGCACCCGGTCAGACCTTCCGTGCGGAGCGTTCAGCCTTCGTCGAAACGGTATTCAATCTCACTCATCCGGACGAGGGTCCGGAACGCGCCGCCCGCCCTTCCCATCCCGTTCGCAGCGGAAGAGCGTCGGCGCGTGTCCTGCAGCCGCCTCTCCATCGCCTTGCGATCGAGAGGCGGCGCCGACGTCAGTTGCCCGACGGTTGCGGATGAAGATTACTGGCCTCGGCCTCGGCTTTCGCGCTGTCACGGTTCGCATCACTGACCGGGCCGGGTCCGCTGGCGGTCGTCATGCCCGAGGTGTCCGGGTTCATGGTCTCGCCGGCGGCCATGGCCGAGCCGGAACCCGATCCGGCGTTCGACGCGCTGGCGCTCGCGTCGCTGCTCGCCCGATCGGCGGACATGGCCGCGTCGGTCGCGGTTCCGTCCGCCATCGCCGTTTCGTCCATGGCCGGTGCGGTTTCGGCGTCGCGATTGCAGGCGCCGAGGGCCAGCAGCGACGTGGCTGCGGCCAGAATGAAGATGTGGCGCATGATAGCCTCCCTGTGGTTGTCGTCGCCCGTCAAACGGCCAAGGTTGTGTTCGGTTGCCGACACGCGGTTGTGTGCGGCGGGCGCCACAGAGGCGACCGGGCTTTAACCACCCCCTGCAGCGCGCGATCGGGTCGGTTCGATCGCGCTGCCATGAATAGGTGGCACAGCCATGCAGCTTGACCGCAATTTCCCGCGCCTGTGCATCGTCGGGCGGCGACGCTTGAACCCTGCGCCGAACGCGCCACATACTCATCCTAACGCCGTCGGAATCGACGGGCCTGTTCAGGGCGTCGCTGCATATCGCGGGGCGTCGGAGCCGGCGGGCCGGAGATCGTCAATGGCCCAGGAGCGCATCAATGTCTGAGTCGAAGATTCTACCCGTCCTGCCGCTGCGGGACATCGTCGTGTTTCCCCACATGGTCGTGCCGCTCTTCGTAGGACGCGAGAAATCCGTGCGGGCCCTCGACGAGATCATGAAGGGTGAAAAGCAGATCCTGCTGGCCACCCAGAAGAACAGCGTGGACGACGATCCGTCGCCCGACGCCATCTATCCCACCGGCGTGCTGGCCACCGTGCTGCAGCTGCTGAAACTGCCGGACGGCACGGTCAAGGTGCTGGTCGAGGGCAAGGGCCGCGCCCGCCTGACCCGCTTCACCGATCGTGAGGAGTATTTCGAGGCCGAGGCCGTCGAGATCGAGGACGATCTGGGCGATCCCTCCCAGGCCGAAGCCCTGCTGCGCGCCGTGGTCGAGCAGTTCGAGAACTATGTGAAGCTGAACAAGAAGGTTCCGCCCGAGGCCCTCAGCTCCATCCCCCAGATCACCGACGCGTCGAAGCTGGCCGACAGCGTCGCCGCCCATCTGTCGGTCAAGATCGCCGACAAACAGGCCCTGCTGGAAACGGTCGTCGTGCCCCAGCGGCTGGAAAAGGTCTACGGCCTGATGGAGGGCGAGATCTCCGTCCTGCAGGTCGAAAAGAAGATCCGTTCGCGCGTGAAGCGTCAGATGGAGAAGACCCAGCGCGAATATTACCTCAACGAGCAGATGAAGGCGATCCAGCGCGAGCTGGGCGAGACCGACGATTCGCGCGACGAGATCATGGAGCTGGAGAAGCGCATCCGTAAGACGCGCCTGTCCAAGGAAGCCCGCACCAAGGCGGACGCCGAGGTCAAGAAGCTGCGCAACATGAGCCCGATGTCGGCGGAATCCACCGTCGTGCGGAACTACCTCGACTGGCTGCTGTCGGTGCCGTGGGGCAAGACCAAGCAGAAGCCCATCGACCTGAACAAGGCCGAGGCGATCCTCGAGGAAGACCACTACGGCCTCGAGAAGGTCAAGGAACGGATCATCGAGTATCTGGCGGTCCAGGCTCGCACCAACAGCCTCAAGGGCCCGATCCTGTGCCTGGTCGGCCCTCCGGGCGTCGGCAAGACCTCGCTGGCCAAGTCGATCGCCAAGGCCACGGGTCGCGAATACGTCCGCATGTCCCTGGGCGGCATGCGCGACGAGGCCGAGATCCGCGGTCACCGCCGCACCTACATCGGTTCGATGCCGGGCAAGATCATCCAGTCGATGAAGAAGGTGAAGA
>JAHJOK010000003.1 GCA_018820205.1 Alphaproteobacteria bacterium
CTATGAGATGTCCGTCGGCGACAGTCGCGGGCTCGGCGTTCGTGTCTTTCCAACCGGGCTGAAGCAGTTCGAATTCCGCTATGTCGCTACGAACGGCACGCGGCGGCGTCTTTGCCTCGGGGCCTATCCGGATCTGTCGCTCGCCAAGGCTCGGTCGAAGGCCGCCGCTTTGCGGATATCGGTCGTCGACGGGGGCGATCCCGTCGCAGAGATGACCGCGGCTCGCGAACGGGCGCGAACAGGCGAAACCCTTGATGAGCTGGCCGAGGCCTATTGGCAGGCGGCGACGGTGGGGCTTCACGGGGGGCGTCGCCGGCCCAAGCGAGACGTCACCCTCAACAACGAACGCCAGACCTGGCGCAACCACATTCAGCCGCGGCTGGGCTCACGACCGTTCACGGAGATCCGGCGCGCGGACGTCAAGATATTCATGCGGACCCTGGTAACCGAGACCGGCATGGCGGCCGCCAGCGTGGCGTCGATCGGCTCCCTGCTTCATGCGGTTCTGGGCTTCGCGGTGCTCGAGGAGCGGATCGAAGCCAATCCCGCGCTCGGCTTGGCCCGACCGCTGGCGCTGACGCCGCGTGAACGCATGTTTGACGACGCGGCCCTCAGAACCCTCTGGGACGCGGCGTCGGAGGCCTCGGTGCCACGCGCTCCGGGAGAAAAGACGGCCGGAGTCCATGCTCGCCTGGAACCGGTCATGGGACTCGCGATCCAGCTGTTGATGCTGACGCTGACCCGCCGCACCGAGGTCGCCGGAGCCCTCAAGACCGAGTTCGACCGCGCCGCGAAAATTTGGACGATCCCGTCCGAGCGGGCCAAGGCCAGACACCAGCATGTCGTACCCCTCGGGGCCGATGCACTCGAGATCCTGGAGGTGGCTTGGGCGCTTGATCCGGGGAGTCCCTACCTCTTCCCGTCCGAGAGATCTCCGGGACAACATCTGGATCCGCACGCCATCACCCGCGCGTTCGCGCGGACCTGCACACGCAGAAAACTGGCGGTGGGCTCTCCCCACGACGTCAGACGGTCCGGCGCGACGACGCTTACCGGACGCTACGGCGTCAGCCGCTTCGTGGTCGGGCTCGTGCTCGGACATACGCCCAACGAAGGGGCGGCCGTCACCAGCGTGTATGATCGCCACACCTATGTGCCGGAAAAGCGGGCGGTGCTGGAGTTGTGGGCCAACCACCTCGTCGGGCCCGGGAAAGCCGTCGTGCCCACCACCGAGGCTTCGACGGGCGGGGTCAATACGCATGTCGGCGAAGCCAAGGCGAGGGCATTGGCCCTGTGTCAGAAGGGGCAGCTCCACGAGGCGGTGTTGTCGATCTGCATGGATTTGTCTCGCCATCCGAACACGGCGAGTTCGCACCTCACGATCCTGGGCAAGGTTGGACTTGAGCGCGCGGCGGCAGGGGCGACCGCGGAGGTGGAGGAGTGGATCAGCGGGTTCCGTTAGACTGTCAGGAAATCGGCGGACCGAAATCGCGCATCTGGAGTTTGCACGGACATTTGCGGCGTTGGAACGCTGTGCGCCGCCGTTGACTGGTGGTTCCGGCTTTTCCGAGCACCGATATCGACCCTCTCACGACGGGGGAAGCGTTCTGCCTCGGGTTTACGCCGTGTAATTTCCCGAACGGATGGGTCGTATTCGAGGGCCGTACGCCGCTGACAGGGCAGGGCGGAAACCCGAGCCTAATCCCACACGGCCATGACCGGATTGTATATATCCATAATTCGGCTAATACGGAAATATGGAAACCGAATCTGCGATTCTGACACTGGCCGCCTTGGCGCAATCGACCCGGCTGGAGGCGTTCCGTCTCCTCGTTCACCACGAACCGGCCGGTCTTCCGGCAGGGGAAATCGCGAACGCACTGGCGATCCCGGCCAACACCCTGTCCGCCCATCTGGGGGTGCTCTCCAGGGCGGATTTGATCACCGCCGAGCGTCGCAGCCGGTCAATCATCTATCGCGCCGACCTGGGCCGCTTGCGGGGTCTGGTTCTGTTCCTGCTCAAGGACTGCTGCGATGGCCGGGCTGACCTGTGCGAACCCCTGCTCGCCGAGCTGGCACCCGGCTGCGCCTGAGGAATTCCATGGACGTCATCATCTATCACAACCCCTCCTGCGGAACCTCCCGCAACGCGCTCAAGCTGATCCGGCACGTCGGCGTCGAGCCCCACGTCATCGAGTATCTGAAGTCTCCGCCGTCGCGCGCCATGGTCGCCTGGCTCGTCCAACGCACCGGCGCGCCCTTGCGAGACCTGATGCGTGAGAAGGGCACACCCTTCGCCGAACTGGGCCTCGAGTCTCCCGGCTTGACGGACGACAAGTTGCTCGACGCGATGGAGGCCCATCCGATCCTGCTCAATCGCCCACTCGTCGTGAGCCCCTTGGGCGTTCGCCTTTGCCGGCCGTCGGAAGTCGTGCTGGACCTCCTGCCGGCCGGCGATCTCAAGCCCTTCATCAAGGAGGACGGCGAGGTCGTCATCGACGCCGCCGGGCGGCGGGTGACCCGATGATCGACACGCCCGTCACGGCTGTGGAGCCGCCGCGCCGCCTGTCCTTCCTCGACCGCTGGCTGACGGCGTGGATATTCGCGGCTATGGCCCTGGGCGTCGCGCTCGGGACCATCGCGCCGGGCCTGGCCGACGGGGTCGACAGCCTTTCGGTCGGGACGACCAACATCCCGATCGCCATCGGGCTGATCCTGATGATGTACCCGCCGCTGGCCAAGGTCCGGTACGAGGATCTACCGCGCGTCTTCGCCGACAAGCGGGTCTTGGCCCTGTCGCTGTTCCAGAACTGGGTGCTGGGCCCGGTGCTGATGTTCGCGCTGGCGGTGATCTTCCTGCGCGATCAACCGGAATACATGACCGGGGTCATCCTGATCGGTCTGGCCCGCTGCATCGCCATGGTGCTGGTCTGGAACCAGCTGGCGCGGGGCGACAACCAATATGTGGCCGGTCTCGTCGCCTTCAACTCCATCTTCCAGATTCTGTTCTTCAGCCTCTACGCTTGGGTCTTCCTGACTGTCCTGCCGCCCCTGTTCGGGCTGCAGGGCAGCGTGGTGGACGTCAGTATCTGGGCCATCGCCGGCGCCGTCGTTGTCTATCTCGGCCTTCCCTTCCTGGCCGGCTTCCTGACCCGCCGCAGTTTGATCGCCCGTCGCGGCGCGGACTGGTATGAGCGCCGCTTCCTCCCGCGCATCGGGCCGATCACCCTGGTCGCGCTGCTGTTCACCATCGTCGTCATGTTCAGCCTCAAGGGCGGGGAGGTGGTAGCTCTGCCACTGGACGCCCTGCGCATCGCCATCCCCCTGACGATCTATTTCCTCGTCATGTTCGTCGTCAGCTTCCTCATGGGTCGGCTGATCGAGGCCGACTATCCGCGTACGACCGCCCTGGCCTTCACCGCCGCCTCGAACAATTTCGAACTGGCGATCGCGGTGGCCATTGCCGCGTTTGGTCTGGCCTCGCCGGTCGCGTTCGCCGCCGTCATCGGTCCGCTGGTCGAAGTGCCGGTACTGATCCTGCTGGTTTCCGTTTCTCTGTGGCTGGGGCGCCGATATTTTCCGGAGACCGCGCCTCCTAAAGAAGCTTGTCTATGAGGCTACTGCGCGTGCTACGCGATCCGTATCGGCAACGTCTATGGAAGCGGCCCAGGGTGGTCACTGATCCTGCAGCCGTCGTAGGCGTCTGGTAAGGTCCCTGAGGATGAGCTGACGGGTACGCGGCGGCATCTTTCGCCAGGATCGGACTTCGGGGACCGAACGACCGCAGCCCACGCACCAGCCGGTGCGACCATCGAAGCGGCAGACGTCGGTGCAGGGAGAATCGGAACTCACGGCCTCGTCTCCGGGCGCCGGTCGCTGATCGCGGCCGAGCCGGGCTCACGCGGCCCGGCTTCCGCGAGTGGGGGCCGGTTCGTATCCAGGGTCGAACCGATACCGGATCCTGCATCCCGGTTTGCCCGCCAGCCGGTATCCTCGGAGCGTGTTCTGCTCATGCGCCTGGCCTAGCTGGAATAGCGGCGGATAAGGGCGATCAGCTCGTCGGTGCCGATCCGGCGGTCATGCTCGCTCAGATCGGGATGGGCGACGTGGTGTCTCAGATGGTCCTCGATCAGTTCATTGAGTAGCCCGCCCATCGCCCCGCGCGCCGCCGCGACCTGCTGGAGAACCTGCGAGCAATCCGTTTCGGTTTCGATGGCTCTCTCGATCGCAGCCAACTGCCCGGCGATGCGTCGGATGCGCGCCACGAGTTTTTTCTTGCCGGTGACCGTATGTCCCATCGTTACTCCCCTAGAGTATAATACGACCGTATGCGAGACTCGACGATGGGGGAGCCGTCCTCCGGGATCGCCCGGGATTTCCGTGGTGCCCCAGGTGACCCTTTGATGTTTTCTCCCCTGCGTCACTCCGCCTACCGGCACCTCTTCATGGCCCAGGTTTCGGCCCTGCTGGGGACGGGAATGGCGACCGTCGCTCTCGGGCTGCTGGCCCACGATCTGGCGGGGGCGAGCGCCGGGGAAATCCTTGGGGCTGCTTTGGCGATCAAGATGGTCGCCTATATCGGCGTGGCGCCATTCGCGAGCGCCTTGGCGGCGAGACTGCCGAGGAAGACGCTGCTGGTCTCTCTCGACGTGGTGCGGGCCGGGGTCGCGGTCAGCCTGCCATTCGTCGGTGAAGCCTGGCAGATCTATGGCCTGATGACCGTGCTCTATGTCGCTTCGGCCGCCTTCACCCCGGCCTTCCAGGCCATGATCCCCGACCTGCTTCCGGACGAGGCCGAATACACCAAGGCGCTGTCGCTCTCGCGGCTGGCAGCCGATCTGGAGAGCGTCGCCAGCCCCGTGCTGGCGGCCCTGCTGCTGGCGGTGATGAGC
>JAHJOK010000089.1 GCA_018820205.1 Alphaproteobacteria bacterium
ATCGAAATCCTCGGCGTAGCGCGACAGGCTCATGCCCGGCACCTCATCCACGCGAACCCCGAGCAGCTGCGCCGCGGCACGGTTGGCCGCCACGATGGCACCGGCCATGTCGATGGAGAGCACTGGAAACTCCAGCGCGCCGAGCAGCGCATTGAGCTCCAGCGAATGCCGCTCGCTGGGCATCAGGCCGACCTTGCGCACCTCGAACACGCCTTGCAGCGCTTCGATCTTCGGCCGCAGCGCCTGAAGCTGCAGGTTCATCAGGTTGGGGCAGTGCAGGTAGACCGCATTACCGTGCTCACCGCCGACTTCGCCGCGCGCCACGTTGATACCGTAGTCGACCAGCAGTTCGAGCATGTCACGGAGGATGCCAATGCGGTTCTGGCAATGAATCTTGATACGCATGCAAGGGTGCCTTTGGGCTTGTTGTTATAAGCGGCGGCGGACTTTCTGCCGATCACCGTTGATTTTCGTCAAGATTATTTGACAGAAACAACGTCGAGCAAGGTCATATTCGCCCGATCAGACCCTATCGTAATCATTTCGTTACGGGCAGAAGCATCTAGCGTCACCCCTCAAGCCGGCTGCGGCCTCGCCAAGGCACGGATGCCGCGGTCAGATGAGGCATCCATAACAACAAAGACTCAGGCGGCCGCCCCGCTCAGGAGGTCAGATGAAAGCCACGCAATACGTTGCCCGCGAGCCGGACGCGCACGGTCACACCCACTACCCGGACGCTGAACATGCGGTTTGGCAAACACTGATTGAACGTCAGCTGAAACTGCTAGACGGCCGCGCTTGCCAGGAGTATCTGGACGGCATCGAGCAGCTTGCTCTGCCCCACGACCGCATTCCCCAGCTGGGCGAAATCAACCGCGTGCTGGACGCGACCACCGGCTGGCAGGTCGCTCGGGTTCCGGCGTTGATTCCCTTCCAGACCTTTTTCGAGCTGCTCGCCAGCAAGCGCTTCCCGGTCGCGACCTTTATCCGCACCCCGCAAGAACTGGATTACCTGCAGGAGCCTGACGTCTTTCACGAGATCTTTGGCCACTGCCCACTGTTGACCAACCCCTGGTTCGCCGAATTCACCCACACCTATGGCCAACTCGGCCTCAAGGCGACCAAGGAAGAGCGCGTCTACCTGGCGCGGCTGTACTGGATGACCATCGAATTCGGCTTGATGGAAACTTCAGCCGGACGTCGCATCTATGGCGGCGGCATCCTTTCCTCGCCAAAGGAAACGCTCTACAGCCTTTCCGACGAACCCGAGCACCAGGTGTTCGATGTGGTCGAAGCCATGCGCACGCCCTATCGCATCGACATCCTGCAGCCGGTCTACTTCGTTCTGCCGGAGCTCAAGCGGCTGTTCGACGTGGCCCATGAAGACATCATGGCCCACGTCCGCACCGCCATGAAGCTGGGCCTGCACCAGCCGAAGTTTCCACCTAAAGCGGCGTAGGGTGGATGACCCCGAAGGCTCATCCACGCGTCCATCGTTTCGGATGGCGCTGTTGCTCGACGTCGTGAAGACCGAAGCAGACGCGTGGAAAACGCTTCGCGGTTTTCCACCCTACGCTGCTTAACTCTTATGACTCACCACAAGGACCAAGCCATGACTGCCCTCACCCAAGCCCACTGCGAAGCCTGCCGCGCCGACGCACCCAAGGTGTCCGATGACGAACTGGCCGAGCTGATCAAGCAGATCCCGGACTGGAACATCGAAACCCGCGACGGCCACATGGAGCTGGAGAAGGTCTTCCTGTTCAAGAATTTCAAGCACGCCCTGGCCTTTACCAACGCCGTCGGCGAGATCGCCGAAGCTGAGGGTCACCACCCTGGCCTGCTCACCGAATGGGGCAAGGTCACCGTGACCTGGTGGAGCCACTCGATCAAAGGTCTGCATCGCAACGACTTCATCATGGCCGCGCGCACCGACGAGGTCGCGAAAAACGCCGAGGGTCGCAAGTGAAACAGTTCGCTGACGTGGCACGGGTGCCCGGCGACCCGATTCTCGGTCTGCTCGATGCGTATCGAGCAGACCCCAATCCGGCGAAGCTCGACCTCGGTGTTGGCGTCTACAAGGATGCCCTCGGCCTGACGCCGATTCCCAAGGCCGTGAAGCTGGCCGAGCAGCGGCTGATCGACAGCGAACAGACCAAAAGCTACATCGGCGGCCATGGTGACCCGCTGTTCGGCGAGCAGCTGTTGCAGCTGGTGCTCGGTGAAGGCTCACCGGCGCTGGTCGAACACCGTGCTGGCTGCACTCAAACACCCGGCGGCACCGGTGCGCTGCGGCTGGTGGGCGATTTCATCGCCAAGTGCCTGCCGGGCCGCAGCCTCTGGCTCAGCGACCCGACCTGGCCGATCCACGAAACCCTGTTCGCCGCGGCCCGCTTGAAGGTTGAGCAATATCCCTACGTCGACGCGCAGAACAGGCTGGACGTGCCGGCCATGCTCGCCGCGCTGGAGCAGATCCCCAGCGGTGACGTGGTGCTGCTGCACGCCTGCTGTCACAACCCCACCGGCTACGATCTGAGCCGGGACGACTGGCGCCAGGTACTCGAGATCGTGCGCCGCCGCGAGCTGTTGCCGCTGTTCGATTTCGCCTATCAGGGCTTTGGCGACGGCCTGGATGAAGATGCCTGGGCCGTCCGCCTGTTTGTCGCGGCGTTGCCTGAAGTGCTGATCACCAGTTCCTGCTCGAAGAATTTCGGCCTGTACCGCGAACGCACCGGTGCGTTGATCGTGGTTGCCGCTGACGGCGAGTCGCTGATCGATGTGCGCAGCCAGTTCGCCTCTGTGGCGCGCAACCTCTGGTCGACACCGCCTTCTCACGGCGCTGCTGTAGTGGCGACGATTCTCGCCAACCCCGAACTGCGCCAGCTCTGGCAACAGGAAGTCGCCGCCAAGCGCGAGCGCATCGCCGGTTTGCGCCAGGGGCTGGTGGAAGCGCTTGCACCCTATGGGTTGGCTGAACGCTTTGCGCATATCGCGCAACAACGCGGGATGTTCTCCTACACCGGCCTCACCGCCGAGCAGGTGCTGCGCCTACGGCGAGAGGATGCGGTGTATCTGGTCGAAAGCGGGCGGGCGAATATCGCCGGGCTGGACGCTGCGCGGCTTGACCAATTGGCGGCGGCCATCGCCCGCGTTACCGGCTGATCACACGCCACTCGCTCGAAGCCCGGAGGCCGGCCGACACGGCTGGTCTCTGCGTTTTCCGGCTCGGTTCAACATCAACGCCCTCCCCGCGCGTCAAGCGAACCGCTAACCGAGCGCGCCCGTCTCGCCCCATCCACCCGCCCGTAAAGCACATCCCTGAAGGTCTGGAACTCAGACAGGGTTTTTATGTCGTAGCATTTGGCCATCATGCTGGGTCGATTCTGGCCTACCATATACGCCTGCTATCTATTCCGGTGTGACTGACCGGTCCGGTGACGAACGGGCTCTAGCGAAAGCCAGGGTAGCCGCTATCTTCAGCAATCGGTTTCGAACGAGCTCGCCCATGATTCATAGC